>NZ_FNLL01000002.1:0-573891 GCF_900105645.1 Desulfobacula phenolica | reverse complement strand
TTACGGTCTCCCTGCAAGGGGTTGCCTTCGGAAATCAGACTGGCTCGGGCAGTACGGGCAGACCGGACAGAAGTTGGAAAAACTTCATATTCGGTTGCCACTCTTCTCAGGGCCACGCTGACATCTATCTGTTTGACGCCTCTGGGGCACTGTGACGGGCACATTCCGCAGGTTGTACAACGCCATATATCTTCGCCTTCTATTTCAGTTAAACCAAAAGCCGCCTCTCGAATGAGCTTGCGCATGCTAAAGGGTCGAACCTTATTCCACGGGCAAACCGAATCACACAATCCGCACTGAAAGCATAACTTGAAGACGTCTCCACCGGCCTCTTTTATCTCATCTATTACTTCTATGAAGGGGGCTATAGTTTCCACTGTCTTTATTAATCCTCTTCTTTTGCCTTATTGATTTAGTCTTTCTGTGACAGTCGGGCAACGGCATCCATGATTTTATCCAAGCCATATTTGTTTGCCAATGATTCCAACCCGATCTCCATATCCTCCTGCTCTTCCTGCTCTTCGACTTCTTCTTCTCTTTCTTCGATGGTCAGCGCATCAACCAGGCACCACTTGACACACAAGGGTTCTTCTTCGCCTTCGCACATATCGCATTTAAGAGGAAGACCGGAATCAGGTTCTTTAAATTCATCCCTGGATGGGCAGGATGCTCTACAGAAGGAACACTCATCGTATTCTTTGCCGTCAATTGTATATTTGTCTCTGCCGGCACATTCAGCAACAGTATATTCTCCTGCATAAACCGGAACATAAATATCTCTTAGCGGTTCTCGAATAATTCTGATACGGGATCTGGCAGGGTTATTGCTGCTATATTTAGGTGAAGCGTGAAAAGCCGAGCAGATGACTTCACAAGCTCTGCAACCATTGCATTTATCTACATCAATTTTTATTGTTTTAATTATTTTCTTCTCTTTATGACCCAAGGTTCACGCCCTCCACTCTAATTATTCTCTTTTTCAACTGATGACTCTTCTAAAGGAGCGTCTTCAGCATCCGTTAAGATTCCCCGCTCTATAAATTCCTCAGCCACATAGTCCAAACCCATCTTATTCAAGAATTCTTTAGTCGGAATACCGTCATTGTTCCACCCTTTGAGTTTGTAGTAACTGTCCAAGAGTTCCTTTTCAAGTTCGGGAAATCTTTTCTTCCAGTGATCTTCAGGCGGTTTTTCATCTTTTCTTCTCATGCCTCGTCTTATATTAAAGGCTCTGACTAAGGTTCGATATCTTGTGGCGGCCGCTGTCAATTTTTCCTCATCCATCTCAATTCCGGCACCGGCTGAAATAAATTTAGGATAATTGTGGATGTGATACGGCGGTTTTAAAGGAAAGGATGACAGACCTGCACATTGGCCTAAAGCATCATCAATGTAGTGCATTCTTTCTTGCCAGTCAACAATATCACAGGTCATTTCAACTGTTGGATAGAATGGAAGTGAATTTTCTCCGCGCAATTCCCAGTCGATAAAATATTGCTTGAATTTTTCATGGGGAACCTGAATCCAGTCCTCACAAAATTTTTCTCTGTGTTCTTTTTTGGGAAAAGGCGCTTGAGGGAACTGGCCTTCAATCTGAGTAATGTTCATTTTTTCGCCGGTACAATACATAAGAAAATAGATCGGATTGAGCATGGACAGTTTGAGCGGCAGTTGTTCGTGTTTTTTGATATTATTGTGTGCATATTCTTCCGCACCATTGCCGATCTCTTTGGCTGCCCAATAAGTACCATTGGCCAAAATATCTCCGATTCCTTCACGATTGACAATTTTGTCAAGCAGATAATAAAACTTGCCCTCATTGTCTTCCGGAAGTCCTGGAAAGTCATCTTCGCTTAAAATACCGTTTTCCAGAAGTTCAAGGCCAAAGGCCATGACCTGTGGAGTTGAAAATCCGTCCAATCCATACTCTGTAGCTTTTTGAGCGATTCGTAAACCAAAATCCAAATCTGAAAAAGCACCCATTGTATAAGTTAACTTTGTGAAGCATTTCATCATGTAGGTCGGAAGTCCCGGTAAAGAAAGCGTTGCACCGCATTTCATGGGGCAATTAAAGCAGGAAATCAGCCTTGTTCTGGCATTTTCCAGGGTTTCTGTCCAGCTTGACTCGACTTCTTCAGTCCAGAATCCTTTTCGACGGGTACGGGAATTTCCCCACATAAAATTTTCAGTGTGCCATTTTTCATCATGAACTTTCATTTCCTGGGGAGATCCAAGTCCGGCAAGGATCGGCATAACTCCAGGGATCGGGTTTCCGTCCCGGTGTTTGATGTATTCCAGAACGCCGTTACAAAGTTCCATAAATTCAGCAGGCTGGGAAAGGTTGATGTCCTTTGTTCCCCGGACAACAATGGCTTTTACGCCTTTGTCACCCATGACAGCCCCTATGCCACCTCGACTTGCACTGGATCTGCCCTGCTCGACAGAAGCATAATACACCCTGTTTTCACCGGCAAGCCCGATAGCGGCCACCTGAGCTTTGGGCTCGTTGAGTTCTTTTTTAATGATTTCAGCTGTTTCAATAGCACCTTTTCCGTGCAGATGAGATGCATCCCGTATTTCCACCTTGTCATTGTTGATCCACAAATAGACAAGGTCTGGAGATTTGCCGCGAAGGATTACTTTATCATAACCGGCATATTTTAATTCCGGTGCCCAAAATCCTCCCATCATTGAAAATGCCATTAATTTGGTTTGAGGCGAAATGGTCGTAAGAATGGTACGATTACAACCGGTCGCAGGTGTCCCGCACAAAAGGCCGGCACCAAAAATTAATAAATTTTCAGGAGAAAAAGGTTCAACCTCAGGGGGAACCCTATCCCATAATATCTTGGCGTTAGTACCTAATCCCCCAAGATAAAGCTCTGTATCTCTTGGGTCGGTTGCGACTTTTTCAATATTTCCTCGGGTTAGATCAACCTCTAAATTAAACCCTGTCTCTGCATACCTCATTTTATCCCCTTCTCCTTGCTGTCAAAATCCATGCCATTAGTTCAGAGCTAATAAGCCTTTAAAATCGAATCAAAAAATCGCGCTTTGGCAAAAAAACGCCTACGGTATCTGATACGATGTGATCACTTATAAGCTACATCGTAACTATATGTCAAGAAAAAAAATAGTTGTTTTAAAAAATACAATAGCTTTGATTGATTGATGTTGCAGGCATATCTTAAAAAAATGCAAAAAGAATGTTCATAGTTTTGAAGTGGTTGGCATGGGCTAAGCTGATTACACGGGCAAAAATTTTCCTTTGACTGCATTGAGGAAAATCGTCGCCGGAAGGCCTGAAAACGAAGAAGCAGCTTTACCCTTTGAAGTCAAAAAGGGTAAAGCTGTAAATTATTTGATTTGTTTGCATCAACCGGATTTTCCCTTAAATATCCAGCTCAAGGTTTACCATGTCGCCTTTCTGGAAGCCCAGGCTGTTGAAAAATTCCAAAAGTAGCGGGTCTCGTCGTTTTACAAAAGTAGTGATGGTATCTACCCCCATTTTTTTAAGCTCATGTGTCATTTTTTTGAACAGCATCTTTGCGATTCCCTTTCTCTGATAGTCCGGGTCTACGCCAATGGTATCAACCCATCCGATATTCTCGGGAACACCATATTCCCATCTGCTTGCACCTCCGATAATAAAACCGATCACCTTACCATCCATTTCAGCAACAAGAGAGGAAAATTGCGGTTGTTTTGACACTAATTCAAGCTTCATTTCCCAATATTCAGGCCTTGATTTTCCCAGAACCTTGACGTCTATTTCAATGATTCGTTCCAGATCCGAGGCAGCCATTGTTCGAATAACAGGTGAATTAAAAGATCGATAAGTCATATTACCCTCCTTGATTTAAAGAATTAATTTAATGATAAAATAATTCGTCAGAAGACATAACAAGCCTATCATATAAATCCCATCATGTCCAAAAAATCTATGGTGTTGAACAGGAGAGTAAGATCGTAGGTTTGAAACAGGGAATAGCGTTTTTTTTAAATCTTTTGTTCCAAAATTATTTATGGTTCAAAGCCGTTCTTAAGGCTTTGAACCATAAATGTTTTAAACTATGTATCAGTAATTATTGATACGATATTTTTTGTTTTGATACTATTCTTGAGGTTTACCCATTACTTCAGCAAACATTTCATCATTCCACAGTCTTGAATCTGCAACGTTTTGACGGAATTTGATAAAATCAACCGTATCCTGACCGGTAATTTTCTTGGTATTAAAAGCGCCAAATCCCAGGAATGCTTCGCCGGACATGTTTGCAGCCAGCCAATGTCTGTGATCATTTTTCATTGTATCCCAGAAGAATTTCTTTTTCTGACGGATGCCGTCAATGGATTTGATCAGGCAGCCAGGGAACAGGTTGGCAAACTTCCAGATTACAGTGTTGACTTCTTTATCAAGAAGTTCAAAATCCGCGTTGGCCTGGTGCTGTTTGATCAGTGCGCGACCGTCTTTGAGATCCTGTCCGGTTTTGTATTCGCCGTAAACAATCTCACCGTCTTGAACATATGTGTCAGTGATGATAGTTGGGTTTCTGACCCACTCTCCGTCTATTTTAAGAACAGGAACAACCTTGGAAAGCATGCCTTTTGCTTTCATTTTATAGGCTGACCACATCTCGCAGGATACGCAGTTCCACATTGCATCTTCAGCTGTCAGGAACCAGGGGAGAAAATCCGAAGATCCGCCGGCAGGTGCTGAACCATGTTTGGGGCCTGCCTGTCCAAAAATAGCAAGGTCGGAAGATATGGCAATATCACATGCCAGACCGATTTCCTGGCCACCGGCAACTCTCATGCCGTTAACACGGGAGATAACAGGTTTTTTGCAGGCAAGAATTGAATCAACCATGTGGTTGAACAATTCCATGTACTGGCCATATTCATCACATCTTTTTGAATAAAATTCTGAATACTCTTTTGTATTCCCACCGGAACAGAAAGAATAGGGGCCTGTGCCTGTAAACACAACAGCGACAACGCTTCTGTCAAGAGATGCATTTTCAAACCCTGCAATAACACCCTTTACCATGTCTGTGGTATAAGAGTTAAACTGTCTGGGGTTGTTCAAGGTGATCCAGGATACAAACAGTCCATCCACAACATTGCCCTTTGGGTCGGTCAATGGTTTTTTTTCATACACAGTGCAGGGCGCTTCTGTTCCCCAATGGGGATTTCTATGCAACGCATGATCTTTAACTTCGTTTTCTCTTGGCATCCACTCAAGACTCATCTTAAATCTCCTTTAATATTTAAATTTTATGGTTTTTTATTTGCCATATAATATTATCATTTATTTCAAAAAATTATTATCCTATATAGCCGCCGTCCACACCCAGTACCTGTCCTGTGATATAACTTGCATCATCAGAAGCCAGGAATACGAATGCAGGGGCAACCTCTTCGGGTTCTCCAAATCTGCCAAGCTGAATTCTGCCTTCATAAATCTTGCGAAGTTTTTCATCTGACTGAAGTTTGCCTGTCATATCAGTTTTTGTGATTCCGGGGCAAATAACATTTACATTGATTCCGTATCTGCCAAGTTCACGGGAAGCAGATTTTGAAAATCCAATGATTCCGGCTTTTGCAGATGCATAATTGATCTGGCCAATGGTGCCGAAAATGCCTGCAGTTGAAATAACGTTAATGATCTTGCCGTATTTTTTTTCTTTCATGTAGCGACCGGCAGCCTGTGTTGTATTGAAAGCGGCCTTCAAATGGATATCAATAATGGAATCCCAGTCTTCTTCTTTCATTTTTAGCAGCATGGAGGGTTTTGAAACACCGGCGTTATTAACAACAATATCAACTCCGCCCAGCTGTTTTACACATTCATCCACCATGTTCTGTGCGCTTGTGTAATTTGCAACATCAGCTGCCACAGCAACACCTTTGCGTCCCAGTTTTTCAATTTCTGCAACCGTGTCTTTTGCTGCCGCATCATTAGAGTGGTAGTTTACAAGAACATCCGCTCCTTCTTTTGCATACATCAGGGCAATAGCTCTTCCGATGCCTCGGCTTCCACCGGTAACAATGGCTTTTCTTCCTTCTAACTTCATTTTTTAATCCTTATAAAATATTAAAAATATTAAAAATCAGGTACAAGTACGATTCTCTTATCAGGAGACTGCTTGTGAGCTTCAGCATAAGTTTCCTGTATGGTACTCATAGGCCTGGTCTGGACAAATTCTTCAAAATTGATTTTTCCGCTGGTAACCATACTCAAGACGGATGGATAATATTCCGGCAGACATCCCCAAGAGCCGATCAACTCTGCATCAAAGGCCATGAGTCTTGAAATGGAATATTCAACCTTTTGCGGACCAAATCCGACTATAACCATTTTTCCTACAAAGCTTAAGAGTGCAAGACCCAGCTCCTGGCCTGGTTTGGTCCCGGATACTTCAAAGATTTTCCAGCCGGTTGAGGGCAGGCTGTTCTCTTTTCTGAATGCTTTGATTTCACCGGCAATTTCTTTCGAGGTTTTACCCATTGAATTAACGACAAAATCCGCACCGTTTTTCAACATGTTATCCAGGCGTTCCTGGTTAATATCAATGGCAACTACATTGGCAGCACCAAGGGCTTTGAGAATCTGGACCATATATTGTCCAACACCGCCGACACCGATGACAATGGTGTTATCACCCACTTGAACGTCCGCACGTTTTGCTGCCTGAAAAGGAGTGGTGGCGGCATCAGCAACAACAGCAAGTTTTTCAAGAGGGATGTCTCCACGATTTGTTACTTCGCAAAGATCAATTGCAGGTACTGGTATGTGGCTTGAATTTCCGCCATAAATTCCCATGCTGTTACCAGGCATTTTCTGGGCAAGGCATCTGTTGCCACGTCCTGTTTTACACAGATAGCATTTTCTGCATGGCATGACCGCAGGGATGATTACTTCTTTTCCAGTCCAGGATTTTACGTCATCGGCTGCTGCCACAACAGTTCCGGAAATTTCATGGCCCAGTGTCAGAGGAGGCTTGTTTACAGTGGGAACACCAAAATAAAAATATCCAAGGTCTGTATGGCATACACCACAACCTGCTACCTTGACCAGTACCTCTCCCGCCTGAAGTTCAGGAACATCAATTTCGGTTTTTTCAAGTTTGCCAGGCGTTACTTCACCGGTTTCTCTGTCTTTTTTAAATGGTGTTACCATTTGCCAAGTCTGAATTTTATCTGGTACAGTTGTCATTTTTTTTCTCCTTTTAATTGTCAACAGTGTTTAAACCTTCCAGCAGAACCGGCAAAAAATTTTTACTTAAATTCGGATGCCGGGTTTTTGCACAAATTTTGCTTGAATGAATCATTTGATTCATTATCACCGTCATCAAGCATCTCCAAGTGTGTTTTGAAGGTAATGCCGGATCATTTCGTTTTCTTTTTTTCTTCCAGACAAGATTGTAAAAATCAATATCTTTATTATCCATATCTGGCCGATAGCATTGATCACTGCATTTGCTTTGATGGTAAAGGTTTTCTCCGTTGAAACGGAAATATCCGGCTACTGCCGATTTTCTTTACCAGTTCGGCCTTTATGTTGTCAAGTCTTCGACCTTACAATTGTTTCCGGATATTTTTATCATATGTATTTTATTAATTAAAAATATCATCCTGATAGGTTTATTAATTAGCATTTTACTACTTTGACTTTTTTACCAATCCACTCAGGCGGAAGGTAAACCCTTCCACTGTTGCCGCTTGAATTAACGATTTTTTTGATCATTTCTTCACCATAAATCTCAAATTTAACCTTTTTGCGATTGTGATCTGATTCAAGCTTGTCATGATAGTCTTCATCGCCACTTGTCATGATGCCTCAAACTCCTGTTTACAGCGTAGCCATGAAATGGTATATATCAGCTACTAGTTAAACATTTTATAGATACATTGCAGCTACACGTCAAGAATTTATTTTTATTTTTTTTATACCGGTCTTTATCTGTTATTGTATCTATTATCATCTAAATCAATATTGTTAACACCTGATATATTCAAATTTTATAAAAAAAATAAGTCAGTTATAATTAAAAATTGTTTCTATATTAGTTTGCATATCAACCTTATTAGGATCTTGTCCGGTTCGTTTTGCAACCTTATGCCTTCTTAAATGGTTGAGATTTGACTTTTTTTGCAGTGGGTTGGGAAAGATTTATATTGGGGCTTTGTGGTGAGCGGTCTTAAAATTTTGACGCAATGGCATACTTTTTTATTGTAAATATTTAGTTGTCATATCAACCAAACTAATGTATTTTTTTATTCCCCAAAACTTTTTTTTTCCTTGACATGGTTTTGTCCTTTTAAATATAGTGATTAAACCTACATTAGTTATAGTTTCATTGTAACACTATTAATTGCATTTCCGGTGAAAGGAGGTGAAACCCCAGGTAAAACCGTAAGATTGTTCCAAATTACAGGGTCAGGAGCTGATCTTGAGTTCCATTACATTATTTTTTAGGAGATCGACAAAATGAAAAAGATTACATTTATAGTTTTTTTGATTTTTTGTTTTAGTTTAATTTTGGGGTTTAATGCAACGGCCAAGACTCAATTAACCTATTCAAATTTTTTTCCCCCCACACATTTTAATAGTCAACTCGCAGAAAGCTGGTGCAGAGAAGTAGAAAAAAGAACCAACGGTGATGTCATTATCAAATATTTTCCAGCAGGAACGCTTACCAAAGCCCCACAGACTTATGACAGTGTCGTTCAGGGAATTGCAGACATCGGCATGACGGTTCTTGCCTATTCAAGGGGGCGTTTTACCGTGGCATCTGCCATTGATCTTCCCATGGGCTATAAAAGCGGTGTTCAGGCAACTAGAGTTGCCAATGCGGTTTTAAACAAATTTCAACCCGAAGAATTTGATGATTCAAAAATGATGTTTCTTCATGCCCATGGACCAGGTCTTATCCATACTCGTGACAAAGCTGTTTCAACCATGGAGGATCTCAAAGGCCTTAAGCTCAGGGGCACCGGGACCAGTGGGCTTGTGCAGGCTGCACTGGGTGCGTCTCCGGTTGGCAAATCCATGAGAGAATGTTATCAGATGCTTCAAAAAGGTGTTGTTGACGGATCTTCTCATCCTATTGAGGCTAACAAGGGATGGAAATTAGGCGAGGTTGTTCATTATATGACTCAAAATTTTTCAACCGCTTATACCACCACAATGGCTGTTTTTATGAACAAAAACAAATGGAATAAACTTGGTCCTGCCAATCAAAAAATCATAGAAGAAATAAACGCGGAATGGCTTGTAAAGCATGGAGAAGCCTGGGATGAAGCCGATAAACTAGGTCTTGAATTCTTTTTGTCTAAAGGCGGAAAAGTGATCAGCCTTTCGGATGATGAATCAAAAAAATGGGAGACTGCTGCCTTTCCGGTTATTGAAGATTATATCCGGAAAGCAGAGGAAAAGGGTGTGGATGGAAAAGCGGTCGTGGATTTCATCAAAACCAATATGTAATATTGACGCGTTAATCCACGGTAAATGACCGGCTGGTTCTACTAAAGCCGGTCAATTATTTGTTTTAGATTTTAGTTTATAAGCAGGATATTTTATGAACATTTTCTCCAAAGGGCTGGATAAATTTTCCGGTCTCTTAAAAATCATCGGTGCTACCTCTTTGACAGTCATGATGCTGCTGACGGTTGTTGATGTAATTGGTCGTTTTTTCAAGCATCCTATTTTCGGCTCTGTTGAGCTTGTCGGTTTTCTGGCAACCATTGTGGTTGCAACGGCTTTGCCATATACATATAAAGTTGATGGTCACGTCGGCGTGGAAATACTTGTACGTCTGATGTCTAAAAAAAAGCAGATTGTTCTCGAACTTGTAACCCGTACGTTGACTTTTATATTATTCTGCCTGATCACCTGGCAGATGTTTCTGTATGCAATGGATATACATGAGACAGGCGAAGTTTCCATGAACCTTGAATTTCCCATCTATTACATTGTATACCTGCTCGCTTTTGGTTTGTTGATCTTCACTGTTACCATAATAGAGTCTATTTTTCAAAACATTAAAAAATTGAGAGAATTAAAAATAAAATGAGTCCAACTATTATTGGTATAATCGGTATTGTCATCATGATCATCATGTTTCTGACAAAAATGCCAGTTGCTTTTGTCATGGCAATTGTCGGCTTTGTTGGATTCAGCGTCATGATCACACCGGATGCCGGCCTTGTTCTTTTATCGAGAAATGTGTATGAAGTTTTTGGGTCATACGATTTAACAACAATTCCTTTATTTATCCTCATGGGACAGCTTGGATTTAACTCGGGTATCAGCAAACGGCTGTATGATGCCGGTTATAAATTCATGGGAAGTATCCGGGGCGGACTTGCCATGGCCACAGTTTCCGCTTGTACGGCTTTTGGGGCAGTCTGCGGCTCCAGTCCGGCCACAGCAGCAACCATGGCTACGGTCGGTCTTCCTGAAATGAAACGCTATAATTATGATGATGAGTTGGCAACCGGTTCTGTGGCATCAGGTGGTGGTATAGGTATGATAATGCCCCCCAGTGTGGTTTTGATTATTTACGGTATTTTGACAGAGCAATCCATTGGTGCGTTATTTGTGGCTGGAATTTTTCCTGCATTGCTTGTCACCTTGCTGTTTATTATCTCCATTTATATCCGCTGCCGTATGAATCCGGAACAAGGTCCTGCCGGTGAAAAATTCACATGGATTGAAAAACTCAAGGCTTTGATGGGTCTTGGTGAAACACTGGTCATATTTGTCCTTGTGATCGGGGGCATCTTTATCGGTCTTTTTACTCCGACAGAAGCAGCTGCCATTGGTGCTTTCGGCGTTCTTGTCGTTGCCATCATCAGAAAACAGATCACCTGGGCCGGATTCGTAAAATCCCTGCTGGAAACCTTGAGAACTTCATGTATGGTACTTATGCTCATCGCCGGTGCGGTGATTTTTGGAAAATTTCTTGCTGTTACAAGAATCCCTTTTGAAATCGCAGGATGGGTCAGTGAACTCCAAATGTCCCCCTTCCTGGTGATGGGGGTTATCATCGGGATTTATTTTATCGGCGGATGTTTCATGGATGCTCTGGCCTTTGTTACACTAACCGTGCCCATTTTTTTCCCTGTAGTCATGGAGCTTGGCTATGATCCCATATGGTTTGGTATCATTATTGTTATGGTGACGGAAATGGGAGTGATGACACCTCCTGTGGGGATTAATGTTTATGTGGTTTACGGAGTGGCAAGAAATGTACTGGAACAGGAAATTCCCTTGGAAAAAATATTCAAGGGGATCGTCCCTTTCCTTATTGCCGTTATTTTGGGTGTCATCATCATGATGATTTTCCCGATCATTATCCTTTATTTGCCTAATCTCATGTATTGACACAGAGTATAAAAGGCGAAAATTTATTACTTTCAGGCTTTTCTCCTATTATTAAATCCCTCCATTTATATCAAATGGAGGGATTTTTTATTTTTTCAGAAATATAAATTTTATCGTAACAAGCTCATGGTAAAGAGGATAAGCTTTGTTTCTAAGCTTTGTTGTTAAAAAATGTAAGAAAAATTTACGTTTTTTGGATTTAGATTTATATATTCAATTAACGGAAAAGTTTCGGATCAATATCAAACCGTTTCATGATCTGCTGCAAAGCCTGGCGGTCCATGCGGCAGTGTTTGGCAGCCCGGGTGATATTGCCTTTGCTCATTGAAAGCCTGGCCCCGATATAATCGTGATTAAATTCCCTTAAAATTTTCTCTTTTGCTTCCTTATAGGACAAGGATGCCAGGCTATTGTTGTCAAGCCCCGGAAGATTTTTTGTTGTTTGAGCCAAATCTTTTATGGGGATATCGCAAATGAGCAGGGTATCGGTCTTTGAATACAAAATGCCCTGGACAAGTATATTTTCAAGCTCTCTTACATTTCCGGGCCAGGGTTGTTTCATCAGCAGGTCCATCACATCGCTGGAAATTTTTTTCAATTTTTTTTTCATTTTTTTGCAATGTTTTGCCACAAGGTGTTCACAAATTAACGGGATATCGGTGATCCTGTCTCTTAAGGGCGGCAATTCAATGGGAAGTACATTTAAGCGGTAAAAAAAATCCTGTCTGAATTCATTGTCAGCCATTTTCTGTTTCAGGTTCCTGTTGGTGGAGGCAATGATCCTGATATCCACTTTTTTGACCTTTGTACTGCCAAGGGGTTTGATCTCTTTTTCCTGAAGCACCCTGAGCAGTTTTGTCTGGATGGAAGGCCCGATATCCCCGATTTCGTCCAGAAAAATCGTTCCCTTGTCGGCTTCCTGAAAAAGCCCTTCCTTGTCTCTGGTGGCATTGGTAAATGCGCCTTTTTTATATCCGAACAACTCACTTTCCAAAATATGTTCGGGAATGGTCGGGCAATTCACCGGGATAAAGGGTTTGTCTTTTCGAGGACTCAAAGCATGGATGGATCTGGCTGTTAAATCTTTTCCAGTTCCTGATTCCCCTGTGATCAATACAGTGACATCACTTGCTGCAATCAGGTTGATTTGATCAAACACCCGCTGCATGGGTTCGCTTTTTCCGATCAATTCAAATGGATCTGTTGCCTTTTCTTTTAACAGCCGCTTGTTTTCTTTTAACAACAGACTTCTTTCAAGGGCTTTTTGGATTTTGAAAATTATTTCGTCCTGTTCAAAAGGCTTGGGAATAAAGTCATAGGCCCCTTTTTTGATCGCTTTTACAGCCGACTCGATATTGCCGAATGCAGTGAGCATGACCACGGTCAGATCAGGGTAATGGGTTTTAATATGTTCGAGCAGTTCAAATCCGCCCATGCCCGGCATCCTGATATCGCAGATAACCAGGTCAAAAACTTCCTGTTCCAGGATGGACAGGGCCATTTTTGCTGAAAACGCCCTGGAAACCCTGCAATCAATTTCCGGTTCAAGGGTTCGCTGCAAAAGCCTTGTCATATCCTGTTCATCATCAACTGCAAGTATAAGTGCCGTCATTTTTATCCTGCCTTTTTTTTGCCTGTATCCCGGATCTGTCGGCGGGAAGGCTGATGGTAAAAACCGTTCCTTTGCCTTTGCTGCTTTTTACACGGATATCACCCTGGTGCCGTTTGATAATTCCATATCCAACAGAAAGGCCGAGTCCCGTCCCCTGTCCAACCGGCTTGGTGGTGAAAAACGGATCAAAAATTCTGGATAAATTTTCTTTTTCAATCCCCTTGCCATTATCCTTTACCATGATAAGGATTTTGTTTCCTTCTGTTTTCTGAGTGGCAATATCAATTCTGCCTTTCTTGTCAACTGCATGACAGGCGTTGATGACAAGGTTCACCATCACCTGTGAAAGCTCCTGGTCATTGCCGATAATATTGAGCCTGTCACCTGTGTGCGGATTTAATGTCATTTCAATATTTCTGAAATCAGAATGGTTGGATAAAAATTTTACCACCCCGTCCACCACCTTGTTGATATCAACAACACTCAATGTGGAAGGGCCTTTTCGTGAAAAAGATAGCAGATCCGATACAACGGTTTTGCAATTGTGTACATGCTTTTCTATGATTTTAAGATCTTCTTGATGCTCTGGTTCCTGTTTTAACAGCAATTGTGTATATCCCAGGATAATCCCCAGGGGGTTGTTGATCTCATGGGCCACACCGGCTGACAATTCACCTAAGGCTGCCAGCTTGTCTGCCTGGGCAATCTGCTGTTCCATCACTCTTTTTTCATTCACATTCTTGATGATAAAATGATAGGATTTTTCACATCCAAATGCGCCATAATCAACCCCGGCAGTCATCAGAACCAGCAGGGACGAGTTATCCGGTCTTAAAAATTCCGTTTCCTCGTTTAAAATATATTCTTTTGAATCAATCTTGCTGCTGATTTTTTCCCATTCAGACAAATCAGTGAAAAAACTGCCCACAGTCATCTTTTTTAGGATCATTTCATCCCGGCTGTATCCTGTCAGTTCTATGCCGGCCGGATTGATTTCCATGATTTTAAAGTCTTTGTCCGTTACCATGATGGTATCCAGAGATTGCTCAAATATTCTGCGGCACTTATGCTCGCTGCTGGTTAGCCGTTCGGTTCTTTCAATAACTTTATTTTCCAGAGTCTGGTTGAGATCCATAAGTTTTATGTGAGTGTCCTCAAGTTTTTTGCGGCTTGAATGAATTTTTTCGTTAATGTTCCAGCTCTGGTTGAAAAAAAGCGTGATCAGCCCCACCAGCATGAAAGACCCGGTGTTTACACTGCCGGAATAGGAGGTGATTGCTTGCCAGGCATCTGCATTGGATGTGAGAATGAGAAACTGTCTTAAAATATGGCCGAATGATCTGGATACGGCAAATACTGTAAAACCCGTACTGATCCACAACAGGTACAGAAAAACCGCATTGTCAGAGTCCATTTCCCGCAACCTTTTTGCCTTGTAAAGGCAGAGAAGCGCCACCACCACCATGGCCACAGACCCTATCACATCCACGGCCAGTATGGGAACAAACGAGATTATCATGATCTCTCCTTTTTGGCCATCTGCTGCTGATGTTCGCTGACAAGACTTGAAAGCCCTTTGTAAAAAAGGATCATGGCCGGTACGCACAGGAGATGATCCAGTTTTAAACCATAATAGAGCCATGCCAGGAGCGCTGAATTGTTTTGAGCCACCACTTTTATCCGGGTCAGGGAAAGGTTCTCTATTTTTACGGCATAAGCCTGGTTATCCAGGAAATGGGCGATAATGACATCAAGGTTCCAGACAATAAAAAAAAATGCTGAATACTGGATCAAGCGCCATCCCTTTTGTTTGTCCAGGCCTTTTCTTTTGATGGTGAAAATAAGGGTCACCATGGAAAAAAGAAAAAAAAGGTGCCCTGCCTGGTGGGTGATGATTCCTTCCGAATTGATATGAAGCTGTGTGGCATATAGGTTTGTGGGCAGCAGGATAAAGTATGCTGCCACAAGTATTGTCAAAAGTTTGAACATAGGTCCGGGGGGGTGCGGGATTTTGTTAACCATTGCGTTTTTTAAACACCTTTTTAAGAATGGCCAAGAGGATAAATGCAAGGAGCAGGCATATAACGAACCAGAACAAAGAGCTGACATTCACCTGAAACGAGGCACCAAACCAAAAGGTAAATATCCATTCATTTCCAAACCGGGTTAAAAGGGTTTGGGGTGTGTAAATTTTCGTCACATAGGCTGCCGTCAATAATATTGGAAGAACAGTTGAGATCAGGTTCTTTAAAAGACCTTCAAAAAAATAATCATAATAGGCCTTGTTTAATTGTGCCTGGTCGATATTTTTTGCCAGAGCTTTTGCTTTTTCCCTGTCCGGATGTTTCATTGCCTCTTCTCTTACTTCCTTCCAGTGGGAAAAATCTTCTTTGAGCCTCACATATCTTTTGGTCACATAAACTCGTGCTATTATTCGTGTGATGCAGACGACAACAAAGGCAATAAAAAATATCACAAATCCCGGACCCAGAATCTCAAGGGGGGATAAAATGGTATCGAAAAATACCACTGCCCCGCTTAAAAAAGCTTCAATGGGAACCCATACCCTGTCTAAAAAATCGTCCATAAAAATTCTCCTAAGGATCTAAAAAGACAAACAATTTTATTCAGGTTGTAAATTTTACGATCCTAACATAAAACCCGTGGCTGATTCCATATTATAGAGATTCAGCACACGGGTTTCAAGGTTCATTACCCCTTATATATGAAAGCCCTGGCAAATCCGGTATTGACTTTCAGGTTTTGTTGCGGGCAAACTTGAGCAAATGCCGTGTCTGCACGTGGCAATCATATCCAGATTTCAATCTTAAAAAATCTGAAGAACAAGAAAAATAGTGTAATGGCCAGAACCACTTTTAAGGTCATTTCAGAGAACATTTTCTGTGCCCGGCTGCCCAGCATGCCACCGGCAAATCCGCCGATAATAATGGCAATGGCAAGAGTCATGTCCGGCAAATAGCCGGTCATCAAATAGCCGATGAACGAACCGATACTGGAAAAACAGGTGCCGATAAGGGAGATGGGAACCGCCACATACATGGGAAGCGCGCCCAGGGTGGTCATGGCGGGAACCAGGAGAAATCCCCCGCCGATCCCAAATGACCTGGATACCACACCAATGGCAACCCCCAGGATAGCGAAAAGCAGCGGGTTAATTCTGAACTCTTCACCCCAGAATTTAAACCTGTAATCCATAAGACCTGTTTTTATCGGTTCAATACTGCCCATTTCAGCGGAACGTCCTTCTGCTTTGGCAGCAGCGATCTCTTTGTTGAATTTCTGGGTCATGGCCTTGATGTTTTTTCTTTTGTTCATGGCCTTGGGTGTCATTTCCATAAGGGTTTTGATGCCCATGATAACCACCAGGACAGCCAGCCATTCTTTATAGGCTTGCATGGGAAGAACCGCAGACACATATTTGCCCAGCCAGATGGAACCGATAAAAATTCCCACGCCAAAGGAGAGTCCCACCGGCCATGCCACCCGTTTTTCAACCATTGCGTACCGCCAGAAAGATCCCAAGGGGGAAAACAGGGTAAGGGCCATGTTGGAGGGCTTTAACACATTGGCGGCATTGATGCCCACAGGTCCCATTGTGTTGACAACCAGTACCTGAAAAGCAGCCATTAGCATGCCGCCGGCTGCACCAATCATTGAAAAATAAGTGCCCACAAGAATAGCGCCGATGACGATCCACAAAGGATTCATATACCTGAAACCCTTGTTGAGCCAGTATCCGTTTTTTTCTATGGTATAATCGCCTAATTTGGCACTGTTCACATACACATCAAATTTGGTGTTGGGAGGGGTATGCCTGAAGGATTTAAAAGAAACGGTAAATTCACCCGTGGTTTTATCCAGCTGAACAGAAGTGTCCTTGTCCCAGTAATTGCCGCTGGACTGGTCAGTGATAACGCTTCTTGAAAAAATAACCACCTTGCCTTTACGGTTGCCTTCTTTGACAATGGTATTGATACCATAGGCGTTTTCATTGGCCCACCTGAAAAAATTCCATTGTTTGTCCGTGGCGATTGGACCCATCATGGCACGGGCCGTGGCATCCACATCGTCAAAATTTTTTTTCAGGTAAAACATGGTGGTGCTGTAGATCCCGTTGCCTTTGCCCAGCAGGACAGAGGGACCGCCGAACTTTTTCTTGTCCACTTTGCCGAATTTTTCAGGTACATTTGTGATCAGATAATACAACGGCGAAATGGCCGTATCCATATCAAAGGCCCCTTTTTGGGTCTCTTTTTTAAATTTTTTGACTTCATGGACACCATTGGTGTCTTTTGGGGCAAACATCTCCTGCTGGGCAATGGCCAGGTACAGATCCTGACCGGGAGCGATTTTGCCTTTGATCTGAACCACATCTCCCGCCTTATACGAGGATGCAGATATGCCGGTTTGGGCATATGATACCTGGGCAGCAACAAGCAACACCATTGCCATCATAAAAAAATACATAAAAAGTTTCTTCATTTGACTCTCCTTTTTTTTAAACATGCACATAACATAAATTATAAATTAAAATATCTGACAGCCAGTTTTGCTCCCAGGTAACTTGTAATTCCCGATACTGCCATATAGATCAACAGATCATACATGTTCAGCGAAAACACATCTTGAACCATGGAACCTGTAAAATTTATGATGGCAAAGGTTGCAGCTCCTCCTCCCACACCCAGCACAAACGAAAAAACAGGGATGGAAAAAATTTTGTTTTTCAGCACTTCCACCAGCCTGTAACCTGACATGGCACCATTAAAGGCAATGAGCAGCGGCAGGATAAAAAAAAGTTTATCCATGGGCATAAAGGTTGAACAAAATACCGCAAGAACCAGTGTTCCTCCAACACCTGTAAAAATGGATTTTAAAGCAGAAACAGTCATTTTTTTATCCTTTCTCTTTCCGTAACAGCCCGGTTTGACATCAATTTTATACAGGATGGACACAGATGGTGATGTTCCTTTGTATCCGGGTGGTCAAGTGTGCTTTCTTCCACATGCCTGAGAAACCGGGTTGTGGCATAACGGTTTCCGCACCCCTCACATCTTTCCAGCGGAAGCCGGCCTATGGTCTCACCTTTTATGGAAACAGTTCTGACATTGTCCCGGTCCGTTACCTTGATGGTATTGGTCGGACAAAGATTGGCACAGGTGCCGCACCCGATGCAGCGTCCCGCCTCCGGCATCACACGGTTGCCGTTTTGGGTTTTTACCATTTTCAAGGCCCTGGCCTTTACAATCTCATTGCAGACCCTGATACAAAGCCTGCACCTGATACATCCGTCGGGCGGCGGGCTAACGGCAACTTCAAACGCCTGTGCAAGTTCCCTGATCCGGGCGGAATCCGGTGCCATCTGCAACAAGGCGTTAAAGGCTTTTTTCCGATGGGTCTTTACAAGCTGTGATTCGGTTTTTACAGACAGGTTTTCTTTGACTTTGAGAATGCACGACAGCATCACCACCTGCCTGCCGGAAGGAGATTTGACTTCAACGCCGCAAAGCTTACAGGACCCGGACGGTTTCAGGGCAGGGTGGTAACACAAATGGGGAATTTGAATCTGGTTTTCCTTGGCTGCCTGGAGAATGGTCTGGTTTTTTTTTGCCAAAATTTTTTTGCCGTCAATTGTAATGGCAATCATGGAGCTTTTATCAGTCATGAGCTGCATCCTGAAGATCTGAAATATAGTCTTTGAGATAGTGAAGCTCCTGGGTCAGAACACCGACATGTTTTTTCACCAGATCTTCCAGGCAGATCATTCCCTTGATCCGACCGTCTGACACCACAGGCAGATGGCGGATTTTAGCCTTGATCATCATTCCCATGGCATTGTCAATTGTGTCTTCAGGTTCAACCACAATCAGTTTGGATGTCATTACCTCTTTGATTTGAATAGTGCTGATATTCCTGTCCGGGAAAAGGATGTGGCACCGTACCAGGTCCCGTTCCGTGAAAATACCCTGGGATGCTGTTTTTGTCATTACCACCAGGGCGGATACACTATAGCCGGACATTAATTTCAGGGCCTGCTCAACTGTCTGGTCCTGATCTATGATATGAAAACAGCCGGCATTGTCTTTTAAAAGATTTTTTACCTTCATTGTTGTTTGTTCCTTTTCTGGGGAAGGCCTTCCTTACTTTTTCAGGGTTGCCCGATCAATCTCAAACAATCCTGGGGCAGCCGGTGGGTGCCTTTACCCTCAAGGCTGACCTCGATTAATGCATCAGGATCATTGATGGTATTATCCGGGTCAGTCACAAATCCGTGAATCCCGATAAAATCATCCATATAAGGTTCCCATGCCTCGTCTTCTGATTTTTTAAACACCTCGATTTTATTGCCTCGCTGGAACTGCATGATGTTTTCCTTTTTTTTATATGAAAGGACTTTTTGACCTGTTGTAGTCAGATCTCTTTTATTGTTTGCTGTGGCAGCTCAACCTGCATGGCAGTTATTTGGGTTTTGCCGGTCGTGTGGCCACATGATTTTTTGCACTCAATTTTCGCTGGCAAATATCGCATAAAAGTCCGTTAGCAGGTGCTTTGGTGATATTTCCTGTTTTTTGGGCTATAAACTGCATATAGGCTTTTGAAGGCAGAACAGCATGGCATTTTTCACAATATTGAATTTCTTGTTTGTTCAAAATAATGCCGCACAGCTTCAACAGCCGCTGCCCTTCTTTTTCTTCAATCACCATGGCCTTGTTTTCGCAGTTTGCCGCACAAGCCCCGCAGGTAATGCATCGTTCGGCAGTGGCCTTAAAATCTGTTTGTGACGGTTCGTCAAAATCCAGGTAGCCAAGCTGCAGGGCATCAATCCCCATCTTGTCACGGCAGATTTCCACACATTTGCCGCACCTGCGGCAGATATCGCACCGCAGGCAACGCCCTGCTTCCCGGCGGACACTTTCTTCATCATATCCCAGCTCTGCCTGTTGAAAAGTCGTTCGCCGCCGGTCCACGTTCAGCATGGCCATTTTTGGGCGTTTCAGTGTCATTTTCTGGTCGGCCGACATTTCAACAGGGGGCTCTATGGTATGCCTTACCGGAATTTTGGGCATCCTGGGCTGGGGAATATTGTTCAGATACCTGTCAATGGCATCGGCTGCCCTTCTGCCGCCCCCAATGGCTTCAATCACTGTGGCAGGCCCGGACACTGCGTCTCCGGCAGCAAACACACCCGGCATGGTGGTTTCCATACTGGCATGGTTCACCTCAATGGTTCCCCTCCGGGTCCAGTTTACCCGGTCAAAGGCTTCCATGCCATTATCATCCACATACTGGCCAATGGCAGGGATCACAGCATCTGCCCGGATGGTGAAATCCTTTCCCAGTATGGGCACCGGGGCCAGCCTGTCCGAGCCTTTTTTCTTGATCAGTTCGGCTTTAATACAGTCAAGCCCTGTGATCACGCCATTTTCCCCTTTGATCTCTTTTGGAATGGTGAGAAAAGAAAACTCGATTCCCTCCTCTTGCGCCTGTTCAACTTCTTCAATATCCGCAGGCATCTGGTTTCTGGATCGCCTGTAGGCAATTGTCACCTTTTGAGCCCCAAGCCTCAGGCTGGTTCTTGCAGCATCAATGGCCACATTTCCACCGCCGACAATCACCACATGTCTGCCAGGAGCATGGTGATTGCCAAGGGCCACGTCCTTTAAAAAGGTTACGGCATCCAGAACCTTTGGAAAGTCTTTTTCTCCTTTAATGTCCAGACTCCAGGATTTATGAGCGCCAATGGCAATAAAGAATGCGTCATAGCCTTCTTTTTTAAGGGCATCAAATGTGACATCCTTTCCAAACCGGGTGTTATAGGAAATCTGGACCCCAAGCTCCTCAATCATTGCCACTTCCCTGTCAATCACCTCCCTTGGCAGACGGTATCTTGGAATGCCCACCATGAGCATGCCGCCAGGAAAAGGAAGAGCCTCAATAACCCTGACCTTGTATCCCATGAGAGCAAGATAGTAGGCGGCTGAAAGACCGCCCGGGCCGGCACCTACCACACAGACTTGCTTGCCGTTATCCGGTTTTTTTTCAGGGTTTTTATATGCCCGGTCCGACATGGCTCTTTCTGCTGCAAAGGCTTTGAGAAATTTAATGGAGATGGGCGTGTCAATCCTGGCACGCACGCACATCATTTCACAGGGCCGGGTACAAACAAGGCCGCACACCCAGGGGAAAGGGTTGTCCCGCCGGATCACTTCAATGGCCTTTGCATCCTTTCCCCGGGCGATCAGTGCAAGGTAGGTGGGCACATCAATTCCGGCCGGACAGGCCATCTGGCAGGGTGATGGTGCCAGCTTGCCGCAGTCGTGGGACGGGCAGTTTCTTGAGTCAATATGGCTTTGAAAGATCTCCCTGTGTTCCTTCAGGATGTTTTTCAGAGTTTTTCCGGTTTCATGGTTGGGCAAAGGGCTGTTCTCATAAAAATATTCTTTGACAAGAGAATCAATGGCAGACAGGTGATCCAAACTGCCGGCACCCTCTGCAATCTCTTCGGTCAACTGCAGAATCTGTTCGGAGATTCTCCTTCCCCTGGGATCTGTTAAAACTCCTGAACCGATCTGTTCAGAAATATAGATAATGGTTTGTCGAACCGGACAGGTTTTTTCCGCCATTTTTACTCCTTTACCACTTAAAAACTGCTGTTTTCAAGGGATGCCACAGATGCCGCATGCCGTTCCCGGCGGATCTGGGTCATATCTTCCACGTTACCGAATTTCAGGCAGCCTGTGGTGCAGGTGGTTACACAGGCGGGTTTTAATCCCTGATCAATTCTGTCTTTGCAATAATCGCATTTTTTAACTTTTTCCGTTTCCGGGTTCCACTGGGGAGCCCCCCATGGACAGGCCGATACACAGGTTTTGCAGCCCACGCACAGCTCTTTGTCAATAAAAACAATACCGTCACCGGGTCTTTTCTGCATGGCCCCGGTGGGACAGGCAGAGACACACCATGGATTTTCACAGTGAAAACAGGGCATGAAAATAAAGGACATTTTCGGCAGCCCTCCGATAAATTTGGGGCCCACCTGGATGATCTGGCAGAGTTTGGGGCCTTTGGGAAGATTCTTATTGGACTTGCACTGGATTTCACAGGCATGGCATCCAATACATTTTTTAATGTCCTGGAACAGATAATATTTACTCATTCAACGCCTCCAATCTTGGTTGGGTCTGCTGTGAATTTTTTGTTGACTTTTGTTTGTCAGGCTTTGTTTGTCAGACATGTGTTCTTAACCTTTTTGTATGCTAAAGCGGGGTGACCGATACAAAGGTATCGTGATAGGCCGGGCTTCCCCCGATCTTGTCATAAACGTTTTCCTGGATCAAAGCATCTGAAAGCCCTTTGTTAAAGGATCGTTTTGCCCGTCCTGCCTGATGCCCGTATCCATGGAGCATGAAAACGCTTTCCGGATGGATCAGGTCTGTGACAAAGGCTTTGATCTGTCCTTTTCCACAAGCTGACGTCACTTCAACCACGTCTTTGTCTTTTATGCCCAGTTCATTTGCCTTGCCTGTATTGATCCACAGAACATTTTCACTTTCCAGCTCATTCAAGTAGGGCACATTCTGTGTGGATACATGAGTGTGAAGGGCGGATCGTCCCACTACAAGACGAAACTTTCCGGCTTCAGGTGCGGGTACGGGTTCGTATTCTGGGAAAGATTCAAACCCGGCATTTTCCAGCAGGGATGATTTGAATTCGATTTTTCCGGAAGGTGTTTTAAAGGGAATATTGTTTTTGTCCCAGAAAATCTGGTCAGCCCCATAGGCGACAAAGCCCTTTTTCTTGAAATCTTCTCGTGTAAAACCGGTTCCTTCAAGCTGCCAGTCCACAAGTTCGTCCATGCTTTCGTAGGGGAAATAATCACCGATCCCCAGTTTTTGAGCAATCCTTTTTAATATCATGGCACCGTCCATGGTGTCGTATCTGGGCTCGACTGCTTTTTCCCTCATATACATCTGGGGTTTAAGGCCGTTCATCTGCTGGATGCAGTCGGTTCTTTCAAGGTATGTGGATTCCGGCAGGATCACATCTGAATACCATGCAATATCCGAGTAATTGATATCAATGGTCACGATCAGCTCCAGCTTGTCCAGTGCCCGCCGGGTCTGGGTTGTGTCGGCAATGGACATGAGCGGGTCCATGCGGTAGGCAATCAGTCCTTTGATGGGGTAGGGATCTTCATTCAATACAGCATGGGGAAAGATCTGGGCCACCCCGTGATTGGGATCAGGCAGAGGAAAGTCCGGGGTTCCGACCTTGTCAAATCTGGGTACGTCAATTTTGGGAAATTCCTGGGCGGTTAATTTTCTGGCAGCTTTGCCGCCAACTTCGCCCGGCCCCTTTTTAAAGAAGATGCCGCCTTTGGCTTCCACGCTTCCCATGAGGGCGTTGAGCATCAGTATTGAGCGGCGCATATAAATTTCATTGGTATGGCTGGCTCCACGATATCCATAATGAAAAATCACCGAAGGCTTGTCTTTGCTGATTTGCCTTGCCAATCCAACAATTTCGTCAGCATTGATTCCGGTTTCCTTTTGCGCCCATTCAGGAGTATACTCTTCAACAAATTCCTGGAGATCACTGAGTCCATGAACCCATTTGGACACAAATTCCGCGTCATAGAGCCTTTCTTTTAAAATGGTATGAATCAATGCATAGTTCAGGGCAAGATCGGTTCCCGGCCGGATCATCCAGTATCTGTGGGCCTTGGAAGCGGTTATATTCACTCTCGGGTCGATGTAGGTCAGCTTTGCACCGTTTTCCAATGCTTTCATCAGGCCGTTGACCTCTTTTAAAGCAATGGACTCAAAAATATTTCTGCCATAAAGGACAATGTTTTTTGTATTCCCGTAATTGATGCCGATCTGGCCGTCATTGTATCCGAAAAGAGACCGGCAGGCTGTATTGACAGATCCCTTGCACAGGGCGTCATGGGTGAAATGGTTGGGGGATTTTAACGCTTTTAAAAAGGTCTTGCTGACATGGGTGGCCAGCTGGGTTCTTTCGCAAAGGGCAAGGCTGTGGCCGCCGTTTTCATCTGTGATCTCCTTGATCCGTGTGGCCACATAGTCAATCGCCTCATCCCAGGATGCCTTTCTCCAGTTGCCTGAGCCCCGTTCACCGACCCTGATGAGCGGGGACTGCACTCTCTGGTCATCATAGAGCATGGATTTGCCGGCAGACCCTCTTGGGCAGAGACTGCCTTCAATGCCGGCAACATGCTGATTTCCTTCGATCCAGTCTACATGCCCGTCTTTGACCTTCACCCTTATGGGACACCTGACGGAACACATGAAACACAAACTGAAAACTTCTTTATCCATAATTGATTGCCTCCTTATAGCAAGCTTTTATTCTGCAATATGTGACTAATTTGTATTGCCAGAAGCGTGCCGGTTTCTTTTGATTTGAGATAAAATCAGCAGCAATACAGGATAACTATTTGAAATTTTATGAGATATGACTATGAAATTTAATTGAATAATTATGAGGTAAGCCATTTTGGATATTATTTCAAGGAGTCAGATTGTTTATCATGGTTTTTTTTAACACCGGAAAACGATGGATTGATAAAGATCTTATATGTTAAAGCATTCAACTGCCATAAAAATTAAGCGCAATGAAAATATTGCACTGCATTTTTTTTATTGCACCAGTTGATAAAAAGACATCGTTTTATCTGCTATAGCTTGCAAATGAGATATTCCCAGGAAAAGTATCAAGTAAGTTGAGTGTAAAAAAAATATTGTTCTGATTCTGCAATTGGGTTAAATGTCTTGTATGAAAAAATATTTTTTTATCATAATAATTTTGTTCTTGTCTCTTTTTTCCGCCGGTTGTGAAAATACAGATTTTTCAGTTGTAACGGATGCTGGAATTGATGCCATAAAAGCTGTTACATTAAGTGATGAAAATGTAAAAAAAATTGCTTTAAAAGCTTCCAGGCAGTCAGATATAAAGCATAAAATCGCTCCGTTATCCAATTTATACGGAAAAAGGCTTTATAATCTCATCGGTACAAAATATTCTTCGAACGGATATGATTTTAATTTTAAAGTTTATCTGTCTCCTGTGGTAAACGCCTTTGCCATGGCAGATGGAACAATTAGAATTTATAGCGGTTTAATGGATATGCTCAATGACGAGGAATTGCTTTTTGTGCTTGGCCATGAAATGGGCCATGTCGTTGAAAAACACATTAAAAAGAAAATTCGACTTGCCTATGCAGGACGGGCCATTCGAAAAGGCATTGCTTCCCAGGAAAACATTGCGGGAGATATAGCAAGGTCAAGCTTTGGTGGCCTAATTGAACTCCTTATAAATGCTCAGTTTTCTCAGCAGGAAGAAAGAGAAGCTGATGATTTTGGAATTGCATATCTTCAGGAAAAAGGTCTTAACCTTCAAAGTGCGGTATCAGCATTAAAAAAAATTGCAACCCTTGGCAATAAGCATTCTTTTTTATCAAGTCATCCTGCACCGGAAGTAAGGGCCAAAAGACTTCAAAACCAAATTGACAATCCAGAAAAACCCGGTGATCCTTCTCTTGTTGAACAAATTATTTCCAGATTGAAAGAGTGGAAAAATATTTTAAACTAAATTTTCTGTTCTCGCTTTATTTTCGTTTCATAAGGTGCTGGAGCAATGGATACCCCCGGAATCCTTTTTCTGAAAACAAGAGTGCCGGTTTGTATATCTCTTTGTATGGTAGATTACCGAATTTTGAATGCAGGTGCAGGGTATCCACTCCGGCCATAAACCCCTGAATCAGAACTGTTTCCCCTCCTCTTTCAGAGATTGTCAGCGGTTGATCTTTGGCAAGGGGGGAACGGTATCCTGCATTCATTGAATATACCTTTCGGGTTTTACTGTCATAATAGACACAGGACATGATTCCAGCAAAACTGTTCCAGCTTTCGCCGGATAGTACAATTTGAGCCATTGCTGTGGCAAGAGCTGCATCTGCTTCAGAACCACCCTGTTCAAGGATATGCTTTCCTGCCCTTATTGCCGGAGCTTAGCTGGTTCACAGGAAGCTTGATTGTAAACCTTGCCCCCTTGGCTAAAGATTCATTGACCGATATTGACCCCCTGTGCCACAGGGCAATCCTTTTTGCAATGGCAAGGCCCAGACCATATCCGCCTGATTTTCTGTTCCTGCTTTGGTCAAGCCTGAAAAAGGGTTCAAAAATTTTATCCCTTGCATTTTCCGGGATTCCAGGACCATCGTCATCAACGTGTATGCTGCAGATTTTTTTTCCCGGCTCAAAAATAATATCTATATTATTGCCAGCATATTTTGCGGCATTTCTGATAAGATTTCTCACAGCCCAGCCAAGGTATACAGGCTCAAACCTTGTGATAAATCTGTCCATTTTGTATTTGATTTGAAAACTGATTTTTTTTTCAGATATATTATTTTTTTCAGTATCAATAATAGTTTTCAGCCAGAAAACCATCTCATGTTTTGAAAGTCCTCCGGATGTTTCAGGCTCTCTTTCAAATTTGGCATAGGCCAGCATTTCATCCACAAGGGATTCTATCTCTTCAACATCCTTACCTATCTCATTGATATAATTTTTGCCGCCATGGCCAGGTATCAGGGAATCAAGGAGCATTTCCAGGCTGAACTTGATCCTTGCCAGGGGTGTTCTGATCTCATGGGACACACTATTACCCAGCTCTTTTTGTGATTCAAGAAGCTTCTGAGTCTTTTTGGCCATATTATTAAAGGCGACAGCTATCTGTGTCATTGAGGAAACTTTCGAGACTTTCACCCTTGCCTTGTGATTCCCTGAAGAAAATTGAGTTGCTGTCTTTTCTATTTTCTTAATATCCCTGTGCAGAAAAAAAGCCCAGACCAGGGCAGGAAGAATAAGGGCCACAACGGCAAGGCTCCAGAAAATGATCATCACCTTTAATTCCAGCTCATCACCGGGATAGGGGCCTTCCATTGCCTGGGCCCGGAAAGACCCAGACCCCACAAGGCGCTGAACCAGCATATCCTTGTCTGGTCTATATATTGTCTCAGCCTCAATAATAAGGCCTTTTAAAAAAGCCTCTTTCTCGTTATCTTCAATTTTAAGTTCATCAATTCTGTAAATAGCCAGGTGATATCCAAACCGTGGCCTTAGCTTTTTAATTTCCAAATCCTGGGCATCTTCATCCAGACCGGCAAGCCTCTCACCAATCAGAAAGAAGGTTCCCCTTGCAAGATCAGCATTTGCTTTTATCGTTTCTTCTTCAAAAATTTCATCCATTATCGGACTGACCACATAAAAAACCCCAAAAAGGCCAACAACCAAAAAGACATAAATTGTAATAAATAATCGTTTCATGGGGCAGGCTTATAGTCCCAGGCATCATCAACAAAGAGATAACCGCTTCCCCAAACAGTCTTTATCCTGAAGGGATGTTCCGGGTTGTCTTTTAGTTTTTTTCTAAGTCGAGATATGGCAACATCCATTGAACGGTCTATACCATCATATTCTATACCTTTGACAGATTGATATAAAAACTCCCTGTCCAGAACTTTGCCTGATTTCAGTGCCAAGAGACATAAAAGGTCAAACTCTGTGGTGGAAAGCTCAATTACTTTATGGGCCAGTTTTACACTCCTGGATGCCGGGTTAATCTCCAGGGAACCAAATTGAAGCTTTTTCTCAATAGAGTTTTTAGATTCCATGGGTACATGGCTGGATCTCCGAAACAAGGCCCTTATCCTTGCAAGCAGAACCCTCGGTTCCACAGGTTTTTTTACATAATCATCAGCACCCAGTTCCAGACCTGCCACCTGGTCCATGTCATCTTCCTTGGCAGTAAGAATGAGAATAGGGCCCTGATAATTTGCCCTGACATCCCTACAGATTGATAAACCATCCTTTCCCGGAAGCATGAGATCAAGGATAACCAGATCCGGATCTTCACCCAGAATTCGATCCCCAGCCAGAGCCCCGTGGTGTTCCAAAAGGATTTCATAACCCTGCTTTTCCAGATATTCCCTGACAAGCCGGGATAATCTCAAGTCATCTTCCACAAGCAGAATTGTTTTTTTTATCTCTTCCATATGTTCAGTTTTGTTTTTATTTAATGATTTTAATTTCAAACAGAAGAATACCACATCATATTTTTATAAACCAATGAAAAAATGTTTCAAATTGTAATTGTTTCCTTTGATTTTCTGTTACAAATTTTAACGTTTTTCAACACAATTTCAACAGATTTTCATTTTCATACAATGTATTCTCAGTCCAGTAATTTAAAATGAGTTTTTTAATATTAAACAAGGATAAAATAAAATGAATAAAGTTATACTGTTAGCTGCATCCTGTTCATGTGTACTTTTTTTACTATCACTGTTTTTTGTTAATGCCTATGCTGGAGCCCCCCCTGAAGGAGGCTTTTCAGGTTATCTGTTTCTTGGTGGTGCCTATGGCAAGAAAGATATGTCCTTAAATGATGCCTCTGATTCTGAAAACAGCACAATCAACTCCCTTACCCAGTCCTCAAAAAGTATTTCTGAATTTTCACCATTTTTTGGAGGAAGTCTGAATTACACATTTGCCCAAACCGGTACAACCTTGGGGCTGGGTGGTGATGATGGAGCAGGGGCTTTTATTTCCCAATATATGGGTAATTTCGGTACCATAAGTCTTGGCATGAATTATTCCCAGGAAGATGTATGGGAAGACCCATTTTTACTAGGAGTAAAAAGAAAAGAAACCGACATTGAAACCATTGGATATTTTTTGACCTGGGAGCAGATTATGGATACAAGTTTCAGCTTAAGCTATGGTTTTCAAACAATTGATATTGACAAGGATCTTTCAGGAAAAAGGGATAAACGCCTAAAAAGGGACGGAGACATCCATACCTTAAATATAGGGTGTAATTTTTTTGAAAATGAAGCCCATGAGATTTCTGCAGGACTCACCTATGACTATGCTGATCTTACAGGATCAAGTTCTGCTTATAAGGGAATGGGTCTTGAATTTAGCCACATGCTGAAAGGAGATGACTGGGAGATTGAAACCGGCATTTCCTTTTTAAAACGTGATTATGACAAGAGCCATCCTGAATTTAGTAAAATCAGGGAAGACAAGGAGTTTGAAATTGAAAGTGCCTATACCCTGTTCAACCCTCTGGGATTTAATGATTTCTTTGTCACAATTTCTGCATCTTACTCTATTAATGATTCAAATATAAAGTTCTATGAATCATCAGAGTTAAGCTCAGGTCTTGGTTTTGGATACATTTTTTAATCCTCCTGTCTGAAGAGTTTTAATGAAAGGCTATTTGCAGTATTTTGCAATCAGCTTTTTTTCAGGTGGTTGTGCGTGGGTTTGGGCAATGGATACAAAAATTACAATTAGAACGGAGCATTTGGTTTTTAAAACAGGTGTCAAGGTTTTATCTCTTTTTTTATTAATTTTTTGGATTAGGCAAAATCTTTTGGCAGACAAGATATTTTTTCCACTTTGTTCAACATAGCTCAGTTTTTAATCCAGACCGGGTT
Source organism: Desulfobacula phenolica (assembly GCF_900105645.1). NCBI lineage: Bacteria > Pseudomonadati > Thermodesulfobacteriota > Desulfobacteria > Desulfobacterales > Desulfobacteraceae > Desulfobacula > Desulfobacula phenolica. Next base: position 544,338 of record NZ_FNLL01000002.1, on the reverse strand, counting down.
AAGGAAGGGTTAAGATAAAAATAAAAATTGTTAAAGGAGAGATAAAAATGTTCAGAATATACGCCGTTATGTTGGCGTGTTTAATGATATTGTTAACCCAGGGGTGTGCCTCCTTGTTTGACAGATCTTTTAAACCCATGTTCCCCGACCTTCCGGATAAACTGGTCCTGGCGCCTGACAAAAGTTCAGATCTTAAGATCACGTCCACACTTCTGGATATATTGGATGACCCAAGTGCAACAGCGCTTGTGGATGAGGCCGTGAAGAACAATTACAGTCTAAAGGCTACGGCATTACGCCTCAGGTCTTCAGGCTTGCTTCTTTCAAGAACCAATGCAGACAGACTGCCTAAGGTGGATGCAGGGTACAATGCATCCCGAAATAAATTTGCAGATGATTTAAATTCTTTGTCCAGCCATAAGGTGTCCCTCTCTGTTAGCTGGGAACTGGACCTTTGGGGGAAACTTGCCGACCGTCACATGGCGCAGGAAAAAAAATATCAATCTGAAAAGTTCGATTACGGAAGAGCGCTGGACTCGCTGGCAGCCAGGGTACTCCAGGGCTATTTTAATGTCAAAGCAAACAAACTTAAGCTGGATATCCAAAAAGAACGGGTGAAAATTTATCAAAGCATTGAAACAACTATTATAAATAAATACCAGGCAGGTCTTGGAACCCTTGATGATATTTCCACGGCAAAGACAAAAACAGGTGTTGCCCAATCAGGTGTGGCAACAGCCATGGATGAGCATGCCAGTGCTGTCAGAGACCTGGAAGTCCTTTTGGGCAGGTATCCGGGAACTAAACTGGATTTTACCGGGGATTTGCCGAATATCGGGTTTTCTGCGCCTGCAGCACCGGCTGCCATCCTTGCAAACCGACCTGATGTTCAGGCAGCCCTGTCAAGGTATGATGCCGCAAATTTTTCTTCTATTGCAAGCCAAAAAGACATGCTCCCGGGAATCACGCTTTCTGCAGAGATGTTCAAGCAGACCCCTCAATTTACTTCATTGGATTCAACAGGGTCTTCCCGGTGGATTGTGGGGAATCTACTGTACCCCTTATTTAATGCTGGAAAATTAAAAAACGAGGCCGAGGCGGCCGGCATAGAAGCCGATGCTGCTGCCATGGATGTGGCTTATACAATTATTACGGCAATGAAAGAAGCAGAGAATGTTTTTGCGAAATCAAAATACCTGAAAATGAGGTTGTTCCATCTGGAAAATGCTGTCAAACATGCAAAGCAGAGCAGTCTGTATTATGAGACGTGCTATAAAAAAGGGCTTGCAGATATTATCGCCCTTCATACGGCCAGGGAGCAGGAACTCAATTTGATGTCGGACATTATCGATGTAAAAGCATCCAGGATTTTTAACCGTGTGGATATGGCTTTGACCCTGGGTGTAACAATTTTTTGAAAAAGGTAAATCATATGAAGATTTCCAATAGATTAAAAAAATGGCTGGTGTTTGGAGTTACCACTGTGATCTGCACAGGAATAGTTGTGACCTTGTATTCAATGGAACCGGATAATCAAGTGGAGTTAAAAGAGGCAGCTGCATTGAAAAATGTGACGATTCAAGAAATCCTGCCAGGGATTCATCAGCCATGGATAAAAGTATATGGGGAAGCTGCGTCCAAATGGTCCACCACATTACGTTCACAGGTGAACGGACCGATTGTTCATATTAATGAAAATCTGCAACCGGGAAAGCATATCAAAGCAGGTGAAATTATTTTAGAAATTGATACGGTTGAGTATCAGGCAAATCTTGCAATAGCCCAGCTTGAACTGGAAAATGCCCGGGTAAATTTATTGAAAACCCAGCGTCAGGCAGACCAGGCCATGCTGGATTGGAAGCGATCCGGATTTGGCGATACTCCCTCATCCAGTCTTGTTTTTTATGAGCCGCAATTGGCGGCTGCCAAAGCACAGGTTGTCTCTGCTAAAAAAACATTGAAAAAAGCAAAAAAAGATCTGGAATATACAAGAATCACGTCTCCCTATTCAGGGCTTGTGGTTGAACGGTTTGCAGATAAAGGGGAAACGCTGTTTTCTGGGGACTCCATCGTAAAGATAGAGAGCGCAGAAGATATTGAAATCCGGGTGAACCTGGGTATTGACCAGGTAAGACGCATTGGTGACTGGCAAAATGCACAGGTTAAAATTTTTGATCCCACCGGCAAGGCTCAATGGATTGGAAAAATTGTCAGAAGCAGTGGCATACTGGATACAAAAACCCGCCTCCAGGGATTTTACATCGTCCCTGCAAAAAAATCATCCGGGATTTTACCCGGTATGTTTGTCACAGCCTCCATTTGTGGAAAAAAACAAGAGAATCTGCTGGCTTTGCCAGAGTCATCCCTGACCCGGGATGGATATATCTGGTACACGGATGATAATGACCTGCTGAGAAATATAAAAGCGGCCGTAACATTTTATGAGCAGGGACGGGTCTATATAAAAAATACGGGTCATTTTGATCATATCCGGGTGGTTGTTTCCCCGATTCAAGCCTATATATCCGGAACAAAGGTGAATCCGGTACTGGAAGGAGAAAGTTAAAATGAGCGGAATATCAGCATGGTTTACAAAAAACCCGGTGGCAGCAAACCTTCTGGCGCTGCTGGTGATTGTCGGGGGAGTTTTTTCCCTCATGGGGCTGAGGATTGAAGGTTTTCCTAAAATTCCGCCCAGTTATATTTCCATTGATATTGCTTACCCGCAGTCGAGTTCGGAGCAGGTGGACTCGGGGATCACTCAAAAGGTTGAAAAATCTCTGGAAGGATTGGCAGGGGTTAAAAAGATCAGCTCATATTCCAGTGAAGGGGCAGCTAAGATATTGGTTCAAAAAGAGACAGACTATAATATGATCCGCCTGCTCAATGATGTAAAAACAAAAGTTGAAGCAATTGATAATTTCCCGGATAAATCATCAAAACCGGTAATCAGTGTAGATGAATTTAAAGATTTTGTCCTGATTGTTCAAGTCTATGGGGATGTATCCGAACAAACCCTGCAGCAGTCAGCCCGGTTTCTGGAAAAAGAATTGCAGTCTGATCCGAAAATATCCAAAATTGAATCATTTGGAAAAAAGAGCAGGGAGATGCGGATTGAACTGGATGCACAAATGCTTAAGGCATACAAAATTTCCATTGGTCAGGTTGCCGCCATTGTTGCCAGGGATAATGCAGAGCAAGGGTATGGCCTGCTCAAAAACGATACAAACCGGATTATTATCCGGTCTGATGTAAAAATAGAGCATTATGACCAGTTGATGAATCTGCCGATTATCACAAGCTCTGATGGTGCCAAAATATATTTAAAAGATGTGGCACGGGTGATTGAAGGCTATGAAGACAGTGATACAAAGGCACTCTACCAGGATCAAAACTCGGTTGGAATCGTTCTTTACAGCAGCAATAAAGGGCATATGCTTGAGGTGAGCAAGGCAGCTTATAAAGTGGTGGAAAACCTTAAAAAACAAGTTCCGGATGAAATTCATATCGATATTTGGGCAGACTTCAGCACTTACATGAAAGACCGGCTCATCCTTTTACAGTCTAATGCCTGGCAGGGACTTTTGATTGTGTTTGCTATCTTGGCTGTATTTTTAAATTTCAAGCTGGCCTTCTGGGTGGCCATGGGAATTCCGTTTTCCATAGCGGGTGTTCTGGCCTTGATGGGAGAATCATTTTTAAATTACTCCTTAAATGATATCACCACCTTTGGCATGATCATTGTTTTAGGAATTCTTGTTGACGATGCAGTGGTCGTGGGAGAAAGCATTTTTGAAGAACGCAAGAAAAACCTGGACAGGATAGAGGGAACGATAAAAGGGGTACACAAGGTGGCAGTGGCCACCATATTTGGTGTGCTGACCACGATAGCTGCATTTTATCCGCTGATGCTGATTAAAAATGATTTTGGCAAGATTTTGGCCAGTTTTTCCGTGGTGGTTTGTGTGGCGCTTATATTTTCTTTGGTTGAAAGCAAACTGGTGTTGCCTGCCCACCTGGCATCAATTTCCATTACCCCTGAAAAACCTGAAAATATCTTTTTAAAAGGGTTTTATAAGGTTCAGGAATCTGCTTCCAACGTTCTTGTTTTTTTAAATCAGCAAGTTTATACACCGTTGCTGGTTGCAACCTTAAAACACCGGTATTCAGTTCTAATTATTTTTATCAGCTTGGCAATGGCGGGTGGGTGGCTGCTGAAAATGAATTATGTACGAACTGTTTTTTTTCCTGAAATTCCAGGTGATGTGATCAGTGTCAATGTAACAATGGAATCGGGCGGTTCATCTAAAATGACATATGAAAATGCCGACGCCATTGATGCAGCCGCAGCAGCCATTAACCGGGAATTAATGGAGAAACACGGCACAAATGAACCGCCGATCAGAAAGATCATGACCGCTGTAACAGGCAGCCAAGGTATTGAAATTTATGCAGAGCTTCAACCTCAGGCCATGCGGGTGGTTAACACCTTGTCGCTGTTAAAAATGTGGCGTTCTCGAACCAGCAATCTTGAAGGCGTACAAACTATAGAATTCAGAGGCAATGCCGAAACCGGCGGTGGGTTTGTATTGAAGGCAGAATCCCATAATATTGTTTCACTCAGGCAGGCGATAAAAAAACTTAAGGCCGGGCTCAAGGAAATGCAAGGGGTTCATGATTTAAGGGATGATTTTAAATCCAGTGCGCCGGAACTCAGGCTGAACTTGAAAAATGAGGCCAGACATCTGGGGGTGACACCGGAAGATCTGGCTTCCCAGATTGGTATGGCATATGGGGGATTTGAGATTGATAAATTCCAGAAAGACAATGATGAAATCAAACTTCGCATAATCTATAAAAAAGATCAGCGTAAATATATTCATCAATTAATAGAAACTAGAATTTCATTGGCTGATGGATCTTTAATTCCTTTGACTCAAGTGGCAAATATAGAATCACGTTTTTCATCAGGATTTATCCATCGAATTAACGGGAAACGGGTGGCTGAAGTTGAGGCAGCTATAGATAAAAGGATTGTCAGTGCGTCAGAAGTATTTGATGCACTCAAACAAAAGGTTATTCCTGCAATTGAACGCACTTTTCCGGATGTGAAAATTTTGGCAGGTGGTGAATTAGAGCAGGAGGGAGAGGTTAAGGGTGGCCTTGTAAAGGCCTTAATCATGATCATGCTTTTGATCTATGCCTTGCTGGCGGTTCCACTTAAATCCTATTGGAAACCTGTTGTTATAATGTCGGTTATTCCATTCGGATTCACAGGTGCTGTGGTGGGACATTTGATTGCAGGGGTTCCTTTAAGTATTCTTTCTTTTTTCGGCATGTTGGCCCTATCTGGAATTGTTGTTAACGACAGCCTGGTGATGCTGACTCGGTTCAATGATATAATGGCCCAAGGAAAGACAGTGAACAAAGCATTAACAACAGCCGGGTCAAGTCGGTTTCGAGCAATTTTTTTAACCACGGCCACCACGGTTTGTGGTCTGATGCCTTTGCTGTTTGAAACATCGGAGCAGGCCCAGTACCTGATTCCGGCGGTTGTTTCTCTTGCTTATGGAGAATTGTTTGCAACCTTTATCACTCTTTTGCTGGTCCCTTTGCTAATGAATATTGCCTATGATATCCGGGAGGTGTTTGCGTCAAACCAGTCGGCTCAATATGTATGTTAAAGCTAACTTACATTCCGGCGGGTGAGCTACACCCAAAGCTAAAGCTTTTGGGCTTCCTGCTTTGCAGAGGATTGCTTGATATATTGAAAGGTATCAAGACTTACATCCTCTCCACAGCAATAAAAATAAGTTTCCATAAGGCTAAACAATTTGGCAGGGACAGTTTCTTTTTATAAAAAAACCTGTTCATAAGTCATTTGATCAAACTTGACGCATAAACAAAGCGCTATTCAAGTTTACTCATTTCCTGCCCCATCTTTTCCATCGCAGCTTGTACTTTGCCGTCCATCATATATGTAACCATTTTCATCATAGCCTCTGGAATCTTTGCAGAAGCAGCTTCGAGTCGCTTGATGTCCGCTTCCATCCATTCAGGCATCTTACCCTGTTTGTATTCCGGGTAGTTTTTTTCAAATTCCTTGAGTTCAGGAATAAGTTTTTTCATGCCTTCTGTATAATTTTCAATGGCCGCAACCATGTCGTCAGCATTTTTAGCACTGACAAGTCCATTTACATAGTCTTCAGTAACATTGGCCTGGTTTTTTATGATTGATTTGGCATCACTGTTGGCATTTGAACTGCAGCCTAAAACAAGAAAAGCAGTTAACAATACAGTAGCAAGAATTCCATGAATGCGTGTCATCGGTATATCTCCTTTGTTTGTAAAGATTTGCTGATTAATCTACATAGTGACGGAACTGTAAGATATCAGATTCATGGATATGAAAATACTGGAAGGTATGTGGCCTGTCAATTTAAAAATTGACCTGGAAAAAAGGGATGCCATGTTATTTAACCATTTTTTGAAGATAAGTTTCCATGAGGCCAAATAATTTGACAGGGGAGAGTTCCTTTTTATGTGGAAAAAGTTCTTTTTGTATACAGTGAAGGTTTATGATCAGCCTTTCTTTATCAATCCAGTTGTTAAATTCACCAAGGTCCATATCCAAAGCTGCATTAACAAGGGGCATGTTTTTTTCAAGCCTGGGTTTTCCCTGATTATAGATAAACTCAAAATATGCTTTTACTTTTCTGATACCTTTTTTGTCTGTCACAGGACCCTTATCATGAGTCATTTTGCAAGTCTCCTGAATGTTGTGGGCTGATTTGTTGATTTAAAAATTTTTGCTGGTTGTTTTTTTTAACAAAACGGCCTGACCTCTGTAAATGCCTCTTGTATCGGAGATATTGAAAAACAATCCTTTTTGAATTAATATTTTTTTCCCTTTCGCGGACACTCGCTCAGCATCAAAGATTACTTTTCCCATAGCAAGACACTCTCCAAGTAGATTGTTCCTTTCATCTTGGAAAGAACTCGGGGCACTTTTGAATGATGCAAGAGCTGTTTGTTCTTGATATGTCCTTTCGAAAATAAGCAAGGCTGCCCGATTGGCATAATTATAGATGTTTTCCCGAATACCTTGTCCATCATCGCGTATATCATGACTCAATATAGCTTGGGGGGCAAAGAATACAAATTCTGCTTTTTCTTCAGGGGTAAGTCCTTTCGACATTTCAAACATCGGTCTTCCATAAGTTGCCGCGAAACTATCCAGAAGATTTTGCGTATGTTGCTTGATAAATTTATTTCCAAAGTTGATAATTTCTATTCCAGATTCTTCATAAAGAATCGATCCTTGATTATTTGTTTTGAAAAGATTGTCATCTGATTTTATCATGGGTTATTTCCAATACAATGTTTTGTTATTCATGAAAAGGCAAAATCAACATGCACTGACACGTCTATCTTGTTTTTTTCACAGCAAGCAACTTTTTTAGATGAACAAAAAAATCATTTCGCACATTTTGTATTTTCAAAGCTTCCTTGTAATCAAGTATGGCTTTGTCTTCAAACTTAAACCTGTCCGGTTCAACCTGTAATGCATAAGAATTGGCCTGCCTTTTCCAAAACCATTCTGCGCTGCCGAACTGAATGTTTTTGGGATCAATAACAGTAATTTTTTCCAAATCATTCAAAAATATTCTTCCCAAATCACTGTTTTCAATGCACAAGGCAATGTAGGCTATTCTGTACTCCACTCTGATAACAGTGTCTGTAATCGGCAAGGGTTCCAGATTATAAGGATCATTCTGACCTGTGTAGACAAAATGCCCATGGCAACTTTGCAGTGTGAAACAATAAGGCAGTTTGTTAAAAGCATTGACAAGATCCATTATGGGTCCATCAATCATGTCTTCGCTCAGACCGGCCAGACATTTCTGTCTTTGATCTTTATAATGCGGGTTTTCCACTAATGCTTCAGGTTTTGTAAAGGTTTCCAACTGTACTCTTCCTGTCCATGGGAATTAATCTGTTTGATCATATCCAGATCCATGCCGGCATCAATCAGGATCAGTCCCTGGTTGCTTTGTGTATCCACCATATAAACAGAACACTCATTGTCGCCCACATGGTAAATATTTTCAATAATTTGCTTCATGGATTAGCGAATAATAAATTTGTGATTTACAGTCAAGCAAGAAAATTTTTTGTCCGGATTCTGTTAACATATTTTCGGTATTCATGATAATTTGAATCTTGGTATATTTCATACAGGGATAATAAACGTTGAGTAGCCGTTTTTACTTTTTAGGATGGTCATAACTATTAATAATAGTCTGGGGGTTTTTTTTGAATTCTGAAAAACCTGGACTATAGCCAGTAGTCAACGCCTAAAAAATTCATCAAGATTGGATCTGGTATCATTGATTATCTGAACACCTTATAGCAGTTTCCATAAGGATAATTATGATAATTATCCTTAAGTCAGACCGACCGACTTATTACCGTTTCATATGAAACTCTGTCTAACATACTGCAATAATAAGAGTTTCATTTTTCGTTGTGGCAGCTCAATCTGCCATGTATGTTTTATATAAAATTTATCGTTTTGAAATCCTGCCCGCCAGTGTTCTGGGGTCGCTGTAAGATTGAGTATAAAATCAAGGTGTGATTAATGATTTTTGGATTGGATTTATAAAGAAGTTGCTGGGGGAAGGCAGTTAACCTCAATCTCTGAAGGGTCTGAAAAACGCAATTGAATATGCCCAACCTCACCATCTAATATATGGCGCTCTTTCACAGTTGCTTTCAGCATTTTTTCTACGGTATTTTCTCTCTTCGGTTTTTTTCCTTTTGGTACTTTTGTACAAAAAAGAACTGGTGAGATGGCCTTTATACGTTCGATGTCACTCTCTTTGGGTATTGATCCACGGCCTCCAATCTTTGATGTTAACAGGCAAACTGGCTGAGTATTTACCATTTTCTCCCACACATCATCAGAATGGCCGTTTTCAGAGCCATGATGAGGGATTTTAAAAATTGAAGCCTTTCTTTGAGGGCGTTGTTTTGAATTAACTATGGCTGTCCAACCAGTACGTTGCTCTTTGGTTTCCTCTAGATCAGAACCCAACAGGAGGCAAATATCGTTAATTTGTACCCACAGCACTATTGCATTATCGTTTTGTTTAGGTGCTGGAATAATATTTCTTAGATCTTTAGCCTTGGGCAGTAAGGATGCAAATAGCTGAAGTGCATCATGATAAGATTTACTGGAGGGGGACAGTGCACGTATGTTTATTTCAAGATCATCGTTTATTTCCTCAAATATTAATGTGTCTTTCATAATCGGTGACAGGTAATCATACTTATAGTCCGGATTTGCCTCTATATGCTTTTTTAAAGTAACAACAATTGATGCAAATTCCTTGGTGGCAGAGGTGTTCTTATCTAATATGGGTGTAATGTCTGATCCTGAGTATGCTGAAAGAAAACTTAAAAATTCGTTTTCAAGTAGGGCTGCTGGATAGCAAACTCTTGTTTCTGAACATTCTGAGACTATCTGAGCAGCTCCCCGAATATGGTCTGAATGCCAATGGGTAATCACCAATACTTCGACTGATTCTGCTGGTGTCACTCCAATGCTTTTCAGATATTCCGTCGATATGGGCTTTTTCGTCTTAGGATTTAAACAGGAATCAACAATAAGCCATTTCCCTTTTCCAAGATGTAATACAATGCATTCACCAACACCGGGTCCAAAAAGGGATATCTCAAATTCATTCGGTCCTGGAGGGATTTTATTAATCTTTTTTGAAGAATGCAGCAAGTTCTGCCCCTGTGTTGATAGCTTTTTTGATTTCTTTGTGAGTCCAGAGTGGTAGCCTGCGAAATCTAATCTTTGATTCCTTTTTCCGCCCCCTACCAGGGAAATCAGCATAACTAATTGACCAGTAAAATACCGCCCCTGGAGTAAGCAGACTTAAATCGCTGGGTGTTATTTCCTCGATATCCATGGATACTAATTCATCAGATAATTCCGGATTTGTTTTATCAGAAATGATAGCATAAAAGGTATCATCAGAAACTTCAGTAACCCTTCCTTCCCATAGCTGCAATAATTGATAGCGTCCTTTAAGTGGTTTTAAATATTCTGGAACAATTTTTGGAGGGGCAATTCGAGGTTCGTTTTCTATATCTGTTTGATTATAGTCGTTATTGAAGTCGGAAAGAGAGTCGTCTGAATTTGGTTTGTTAAATTTTTTAGGGATAGAGAAGTTGCCACCGCTCTTTGTGTTATATGGATCGCTCAATTTCGGCGCTGTATTCATCTATCTAAAGCCTTTGTAATTGTGTTCTCTGCTATTTTCTTAGCGAATAGTATCGCTGCATCCCAATTTCCCATCAGAATGTCTGGCGGGTTAAGAGACTCTTTACCCTCAGCTTTTTCGATGTGGTTATTCACACCAATGTTTATCCCATAACCTTTTGCTCTTACAGGGCCAATAGTGACGTTTATGTATCCATTATATTCATCCTCTCTTGGGCTCTCGACTGCTAAAGATTTCATACCAACAGGCTTAGGTAATGTCTCTTCCCAAATAGATTTTGGGGCTAAACAGTTCCCAACTGAATGCCAGTCTTCTGCATTTCCTATGTCATATGTGACGTTGTAGTTTAACCCCATTTTTTCTATAGGGATATGCTCTAAAATCGTAAAAACAGAAACAATTAAATCCTTAAGGGGCATGAATTGAGATGGGTCGTTCGTTCGAGCAACAAACTTGTCATGCTGAACCTGAATATTGAGCCATGAAAGGGAAAATCTTGCTATATCTTGATGTATAATTTCAACATCTTGATCCGCCAAATCATCCTCTGATATTAGACCGTTTCGCAGTAGCCATTCAGGGTGGAATATTGCTGGATTGAAAGAGCCAACCAGAACTACACTGGCTTCCTGAAATATTGGTTTCAAGTTGTTCATTTGCCTTTTCTTGTTTAAGGTTCGAGTTGAATAAACGATTATTTAATATTCATTAATACTTATAAGCACCATCATAATGTGCTTGTCAAGCACAAACCCGAAAAACTTATCGGCTTATTCATCTTAATACATACATAAAGTTGAATATTCCAGACTCAAGACTACTTGCATGATAATGGCTGTGGCTTTTAACGGAAAACTGTTTTGATTTGTATCGGTATCTTTAAAATTTCTGACTGCTGAATTTATAATCGACCTCCACAACCCCCGGTTTGAAATGCGAGGACTATTGGCAATAATCCAAACTCTTCAGAATTTAAAAAAAAACCCAGACTATCCCTGTTATTGAATGCTGTTTTGAAATAGGCATAGACTAAGGATCATACCATTATTTCCCCTTTAGGTTCTATTTGACTTTTTGTATTCGATCGATTACATATTATATATGTATACGGTTAAAACTGGGGCGTCTAAATCTTCCATTTGCGCTTGCTCAGTTTTTGGGCCTCTTGCTATGTGCTGAAAAGCCTTTCAAAACAACTTTCTAAGTCAATATGGCCAGGTCCAAAAAACCGAACAAAAAAAATGACTCGGAAAGCGGATTTTTAGACACCCCAGGTTAAAACATTACCCGAATTTGACAAATGGCTTAACAGCTTGAAAGACCGCATTACACGGCTTCGCCTAAGCCGCCGCCTTGATAAAGCACAGCGTGGCAACCTCGGTGATGTAAAACCAGTGGGCGAAGGCGTCTTTGAAATGAGGGAATATTTCGGTCCAGGCTGGAGAATGTACTACGCCAAGCGGGGTGAAACTTTGATCGTCATGCTTGGTGGGGGGGACAAGGACAGCCAGGAGAGCGACATTGCCAAAGCTAAACAGCGGGAAGCCATTTTGGAGGATTGAACCATGAAAAAACGAATTACAGATCTGCCGGATTTTGATATGGCACAACAGCTTAAAAATGAGGAAGACATTGCTGCTTACATCACTATGGTGATTGAAGACGGTGATGCCTCCGAGCTGGCCCACGCTCTGGGGGTCGCTGCCAAGGCACATGGTATGAGCGAAGTTGCCAAATCTTCAGGAATAACCCGTGAAGCCCTGTATAAAGCGCTTAAACCAAACGCTAAACCTCGATTTGACACGATTAATAAGGTCTGTGCAGCCCTTGGCGTTCGTCTGATAGCTCAGCCTGCCAACCCTCATTGAGCCTTAATATATAAAATTTAGCGAATCAAACCGAGATGTTTGAGGCGAGGACTAATCGTCTGAGAAGCTCCGTTTTTTAGGCGGTATAAGACCAATAAGCATACACAATAGCGGGCTGATATAAAAAAGCGTATGGATCATGCTGATTAAAAATTTATTCAGATACTGGACTTACCAGGTGTTTTTTCCTGGAACCGTTTTAAGGGAAAAATACGAAGCCTTTAAGACCTTACTGGAATATGATAAGGCTGCCCATGAATTTATGGCAACCCTGGAAGAGATCTATTATACCCCTAAAAAATGTGATTTTCAGGCGGTTGTAAAAAATTATGATCAGTTCAGCCATGCGGTTTCAGGAATGGTTGACGCGCTGTTAAGCATTTGCCCGTCACGCTATTGGAGTCTGAAAGACTATTATAAGAAATTTGATTTTTATAACCGGTTTATGCTGGCTCCGCCTGAGTTTGAATTTTCTCCTCCTTTTACCATCTCCTTTGACAAGGCCGGATCATTTGGTGAAGCTGTTGCAGGCAACAAAGCTTTTTGCCTGTCCCAAATCAACCGGGATCTTCACCTGCCAACACCAAAAGGGTTCGTCATCACAACTCAAGCGTTTCATTATTTTATGGAAACCAATGACCTGCGCCATCCGATAAACGAACGACTGGCCTGCCTGGATATCAGTGATACGTCTTCCCTGGAACGTATTTCCCGTGAAATTGAGGCCTTGATTTTGAATGCCGATGTGCCCGAAGATATTGTCATGGCAGTGACTGATGCCGTAACCGCCCTTGATTCTGGAAATGGGAGTGATTTAAGGGTGGCGCTTCGAAGCAGTGCTGTAAAAGAGGATGGCAAAGCCTCGTTTGCCGGTCAGTATCAGACCCTTTTGAATGTCGATAAAACAAAAATTTTAAACGGGTATAAACGTGTTATTGCAAGCAAGTATTCGGCTTCAGCGCTTTTTTACAGGATCAGTCAAGGCATCCTGGACGATGAAACCCCTATGGCGGTACTGGTGCTTGAAATGGTTGATTCAAAAGCAGCCGGTGTTTTGTATACCGTGGATATGGATGATTTGTTGTCTGAAAATTTGATGATCCATTCGGTTCAGGGGCAGGGCGGGAAGCTTGTGGAAGGGGAGGCAGTGCCGGATGTAATCACGGTATCGAAAAAAGATTTGGATCACATTGTCAGCATAACGCCTGCTGCCGGAGCGGGACAAATAATTTTTGATGCACAAATTCAACCCGGAAAGGAAGGTCAGCATCCAGCAGGCAAGCGTTTTTTTCTTGATAAAGCCACTGTTTTAACTCTTGCCCGATGGGGGATGCTGCTGGAAACCCATTTTAATTGCCCTCAGGATATTGAATGGTGCCAGGACAACTCCGGCAAATTGTTTGTCCTTCAGTCCAGGCCTTTGAACAGTCCTTTGAAAAGTTCCCTGAACAAGACTTTGACCAAGTCTTGCAAAACGGCAAAACCGTACCCGCCCATTGAAAATAAACTTCTTTGTTCCGGCGCAGAATCCGTCTGTCCTGGAATAGGGTGCGGCAAGGTTTACCGGCTGAATCAATTGTCAGGGTTAAGCCAGGTTCCGGCGGGGTCTGTCCTGGTTGTCGAACATGCCTCTCCTCAAATGGTTACAGCCATTCATAAGGTGGCTGCCATTATTATCGGCAGGGGAAGCCGTGCCAGCCATTTTTCATCCATTGCCAGGGAGTTCGGTGTTCCGGCCATTGCCAATGTGACCCATGGGTTTCATGACCTTGTTCAGGGTCGCCGGGTAACTGTGGATGCGGACAGGGGAATGGTATACGATGGGGTCGCAGTTTCTTTGACGGAAAAGGCCGCCTTGTTGAAAACAGATTTTTTTACGGACAGCTCTTTTATGGCCAAGCTGCGTTATGTGATTAATTTTTCAGCCAAGTTAAAACTCACAGATCCCGGTTCCAGGGATTTTAAGCCCGAAGGCTGCAGATCCCTTCATGACATTATCAGGTTTGCCCATGAAACAGCGGTCAAAGAGATGTTTTTGTCCGGCAATCGAAAAGGCAGCCGGAAAAAAGGGGCCAAAAAACTTATCTTTCCTGTCCCCATGCTTTTTTATGTTCTTGATGTGGGCCGTGGAATCAAACCGGATCAGAAAGACAAAAAAAACATACGGCCGGAAGATATTTCAAGCATTCCCATGCAGGCGGTATTAAAAGGGCTTTGTGATCCGGGCATCTGCTGGTCTGAAACCACTCATTTTGATTGGGAATCTTACGATAAAATTGTTATGGCCGGCGGCATTATCAGTGCTGATGATGCACAGTTTGGCAGCTATGCTGTTGTGTCAAAAAAGTATTTGAATGTAAATTTCAGATTTGGATATCATTTTGTCATCTTAGATACCATGTGTTCGTCTTGTGAACAGGATAATTATATCCTTTTCAGATTTTCCGGCGGCGGAGGAACGTCTGCCGGAAGGAGCCTGCGGGCCGGTTTTATCAAGGGGGTTTTAACCCGGCTGGGATTTATGGTCGAGATCAAGTCAGATTTGATTGATGCCGAGTTCAAAAACGGATCATTGCCCACAATGAAAAAAACACTGGATACGGTCGGACGTCTCTTGGGTGCCACAAAACTCATGGATATGTATTTGAAGGAAAACATGGACATGACATGTTTGATAGACGAGTTTATGGCCGGCCGGTATGATTTCAGATCCGCCATTAATAAATAATGATACAATTGAAAGGAGGCTCAATGTCAGCATATCCATTAACATGGATCACAGACAGCCTTGCCGTGGGATATGCCCCCATGTCCTATGCCCAGCTGGATGCCATAAAAGCTGCTGGAATCAATGCCATTGTAAACCTTTGTGCTGAATTCAGCGACCTGCATGACATTGAAACCGCTTCAGGCTTTGAGGTTTATTATCTTCCTGTCTGGGATGAGGATGTCCCCAAAATGGAAGACATGGAAAAGGCCCTGGCCTGGCTTGATGAAGCCATCTATCTGGGAAAAAAAGTGCTGGTGCATTGTCGGCACGGTATCGGCAGAACCGGAACTTTTGTCACCTCCTACATGATTCGAAGAGGCATAGGGCTGAAGGCTGCTGCAAAAAAATTAAAGTCCTCCAGTGCAACTCCCTCCAATTACGGCCAGTGGAAATTGTTAAAGAGGTATGGTAAAGCCTCGGGTATACTGACAATCCGGGAGCCTTCCCTGGAGTTTAAAAACAGGGTTGACCTGACTCTTTTCTTTTCCGAGTATGAATCCTTGATCAAAAAAATTGATGCAGAAGTTGATACGCAATCCAGGGCGAATCATCCTAAATGCGGCAGAGGAGATCAAAGCTGCTGTGTTAAAGCCTTTGATCTTCAATTTGTTGAAGTGGTTTATCTTCACTCCAAAATAAACAGACAGTTTGCATCTGCTCAAAGAGAGAGGCTCATCAAAAAGGCGGTTGCTGCAGCAAAAAAAGAGGGTGCCCTATGTCCTCTCAATGATGGTTTGGGATGTGAAATTTACGAGATAAGACCGGCACGATGCCGGATTTACAAGGCACTTGAATTTTCAGCAGACAAGCAAGAGATTCGGGAGATGCTGTTTGAACTCTCCCAATCCTTATTTCTGGCCTTTTCCGGCAAGTTTTTGCCAAACGCCGACTTTACCTTTTCCTTGGCAGACACGGTTTCGGGAAAATTTGTTCAAACCTATTTTCATTATATGGCCGGCATTGAAAAAAAATCTCATGAAGTGTCATGAAGCCTTGTAATGCTTCATAAAACTTTAAGAACCTCTTCCACCTTGTCTTCCAGTTCATCTTTGTCAATGGGTTTTACGCAGTATTCGCTTGCACCCAGTTTTAAACATTGCCTGGCTGTCTCAATGGTGGGATAGCCTGTCAGCATGATCACCCGGATGGACGGTGACCGTTTTTTCAATTCCTCCAGCACCTCAACGCCGCTCATTTTTTTTAACTTGATATCCAGGATGGCCAGATCAACCGGATTTGTTTCCACAAAGGCAATGGCATCTTCTTCTTCCGTAAAAGCAAATACGGTATGTCCTTTTCTTTCAAGAATTCGTTTGATCAGGTTGGCTGCATCCAGTACATCATCCAATGCGAGAATATTCGCCATTCAACTCTCCTTTTTTTCGATTTAAGCCGGAGGGCAATACCACAATAAATTGACTTCCTCTGTCGTTTTTTTCGCCTGATAATGGAGGAGAAAAAACATTTATGGTTCCGTTATGCTCTTTTATAATCCCGAATGTCACTGACAAGCCCAGGCCGGTTCCCTGGTCCGGGCCTTTGGTAGTGTAAAAGGGTTCAAATATTTTTTTTATATTTTCTTTTGCAATCCCATGGCCTGTATCTGATATGGATATTGTGATTTCGTTTTGTGTCTCCCCGGCTCCTGTGTCAACACAGATGCTGCCGTCTTGTTGGATGGCATCAAATGCATTGTTCAACAGGTTGATAAAGACCTGTTTGATCTTTTCCTTATCGCCTCTCATCAGTAAGGGGGTTTTATGATATTTGCGCATTACCGTCACATGATTCAAGGAAAATGTATGTTCAGCCACTCCTAAAACTTCTTCCATGGCCTCATTTATATCAAATTCACTGATAATGCTTTCACTGGACCGGGAAAAATTCAACAGATCCGCAACAATTTTGGAACAGATTCTGGTTTGCTTGACAATGGTTTTTACATCTTCATGAATTTGTCCTTTTTGCTCAATATCTTCCAGCAGCAGTTGGGCATATCCGAGGATAATGCCAAGTGGGGTGTTGATCTCATGGGCAACCCCTGCGGCCAGACGCCCGACAGATTCCATTTTCTGGGCATGGGTGAGCTGTTCCTGGACAGCCTTGAGCTGGGTGATATCCCTGCCACTGCAAACAAGCCCTTTTACCCGGTCTGTTGATTCCCGGACAGGGATTTTTACAACATGCAGCCACCTGGACCCGTTTTGGCCGGACAGCCTGTTCTCCTTGGTAAGGGGAAGGCCTGTTTCAAGCATGAGTTGATCCTCTTTTTCGTACAGTTTTGCCAGTTTGCCTGCAAACAGATCATTGTTTTGTTTGCCGATAATTTCGTTTTTATTTTTGTTTAGTATTTCACAAAAAGCCTTGTTGACGGATATATACATGCCCTTATGATCCTGCAGGGAGATGAAATCCGGTATGGCATCTAAAATTGTCTGGAGCAGGGCTTTTTGTTCGTTTAAAATGCTTTCAGCGCTCTTCAGGTCGGATAGGTTTCCTTTCAAGGATAATGTCATGGCATCAAAGCTTTCAGCCAGGCTCTGAATTTCATCTCCTGAACAGTTTTTATGGACTGTGCATTGCAGGCAGGAATCTATTTTTTTTGCAAATTCACCTTCAACGCATGTGGGACAAAGAGTTCCTGCCAGATACCAGCACCTGTGGTGATAATTTTTGTATGCCGGGCAGTCTTTTTTGCGGCATTGCATAATGTCCCAGCAATTTTTTTTCAGCATGGGGGCGGTTCTCACATCCAGGTTCCCCCGCAATGCCTGTTCTGAAGAGTTGTGAAGTTTTTTAATGCTTTTTGTCACGGGATTGAGCAGCAGAGTTCCGACAATAGCGGCAGCCAGTATGGTTGCGATAATGGTGACAACAGCGGAAATCATGATTTTGTTCACCGCTTTTTGAATTCGTGTCTGGAAAAGCCCTACTCTTAATGTTCCCAGCCGATTTGCATTGATGGCCACAGGCACGGCATAATCATAAATCAATTGATCACCTGTATCCAGCAGCTTCAAAGATTCCTTCTGGTGGTCCAAAACCGTGTTTGCCGTCTTGAGTGCTATGGGGAATCCCTTTTTGAATGTGTGGATGAGCGCATTTCCTTTTTTGTCCAAAACAAAGGTGTAAAAAATATCATCGCTCAATTGTACTGTCTCATCCACCAGAACTTTCATTTGCAAAAAATCCATTGCCAGCATGGGTTCGACCATACGGGCGGAAAGGTTTGTGCCTATGGAACTTCCGCGGGTTTTTATCTCTTCTGTCAAAGCGTCTTTCATGACCTGGCTGACCCAGAAGAAAAGCACAAGGCCCTGGATCAGGAGTAAAGCAAAAAGGCCCAGATATATTTTGCCGCGAAATCCCGGTTTCATTTATCCTGTCATTTCCTTATTCATCAAGGTTTATGCCCACCCGGTCAGCCAATTGCCGTACAGAGTTGAAATCAGAATCAATCGAACCCATCACCCGAATAAAATTGGCAGCTTCCAATATATCACGATGTGTTTTGTGGTTGAAATCCAGTTTTTCAAGGGCTTGTTTTAACTTTTGCACGATTTGTTTGTCCAGGTCTTTTCGTGCGGCATAAACCCAGCCCGGATAGGGTTTTGTCACTGAAATAATCCGTATTTGATTGATATCAATTTTATCGGACATCACATCCAGAGAGCCTTGCCGAATGGTTCCCATATCATATTTACCCGCATAAACCGAAAGGATGACCTTTTCTTGTTTTCCTCCGGGGCCTGGTGCAAAAGCAATCTCTTTAAAATCTGTTTTCCGGATGCCATGATCAATGAAATGACCAAGGGGATACAAATACCCTCCTGCTGATGTTGAATCAACGGCAATCCAGCGTTTTTGGCGGCAATCGGCCAGGTTCTGGATGGCGGTATTATCTTTTCTGCAAATAATCTGACCTCTGAATTTATCTTTTCCCGCCGGCTCTACAATGCGTGCAAAAGCCCTTGCTCCATATCTATGGGCAATTTTTACATAAATAAACGGATTGGAATATGAGATGTCAATTTTTTTCTGGCCCACCATTTTCATGTGTTCGTCAAATGTGTCCGGAAAAATTTGTCGGATATTTAATTTGGTTTCTTTTTGTAAATACTGAACCAGAGAATGGTGACGCATATAGGATTCTGTATGGGAATACTGGGGAAGATAGGCATAGGTGACAACACCGGGTTCTTCCTGGAGTGTCACCTGTTCTGTTATCGTTAAATCAACTGTAACCGCAGACTCATTCTCTCTACAGCCTGAGAATAATAAAAAGAAAAGAAATAAGCCCCATACATATTTCACAAACATAACTCCTTTGTGATTGTTCTTTACCCTTATGATGAATCAAGCATACCATAAGGATAATGGTTTGACTAAAATTAAATCAGCTAAACCGGTAATATAAGCATATTGCTAAAGGTATAGTGCTATGGTGGCGCATGTTATAACAGAATAGATAACTTTTTGCTGATGCGGTCAGCAGCGGTTTTGGTTTGTTCGATAATGATCTGTATCTTTTTGTCTGACATGGATGCTTTGAATCCAACAACCCAGATCGCAGGGGTATAAGCACCACACCTTTTAATAGGGGCTGCCGCCGCCCTGACGCCTAAAATATATTCTTCGTCATCGGTTGCAAAGCCGTTGTCTCGAACTTTTTCCAATTCTTTTGTATACTGATTTTTATCCATAATAGTATTAGGCGTGAATTTGACCAATGGATTTGAATCCAGGTATTTTTTTAAATCCTTTGGTTCCATCAAAGATAAAAAGGTTTTCCCGATGGCCCCGGCTACCAGTGGAAGGGATGTTCCAATAGGAGAGGATATTTTAAGATCTTTTCTGGATTCAACAATATCGATGATCGTTGCGCTGTCACCATTTCTGACCCCCAGGAAAACAGACTCCTGGCACTGCTCCATCAGTTCCTCCATGATGGGTTTGGCAATATTTTTAAAATCAATTCTTTCATAGGCTGCTTTTCCAAGTTCCATGAGCGTAATGCCGATGGTGTATCGTTTGGAAATGGAATCACGGATGATGGCTCCCTGATCCTCTAAAGCAGCGGTAATGCCGTGAACCGTGCTTTTGCTTATGTCCAGACGGTTTGAAATTTCACTGATCCTTAATCCTTGAGAGCTTTTTGAGATGGCATCCAGAATAATAAAGGCCTTTTTAACAATTGGTGCTTGATATTTTTTTGTCATTGTTCGCCATAATGAATTTTTATTTTATATAAACAGTTAAAATCAGCTTGACAATCGTATAATATTATTAACGGTACCCGTGGTCATTATTATGAATTTTAAAAAAAAGCAATAATTAATTATGAACACAAAAAATACAAAAGGGGCTATTGCCAAGATAGTCTGGGGAGATAACAAGGCTTTGAAGGGAAAAATCCCCATAGGATTCGGCTAAATGTTTAATTGCACCCAGTAATTGTCAATGCCATACGGATGCTGAAATAAATGCTTGCTGGAAGCTTATGATAGAGTTCAAAGGCTTTTGGGTGATGACTGATTTCGCAAAAAACAGTAAATAAATGTTCCCTTTTAGGGGGGGGGGCTGAGGCCATCGGCTCTGCGGTTGGAGTATCACTTGCTCTGACAAGAAAAAACGAGAAAAAAATCAAAAACAGGTGGTTGACCGTGTGCGAGATTATCTTTTTCGTGAGGCAAAAGTGTGATTGAATGACGTAACAGCTATGAACCCTGGCTATGGTATTTTTGATGGCATCGGGGGTCCTGAATCAGAACTCGAGGGCCAGCTTTTTGCTGATTTTTTCAGCTGCAAACTGTGTCTGCTCGATAATGGCGGGCATCTTTTTATTCGACATGGATGCTTTTAAACCGACAACCCAGAGGGCAGGAATGTGGGCGCCGTATTTTTTGATGGGGACGGCAACGGCACGGACACCGGATAGATATTCTTCATCATCCTTGGCAATGCATGACTGTCTGACCTTTTCAAGTTCTTTTACATACAGGTCGGAATCAATAATAGTGTTGGCGGTGAATTTTACCAGGGGGTTGGCATGCATATACTTTTCAAGATCATGGGGTTCCATCTGGGATAAGAACAGTTTGCCCACGGCACCGGCCATTAACGGCAGGGTAGTGCCGATGGGAGAACTGATTTTAAAATCCCTCCTGGATTCAACAATGTCGATCACAGTGACTTGCTCGCCGTTTCGGACGCCCAAAAAAACCGATTCCTTGCACAGCTCCATCAGATCTTCCATGACCGGGCGTGCAATGTTTTTAAAATCGATCCGTTCATAGGCGGCTTTGCCCAGCGTCATAAGGGTAAGACCAATGGTGTATCTTTTGGATACCGAGTCCCGCACGACGGCACCCATATCTTCCAGGGCGGCCGTAATGCCGTGAACCGTACTTTTGCTGATGTCAAGACTTGAGGAAATCTCACTGATTCGAAGTCCATGGGTGTTTTTAGATATGGCATCCAGGATGATAAATGCCTTTTTAACAATTGGGGCCTGATATTTTTTTGCCATCGTTCACCATAATAACTTGTCTAAATGATACCGAAATATAAAGGCCCCATTAAATTAAATCAACATAATGGGGCCTTGTGTTTTTCAACCGCTCTCAAAAAATCTGATTAGGATCGTTACAAAAAATCAAGTTGTTTTTGAGTCGGTCCTTAAGCAATATGTTCTTCAAGAAGCGCTGCCTGTTTCTTTACCGTTGACAGGCGAAACGCAGCCTCTCTTTTCTTCTCGATGCTGACATCGCCGCTGTCTACAAATTCAATTGCATTTACGTCACAGAATCTGACACACTGGGGGTCTCCGTCACAAAGATCGCATTTGGCCACTTCTCCGTCGATGGCATTGTAGTTCATGGCACCGAAAGGACAGACCGAAACACAAGTCCGGCAGCCGATACAAACGTCGTAATCCACTTCGACCCGATTCAGCTCTTCGTTGCGGGATATGGCGTTGACAGGGCAGGCGTTCAGGCAGGGCGCGTCCTGGCATTGTTGACAGGAGACAGGCACGTAAAGGCCCTC
Source organism: Desulfobacula phenolica (assembly GCF_900105645.1). NCBI lineage: Bacteria > Pseudomonadati > Thermodesulfobacteriota > Desulfobacteria > Desulfobacterales > Desulfobacteraceae > Desulfobacula > Desulfobacula phenolica. The sequence continues at coordinate 522,358 of NZ_FNLL01000002.1, read as the reverse complement.
CATCTCCCACTTCATCACGCGGATGCGGCTTCGGCTCGGGTTGGATGCGCCGTGATGCTTCACCGCACAAACCTGTTCGCAAAGCCTGCATCCAGTGCATTTTTCATGATTGATCAATAAAACCTTGCTATTTGATTGCATTGTGTTCTCCTTTTCTATACGGACGGCCTGTTACACCAGGTGTGAGGGTTCATTTTCAAGGCCAAGTTCCTTAAGCGTACTCTTTTTGGGAATACCGTTTTTGTCCAGCCCTTTGTGTTCGTAGAATTCATCGACCATGACATCGAATTTTTCTTTGATAATATATCTTCCGATGACGTCGATGGCCCCCCTCTTAGCAGGTTCGTCATGATAGCGATGATTCAGCACATCACCTTTTTCCGGGTCGTTACGGGTCAGCCCCTCCCGAAGGTTGAACATACGTTCGAGCATGTTGTTTCTTCTTGCGACTTCCCAGATCTCCTCGGGCGTCATCTCAATTCCCGTGTTCAAGTAAAGCACCGTGGGCCAGTTTTCGAAATTGGGCAGGGTGGCTCCCAGGAAAGTGGTGTGGTATTTGCAGATACCCAGACTGTCCACGGCCATGTAGCAGTTTTCCTGCCAAAAGACCTGCCAGGGTTTGCCAATATATTCGGTATGTTCTGAACTTAAGGGGCCGTCATAGGGAATCGGTGTGCTGTAGATTCTGCGCAGAACCTCTTCCGGCAGGTGGTAGAGGTCTATGGCCGGCCGGCTTCTCAGATGGTCGGAACCTCTGGATCCTGTTGCAATATTGAGTGCAAGTGCGGGGGTGGCACGTTCGTCCGAATGCAGGTTGGCCATACCCTTTACCTGGATGAGATAATCAAAGGAGTTTTTTCCCACATCCTTAGAGGCCGGGATACCGCCTTTTGCCAGAACATCACCCAGCCATCCCTTGCGGTAGCAGATACGCTCGATCATTTCCAGGACAGCTTCATCGTTACCAAAGCGCAAATCAATGCCGTCTGTCTGCTCTTTGGTAAGAAGGCCTTCTTCAAAACATTCCATGGCCCATGCAATCATGCTGCCGGTTTCAAGGTTGTCCATACCGAACTGATCTACAAGATGGTTGCCCGCCAGAACTGTTTCCGCGCTCGTACACCCGACTTCTCCGCCAAAAGCACCCTGGGAAGTGTATTCCGGACCTTCGTCGTATTTACCTTTGTATTTTCCAGACGGGATTTTATACTGGGCCCGGCAGTGAACCTGGCAGCCGAAGCAGCCTGCCATATGATAGGGTCCCATGGTTTCAGTGGCAATATCATCAATGCGTTCCGGTTCGATGTCATCGGCATATTCCAGCTGGTTGTACCTGAAATTTTCCGTCCTGACACCGCCCCAGGAATTGGTGGCGCCCCAGATAAAGGGTGTGCCCAAAGTGCCCTGGGTCTGGCTTACTTTTGCACCGGTGATCTGCTCGATGAACTTTTTGTTGTATTCCAGCGCTTCAACGGGATGGGTGATTTTGACGTCCATGGTGCCGCGGCAGGCAACAGCCTTCAAGTTCTTGGATCCCATGACAGCACCCATACCGCTTCTGCCGCCGGCATTTTTGACACCGGTCATCACGTTGGCATAGGCTACAAGATTCTCACCGGCAGGCCCAATGACAAGACTTTTCACTTCTTTGTCATTCAAATCATCATGAATGGCCCACTGGCTGTCGGTAACGGTTTTTCCCCAGATATTGGCCGCATCCCTGATTTCGATTTTACCATTATTTATATAAATGTAGCTTGGTTTTTCCGCTTTGCCTTTTATGACCAGGTGGTGGAATCCGGCCCAGGCCATTTCAGGTGCAAAAAAACCACCCATGTTGCAGCTTCCCAGAAGTCCGGTAAGGGGTGATTTTGCCATGACATGGGTTCTGGCGGTGGCGGATGCTAAAGTGGCACACAGAATTCCTCCGCTGATGATCAGCGCGTTGTCGGGTCCAAGAGGATCACACCCCTGTTTCGTATGGTTGTATAGCAGGTAGGCGTCAAGGCCTCTGCCGCCCAGAAATTTTTTCCTAACTTCCATAGGTATGGGCTTTACCTCAATGTCGCCGGTGGTCAGATTGATATAGGCGATCTTTCTGTCTAATGCCATGTTATTTGCCCCCTTCTTTTTCAGCCGCTTTTAATTTAGACTCAGTAACTTCTTTGAAACGATCCTGTGCGATCTTTCTGTTAACATCCCAGACTGGTCCCCTGATTCTCGGTAGTGTGGGATTGATCCAGAAAATACGAAACTCCATGCCGCAGGTTGCGCATTTGGCATGATCTGCGCCTTGCTCAGGAACGATGCGCTCCATGCAACTTGGGTTGTGGCACCTGACTTTACCGAATGTCCTGGTTTTCTGCAGACTTTCCGCGCCGGTTAATTCAGCCATTGTTACCCCTCTCCTTTTTTAGTTATCGAAAAAGTTCGCTATGATGTTTTTTGCCATCTGGGCTTGTTCACCATAATAAATCTTTTTCCGGTTTTAGACCCTGTTTTTTTATCTTAAATATCAAATAATGAAACACTTTCAGACATCTGTTGCTGTTTTTTGCTTGACATCTGTGATGATCATCTGATATTTGATTATTCAATATAGCGAACAAAACTTAACTTTGTCAAGTTTTAAAATTCAAATGGCTTGACAAATAATTTAAAAAGCTTTCCGTGATAAATGAGGAGGAAAGGATATGACGACGGACCGAAAAATTGCACTTGTGGACCTTGGCCGGTCTGAGGTGGAAACGTTTCCGATATCAATGGATCTTGAACAAAGATTCCTTGGCGGCAGTGGTGTTGCCACCTACCTTTTTTGCAAGCATGCGCCAAAAATGTGTGACCCGGGTTCCGCCGATAATATATGCATCGTCAGTGCGGGATATCTGAGCGGTACTTTGAGTGCGCCCCTTGGGACGGCTGTGTTGACAAGCAAATCCGCTGCCACGGGTCTTATGGCCAGGGCGTGCGTAGACGGTCCCTTTGCCGCGCAAATGCGCCGGGCCGGTTTTGAACACCTGGTGTTGAAAGGACGGGCTGAGAATGAAACCTGCCTGCTGATCCAAGACGGCTGCATTGAGTTTAAAGAGATACCCGGTCTAAAGGATAACGGTTTGTCGGAACAGCGTGCAATGCTCCGTAAAGAGAACCCGGGAATTGAGGCACAGTTGGTCTGTATCCAAAAAAATGGAGGCGGTCTGTTTTTTGCCGCAGATGCCTGTTTGGACTTATCCAAGGACGTGGAGGGTATGGAACCGGACAAGAGCGGTGTGGCGGAAGTCTTGGCGGCAAAAAACGTCGTGACCCTGGCCTGCTGCGGTACAATAGAATTGGAAGTAAAAGATCCCGAAGGCATTATTGCCTACGAGAAAAAACATCTTGAAAACATTGATGAATCGCTGATCCAGAACGACCCGGAGCCGGTCATCATTGAGGGTCCGGCAGGATCCGTTGACCTGACGGAAATAAAACAGACCATTGAGCAGTGTCTTGGACTGCCGTCAGGAACAAAGAACTGTACCAACAGCAGTGAACTCAACTTTCAAATCGCGGCTGACAGGATTTTGCTCAATACCGGACTTGCTCTGGATGAAGATGAATTAAAAGAGATTGCCTACCGCTGTATCGCCATGGAACGTATCTATAACCTAGGCGAGGGGATTACCTCAAAGCAAGGGCAGCCGGCCGAGGATTACGGGGAAAACGAATGGACCCGGGAGGCTGTGTTAAAAAAAGAAAAGGTGTTTGAGCCGCTTCGGATTGATGATCTGTGGGGTCGGTTAAAATCTTAAGAATCGTTATAAATTAATATATAAGAATGATGAGAGTCCATGACCATGAAAATACTGATATCAGATCCAAATAAATGCAACGGTTGCAGGATGTGCCAGACTGCCTGTGCAATCGTGAAAGCCGGGGTCTGCAACCCGGAAAAATCCCGTATTCAAGTGATGGAGATGGATGAATGCGACCGGTATCTGCCCCTGGTCTGCCAGAATTGTGAAGACGCACCCTGCATTGCCGCATGTCCCAAAGAGGCCATCAGCAGAATTTATGACCCGGTGATGCGGACCGTCATTGATTACAATAAATGTGTGGGATGCCGGATGTGTCTTAACGCCTGTAGTTTCGGTACCATCGGGTTTGATGAGGAGCGGGGGCGGCCGTTCAAATGTGATCTTTGTGGGGGAGACCCGCTGTGCGTTCAATTTTGCGAGACAGGGGCATTAACATTAAAGGATCCCACCATGATTCAATACGACCAGGCAAGGGTATCCGCGTTAAAACGCACCGGTATGAGGAGATGAATCTTTGATAAATAATAACAGAACAGACGGAGTCAAACGTCATGCGCTATTTTCAAGTAAACGATCAGTGTAACGGGTGCCTGGCTTGTGTCCAGAACTGCCCGGCAAATGCATTGCGCGCGGAAGATGGAGGTGCAAACCGCGTACTTTCCCATAATATGGCACGCTGTGCGCGCTGCGGCAACTGCTATCGTATCTGTCCCCAGGGAGCCATAGAATTTCAATTTATGCTCGAGAACGGCTGGGATGAGGTAAAATCCCTTGAACTTGTCTACTGCAGCGTTTGTGGCGTTCCAATATATACAGTGGATTACAGGCGGACATTATCTGAGAAACTGGGCAAGCCGAGTGAACCGGTTTGTTCCAAACATCGGGATGAGGTGGCCCGGGCTGCAAAGGCCCATTTTCTGAAAGGGCGGTCCCCGGACAAGGGAGGTGTAGCAATATGATCGTCGGCAATCTTAAACCATTGGAAGAAATTACCGCAAGCATAGAGGATTATAAAAATATTTTTGTCCTGGGCTGCGGCGGGTGCGTTTCCGTCTGCCTTACCGGAGGAGACAGACAGGCCCACGAGTTGGCAACGGATCTGGATCATATCCGGCATTACAAAAACGGTAAACCCAAATTTTGTGTGCATACTGTTGAGCGTCAATGTGAACCGGACTGGCTGAAGGAGTATCTGACAATTCCCGAAAATACGGATGCAGTGCTGTCTCTGGCCTGCGGGGCAGGTGTGCAGACAATGGCGTCAGTGTTCGAGTCCCTGCCCGTTATCCCGGCCATTAATACAACGTTCATGGGTTCTAATGTGGAGCCGGGTGTCTGGCAGGAGATGTGTCAGGGCTGCGGGGACTGTATGCTGGGTCATACAGGAGGGATATGTCCCATCTCCAGGTGTGCGAAAACCCTTTTTAACGGACCCTGCGGCGGTTCCAGCAATGGAAGCTGCGAGGTTAATAAAGATACACCCTGTGCCTGGGCCATGATTTACTACAAGCTTAAAGCGACCGATCAGCTCCATTACCTGATGAAAGTCAGGGAGCCGAAAAACTGGCAGCCTGCCGGAAGCGCTGGGCCGAGAAAACTGGTGCGGCCTTTTAATAAACCGCTTTAAGGTAAAGTCCATGGAAATTAATGAGATAGAACTGCTCAGTGTCGGGGTTGATGTGGGATCTTCCACAAGCCATCTGGCTTTTTCAAGCCTGCTGCTTAAAAGAGACGAAACATCCCCCACCCGGCGGTTTCATGTTGTTGACCGCAAGGTCGTTTATGAGGGAGAAATTATCGATACCCCATTAGAGGATCGGGATACCATAGATGTTGAGCGGTTGACCCGGTTTTTTAAAGAGGAATACAGCCGTGCGGGAATCCATCAGGATGATGTCAAAACCGGGGCTGTGATCATCACCGGGGAAACAGCCAAAAAGCAGAACGCGGAAGCGATTGCTGCCGCCTTGTCCAGCGATGCAGGTAAATTTGTCGCCGCAACTGCGGGGCCCAATTTTGAGAGCCTGATTGCGGCGATGGGTTCAGGTGCTGCCGACCGCTCGAAGCAAACCGGTAAAACTATACTTTCCTGTGATATTGGCGGCGGAACATCCAATATGGCCATCTCCTGCAACGGGCAGGTCGTATCCACCAGCAGTATTGCTGTGGGCGGCCGTCTGTTAGCAGTGGATGCCCAAAAAAAGATCCTGCGGACCAGTTATGCTGCCAAAAAGGTGATGACCCATCTGGGGGTACACTATGATGTGGGAGATGTGATCCCTGAAAAATGGCTTGAAAAAATTACTTCCGTACTGGCCCAAACTCTCGTAGAGGTCATGAATGGGTCTGCTGTTTCAGTTCTTGCCAAAGATCTGATGGTGACCGACGACCTGGACTTTTCAAGAAAAATCGATGAATATACCTTTTCAGGCGGTGTCTCTGAATTGCTGTACGGCTGCAATGGGTATCAGCATAACGATATCGGTTCATACCTTGCCGCTGAAATTAAGACGCTGTTCCCAAAGCTTTCCGGACCGGTCATTGAACTTGAAAACAAGATAAGGGCGACGGTTATAGGTGCCGGTGCCCATACATTATCCATATCGGGTTCCTCGGGATTCATGGATGACCAGCTTAAGTTTCCCATGTGGAACGTGCCGGTGCTAAGGGTTGACGTGGAACAGGACAAATTAAGCCATGCCCATATCAAATCTGAAATTGAAAGGTCTTTGAAGCGGTTTGATCTGTCCGAGGGGGCCGAGACCGTGGCGTTCTACTTTAAGGGTCTCACCCACAATTCCTACCAGAAGCTGGTAATGTTTGGTAAAGCCATTGAGTCGGCACTGGCAAATTCAATCGGTAAAAACATTCCCATTATTCTCATTTTTCGGGCTGATATTGCCTGTGGTGTGGGAAATGTCATCCGCCGGGAAACAGGCCTTAAAACCAACCTGCTCACCCTGGATGAACTGGATCTTAAGGATGGTGACTGGATCGACATCGGCGAACCGCTGGTGGACAAACAGGTGTTCCCGGTGACCGTCAAGTCACTGATTTTCCATGACACCCGGAAAGTATGATGCGGTCTGTTTATTTACCGGCAAAGCTTGACAGCGTATAGATAAAGAACAAGGAGAGAACAATATGAGTGAGCTTAAATCAGGCAGTAATTTGGAAAAGGTTCTAAATGCGGGCCATTTCGCTTTCACCGGAGAATGCGGTCCCCCAAAAGGTGCCAATGTCGACCATTTAAATGAAAAATTAAGTCACCTTGTGGGGTATGTGGATGCCGTCAACATGACGGACAACCAGACAGCCGTGGTCCGCATGTCTTCCATTGCCGGCTCTGTTTTGATGATGGAAAAGGGGCTTGAACCCAATTTTCAGATGGTCTGCCGGGACAGGAACCGCCTGGCCATGATGAGTGATATTCTAGGCGCTTATGCCATGGGTATCCGGAATATGCTGTGTCTTTCCGGCGACCACACAAGTTTCGGGAATCATCCCGAGGCAAAAGGTGTCCATGATATTGATTCCATGCAGCTGATTGCCATGGTGAAGAAAATGCGGGACGAGGGCAAATTTTTAAATGGCGAGGATATTGACGTACCGCCGAAACTGTTTATCGGGGCCGCTGCCAACCCGTTTGCGGATCCTTATGAATACCGGGTGTTCAGGCTTGCCAATAAAATAAAAGCAGGTGTGGATTTTGTCCAGACACAATGCATTTTCAATATGGAAAAATTCCGTGATTTCATGAAACAGGCCGTGGATATGGGGCTTCATGAAAAGTGCTATATCCTGGCTGGTGTCACACCCATGAAAAGTGCCCCTATGGCCAATTTCATGTCCAAGTTTGTTCCGGGTATGGATATCCCCGAACATTTGATCAAACGCCTCAGGGGCGTGCCCAAAAAAGACCAGCCAGAGGAAGGCATCAAGTTTGCGCTGGAACAGATCGAAGAATTCAAAGAGATGGAAGGTGTGGCAGGTGTCCATCTGATGGCCATTGAATGGGAACACAGGGTGCCTGAAATTGCAGAAAGGGCAAACGTACTGCCCCGACCGGTTGTTGAATAGAAACCATGGACTCGCAAGGTTATTACGAAACACTGAAGGTCAGCCGCAATGCAACGGATGAACAGATAAAAAAGGCTTACCGGAAACTGGCCAGGCAGTTTCATCCCGATGTAAACAGTGATGAGGGGGCTGAAACCCGGTTCAAATTAATCGGGGAAGCATATGAGGTTTTAAGAGATGAGGGGAAACGACGGATCTATGACATGACCGGATTTAAACGGTTCGGCACTTGGGCCGCTTCCAGGTCTGACGGTCAAAACGGAATGCATCAATGTTCCGGTGGTATGAACGGCGGCAAATGCAGTGCTTTTGAAACGCTTTTCAGAAGACGGTCCGGGGTCAGGAAAAATCGGACTGGAACCGGTCACAATGAATTTCCAAAGGCTGACGGACAGGCGACATCTTAAAATCCGGGCGCACTATTTTCAGGATTAAAACAGAAAATGTAGCCCCTGGCTCACTGAGTCCCAGAAAATCTTCGATACCCCTGCCGATTCGAAAATTATTATTACAGGCCTATGGTATTAACCTGTCGCGTCTTGGTTCACAGCATGGGCGTATGAGTAAATAACAGTCAAGGATGGTCGCGATCTTTGCATATTAAGTTGAGCTAATTCTTCCATAAGGCAGCAAGTTATTCTATAATGCACGTTCCGGTATTTTACCGGAGCGCGCTTTTTTTTTGTGGAAAGGAAAAATGAATTCAAAAAAGAAATTTGTCATCATCACGGGATACTTTAAAGGAGAGTCCTACGGTCTTTTAGGTCCACAGATGGCAGCCACCGTTATATCTGATAACAGTGAGTATGAGGCGCTTGTCGTAGGGGTGACCAATGAAGATGACAAAACAGATCTGATCACGGCACTGGAAAATCATTTTAGCGGAACCCGGATGGTCATTGGGTTTTCAACCCTTGGCGGAAGACCGGATCTGTTTGATCTGGCAGGAGAGCTTAAAGATAAGGGTGCGGTCACTATTCTGGCCGGGCCACAGGCCAATGTCGATTTTAAAGGGGAAGTGGGTCACGACCGCTTTGACCATCGCTTTAAGGGAATGTCGGACCGATTTACCTTTGCCATACAGGGACCTGCCCAGCAGATCCTGCCCATCCTGGAGAGCGGTCTCGATAGTGATATTTCAGAATTTGACGGTGTCCTGTTCAGGAATAAAGATGGGCAGATAAAGGAGAATCGTCCTGCCCCATGGGAGGATCAATGGCTGTCCAAGGTTGACTGGACCAATATTTACCGGTTAAAGGGAACATCCTTTGCCCGGATGCCGATTACCTGCGGCCAGGTACTCCAGCAGATCGGATGCCCCCATGCTGCAAAAGAAAGAAAAATACAGATTGATTATCCTGCCGATCTTGCCAATGAGACAGGGCTGAAACGTGTGACCATCGCCCAGAAGGGATGCAGCTTCTGTGATGTGGCCCAGGACAAAGGATTTATGGGAGCTGTGGGTGAAGAAGCTGTTAAATCCCAGATGGCCTGTTTGCCCGAACAGGCCGACGGCAGCAGGGTCGCATTTGAACTGATCAATGAAAGCCCTTTGCCCAAACTTGATCGTGTCATGGAACTTGCCTGTGAGTGCAGCCTGGAGCTGTCCCAGATTAATTTGACCCTGCGGGCGGATTATTTTCTGAAGGGACGGGAAAATCTGAAGAACACCCTTGAAAAAGCCCAAAAGAAAAACATCCGGATACTGCTGGCCTCCATCGGATTTGAATCTTTTGACGATACCATTTTGAAAAATATGAACAAAGGTGTAACCCGTCAAATGAACCTGGATACCATTAAAACGATCCGGGATTTGAAGCCAAAGTTCCCCTGTCATTTTGGATATCTTAAAGAGGAGGGGGCCAATCACGGATTTATTCACCCGACCCCTTGGGACACACCGGATATCTCCAAGGAAGTTAACCTTACCATTGACATGTACCAGCTGGCCATGGATATTCTTCCCCCTCACAGCACACCGCTGATTATCCACCATGCCTCCGGTCTTGCCGACTGGATACGTCAGATCGAACAACAGGAAAACATTCAGTTTGAAAGGGTCGGCACCACCATCGCCTGGTGGCAACATAAACGTTTAGTGTGACCATGGATGTGCTGATAACGATTATTGCCAGTTTTGTCATGATTTTGCAAAACATCATGGCCATACTGATCCTGCAATTCTACAACAGACAGGCTGGACCGGTATCTTTCTGGAGGGCGATTAAAAAGGCTGTGGGGAACCCGGTTATTTTATCCGCTTTGGTCAATAAATAGTGATATATCAGGCTTTGAAGGGGTGGTATGCAAGGATGAGAACGGACAAATAATTGAAAATCCATCCATTCCATGGAATGACACTTATCTTCCAAAAGTGGACTGGCAAAACCTCCATATATTAAAAGATGAGGCTTTTGAGCCTTTAACCATAACCTGTGCCCAGGTACTGCAACAGATAGGATGTCAGCATGCTGCCAGAGAACGGCAGATTTCCATTGATTATCCATGGGGACTGACACAAGAGGGGAAGTCTCTTTCGTCTATAACCATTTGTCAAAAAATCTGCAGTTTTTGTGATGTGGCAGCGGATAAAGGATATATGGGTGGGGTGGATGAGGCGGCAATCAAAGAACATTTATTGTGTCTGCCGAGCGGTCCGGATGGCAGGAAAATTTCTTTTGAGTTGATTAATGAAAGTCCGTTGTTCAACCTGTCAAGGCTTTTTGAGCTGGCTGACGATCTGTCCATTGAATTGTCCCAGATCAATCTTACCCTGAGGGCGGATTACTTATTAAAAGGCCTGAAACCCCTGGAATCGACGTTGAAAATCGCCGCTAAAAAGAATGTTCGCATTTTATTGTCTTCCATTGAGTTTGAGTCTTTTGATGATACCATTTTAAAGAACCTGAATAAAGGTGTGAGCCGCCAGACAAACCTTGATGCCATCCAGGCGATACGGTCATTAAAACCCAAATATCCCGTACATTTTGGATATCTGAAAGAAGAAGGTGCCAATCACGGTTTTATTTGTCCCACGCCCTGGGACAACAAGGCGCTTTCCTATGAAATTAATAAAACCATCAGCATGTACCGGTTGTTGCTGGATATTTTGCCCAATCACAGCACCCCCTTGATTATCTATCATGCGTCGGGGCTTGCAGACTGGATACGGCAGATTGAATTAAAAGAAAACGTGGAATTTGTAAGGGTCGGAACCACTATTGGATGGTGGCAGACAAAAGATCAATCTTTGTTATGAGTATTGTTTCAACCGTTGTTCCGTTCATGGTTTTCAGTTCTATTTCAAAAGCGGTTTTAAAAAAAAGCGCTGTTCATACGAGGATTAAAGGATGATACCAGGGAATTGCGATTTTGTGTTTTGGAAACAGCGAAGCATGAAATCAGCGTTGCCGTTAGAGTCGTGAACATTTCCTGGACGATGATGCATATCATCAAAGAATTGTCCTTTCTGGGCAATCGTGCAAAAAAGAGGATAATAACTTCTGGCTACTTTCTTGGCTTTATTGAGGCCGATGGGTTTTTCTATGTTTCATCGCGCAGAAGATGATCAAATTGCCTGACAGACAATGTATCTGAAACTGACGCTTAAAATGGGATAAAATCTGTCTTGACTTTAGGGTTCACTATGGATTATATAGCAAAAGCTGCTGAGTTAGGAATTACTGACTATATTGTTAAACCTTTTACAGCGGATATTCTGATGAAAAAGTAACAACGATTATTTTTTCAAAATCTTATATCGTTTGTATGGTTCTTTAAATCGCTGATAAAAATACCGGTTATCATGGATAAACTGGTTTGTAGTTTTAAATTCGTTACAAAATTGTCTGGAAATGGGTTTTTTTGTTCCTGTTTTTACCAACTATCTTAAGAGTTGGTTGCAGCATTTTGATCTATCAATCGTCAATTTGAATGTTTGGAAAACGGATGTGGAAATCCTTTATATTATCGTGGTTGGATGGATTTTAATCCAGTTGCTATTTGTACAAAAAATTCAAAAGCAGGAGGAGGACTTCTAATTGCAGACAACAAAGTATCCTATGCTTTATTCCATCATTTGTCTGACAATATTATTTATAAGCTTTCCATCTCAAGCTCGGACTGAACATTTCGACAGTATATCGGTTGTCTATTGTCAAGACTGGAAGCCTTTTGAATTCCAGGGTGAAGATGGTAATCCTGCCGGAATGATAATTGATCATTGGAAGCTATGGTCTGAGAAAACAGGAATCCAGGTGGATTATCGCCCTGCATCCCAAAGCGATGCCTTGGCTATGGTCAGGACGGGCAAAGTTGATGCCCATGCCGGATTGTTTTACAGCAATGAGCGAGACAATTACCTGCTGTACGGGTCATCACTGAATAAAACAGATCGCCATGTTTTTTTTCATCAATCTTTGGCCATCACACATGATCAGGACATCATGCCTTACCGGGTAGGTGTTCTTACAGATGACTATTTGGACGATTATCTGCAAAAGATGTTTCCAGATTTAGCAGTAGTGGGATATGTCGATTATGCTGCAATGATGGCTGATATACATGAAGGCCGTTTGCTGGTCTTTGCAGCAGATATACTCACGGGCCTTGACCTTTTGCAAAAAAACGATCTAACTTCTGCGTTCCATTACAACGCACATCGGCCTTTATGGCAAAACGATTGGTTTGTGGCGGTGCCGGAAGGCAGACAAACCACGCTTGATGTGATCAACAGGGGGATGGCGCTTATAACACTGTCGGAAAAACGATATATCACAAGACATTGGATGGCATCTTCGAACAATTCCTACCATTCGACTTTGGCGGATAAATTGGGGCTTAGCGAACAGCAGGAATCATGGATCCGTCACAACCCGACTGTCACCGTTGCCGCCACCCCGGACTGGCCTCCTTTCGAATTTTTGGACAGTGGTGACTATAAAGGTCTGCATGTCGATATCCTGCGGCTTGCAGCTCAAAAAGCAGGGCTGAAGATTAAACCTGTTTTTGACAATTGGACCAATTTGACGGATCAATTAAAAAAAGGGGCTTTGGATCTATGTCCCGGATTGACCGTCACCGACGAAAGAAAAAAATATCTTGTTTTCACCGATTCCGTCAGTGAATCCTGGAAGGTCATGATAACCCGAATCCGGGATACGGTTGAATCGTTAGATGATCTTGAGGGGCTTACGGTTACAGTTGAACAAGGATATTCAACACAAACATTTCTCAAAAACAATTTTCCCGGAATCAAACTTTTGCTTGTCGACAACACACTTAGCGCCATAAAAGCGGTCATAACGGGTCGAGCCAATGCTTATATCGGCAATCAGGCTGCAGCATTTTATCAGATAAAACAAAACAGCCTTTCAGGCTTGAAAGCAACGGCATTCTTAGAAGAATTAAAACAGGAACGCTACAGGATCGGCGTGATCAAAAGCAAGCCTCTGCTGCGGGGCATCCTGCAGAAGGCACTTGTTGCCATTACCGCTGAAGAGAGGATGGCCCTTCAGTTGAAATGGTTCGGGGTCACCATGACCGGTAAGGTTGAAAAAACCGATCTTAAATTAACCGATGCAGAACAAAACTGGCTCAAAGAGCATCCCCGGATCAGGATTGGGATTATGCATGCATGGCCACCGATGAATTATGTGGATGAACAGGGGAACCCCGAGGGAATTGGTGTGGATTATATCAATGCGATCAATAGTCGGCTTAAAATTTCATTGATCCCTGTTCCTGGCCCATTCAAGGAAAACGTTGCCCTTGTGAAGGAAAAACAACTTGATGCCGTGATGGACATTACGCCGAAAAAAGAGCGCGAGCCTTTTTTAAATTTTTCCAAGCCTTATTTAAAAATCCCTCATGTGATTGTGGGCCGTGATAATGGTCAGTTTTTCAACTCTGAAAATGATTTGACAGGTAAAACAGTTGCATTGGAATCCGGGTTTTATAATGTGACATACTTTCGAAAAAATCATCCTGATATCACCATCAAGGAGTATGACATCACAAGTGATGCCCTTGATGCGGTATCCCGCGGGAAAGCAGATGCTTATGCAGGCAACCGTGCCGTTGTGAACTACCTGATAAAACAGGAACTGATGAACAATCTTCAGGTTCAGGGACGAATGGAAAAACCGCCCGTTATCCTGTCCATAGGGGTGCGCAAGGATTGGCCGGAACTTGTGACTATTTTGAACAAAGTTCTGGATGCCGTTACTCCGGAAATGGATGTTAAATTTAAGAACAAGTGGGTGTCCCTCACCTTTGAAGATAAAACAGATATGAAAACCATCGTCAAATGGGTGGTTCCTGTTTTCAGTGTTCTGGGGCTGATCATCATTGTTTTTATCGCCTGGAACCGACGGCTGGGCAGGGAAATTTTTGAACGTAAAGCTGCTGAAACCAAGATCCGGGCCATGTCCGACGCATCCCACGATGCCATGATCATGATCAAGGGCAGGGATGAGGGTGAGGGTGAGGTGATGTTCTGGAATTCCGCTGCCGAGACCATGTTCGGTTATACGTCTGATGAAACCTTGGGCAAAAGAATGCACACGCTTTTTGTCCCTGAACAGTTCAGGCAGCCTGTTCATGAAGGCTTGAAACGATTTTTCAAAACCGGCCAGGGACCGGTCATTGGGGGCGTTATGGAGCAAACAGCGCTAAGGCGTGACGGCACGGTATTTCCGGTGGAAATTGCAGTATCATCCTTTCAACTGGATCATGAATGGTATGCTGTGGGTTCGGTGCGTGACATCACGGAAAGAAAGATAAGCGAACGCCGGATAAAAGTCGCCCAGGAAGAACTGCTGCTGATTTTCGACAACAGCCAGGTGGGAATTTTGTTCATGCAGAATGATTGTGAAATTGTCAGGATAAACCAACGTATGGTCGATATCCTTGATTATAACACCCCAAAGCAAATGATCGGCTTGTCAATGAGCCGGCTTCACCTGAGCGATGAGTATTTTCAATCTTTCAAAAAAGAGCGAAACAAAGTGCTGGTTCAAGGCAAACAAAGTCGAGGAGAGTATCAACTTTGCAGAAAAGACGGTTCGGTTGTCTGGTGTTCCTTGACCGGCAAGGCTGTGGACACAACTGTCCCCCCTGATCTGAGTGTAGGTGTCATCTGGGTTGTGGAAGATATTACCCGGCGAAAGAAGATGGAAGATAAGTTGAAGCGATCCGAGGAAAATTTTAGAATCATCGCAGATTATACATATGGCTGGGAAAGCTGGCATAATGCTGAAGGCCTTTTGCTCTGGGCCAATCCCGCAGTGGAACGAATCACCGGTTACAGTGTGGATGAATGCATGAATATGGAAAATTTTCCTGATCCTTTTGTTCACATTGAGGATAGGCATTATTTTGAAAAACTTAAAAAAAAGGCCCTGGCTGGAGAAGTTGGTAAAGATGTTTCCTTTCGCATTATTCAGAAAACAACGGGGAATGAAATCTGGGCTACCATTGCCTGGAATCCGGTCCATGATGAAGACGGCCTGATAAAAGGGTTTCGTACCAGTGTGCGGGATATGACCGAACACAAGATCGCCGAAGAGAAACTCAAGGCAAAGGAGAGGCGCTTCAGAGCTTATTTTCAAAACAGCCTGGTCGGTATTACTATCACCCATCCGGACAAGGACTGGATTGAAGTTAACAATAAATTTCTCGAGATGACGGGATACTCCCGTGAAGAACTGGAAGACTTTTCCTGGGAGGAACTTTGCCGGTCTGAAGATCTCAAAACCGACCTGGAAAATTATGACGGTATGCTTGCCGGTAATTTGGATAACTACTTTATGGACAAACGGTTTTTAAAAAAAGACGGATCGTTTATTTACACTAAGATGGCCGTATCCTATGTTCGAAACGACCATGATGAAGTGGAGATGATCCTTGCTTTTTACATTGACATTACAGAATCTAAAAAGGCGGAAAAAGCAATGGAACAGCATGTGAAAGATTTGGAACAATTCAATCGTCTTACCATCAGCAGAGAGGAGAGAATGATTGAACTCAAGGATGAAATCAATAATCTGCTTTTGGAGATGGGGCATAACCAAAAATATAAGATAAGATAGGCATTCAACAAAAAAAACAGCTATGGAAAAAAGGAGTTCAATGATGATCACCACCGATAACGATCTTGTAAAAAGTGAACTTGCGCTGAACATTCTCGATCAGATTCCGACACCGGTCATGGCGGTGAACAGGGATTTTCAGCTTCTCTATATAAACAATTCCGGCATAAAGTTAGTTGGGAAACCCTGGAAGGAAATCCGAAATCGCCCCTGTTATGACGTTTTCAATTCCCTGCACTGCCGGACACCGGAATGCCGGATGCAGAATGTGATTGATGGCGCTGAGTCTTGTACTATACGCAATGAAATAACCATTAATGAAAGAACCATACCCATTGAATATACCACAGCCGCCCTGAAAGACAAGGAGGGGAATACCATCGGTGGTCTGGAATATATTTTCGACATCACGGAACGAGTCAGGCAGGAGAAAAAACTCAAAGAACAGAGTCGTACCATCATGGAGATTTCCACTCCAGCCATTAAACTGTGGGACCGAATCATCATCCTCCCGGTGGTGGGTGTTGTGGATTCATTACGGGCCCAGCAGATGATGAACACTATGCTTGAAAAAATCAAGGAGACGTCTGCACGGGTAATCATACTGGACATCCAGGGTGTGGCAGCGGTTGATACGGCAGTGGCCAACCACCTTATTAAAATTGCCAAGGCCACTAAGTTGATGGGGTGCCGCTGTATTATTTCCGGCATTTCCCCGGCTGTTGCTGAAACCATTGTTCAGCTCGGTATTGATCTGGGTGATATTGCCACCAACTCTACTCTTCAGGATGCATTGTCCGATGCTTTTATCATCATGAAGCTCATGGTGACCGACAAAAAGTGAGGCATACACTATGGCGACTTCACCTGTGAATGATCGGTCGGTTATATCGGACTCAGGCATGTATGTTGTTGAAGGTTGCCTGATTGTCCCTGTCAGCGCAGATACGGATTCTGAAAACATAAATTGCCTTGGGAAAAAAATATTGACTCAAGTGAAAGCAACACAGGCAAAGGGTGTAATCGTTAATGTTTCCGGTGTCAGGGTAATGGATTCATATACTTTTTCAATGCTCATAAATTCTGCCAGGGCTAATGCAATGGTTGGGGCAATGACAATTTTTGTAGGATTCCAACCCGGTGTTGCTTCGTCTCTGGTTGATCTTGATGTGGAACTTGGTGACCTTCTTACTGCGGTTACAATGGAAGACGCTTTTGACCTATTGAGGAAGCGAACTTGTGGCTTGGGAAAAAAAATTGTTACTGACATGGATAACCATGAAGTTAATTTTGAAGGCAATTGGGAAAAAGATGGTTATAAATATGGATGAAACTTCAGCCGGCCTGGTGTTTGACGTATCAATACCGTCCGATAATGCCCAGGTTGTTTTCATTGCAAGGCATATGCTGGATCAGTTGGGATTTGATAAAACCCGTCAGTACCTGATCGCATCAGCCGTGTCTGAGCTGTCCACAAACATTATACGATATGGGAAAAAAGGTATCATTATCCTGAAAAAGATCAGCAATGCAAATCAAACAGGGTTTGAAGTGACGGCCCGGGATAATGGTCCAGGCATGCCTGATATTCAGAAAGCCCTCAAGGAAAATTATAGTACGGGGAACGGACTTGGTCTGGGCTTGCCAAGTGTCAGAAGAATTATGGATGAATTTGAAATCTGGTCGAAACCAGGACAGGGTACCCGGATAATTGCAAGAAAATGGATGCTTTGATCAATGCGGAAAATTGATTATCATGTTATGAAACGTGGGCTGATCGCTACAGATAATGAATGTGGGGATACAGGCATAGTAAAGATCTATGGCAATCAATGTTTTATCGGACTTATTGATGCTCTGGGTCATGGGAAAGAGGCCTTTGACGTTGCCGCCCTGGCAGAAAGTTATTTGCTGACCCATTATGAACAGGATCTGACAATGATTTTGACCGGACTTCATGAGTACTTGAAGGGTACCCGCGGTGCAGTAGCTGCCATATGCAGGCTGTATCTTGACACCGGTATCCTGAAATACTCCGGTGTGGGAAACATCAGTATTAGGCTTTTTAGCAGCAGGCCCAGGCGGTTGATAACGAGGGATGGAATTATCGGTTATATGATACCCTGTCCGACACAAAGTTGTGCAATTCTCTGTCCGGGAGATATTTGTATCCTGAGTTCGGATGGGGTCAGGGAACATTTTGACCTGGCTGATTATCCTGATATTTTAATGGGAAGTGCCAGGAGAATAACCAACGGGTTTATTGATCAACTGGGTAAAAAACACGACGATGCGTCATGTATTGCACTGAGGTACGGAATATGATTGAACTTGGCACATTTAAGATCACCACACCCGGAACACTCAAGAATGCCGGACAAAAAATTTATGATATGTCAAGTCTCTTCGGTTTTGATGAGATCCACGCTGTCAGACTGTCGACCATAGTTATCGAACTTTCACGGTCTTGTATGATCATTGATTCCTGTGTAAACGTATCCATTTGTCTACACCTTGATCCAGGAGGTAACGGTCTGTTGTTTTTCATCAGCCATGAAAAAGACGTTAAATGGAATTGTGCAGCAGCCCGGTTCTTTGATTCGGTTGAAATAGATGAATCAGATGGAGGCCTTTCCCGATTTTCCGGGTTCAAGCTGTTTCCAAATCCGGATGATTCTCCTTCGGAACACTGTCTTGGAATAATAAAAAAGTTGCTTTTTCAGCCTTCCAGGAAGGAGTTGCTGAGTGATCTTTTAAAGAAAAATGAAGAACTCAGACGTTCAGCCCGGGAAATCCAGTGTGCAAAGGAGGGTACTGACGAGGTTACGGAAAAACTTATAGAACAGGTGAAAGAGCTTGCCAGGGCAAGAAGGGCTATGCTTAACATCATGGACGATTTGGACGATGCCAAAAAGGAAGCTGAGCTGGCAACCAATTCTAAGAGTGACTTCCTAGCCAATATGAGCCATGAAATTAGAACCCCCATGAATGCAATCATAGGGTTGAACCACCTGCTGCTGAAAACCTGTCTGGACGATAAGCAAATTGATTTAGCCCGGAAAATTCAGCTTTCAGCACAAAACCTTCTGGGAATTATCAATGACATTCTTGATTTTTCCAAAATAGAAGCAGGCAAACTGGATATAGAATCCATTGAATTTGATCTAAACGAAGTGTTTTTAAGCCTGTCCAACCTGATTGGCATGAAGACCAGGGAAAAAGGCCTGGAACTTGTTTTTTCCCTGAATCCTAAAGTCCCAACGGCTTTGATCGGAGACCCCCTGCGACTGGGCCAGATTCTGTTGAATTTGGCTAATAATGCGGTAAAGTTTACCGGGCAGGGAGAAATCGTTGTAACAGCAACAATGCTTGAAGAAACTCAAGATGATGTTTTGATTAAATTTTTAGTAAAAGATACCGGCATCGGGCTGACCTTGGATCAGAAAGAAAAATTGTTTCAGTCTTTCAGTCAGGCCGATACCTCCATCACCCGCAAATACGGAGGCACAGGCCTGGGATTGACAATCAGTAAACAATTGTCGGAAATGATGGGCGGCACCATCGGCGTAGACAGTGAATATGGCAAAGGAAGCACTTTTTATTTTACGGTCCGTTCTAAAAAGCAAAAAGAGATCAGGAAGAAAAGAACATTTATCCCCGAATATATCCAGCAGTCAAAGGTCCTGGTTGTAGATGATAATGAGACATCAAAAATAGTATTGGAGCATTACCTGAAAGAGTTTTCATTCAACGTGGCTTCAGTTTCATCAGGGTATGATGCATTGGAACTTTTGGCAAAGAAGCAGAAAACCGGAGAGGATTCATTTGATTTGATCTTCATGGATTGGCAGATGCCGGGCATGGATGGCATTGAAGTGTCAAAAAGGATTTTGGAAAAGACATCACTTGATCCAAAACCGAAAATTATCATGGTAACCGCATATGGTAGGGAAGACGTAATTAAACAGGCTGGAGACATAGGATTGAATGGATTTTTGCTGAAGCCAGTCACCGAATCCATGATATATGATGCAGTGCTTGAAGCATTCGGGGAGACGGGAATAACAGAAAAAAAATTTGTTCAAAGAGATGGGGAAAATTTTCCAAAAGGGTTTGATCATATCCGCGGTGCAAGGATATATCTGGTAGAGGACAATGAAATCAACCAGCAGGTTGCAGCCGAACTGCTCCAGGATGAAGGATTTTTCGTGGATATTGCCGAGAACGGTAGAATTGCAGTTGACTGCATTACCGGCAATGATCCTGATAAGACTTATGATATTATTTTGATGGATCTTCAGATGCCGGTCATGGGCGGGATTGAAGCCACCCGGAAAATCAGACAATGGGAAAAAGAAATCCAGACTCCTCCGATTCACATAATAGCCATGACGGCAGATGCCATGTCAGGGGTTAGGGAAAAAGTCATGGAAGCAGGGATGGATGACTATCTGAGTAAACCCATAGAACCCCAGGCGGTTTTCCATACATTGGTGAGATGGATCAGGCCAGGAAAACGCCTGCTGCATAATGCTTACCTCAAAAAAAAAGGACTTGCCTGCAGCTCACCGATCCAGGAAATTCATATTCCGGACCTGCCAGGTATCGATACTGAAAAGGGATTGTCAAGGGTTAATAAAAATCAAAAAGTGTATCTTGAAATTCTATACAAATTTGTTGAGCAGTTCGCTAATTTTGAACAGAATATTCAAAAATGCCTTGATAAAAATGATTTGGATACTGCTCATAGGTTGGCCCATACCCTGAAAGGCGTTGCTGGAAATATAGGAGCCATGGATCTGCAGAATACAGCCATGATTGTTGAAAAGACTTTGAAAGATAAAAACCTTTCGACACTGACGGATTATTTGGATATGGTGCGGTCTCAACTTGAGAGGGTGTTCAACGGGCTGCTAAAAAGCAGAGTACTGGATTTTCTTAAAAAAGAGAAACCTGAAGCGACATGCGGTCAGATTGATATACATGCATTGGATGATTTGCTTGAAGAATTAAAAAAAGTGGTGGCAAAAAGCGTTCCAAAGGCCAGCAGGGAAGTAATCAAAAGGATCAAAGGACTGCCATTGCCTGAAAAGTACAGGCCAGCATATGATGAGCTGGACGAGATGATTAAAAAGTACAAATTCAAAGATGCACTTGCATTGATTGATACCCTTATTGATTTTGATAGAGGAAATACCAATGACTGACTATTCGGATTTTTCCGTGTTGGTGGTGGATGACACGGCAGCCAATATAGATATCTTGGTGGAAGTACTGGGTGATGGCTATGAAGTACGAGTTGCCCTTGACGGGGAAACCGCACTTGAACATGTGGCCGAGGATAAACCGGATTTGATCTTGCTGGATATCATAATGCCGGGGATGGACGGGTATAAGGTATGTGAGATATTAAAAAATAATCCTGAAACCTGTAAGATTCCCATTATTTTTCTGACTGCCATGGCTGAGGAGCAGGATGAGGCAAGGGGCTTGGCCTTAGGGGCTGTTGATTACGTTACCAAACCATTTTCCCCCGGTTTGGTCAAGGCCAGAGTGAATAACCAATTGGAATTAAAAAAACACCAGGATCATCTGGCTGAACTGGTTAATGAGAGGACCCGGGAACTGGCATTGACTCAGGAGGCTACCATATACAGCCTTGCAAGCCTTGCTGAGACACGTGATCCTGAAACAGGCGGACACATCTTAAGAACCCAGAGGTATGTACGGGAACTTGCTCAAATACTTAAGGAGCTACCAGCATACAGTGTGCTTCTGGATGATATTACTATTGATTTGATTTATAAATCAGCACCACTTCACGATATCGGCAAGGTGGGAGTTGAAGATAGAATACTTCTGAAACCAGGAAAACTTACGGATCAAGAATTTATTGAAATGAAAAAACATACGATTTACGGTAGAGATACGTTGCGGGTTGCTGAAAAAATACTTGGTGACAATTCATTTATGCGGCATGCCCGTGAAATTGCATACACTCACCATGAAAAATGGGATGGCTCAGGATATCCGGATGGAATTTCAGGCACTGCCATTCCTGTCTCAGGGCGTCTGATGGCCATTGCAGATGTGTATGATGCCCTGATAAGTAAGCGCGTTTATAAGCCGCCCTTTAGCCACAGGGAAGCTGTTTGCATTATTCGTGAAGGCAAAGGGACCCATTTTGACCCGGATATGGTTGATGGTTTTTTGTCAATTGAAGAGAAATTCAGACAGATTGCCATTGAATTTGCGGATTCTCAAGAGGAGAGAGAGGTGTTAGAGAAATAGATAAAGTTCAATGACATGGATGAAAAATAAAAAAACTCTGTTCTTGTGGTTGATGATACATAAGCCAACTATATATCCTGGTGGAAATTATAGGAGATGTTTATAACGTCAGTGCTGCAATGGATGGCGAATCTGTAATGTATCAAGTAACAGAAAATTAAATATATGCAAGTCAATCTTTTATGCAACTATTTCTTTTATTTTGGTCGGGGCGAGAGGATTTGAACCTCCGACATCCTGCTCCCAAAGCAGGCGCGCTACCAGGCTGCGCTACGCCCCGATTTTTTTTGTGTTGGATACAAGCAGGCTAACTATCATTTCCGAATAATAAAAGCAAGAAATTTTATGGCTTTGGGTTGTTTTTTTTTAAATAGAGATCAATGCTTTTTGAAATGAGTGCTGCATATTCAGTAAGAATGCTTTCGATTTCATCCGGGTGTTGGGGCAGTGTTAAAACGGATAAAGGTTCAATCAGTATGGCCGGCATGGTTGCGCCTTCAAGAAGAAGGATCGGTGCCCCGGTTGAGAAAAAACGAATCGCGTTTTTGTTGGCGGAAAAAATACTGCAGAAAGAAGTGATTGCTTTTTTGCTTTCAGCTTGATGAAGCAGTGGGTGTGATTTCCATTTGATGTCTTCAATATGGGGTGGGGGTTTGTAAGATTCAGGTGGATTAAAATAGTAAAAAAAAGCTGAATATTTGTTTGATTGATGTAAATGGATACTGATAAAAAGGTCTGCCTTGTTTTTGTTGGCTAAAAAAATTCTTTCCCGGGCAGGGATCGCAATATTTTGGGTTCTTGTTAAAAGAACATTGTATCGCTTTTCAAGCTGTTGGACGATTTTTTCAGCAAGCTGCAAGGTGATGGTTTTTTCGTTTATTCCACTGGAAGAGACAATTCCGTTTTGAGTTCCCCCGTGGCCTGGATCAATCACGATAATACGTTGTGTGGTTTGAATTGCTTTATTGCCAAATCCGATGCCTGGGGGTATTATACACGATAGAATGATGATAAATGCTAAAACCTTTTCTTTGGCCAATTTTCTTGACACCTTTATGTATAAGGGTTATCTTAATAAACTTTGTGAGATATGTGTTTTATATATTACATTTTTTTGATTATTTGAAGCAGTGTTTAATATATAAATCAATTTTAATAGAAATGAATACAGGACGGAAAAATGCAGGTAAAAATTGAAGATAAGAGCAGTGTAAAAAAAGTGCTCTCTTTTGAAATCCCCAAAGAGGACGTTACCAAGGAACTCAATAAAGCATACAATGAGTTGAAAAAGAAAGTTGATGTAAAAGGATTCCGCAAGGGGAAAATTCCACGCAAGGTATTGGAAAACAGATTTTCAAAAGATGTTCATGCCGATGTTGCACCGCGCTTAATCCAGGAAGCATTTATTGATGCCATCAAAGATCATGATCTGAATATCGTGGGGGGGCCTCAAATGGATCCGCCGGAATTAGATCCTGAAAACGCTTATGTTTTTGATATTACTGTTGAAATAAAGCCTGAACTGGATGATATCGAATTTGAAGGTATTGCTCTGGAAAAAACAAAATATGAAGTGTCGGATGGTGAGATAGAAAGCCAGATGTACATGATTCAGAAAACTATGGCGAAAAAAGAGACCGTCCAAGAAGAACGTCCTGTAAAAGAGAGTGATTTTGTTCTGATTGATTACGAAGGTTTTTTAAATGGAGAATCATTTGATAAGACTCCCAAAATTGAAAATTATGTCATGGGAATCGGACAAGGCGGTTTGCCCAAAGAGTTTTCAGAAAAACTGACAGGTGCCATTCCAGTTCAGGATCTTGACATAGAAGTGCCCTATGCCGATGATTATTATGATGAAAATCTGAAAGGCAAGACAATTGTCTACAAGGTGACATTAAAAGAAATTCAAGAAGAAGTTCTGCCTGAACTCAATGATGATCTGGTAAAAGATCTGGGAAAATTTGAAACCCTGGATGATGTAAGAGCCTCCATTCGTGAAAATTTGGGAAAAGGATATGAGCAAAGGATAAAACATGAGATTTCCGAACAGGTTTTTCAAAGCCTTTTGGAAAAATATGAATTTGAAGTTCCTGAAGCAATGATTGAAGGTGAACTCAATGGTATTGCAATGGAAGCGGAACAAGCCTATGCCGCAAATAATACTTCTCTTGAAGAAGCCGGTTTAAGTAAGGATGTTTTACGGACCCAGTATCGTGATGTGGCGGAAAAACAGGCGCGAAGACATTTGATCCTGGACAAAGTCATTACTCAGGAAAAACTCGAGCTTACGGATGATGAACTTGAAAAAAGTTTTGAGGAAATGGCAATGGGAATGAATGCACCTGTTGATGCAGTAAAAAATTATTTCAGCCAGGATCCCAAGCAGCTGGAATATTATAAACATACCCAGCTTGAAAAAAAGGCCGTTGATCTTATAATAGAAAAAGGCAACATTACAGAAGTTGAACCGGATTCACTTGAAGATGTTGCAGAAACTAAAGAAGCGGATGTGCCGACAGAAGAAAAAGAGTAATCATTTAACGTGCAACCTGCATTAAGAAAATGAAAACTAAATAATTATAAGGAGTTGAATTTTGCCTCTAATTCCAATGGTTGTTGAGCAAAGCAACAGGGGGGAGCGTGCATATGATATCTATTCACGCCTTTTAAAGGATCGAATCATTTTTATCGGATCTGCTATTGATGATGAGATTGCCAATCTTATTGTTGCCCAGTTCTTGTTTCTGGAATCAGAAGATCCTGAAAAGGACATCAGTTTTTATATTAATTCACCAGGTGGTGTTGTAACGGCAGGGATGGCCATCTATGATACAATGCAGTATATAAAACCGGATGTGGCTACCGTATGTATCGGACAGGCCGCCAGTATGGGGGCGCTTTTACTGACGGCAGGTACAAAAGGGAAAAGATTTGCCCTGCCCAATTCCAGAATAATGATTCATCAGCCACTTGGTGGAACACAGGGACAAGCCACTGATATTAAAATTCAGGCCAATGAGATTTTAAGGATGAAAGATATTTTAAATGAGATTTTATCCACTCATACAGGTCAGGATATTGAAAAAGTATCTGCAGATACGGAAAGAGATTTTTTCATGTCAGCAACAGAAGCCATGAAATATGGTATTGTGGACAAGGTGGTTACTGACAGAAGCGAGTTGGAAGAAGACACAGATAACGACGCTTCAAAGGAGTAATGATTATGGCTCAGAAAGATGAAGAAAATGATCAGTTTTTCTGTTCTTTTTGCGGTAAAAATCAAAAAGAGGTTAAAAAGCTGATTGCAGGTCCAAGTGTTTATATTTGTAATGAATGTATAAACTTGTGCGGCGAGATTATTGAGGATGAAGAAAAAGAAAAAAAGGCCCAAAAGGATGGGTTAAAGGATTTTTTAAAACCCAAACAGATAAAAAAATTGCTTGATTCTTATGTTATTGAGCAGGATAAGGCTAAAAAAGTTCTTTCTGTGGCAGTCTATAACCATTACAAGCGATTAAGTTCAACCCTGGAAAAGAAAAGTGATGATGTGGAGATTGAAAAGAGCAATATCCTTATCATCGGTCCCACCGGATGTGGGAAAACTCTTCTTGCACAAACCCTTGCCAGGTTTTTAGATGTTCCTTTTGCCATTGCAGATGCTACTGCATTAACCGAAGCAGGTTATGTCGGAGAAGATGTTGAAAATATAGTCCTTTCTCTTGTTCAGAATGCAGACTATGACATTGAGAAAGCTCAGAAGGGTATTATTTATATTGATGAAATTGATAAAATATCCCAGCGTGGAGACAATCCGTCCATTACCCGGGATGTTTCAGGAGAAGGCGTTCAGCAGGCCCTTTTAAAAATCATAGAGGGTACGGTTGCAAGTATTCCGCCCAAAGGGGGCAGAAAACATCCCCAGCAGGATTATGTAAAGGTTGATACATCTAATATCCTTTTTGTTTGCGGGGGTACATTCACAGGTTTGGAAAAGGTGATTGAAAGAAGAATTACCCAGAAAACCATGGGATTTGGTGCTAAAATCGCAGAAAAAAAGGATAAAAATATTGGAGAACTTCTTGAACAGCTCAAGCCGGAAGATCTGATTAGATTCGGTCTTATACCTGAGTTTTTAGGACGTCTGCCCATTATTACATCCATTGGCGAACTCAATGAAAAATCTTTGGTGAAGATTTTAACCGAACCTAAGAACGCTTTGGTTAAACAATACCAGGAATTATTCAAGGTTGAAGGAGTGGATCTTCAGTTTACGGATGAAGCCCTTGAAGCCATGGCCAAAGAAGCTGTGAAAAGAAAATCGGGAGCAAGGGGACTTCGTGCTATCATGGAGGAAACCATGCTGGATATCATGTATGAAATTCCATCTAAAGAAAATGTTCAAGAATGTGTGGTTGGAGAAGAAGTGGTATTAAAGAATGAAGATCCCATACTGCTTTATGAACAACCTAAAAAACAGGCCTGACACTAAAAAGGGTTCTAAAATTCAATGATCAATATTTCCAAGTTCTTTCATCAGGATGGTTCGGAGAGTATAAAAAAACAGCTTCCATTGGTTCCCTTGAGGGATATGGTATTGTTTCCATATATTACCACATCGGTATTTGTTGGAAGGGATAAATCCATTAAGGCTTTGTCCGAAGCCATGGCAGCAGACAAGAAGATTTTTTTGACCACCCAAAAAAATCCTGAAGTATTAAAACCAACCATTAAAGATATTTTTCAGGTTGGAACGGAAGCAAGGATCACTCAGCTCCTCAGATTGCCTGATGGAACCGTTAAAGCATTGATTGAAGGATGTGAAAGAGGTAAAATTGTTAAACTGGTTGATGAGGATGGTTATCTTTGTGTCGAATATATACCTGTTCATGAAGAACTCATGCCGGAAACAGCCAGTGAAGCAGCCATAAGAACTGTTACAGAAGCGTTTGAACACTATGCACAACTTTCCGGAGCAGTATCGCAAAGTTTTTTTAAGACGCTTGATATGCTGTCCTCCAACGAGTCTCGATATGCCGATACCATTGCCAGTCAGATGCCGTTTAAAGTGGTTGATAAACAGAAATTGCTTGAATGTGGAACGATTGAAGATAGATTTTTCTTGTTGTTGAATCTGATTCAAAAGGAAGCAGAAGTCTTTACCATGTCCCAGAAAATAAAGGGAAGAGTAAAGAAGCAAATGGAAACTCTGCAGAAAAAACATTATTTGAATGAGCAGATGCAGGCCATAAAAAAAGAGATGGGGGAAGACGGCAATGCTTCGGAATTTGAGGATCTTGAAAACAGGATAAAGAAAAAAAGAATGTCCAAAGAAGCGGCTTCAGTGGCGAGAAGAGAGCTTGCCAAATTAAAAATGATGTCCCCCATGTCATCTGAAGCCACTGTGGTCAGAAATTATATTGACTGGCTGATTTCTCTGCCCTGGTACAGGAAGAACCGGTCAAAAAATGATTTGCAAAAAGCTGAGCAGATTCTGGATCAGGATCATTACGGACTTGAAAAACCCAAGGAAAGGATTCTTGAGTATTTAGCCGTACAAATTCTGGTTAAAAAGATTAAAGGGCCGATTTTATGTCTTGTGGGCCCTCCGGGTGTGGGCAAAACATCTTTGGCAAGGTCTGTCGCTTCTGCTACGGGAAGGGCTTTTGCAAGGGTGTCACTTGGCGGTGTCAGGGATGAAGCTGAAATTAGAGGGCACCGGCGTACCTATGTGGGAGCTATGCCTGGCAGGATTATTCAGACCTTGAAAAAAATAGGTTATAATAATCCGGTTTTTTGTCTGGATGAAATTGATAAAATGACGTCTGATTTCAGAGGTGATCCATCATCGGCTTTGCTTGAAGCATTAGACCCGGAGCAGAATAAAAATTTTAATGATCATTATCTTGAAGTGGATTATGATCTGTCGGAAATCCTTTTTATCACCACTGCCAATACATTGTATGATATCCCTGCACCTTTGAGGGACAGGATGGAGATTATTCATATACCTGGCTATACTGAGTATGAAAAGGCAAAGATTGCCACCGGGTATTTGATCCCGAAACAATTAAAAGAAAACGGTCTTTCTGATTCTGATGCGGTTTTTTCAAAAAATGCCGTTCATGCCATTATTAAACAGTACACAAAAGAAGCAGGGGTCAGAAATCTTGAGCGTGAGATTTCAGCTGTTTTGCGAAAAATAGCCAAAGAGATTGTTCAAACCGACCATAGAAAATTACATAATATTTCTACAACTACGGTTTTAAAATTTTTAGGTCAACCCCGTTTCAGAGACAATGCCTTGGAAAAAGAAGACATGATTGGTATTGTTACCGGTCTTGCCTGGACCCAGGCAGGAGGGGAATTGCTCACTATTGAGGCTGTAACCATGCCTGGAAAGGGAAATGTGATGGTAACCGGAAAGCTTGGTGATGTCATGAAAGAGTCTTCCCAGGCCGCAGTAAGTTATGTCAGATCCCGTTGTAAAGAATTAAATATAAAAGAAGATTTCTATAAAGATATTGATATACACATCCATGTCCCCGAAGGCGCAATCCCCAAAGACGGTCCTTCCGCCGGTATATCCATGTGTTCGGCAGTTGTTTCGGTATTGACCGGAAAACCGGTTTCAAGAAAGGTTGCCATGACAGGAGAAATAACATTGCGGGGAAGAGTGCTTCCTGTCGGTGGTTTGAAGGAAAAACTCTTGGCAGCCCATATCAACGGTATTAAAAAAGTTATTGTTTCAACAGAGAACAAAAGAGATATCAAAGAGATCCCCAAAGCTATTCAAGCTCAAATGGAAATTGTTTATGCTGAGGATATGTCCCAGGTGCTTGAAAATGCTTTGTTATAATTTGAATTTATTGAAGATATGATATAAATTCCATCATGGCATCTTTTTCATCTTTTGTGGTGATGGCTCTTCTAATTTTAATTATTTTTTTATGTTCTTCCTTGTCCAGTAAAAGGTCTTCTTTTCTTGTCCCTGATTTATTGATATTAATGGCCGGCCAGATCCGGTGTTCAGCGCATTCCCGGGAAAGGTGCAAGTCCATGTTTCCGGTTCCCTTGAATTCCTGAAAGATAATGTCATCCATGCGGCTGCCGGTGTCCACGAGGATGGTGGCAATAATGGTAAGTGAACCCCCATTTTCAAGCTTTCTTGCCGCACCAAAAATTTTTCTGGGAAATTCCATGGCATTGGCACCTAGCCCTCCGCTCATGGTTTTGCCATGGCTGTCAATATCAGCGTTAAAAGCCCTTGTCATCCTGGTTAATGAATCAATAAAGACAACTGAATTCTGACCTATTTCAGCGCATCGAATGGCCGTATGCATGGCGATGCGTGTCATTCTCATATGCTGACCTATTTGCTGGTCTGCTGATGAATACAGTACATGGGCATCTTTCAGGCCCCTTTGAAAATCAGTTACTTCTTCGGGTCTTTCATCAATCAGG
Source organism: Desulfobacula phenolica (assembly GCF_900105645.1). Classification (NCBI taxonomy): domain Bacteria; kingdom Pseudomonadati; phylum Thermodesulfobacteriota; class Desulfobacteria; order Desulfobacterales; family Desulfobacteraceae; genus Desulfobacula; species Desulfobacula phenolica. The sequence continues at coordinate 492,636 of NZ_FNLL01000002.1, read as the reverse complement.
AGAACAAACACTTTGGCATCCGGATGATTCATTACTATAGAGTTTGCCATATGTCTTAATATGGTTGTTTTGCCGGATTTGGGCGGTGAAATAATCAATCCCCTTTGCCCCATTCCAATGGGTGTAATCAGATCAATGGCTTTGCCTGTAATATCATCTTCATCCTGAGTTAAATAATAGCGTTCAAAAGGGTTTATGCTGACCTGATCCTGCAATAGAGGGGTGTTGATAAATTCATCAAAGGGCAGCTTATTAATCGTTTCAATCCGTATTAAAGCAAGATTCAGATTGGCCGGTCCTTTTTGTTCACCAAATCCTTCAATAAAACTGCCTTCTTTTAAGTTTAATTTTCTGATTAAACTGTTTGGGACATATGTGTTTTCAGGTTTGGGCTGGAAGTTTTCTTCAATCTGTCTTAAAAATCCAAACCCTTTATCCATGATTTCAAGATATCCTTGAACCGGTTCCATTATCAAACTCCTTAGTTGAAATTCAGGAATAAAAAAAAGAAAAGCAATCAATCACCAGTATTACATTCGGTAAAATATTACGGACTATGATATTCAAAACAGACAGGTTCAAAATTTTTGAGATAAAAGTTTGAAGTGCTGTGTAATCATTAGCTTATTTATAGCATTTTTAATTTAACCTTGCAACCAAGGCGCAGGGATTAATTTTTTGCCGTTAAAAAAGAAAAATTAATTATTTTTTATGCTATTTTCTGCTTGACACAATTTTTTATTATTGATATAAATCTCCTGTTTTTGGGCGATTAACTCAGTTGGGAGAGTGCAACCCTTACAAGGTTGAAGTCGCAGGTTCAAGCCCTGCATCGCCCACCAAAAATACAGGTTACGGGGGTGTAGTTCAGTTTGGTTAGAACGCTTGCCTGTCACGCAAGAGGTCGCGAGTTCGAGTCTCGTCACTCCCGCCACAATATAAAAGGTGATTTTAGATTTAACTAAAATCACCTTTTTTTATTTGGAAGCTACGGCCAGCTATCTCTCTTATTTCTCAAGTTCTTTGAGGATAGCATCTCCCATGGTTTTGGTGTCCACAACATCGGTTTTTTTATCGGTCAGATCAGCTGTAAAAATGCCGTTTTCAAGAACCGTTGAAATGGCTTTTTCAATTGCATTGGCTGCGTCTGAGAATCCAAAGGTATATTTGAGCATCATGGCACCGGATAGAATCTGGGCAATGGGATTGGCAATGCCTTTGCCTGCAATATCAGGCGCGGAACCGCCTGCCGGCTCATAGAGACCGAAATTTTCTTCATTCAGGCTTGCGGATGCCAAAAGACCCATAGAGCCTGTAATCATGGCACATTCATCGGAAATGATATCTCCGAACATATTGCCACACAACAGTACATCAAATTGATGGGGGTCTCTGACAAGCTGCATGGTTGCATTATCAACATATATGTGATTCAAGGTAACATCTGGAAATTCTTTGGCCACCTGGGTAACAGTTTCCCGCCAAAGGACCATTGAAAAAAGAACATTTGCCTTGTCTACGGATGTCACGATATGTCTTCTTTTACGAGCGGCTTCAAAAGCCATTCTTGCAATTCTTTCAATTTCAAAGCGTGAATATACCATTGTATCATAGGCTTTTTCATTAAGGCCGTGACCTTCTCTTCCCTTTGGTTCTCCAAAATAAATTCCTCCTGTCAATTCCCTGACGCAGAGGATATCAAATCCGTTTTTAACAATCTCGGGTTTTAAAGGAGAGGCAGATGCCAGCGTTGGGAAGACCTTTGCGGGCCTAAGATTACAATATAAACCAAAATGTTTTCTTAAGGGCAAAAGGGCTCCTCTTTCCGGCTGTTCTTCCGGTGGAAGGTGTTCCCATTTGGGGCCACCTACCGAGCCGAATAAAATAGCATCGCTTTGTTCACATAGAGCTAAAGTGGAATCAGGCAAAGCTTTACCATGGTTATCAATGGCGGCACCACCAATGTCTGCCGATTCAAATTCCAGATCAAACCCATACAGTACAGCAGTCGTTTTAAGAATTTTGACCGCTTCTTCCATTACTTCGGGTCCGATTCCATCACCTGGGAGTAGAGCAATCTTGTTCAAATCAGTTGATCTCCTAATTTTTTAAAGTTACATTAATAAAAATTATATATTATATAAAATCAAACAATAATCAATGTTTTATTTAGTTTGTATAAAATAAGTTTAATAATACTGGATTATGTGGATAAAAAAGGGATTAAATAATTTTATTAAATAATGGAAAAGAATAGGGCCTGGTAATTAAGATGAAAGAAATAAAGTACAATTATTTTTTGCTGGGAATTTGGGCGGAAAAGTGTATCGAGAAATAGGAAACCAGGGCAGGATTCATCTCCTGCCTTGGTTGAGTATTTTGTTTTAAACTTTTAGAACTTTTTTAGCTGACAGCCCTTTGTCGTTTTCCTCAATTTCAAATTGTACACGTTCTCCTTCTGAAAGTGTTTTGAAACCAGACATCTCAATGGCTGAAAAATGGACAAACACATCATCGCCGGTTTCCTGCTCAATAAAACCAAAGCCTTTTTTTGAATTAAACCATTTGATTGTTCCTTCCACCAAAACTTTTCCTCCTTACTTAGTATTAAGACAATATACTTATGAAAAATTTGCTCTGGCAACCACCTTTAAGCAGAGCAACTATTTTATATCTGAGGCGATCGTAATTATGCCTTATTATCTCATTTAAAAAAATGCAAGAAAAAAAAAGGGGGATGATAAAAAAATCATCCCCCCTTTTTCTAAGTTTGAATTATTTCAGCTATTTTCTGTTTCCATACTCCGCATAAGCCATTGCAGTAGTCCTGTATACAAGATGGGCCATTTTTGAAAAGGGCAGAAATGCGAACAATTCAAAAATTGCAATCAGATGCAGGTAGTATAAGAAATACGAAATATATTCAAGATGGGCCAAACGGGCCATCTCAGTTAACATTCCGGTAAGACCAAGGGCAAAAACAACACCAAGAATAAACCAGTCTTTATAAGAAGTGATCTGGTCGTCTTTTTTATCCAGCCGGTTTTTAATCATTATGCCACTGCCGATAACCAAAGATACACCGGCAATATTTGCCAGCCATTTTATGGGGTTCAGCTGGGAATAAGGGCCGGGTAATCCGCCAATATACAACATGATACCGCAGACCGCAGTCACAATAAAAAGGCCGATAAATGCATAAAGCACCATCATATGGGGGGTGGCTCGCTCCTTGTTGGATTCGCATTCATTGAATTTATCATGCTTGAGAACCGTTGTAATAACTCTGATAAGGGCCTGGAAAAGTTCTTTGTAATCCAGGGTGGTTTTATCAGTTTTTTCTTCAAGGACAGCATTTTCATGGATATCTGTTATGAAATTTTTAAGGCTGAGAAAAAAGATGATGACCACGGCGGTTGCAATGGGCACAAATGTCATGTCCACAAACCAGGTTGAGACAAAATTTGAATGGGCAATGACATGTTCCGCACCTTCATGGGCATGGGACCAGGCAATGCCAAATATATCAAATATTTTTGTCATGGTTTCACCGGCAGTCATTGTAATGAGTGCCAGCAGGGCAAACCAGAGAGCAGGTACTCCAAGCAGGAGTGGCAGTTTTTTCGGGTCATTGACTGCATTTGCCAATGCTTTGGGTGTTGCATATTCTGTGATGGCCGCAGATCTGATGGCAGCAAGGACATCGCCTGGAGCAGCCCCTCTGGGGCAAAGGTCTGAACAGTCACCGCATTGGTGACACAGCCAGATGTCGCCACTGCAGATCAGCTTGTCCTTAAGCCCCCATGAAGCGGCAATCATTTCTTTTCTTGGGAACGGACTGTCTTCAGGCGCAATAGGGCATGCAACCGAGCAAGTTGCGCATTGATAACATTTTTTCAGTGTTTCCCCACCCAGACTTCTTATTTGCGCAATAAAGTCCAGATCGGGTTGAGCAAGATATTTTTCAGTCATACTATGATACCTCCTAAACTATTTTTTAAAATAGTTGTGATTAAAATCCTTTGAACGGGTTTGGACCAAGGTCTTCGACTTCTTCAACAAAGGCATTGATAATTTCAGGAAGCTTGTCATATTCGTCAATGGCAACTTCTGCAAAAGCAACCCGTTCTTCTTCAAGAGCAAGGCTTGAAAGCGCATCACCGATTTTCTTTACACGAACTTCTGCAAGTTCAGAACCTTTAACAAAATGGCATTGATAATCATCACCATGTTTGCAACCGATGAGGATAACACCGTCCATGCCTTGGGCAAGGGCATCTTTAATCCAGATGGTGTTCACGGAACCAAGGCATCTGACCGGGATAAACCGAACATTTGGGGAGTAATCAATTTTGTTCATTCCCACCATGTCAAGGGCTGGAAAGGCATCGTTTTCGCAGATTAATGCAAGGAATCTGAAAGGTGGTTCATCATAATCATCTTCCGAAGGAACGCCCACCGCTTTAACCTGGGAGCCGATGGAATCAATTGTGTAGTCGGCAAAAGAGATTATTCTTTCAGGACATGCACCCATGCAGGTTCCACATCTTCTGCAGCGTGTTGGATTGGCTTTTGGCGTTCCTTTTTCATCATCATCCAGAGCACCAAAGGGACATTCAACTGTGCAGCGTTTACATTGTGTGCATCTTTGGAAGAAAAAGTCCGGATAGGTAATATCACCTGATCTAGGATGAACAGCCATGCCCCTGTTGGCACTTTCAATACACTGGATGGCTTTAAGGGCGGCTCCTGTTGCATCTTCAATGGATTCTTCAATGGTCATGGAGCGTCTGACAGCCCCTGCTGCATAGATACCGGTCCTCTGGGTTTCATAGGGGAAGCAGATGTAGTTGGAGTCTGCATATTGTCCAAAAATATCATTATCTCTGAACCCAGGACCTTGCCTGTAAGCAAGGTTAATAATCGGATCATCTTTTGTCACTGGAACCATACCACCTGCAACAACAACCATGTCCGCTTTAATGGCCAGATTTTCACCTAAAAGTGTGTTGGTGGCAGTGACCGCGAGATTATTCCCCTGTTGGATAACTTCCGTGACAGCGCCTTTGGTCATGAAAACACCGTCTTCCTGCTGCATGCTTTTATAAAAGTATTCCTGAAGGCCAGGGGTTCTCATGTGCTGATAAATAATATAGGCCTTGCCGTCAGAATAATCATCTCTGACGTATCTGGCCTGTTTTAAGGCAACCTGGCTGGTAACAGAGCCGGTATATTCAAAGTCGGCATCATCTTCCTCTTTGCCAGGAGACTGGATAAATACAACATTTTTTGCTTCTTTTCCATCGGAAGGTTTAATGATTTTTCCTTTGGCAGCAATTTTTTCAAACTCATCATTGGTCACAACATCGGGAAGATCAAGACCAAGATGAGCATATGCTTCGCCTTCCAGGACGGCAGGCCGCCAGCCGGCAGCCAGAACAACAGCACCGTAAAGCTCTCCGTTAGGATCCAACTGAAGAATATCTTCTCTGCCTTCATTATATTCAAGATATTTTGCATGCTGAGCTTCTGCGTCCAGCTCTTTGCCGTTTTCATCCACGAGCATTTCTTCTGGAAGCGGGAAGGGAACGTCAAAGGGAATTTTTTCACCAGGTTTTTTGAATGTAACCGTGAATTCACCCGGCTGTCCTGCGATACGGGCAACTTGAGTTGAAGTTTTGACGTCAATATTGGAAAAGCTTTCAACTTCTGCAATCAGTTCATTGACAACCGGTGCCCTTAACTCTTCAAAAGGCTCTGAAACCGGCATCTGGCTTCTCATATTGGCGGCATATCCGCCCAGTTTGTCCGTTTTTTCAACAATTGTAACGTCATAACCGGTTTTAGCCGCATCCAGGGCTGCCGACATACCGGTTACACCGCCACCCAGAACAAGGATTTTTTTTGAGAAACTTTCTGTCTGGTAAGCTTCCGGCAGATTGACTTTTTCAACTCTGATCATTCCCATTTTGATATAATCTTCAGCTTTCATCTGAACGGGGTCAAAGTGTTCTTCATCGTCTTTCTGATCTTCGGTCAGCATGGGATAAGTTTCTCTTGAGTGGGGCCATACAACACCTTCTCTCAAGTTTGTTCTTTCAACAATGCAACCGTCAAAATTGAAAACATCAAAGTTGACACGTCTGGAGCAGGCACCAATTACCATGGCGTTCACTTTTCCGTCATCAACATCTTTTTGAATTACAGCCACACCTTCTTTACTGCAAAGAAAAGGATGAGTGGTACAATTAACACCTTCTTCATCAGGAACATCTACCAGAGCTTCCATGTCGAGGGTATCACCGATTCCACAGCCAGTGCAGATATATACTCCGTATTTTTTATCCATGATTATCCTCTACCTCCTTACAAGGGTCTGAATGGCTTTAAGCGCCATACCTGTTGCATTCTGGTTTGATGTCACAACATCAGCAGGCTTGTTGGCACAACCGGCCGCAAACATTCCGCCTTTTTTGAAGTCGTTTACAATAAAACCGTCAGGGTTGTAGCTCAAGTCTGCATTGGGTTTGTCAATGGCACTCGTCGGCTGCATACCGGTTGCAAGTACGAGCATATCCACGGTCTGTCTGAGTTTTTCACCGGAGATGGTATCTTCGGCAACAAGATTTATATTGCCGGAACCTGCCTCTTCGGAAACTTCTGCAACTTTTCCTTTTACAAAGAAAATATTTTCATCTTTTTTGAGGTTTGCATAGAAATTTTCATATTTTCTGCCCGGTGTTCTCAAGTCAATATAATAGATGTAGATTTTAGCATCCGGATATTGTGCTCTCAGATATGTAGCGTGCTTCAATGAAGCCATGCAGCAGATATAAGAACAATAAGGCAGATGATTTTCATCCCTTGAGCCTGCGCATTGTGCAAATGCAATAGTTTCAGGAGCTTTGTCATCAGATGGGCGGACGATTTTGCCTTGTGTCGGACCATTCGAAGATGCCATCCTTTCCAGCATCATATTGGTGACGATGTTCTGGTATCTGCCAAATCCAAGATTGTCGATTTTTGTGGCATCATAAGGTGTCCATCCTGTGTTCCAGACAATGGCACCCACTTTAAGATCCAAAGTTTTTTCTTCCATATCAAAATCGACAGCGTTGTATTTACAGGCTTCTTTGACTTTGTCACGGTCGTCCGTACTCATGGCGGGGTCCATAACATACTGCATGGGGAATGCCATGTTGTGGGGCAGGTAGGCTGCTTTTTTGCGGTCCATGCCAAAATTGAAATCATTTGAGATTTCAGTATCACACACTTTTGCGCATTCGCCGCAGGCAGTACAGTTTTCATTTACAAAACGAGGTGATGTTTTTACTGTGACTGTGTAGTCACCGGCAGCGCCTGTTACATTCTGTACCTCTGACAGGGTGAATACTTTAATGTTTTTGTTGTCCTTGAGTCTTCTGTAGTTAATCTCAAGTCCGCAAGTGGGCGGGCAAAGTTTGGGGAAATAGTGTTTTAATTGGGATACTCTTCCGCCAAGGGATGCTTCCTTTTCCACAAGGAAGACCTCATACCCCACTTCGGCAGCTTCAAGGGCAGTTGTAAGGCCGCTGATTCCGCCACCAACCACCATAATGCTTCCACTAACCGGGGCTGAATTATCTGTTGTCATGCTGTCCCTCCGTGCATTCGGGTTATATTATTTTGGGTTACTATGGTATTTATGCCAAATCTTAATGCGTTTGCCTTAAGATTTAAAAGTTTTTTGGCATCCTCTCTCCTATTTTACAGACACAAAAATCGTTTTTTTGTGTCTGCAAAAGAGGAGACAGGAAGAAGGCCAAAAACCGTCATAATCTTAAAAACCCCCAGGCACTAGTAAAGCAGCACCTGGAGGTTATTATTCTAAGAACGTACTTTAAGATTTATTTTTAAGCACTAGTCTGAAATAATCTTAACATACGGTACTTTTTTCAGAGACCATTCATTGGTTTCTTTGTTGTATGATGAGTTGGTAAAGCAGAACCATTCTTCATCATTTTGACCCATGAAGTCACCTCTGTAGTAGAAACCAGGGTATCTTGATTCTTCACGGAACTGGATGTGACGGGTATGAGCCTCAACTGTGTAGAGGCGATGGTTAATTTCCCATGCTCTCATAAGTTCATGAAGGTCACCGGCAGCAATTTTTTCAAGATCTTCACGGAACATTTGAAAGTTCTCCATGAGGATTTCAAGAGCTTTTCCACCAGTCATGTAGTAAGTAGCTGTACCACCACCATACTCATTGGTCATCTTCATCAGACGCATTGCCATACCGGCCGGTTTGCAATAGTTCGGGTTAACTGTTTCATCTGTTGTATATGTGCAATTGTCAAGATAAGTTCTGACAGGTTTGTAAACCATATCAACCAGTTCCTGATCAGTTTCTTTGAAACTTACAGCATCAGGATTGTCTCTGAGGTATCTGACCATTTCTTTTGCACAAATACGGCCTTCAGCATGAGAACCGGAGGAGAATTTATGACCGGAACAACCAACACCGTCACCAGCTGTAAACAAACCTTTGACGGTCGTCATTCTGTTGTAACCCCATTTGTAATCATCAGGAACCCAGTCTTCGTTAGGACCTGAACACCAGATACCGCAGCAACCTGAATGAGAACCTAAGAGATACGGTTCGGTAGGCATGATTTCAGAGTCTTTTTTCTCAGGCTCAGTATTTGTTGCGCACCAGAGACCTGCCTGACCAACTGACATGTCAAGGAAATCTTCCCAAGCTTCTGACTCAAGATGTTTGAGTTCTTTTTTGCTCATGGTCTCGCCAAGTTTGGCAAGTGCATCAGAAGTTTTCATGATGATTGGGCCACGGCCTTCTTTGTATTCTGTCATCATGAGATGGTTTCTCAGGCAAGTTGGTGTAACAGCAGCAGTTCCATAAGGAGCATATTTTTCAAGTTCTGCTTTAGCATGGTCGGAAGCAGCATAGTTCTCACCAAGACCATTAACAGTCTGAGCTTTAAAAAGAAGGAACCAAGCACCAACAGGGCCGTAACCATCTTTAAAACGGGCAGGGGTGAAACGGTTTTCCATCATGGAAAGTTCAGCACCTGCTCTAACAGCCATTGTATAAGTGGAACCTGCATTCCAGACAGGATACCAGGCACGACCTTTACCCTCACCAACTGAACGTGGCTGGTAAACGTTAACAGCACCACCACAAGCTACCATGATAGTTTTGGCACTGATGATATAAACCTTATTTTCACGTACGGAAAAACCAACCGCACCAGCTATTTTTGTAGGATCATCTTTGTCATTGAGCAGTTCAACAATGAAACATCTTTCAATGATGTTCTCTTCGCCAAGGGCTTTTTTACCGGCTTCAGCAACGATTCTTTTGTAAGATTCACCATTGATCATGATCTGCCATTTACCAGTACGAACCGGAGTGGCTCCGCTTTTAAGGGAACCGGATTTCAGACCTTTTTTTCCGTCAAGGTTTTTTCCATCATCGGTTTTTTTCCAAACAGGGAGTCCCCATTCTTCGAAAAGATGTACGGAATCATCAACATGACGACCAAGGTCAAAGATCAAATCTTCACGTACAATACCCATAAGGTCGTTTCTGACCATACGAACGTAATCTTCTGGTTTGTTTTCGCCAATATATGTATTGATAGCAGAAAGACCCTGGGCTACTGCGCCTGATCTTTCAAGGGCTGCTTTGTCACAAAGAAGAATTTTTGTGTCGTCGCTTGCCCATTTTTTAATTTCAAATGCTGTTCCGCAAGCAGCCATACCGCCGCCAACGATCAGAACATCAACATCTCTTTTCTCAACCTCTGGGTCTCTTACAGCTTTAAGTTCTCCAATAGGCTTATTAGGTAATGCCATTATATACCTCCAAAATTATATATAAAGTATCAAATTAAATGGATGACAGTAAAAAAATTATGCCAGCTCAGTTGGAGCTACAAGTACATAACCGTCTGCTTCCTGTGTAGAAAGAAGTCCACTGTCAAGATCTTTACCTTTAAGGTCAGCATAATCATTTGCTTCACCTTCGGGAGTAGTTCTGATTGGGAACTTAAAGCGTTTTACAACGCCGTTTCTGAATTTACATGTCCACATAACATCTTCAGTTCCCATCATAGGAACAGTAGAACCTCCCATGGGTACAAAGTCAGAATATCCTCTGACTTCTATTGCCTGGGAAGGACAGATTTTTACACATGAAAAGCATTCCCAGCACTGATCGGGTTCCTGGTTATATGCTTTCATTTCATTAGGATCAAGAACCATCAGGTCATTGGGACAGATGTACATGCATGCTGTTTTGTCCCCACCTTTGCAGCCGTCACATTTTTCTGCAATTACAAAAGATGGCATTTAAAATACCTCCATAATTTAAGTTAATCAAAACGCACAATAACGTTGTGCTACTAAATTTTATTTCAATAAAACAGGCCATATTTCTTAACTTGTCGGGCCTGGTCATTCCTTAAGCCAGCTTAAGAACCAGAAGAAGTATAAACACATACTGATCCAAGCTTTGCATAAATGTTATCGAAATAGCACTCTCTCGGTCTTTTTGTCAAGAAATTTTCAAAAAAGATTTGTTCAATTTTTTGATTGTTTTTGTTTGTTCATATGATAACAATATGTACTAAGTCTTGTCGTGGTATCACACAATATATAGTGTTGGGTTTTGAGTAAAAAGAAACTGGAAATATAAAAAAAATCCTGATAATTTAGATGGCGTATAAATCTACATTTTACAGACAAAAGGAAATAAAAATGGCAGAAGATATGATACCGATAAGCCTTCAAAATTTAATGGAGTTTGATTGTGATTTTACAAACGAGTGCTTTAATGACTGTTGCCGTGATCTGAATCAGGCATTGACACCCTATGATATTTTACGGCTGAAAAATAATCTTGGAATCTCCTCGCAAGATTTTTTAAAGACCTATGCCGCTCTTCATTATGGGCCTGAATCAGGTTTGCCGGTAATTGAATTTAAACCCAACCCGGACGCAGGGTATGAATGCCCTTTTGTCACACCTGAAGGATGTTCTGTTTATGTTGACAGGCCTGCATCATGCCGCATGTACCCTTTGGCGAGGGCTATTGCACGGTCAAGGGAAACAGGATTGATTACACAATACTTTGCTTTGATTGAAGAGCCGCATTGCAAAGGGTTTGGCAGACAGACCGGTAAGACGGTTGAACAATGGTTGAAAGGTCAGGAAGTTGACAAACACAACAAAGAAAATGACAAGCTCATGGAATTGATCAGTCTGAAAAACAGGATTATTCCAGGCAAGCTTGAGGGGGCTCAATCCGATAAATTTTACCTGGCCTTATATGATCTGGATGAGTTCCGCAAAGAGATCATTGAAAAAGATCTTTTGGCACAATTCAATATTCCAGAGGATGTTTTAAAAAAAATAAAGGCCGATGATGAGGCGTTGCTGGATTTTGGCATCAAATGGGTGAAAACAATGCTTTTTGGCATTGAGATGGCATTTGGAGAATAAATTTTAATGCAGATTAAAGGAAAAGTTGCCCTTGTTCTTGGGGCGGTTAAGGGTATTGGAAAGGGTATTGGGCTTGCCCTTGCAAAGCAGGGGGCGGCATTGGTATTGACTCGGCATGACTGGGAAGACGAATTTGAGAGTATGGAGAATGATTTTTTATCATCGAACTCGGAGCATTTGATCATTACGACTGATTTGAGAAGTGTTAAGGATATAAAAAGACTGGCATCCCATATCAAGGAAAAATATGGTCGTCTGGATATCCTTGTTAATAATATAGAGAGAGGTGGATGGCCTGTTGTTCATGGTGAATACACCGAAGATCAATGGGATCTTGAAATTGAAACCACACTTAAGGCAAAACGGTGGGTATTTGAGTCTGTTTTTGATCTTTTGAAAAATGCAAAAGAGGCGGTGGTTATTAATATATCTTCTATCGCAGGTATGGTGGGGCGCTCCGGTCCTGCTGCACTGGTTTTTAATGACGGGTATGCTGCTGCCAATAAAGGGATTTCTTCTTTTACTGAAACCTGGGCTCGCCTGGGTGCGCCTAATATTCGGGTAAATGAAATTATGCTGGGAGTCTTTGATACGCGGCATGCCCGAGGCACCCGAGGATGGCAAGAGGTTCTTACAACTGATGAAAAGCGGTCTTTAATTGATCACATCCTGTTGAATCGAACAGGATGTGTTGAGGATGTCGTAAAGGCCTGTCTGTTTATTATCAAAGACGCCCCTTATATGACCGGAAGCATCTTGAGGCTTGATGGCGGATATGTGCTTGCCGGGGAAAAAATACCTCCGATGCCCAAGGGAATTGTTTGATTTATTATGCCGAGAGAATAAAACTTATTGTTTGAGTAATATTTGAGCGACGGTCTCTTTTATTTTGCCTGTTTTGTTTAAGTTCCTGCGAAACACTATCTCAATTTGGGCCATTTGCTGATAAAAAGGGGTTCTGTCAAATTTTATGTAGGGTTTGTCATCAAACACCCCTGCGCTGCAACCGGTGCTGATGAGGGTTTTAAAGCCGGGCCTGTTTAATTCATGGGGCAGACCGTGAAGTCTGCAAATCATTGGTCTGTAAGGGTATAGAAGGCAGTGGCCGTCTTCATTTGCCGGGCACATGATTTTCAGGCTTTTAATCTCAGAGTTTTGATGGAAAGTTTTTTTGCAATAGTTTTTTGCACGGCTTAAAATATTTCTTTTATTGTTTTGGCTCAGTTGATTAAATCCATGTCGTAAATAGGCCTGTTCTATATAAGTATGGTGGAAAAATAAAGATTTACAACAATTATCCTTACAGCCGTTGCATTCAAAATGATATTCGGCAGCAATGTTGTTCCAGGTTTTATCCATGGCATTATAGAGGGCTGCAAGGGAGCTAAAAGATGGTTTTGTCATGGTTTGTCAATCAGACTAAGGGTTTAGGGAAAAAAACTTTGGTATACAGGTTCATGGCATAGCGGTCGGTCATGCTGGCTATCACATCACATACAGATCTTTTAAGGGGATTTTTTGAAGAATCCCATGGGGCCATTTCCATTTTTTCCAGCTCTTTTTGCAGTGCGTCAGGACTATTTAAAAAATAATTATAAAGATCAATAATAACCTTTTTAGCCTTTATAAATTCATTGTGAACTGCAGGTGATCTATATACTTTTTCATATAAAAATTTGCGTAATATTGTCATGGCATGAAAGGTGTCTTTGCCCATATCAAGGATTAATTTGTCATTTTTCGGGCCACTGTTGTAAACCAATTGCTCAATCATAATACTGGCTCTCTGGGAATGTGTTTTGCCCAGTTTTTTTATACAGATGTCGGGAATATCTGTTGAAGAGATGACTTTACCTCTTAAGGCGTCATCCAGGTCATGGTTTAAATAAGCAATTATATCCGCTATCCGGACAATTCTTCCTTCGATTGTAATGGCTGTCTCACCGGGGGTTGTTGGAATGATATTGCCAAACCCTTTGGAATGTTTGAGGATGCCGTCCCTGACTTCTCTGGTCAGGTTGAGGCCTTTTCCTCTATTTTCAAGAGAATCCACCACTCTTAAGCTTTGATCCGAGTGTGAAAAATGAGAAGAATAGACCTCGATTAAGGCGGTTTCTCCACCATGACCAAATGGTGTGTGCCCTATGTCATGACCCAGAGCAATTGCTTCGGCAAGATCTTCATTAAGGCGCATGGCACGAGCAATATTTCTTGAAATTTCAGATACTTCAAGCGTATGAGTTAGTCGGGTTCTATAATGATCACCCAAAGGAGAAAGGAAAACCTGTGTTTTGTGTTTCAATCGCCTGAAAGAATTTGAATAGACGATTCTGTCCCTGTCAAGCTGGAAAGGTGTTCTGATATTGCAGGTGGTTGCTTCCTGGTTTCGTCTTTTTGCATTGGTACTCAGAGTCCCATATTCGGAAAGAAAGCTTTTTTCCCTGATTTGAAATCGTTCCCTGATAGTAAGATTTTCAGTCAGCTGATTATCCGGGGAATTTTTTTTTATATATGTTTTCTTTTTTGCTTCCATAAAATACTATTGAATATTTATTGAAATCTAATACAATACAGGTTTAATTGAAAAAAGCAAGTTGAATACAACACTTGAAGTCTACTTGCTCATATGGAATCTGTTTTGTAAAGGTTTATTCAGCTGAGAGGGGATTGTTTAAATTGGAGTACGAACATTACATGGGGTTGGCATTGGAACAAGCCCAAATGGCATTTGACAGGGGTGAGTTCCCGGTTGGGTGTGTTATTGTGCAGGATGAAAAAGTGATAGCAATCGGTTCAAGGCAGGGGACAACTTTGGATCGGGCATTTTTCAGTGAGATAGACCATGCTGAAATAAGAGCATTGAAAAAGCTTGAAAACATTGGCACTCAATTTGACCCTGAACGATCCATTCTTTTTTGTACCATGGAACCCTGCCTGATGTGCTTTGGTGCCATTATCCTGTCCGGTATAAAAAAAATTGTATACGCTTATGAAGATCCCATGGGGGGCGGGACAACCTGTGATTTAAAAAAACTGCCGCCCTTGTATAAAAAGTGCGGCATTGATATTGTCTCTGGGGTATTGCGCGAAAAAAGTCTTGATCTTTTTTCTAATTTTTTTAATAAAGAGACTAATTTATATTGGAAGAACAGTTATTTGGAAACATATACCTTTGAGCAGAAAAAAGAAGAATTGTTAAAATAAATAAGGCTTGTATTTTTTGAGGCAAACTATTATAATAGCAAGGTTATACTTGTTGTATTGTAGATAATTTAGAGTCGTGTAAACGCAGGAGGTGTAGAATATCTAAGCGAGGAAGGCAGGATCAGACATGTGTGAATAAGGGGATCCGGGCTAGTCAGGTTCGTGTTATAGGCGCTGATGGCACCCAGATAGGGATTATACCTATTGAAGAGGCCTTAAGGGTTGCGGGTGAAGATTCTCTTGATTTGGTTGAGGTTTCACCGGATGCAAAACCGCCCGTCTGCAAAATAATGGATTTTGGAAAATTTAAGTATGAGCAGACTAAAAAAAAGCAGGAGGCTAAACGCAAACAGAAAAGTACTCAGATTAAGGAAATAAAAGTACGGCCGAAAACAAATGACCATGATCTTGAAACCAAGGTTAAGCATATTGAGAAGTTTATCAGTAAAAATGATAAAGTTAAAATTACGCTGGTTTTCAGAGGCAGGGAATTTATGCTTAAAGAACAGGCCAATAAGGTTCTGAATAGAATTGTCGCCCTGACTGATACGTTCGCGCAAGTCGAGCAGTATCCAAAGTTTGAAGGCCGTGTCATTACAATGCTTTTGGGACCTAAATAATCTAAATTCCATACAACAATAATAGCAGGATTGCTTAAAAATACATAATAAATGTATGGTGATATATTGTGCTTTTTGCCTGTATATCACCATCTCTTTTTAGAAAATGTAATACAGGAGAAAATAAAATGCCTAAAATTAAGACATGCAGAGCGGCAGCAAAGCGGTTTAAGAAAACAGGGTCAGGGAAATATAAATTTCGAAAATCCCACTCCAGCCATATTTTAACCAAGAAAAGCACTAAAAGAAAAAGGTCTTTCAGGCTGGATCAGATGGTTGATCAGGATAATATGCAGGAAGTCAGGCGTTTATTGCCCAATGGATAGATCATCTTTGATGTATGGATAATATCCGGATTAAAATATTGAAGCATTTGATTTAAAAGAATACGATTAAGAATCGAGGAGTTTGACAAAATGAGAGTCAAAAGAGGATTTAAAGCCAGAAGACGCAGAAATAAAGTACTTAAACTTGCAAAAGGGTTTAGGGGCGGAAGAAGTAAGTTATACCGCACAGCAGCGGATGCCGTTGATAAGGCGTTGATGTATGCGTACAGGGATAGAAGGGTTCGCAAAAGAGAATTTAGAAAACTTTGGATAGTTCGAATTAATGCGGCGGCCAGGATCAATGATCTGTCATACAGCAAGTTTATAAATGGTCTTAAATTGGTAGGCAGTGAGTTGGATCGTAAGGTATTGGCTGATCTTGCAATTTCTGATCCGGCGGGTTTTTCTCAATTGGCCTCACAGGCCAGTGCTCAGTTTAATTAGACCAGTTTAATTAGATTAGACTATTTGTGGGGGTGTTTTGCAAAACAATATTATTGATATTGAGAAAGAAGCCTTTGAAAGTATAGAGCAGGCAGGTGATCCTGATCAGCTTGAGCAGCTTTCCATTAAATATCTTGGCAGAAAGGGTGTACTCACTAAATTTTTAAGGAACATTTCTTCGCTTCCTGATGATGAACGTCCCAGTGCCGGTAAAAATGCTAATATTCTTAAAGGAAAGCTTGAGGCTGCATTTAAGGAAGCTCTTTCAAGGCTTGAGGCAGTTGATGCTGCGGGGTGGACAGGTATTGATGTGACTCTGCCGGGGCGACCGGCTCAACGGGGTTCTTTTCATCCGATCACTCAGGTGGCCAAAGAGATTAGTGATATTTTTTTAAGACTTGGGTTTGATATTGCAGAAAGTCCGGAAGTTGAAACGGATTACTATAATTTTGAGGCCTTAAATATCCCTAAATATCATCCTGCCAGAGATATGCAGGACACATTTTATGTGTCGGAAAATATTGTCTTGAGAACACACACTTCTCCGTCACAGCCGCGCGTAATGGAAAGTACCCAGCCACCGGTGAGAATTATTTCACCTGGAAAGGTGTTTAGATGTGATTCGGATATCACTCATACACCTATGTTTTATCAGATCGAAGGTCTTATGGTGGATAAAAATATTTCTTTTGGGGATTTAAAAGGGATTTTGACCACCTTTGTTCATCAATTTTTTGACAAAGAAACCTCTTTAAGGTTCAGACCCAGTTTTTTCCCGTTTACCGAACCAAGTGCTGAAGTGGATATCCGTTGTGTCATGTGCAAGGGAGAGGGTTGCCGAATTTGTTCAAAAACAGGTTGGCTTGAAGTGCTGGGTTCCGGAATGGTTCATCCGGCTGTCTTTGAAAATGTCGGGTATGATACGGACAAGTATACCGGGTTTGCTTTCGGCATTGGCATTGAGCGTATGGCCATGCTCAAATATGGTATTGATGATATAAGAAAATTTTATGAAAACGATATCCGTTTTCTGGGGCAGTTTTAATATGAAAGTCAGTTTAAGCTGGTTAAAAGAGTATATTTCTGTTGACCTTGAGCCTTCCTTGATCTCTGAAAAGCTTACCATGGCTGGTCTTGAGGTTGATTCAGTGGAAGATAGATATGAATACCTTGACCATATTGTTGTAGCTAAGGTTAATGCGGTTGAGAAACATCCTAATGCAGACAAACTGTCTGTCTGCCAGGTTGATGCCGGTGGTGACGAGCTGATTCAAGTTGTCTGTGGTGCCCCCAATGTAAGAGAGGGTATGTTTGTGCCGTGCGCGCTTCCCGGCGCTGTGCTTCCCGGAGATCTGAAAATAAAAAAAGGTAAGCTTAGAGGCGAAGTTTCCCAGGGAATGTTGTGCAGTGCAGCTGAATTGAGGCTTAATTCGGATACATCCGGGATTATGGATCTTGAGGGTGAATTTTTTGCAGGAACGCCTCTTGAAGAAGCCTTGAAATTGTCTGATACAGTATTTGAAATTGATTTAACCCCCAATAGACCGGATTGTCTTGGTGTGATCGGTGTTGCCCGTGAAGTAGGGGCTTTTGTGGAACCAAGGCAAAAGGTGATGCTTCCGGATTATACATTGCCGGCAGATAGGGTTATTAACGAATCCATTCACGATTATGCAAAAGTCCGGATAATTGATTCTGATCTTTGTCCAAGATACTCAGCAGGTCTGTTGTTTGATGTTAAAATTGCACCTTCTCCTTTCTGGTTACAAGAAAGGCTCGAATCCATAGGTCTTGAGCCAATCAATAATGTGGTAGATATTACAAATTTTGTTATGATGGAGACTGGTCAGCCCCTTCACGCATTTGATTTTGATGAGGTTTCAAAAGGTGAAATCATTGTTAGAAGGGCGGGAGATGATACTGATTTTGTTACTCTTGACAGCAAAAGTCATAAGCTTGAATCTGATATGCTTATGATTTGTGATGGGCAAAGAGCAGTGGCGCTTGCCGGGGTAATGGGAGGTGAAAATTCCGAGATTTCAGATTCTACGACCCGGGTGCTTGTGGAAAGCGCATATTTTAATCCTGTTTCCATAAGAAAAACTGCAAAGAAAACCGGTATTGCCACTGATGCATCTCATCGATTTGAGCGTGGAATTGATCCTGAGGGAACTGTTAATGCATTAAACAGGGCGGTTTCCCTGATGGCCCAAATTTGTGATGCTAAAATTGCTAAAGATATTATTGATGAGTATCCGCAAAATTTTGTTCCGCTGGCAATTGACTTGAATACGAACGCCTTGAATATTCGATTGGGAACGGATTTGACCGCAGATGCCATTGGTGAAATTCTGGAGTCAGTGGGATTTGATATCGAAAAGATAGAAGATGTCCGGCTTAAAGTTGGGGTGCCTAGTTTCAGGGTGGATGTTACCCGGCCTGAAGATCTTTCCGAAGAGGTGGCCAGGTTATGGGGTTATAATAATATTGAGACCCGTTTTCCTCTGGTTCCGGCCAAAGGAAAACTGTTGGACCCAAAAGTCATTCTCAGGGAAAAGATCAGGCAGATAATAATCGGATTTTCTTTTTTTGAAGCCATCAACTATAATTTTATCAATGAAAATTTTTGTGACAGGTTGAATTTGTCTGAAGGTGATCGAAGACGGCAGGTTGAAACAATTTTAAACCCGATTTCAGACCAGATGTCTGTTTTGAGAAGTTCTATGATTCCAGGGCTTTTTGAGACAATGAAAAAAAATATTTCTCAGCAGACAGTTACGTTAAAGGTTTTTGAGATCGGCAAGGTTTTTTATGCCACACAAAAAGGATTGTTGCCTGAAGAGCAAGAAATGATAGCAGGCTTGGTAACAGGCAACCGAACTGATCAAACCTGGCATTCAAAAAAAAGTGAAGTTGATTTTTTTGATTTAAAGGGTGTGGTTGAAGGGTTTCTTGATGCTCTTATGATCAAGGACAGGGTTTTTGAAAAACTTGAAGATAATACCTGTCCGTATTATAAAAAAGGGTATGCAGCTTTTGTCAAGTCGGGCGATAGTATTATTGGTACGCTTGGAAAGATTGATGAAAAAGTTTTAAAAAATTATGGATTGAAGCAGGATGCATTTGTTTTTGATTTCAATTTAAGCGCTATACAGGATCTTCTTCCTGAGGCTGTTATTGCTAAGCCGCTTCCTCGTTTTCCTTCACTTTCAAGGGATATTACCATTATTGTAGACAGTGCTGTGGCTGTTGGGGAGATCCTTAAACAAATTGAGTCCATTGCTGAAAAGCAATCTTTGATTGAAAAAGTATTTCTTTTTGATACTTTTGAAGGTCAGCCGCTATCTGAGGGTAAGAAATCATTGTCTTTCAGGTTGGTTTACAGATCTTCAAACAAAACCCTAAAAGAAAAAAATATTAAAAAGCTGCACACTGATATCTCAAAAACCCTTATTGATCGGTTTGATGCAGATTTGCCGGATTAGTTTTAAAGAGGATAATTATAATTCTTTTAAATTTTGATCGTTTGATTAAAAAGTATTATTGACAAAACCAATAGGGGTTGTTATATTAATCCGCTAATGCGGGTATAACTCAGCTGGTAGAGTGCAAGCTTCCCAAGCTTGATGTCGCGAGTTCGAGTCTCGTTGCCCGCTCCATCTTTATTGAGATTTGGGATGGCAGATTTGTTCCATGTATTGGAGTTAATGCCTAAGATGAGATAAGATATAACCTGACCCCTCTGGTAGTTTTTTTTGGCGAAGGTTTTGTTAGTGTCGTACCAGGAACGGGCATCTGCCCGTTTTTGTATTTGAGGACGCAATAAAAGCAGATGTTCAAAGCTGTATATGGATGTCAGGCAGAAGAAAGTCAATAGCATGTTGATTGAAAAAATTAAAAAAGTAGCGCAGCCATTATGTCAGGCTGAAAATTTTGAGCTTGTTCATGTCGAAGTTGTTAAGAGTACTCGGGAAAATATTGTCCGTCTCTTTGTAGATAAACCTGGCGGGATCACCTTGGATGATTGTGTTTATGTCAGCCGCCAGCTTGGGGATTTAATTGATGTTCAGATAGAGGATATGCCCAGTTACAGGCTTGAAGTTTCTTCTCCAGGACCAAATAGGCCGTTGAATAAAAAAGAAGATTTTCATCGTTTCAAGGGTGAGAGGGTAAGGATAGAAACAAGCGATTTGATTGAGAACCGAAGAAAATTTACCGGAATTCTTGAAATAATTAATAATGATTCTGTTGTTATTGCTGTTGATGGGAGAAGCATTGAGATATCAGATCATTTGATCTGCAAAGCAATACTTGCAGGTCAGTAATATGGAGAGCGCTTAATAATGTTTATCACAGATATTAAAAGGGTTATTGATCAGGTAAGCCGTGAAAAGGGTATTGAACCGGAAGTTCTTATTAATACTCTGAAAGAGGCCATTATTTCTGCGGCCAGAAAGAAAATCGGACCCAGAGCTGATATTGAAGTTCACTATGATGATAAAACGGGTGATGTTGAGGTTTTCCATTTTAAAGAGGTTGTAGAAGAAGTTGAGTATCATGACAGTGAGCTTACTCTTGAGGACGGATATGAATATGATCCTGAGTGTGAAATCGGTGATAGCTTAGGCATCAAGATTGATACGGAAGAGTTCGGTCGAATTGCCGCTCAGTCAGCCAAGCAGGTTATTATTCAGAAAATGAGAGAGGCTGAAAGAAACGCTGTTTATGAAAACTTTTTTCATAAAAAGGGTAAAATTATCAATGGCATTGTGCAAAGGTTTGACAGAGGCAGTATTATCGTTAATCTCGGGCAGACAGAAGGTATTTTAAGGCCCAGGGATCAGATGCCAAAGGAAAATTATAAGCGTGGTGACAGAATTCGGGCCTATGTGCTGGATGTATTAGAAGAGTCAAAGGGTGCGCAGATCATTTTATCCAGAACTCATCCTGAATTTTTAGTCGAATTGTTTAAAACCGAAGTTCCCGAAGTTTCCGAAGGCATTGTAACCCTGCGTGCTGCTGCAAGGGTTCCCGGTCTCAGGGCTAAGGTTGCCGTATCTTCCATAGACTCGGATGTGGATCCGGTTGGAGCCTGTGTCGGAATGAAGGGAAACAGGGTTCAGAATATTGTTCAGGAGCTTAGGGGTGAAAAAATTGATATTGTTCAATGGAGTCCGGATATAGCCAGATTTGTCTGTAATGCGCTATCACCTGCCGAGATTGCCAGGGTTATTATTGATGAAGATAACCGATCTATGGAAGTTATTGTCAGCGATGAATACCTTTCCATTGCCATAGGCAAAGGCGGTCAAAATGTTTCTCTTGCCTGTGAAATTACCGGCTGGCATTTGGAAGTGACCAGTGAAGAGGACTATAGCCGGGAACTAAAAGAAGGTTATGAAAGTTTGATGAAACTTACGGGAGTTGGATTGTCTCAGGCAGAAACGCTTTTTAAAGGCGGATATTCTTCTCTTGTGGATATATTTGAAGCTGATGTCGAAGATATTGTTTCAATACTTGATTTGGAGGAATACAAAATTAAAGAAATGATTGAAGAGGCAAAAAATATCCTGGAAAAGGAATTAAAACAAGAAGATCAAGCAGCGGAAGATCAAACAGCGGAAGATCAAGCAGCGGAAGATCAAACAGCGGAAGATCAAACAGCGGAAGATCAAACAGCGGAAGATCAAACAGCGGAAGAAGAAGACGAAGAAGAAGACGAAGAAGAAGACGAAGAAGAAGACGAAGAAGAAGACGAAGAAGAAGACGAAGAAGAAGACGATCAACCAGAAAGCAGTGAAGATAGTTAAAATAACGGGTAGCAGGCGAAAAAGAATATAAAAAGAGAGTATTACTTGGGGGCAATATATGGCGAAGGTCAGGGTATATGAGTTAGCTAAAGATCTGAACATGACGAACAGAGCGCTTCTTAATAAAATGAAAGAATTGAAAATTGAAGTTAAAAGCCATATGAGTTCTCTGGAAGATAGTGCTATTAGCGCAATTAAAAGAAGCCTTTTGGGAAAAGATAAAAAAAAGAACGATGTTCAGGTGAAACCATCTGTTATTCGCAGGCGTAGGCAAAAGCTTGAAGAGACTGTTGTACCGGAAGAGGAAGAAGAATTAAACCAGGCTACTGATTCTGAAAAGAAATCATCTGTACAAGAAGAATTAACCACAACATCATCAGATGCCAAGCAAAAAAGCATTAAAGAGGACCCAGAAGAGTTGGGACTTAAAAAATCGTTTGAAATACCAGACCCTGAACTCAAAAAAGATAAACCAAAGCCAAAGATTAAGAAAAGTCAGCCTGCCAAGATTATTAAACCTGTTGTCATAGAAAAATCCGAACCGAAAGTAGAAAAAATAATCCCTGAACCGGAAGCTGAAAAAGTAGTCCCCCCTTCAGCAGAAGAAAAAATATCCAGGATCGAAGAGCCTGTTGTTGAAAAAGATGAAAAACCTATAGAGGCTGAACTTGAAATTCCTGTGAAAAAAGAAGTAGAAGAGATTGCCGTTCAGGAGGTTGAGCCGGTTGTTGCTGAAGATACGGAAAAAAAGATCAAAAAGAAGAAGAAAAAGAAAAAATCCACCCCTGCAAAGATTGTCAAAATTGCGGATCCTGCAGTACTTGAAAATTTAAGGAAATCTGCGTCTGGAGAAGATAAGAAGCGGGTCGACATGAAAAATGATGTCAGGAAAGAGACTGCAAATAAAAAATTGTTTAAAAAGAAAGACCGTGTCTCATCACCTTCTAAAGCAATTCCTGACAAGAATGCACCAATACCTGCTATTCCGGCTTCAGCTGAAATGGATGCGATAAAACCCAAAAGAGAGAAAAGAAAAGAGGGTTTTGGAGAAGATAAACCTGCCGGGAAAAGAAAACAGCGCAAGAAAAAATCTGTTATCGAGGGAGATGCCTTATATCATAGCGGTCGTGGCAGAAAAAAACGCGGTAAAAAAGAGGCAAAAGGCAAAAAAGGAAAATTTCAGAAAACCCAGATTACCACACCTAAAGCCATTAAAAGACGCATTAAAATTGATGAGGCCATTGAGCTTGCTGAACTTGCAAAACGTATGGGTATCAAGGCAAATGAAATGATTGCCAAATTGATGACCTTGGGGGTTATGGCAACTGTGAATCAGACCATTGATTTTGAGACTGCAACACTGGTCGCAACGGAATTTGACTTTGAGGTGGAAAAAGCATCTTTTGAGGAAGAGGCCCTTCTCAATCATGAGACCGATAGTGACGATGAAGATAAAAAGATAGGGCGAGCACCGGTTGTTACAATCATGGGGCATGTAGACCATGGAAAAACTTCTCTTTTGGATGTTATTCGGAAATCTAAAATTACAAGTGGTGAAGCAGGTGGAATTACCCAGCATATTGGTGCCTATAATGTTGAAACACCCAATGGCGGAAGAGTTACCTTTCTTGATACACCTGGTCATGCTGCTTTCACTGCAATGCGATCAAGAGGTGCCCAGGTTACGGATATTGTTATCCTTGTTGTGGCTGCCGATGACGGAGTGATGCCCCAGACAATAGAAGCTATTAATCATTCAAAAGCAGCGGGTGTGCCGGTTGTGGTTGCGGTCAACAAAATGGATAAAGCCGGAGCCGATCCTGACAGAATTATGAGAGAACTCTCAGAGCTTGATCTGCTCGCAGAGGAGTGGGGAGGCAGTGTTATTTTTGTTAAAGTGTCTGCAAAAACCGGAGAAGGCATAGATGATCTGCTTGAAATGGTTCTGCTGCAGTCCGAGGTTCTGGAACTCAAGGCCAATCCGGACAGAAAAGCCATGGGGTATGTGGTGGAATCACGGCTGGATACCGGACGCGGTTCTGTCGCTACGGTACTTGTAAAACAAGGAACCTTAAGAGATGGTGATCCCATTGTATGCGGACTTTATTCCGGTCGGATCAGGGCAATGATTGATGATTCTGGAAGCAGGATAGATGCGGCAGGTCCGAGTACACCTGTTGAGATCGTTGGTTTAAGCGGTGTGCCAGATGCCGGGGATGAGTTTATTGCGGTTGCATCTGACAAAGATGCAAAGCAGATTGCCGGCAATAGAATGCAAAAACAAAGGGCAAAAGAGCTGGCTAAAAAAAGCCGGGCCAACCTTGAAAAAATGTTTGAAAATCTTGGTTCTGCCGAAGTCAAGGAACTTAAGCTTATTGTTAAAGCTGATGTTCAAGGGTCTATTGAAGCTTTGAATGATTCGTTAAAAGATTTGGCCAAGGAAGAAGTGGAGATTAAAATTGTTCATTCCGGTGCCGGAACCATTAATGAATCGGATGTGGCGCTTGCAGCCGTATCTGATGCCATTATTGTCGGGTTTAATGTCCGGCCGTCACCTCAGATTCGAAAACTTGCCAAGGATGAACATGTTGATATGCGGTTTTATGATATTATCTATGATGTAATAAATGATATTAAAGCTGCGTTGGATGGTATGATGCCGTCCACATTTCATGAAATTATTATTGGGCGGGCAGATGTTCGTGAAACTTTCGTAGTGCCGAAGATGGGAACCATTGCAGGATGTCATATTTCAGATGGTAAAGTGGTCCGCGGTAAGAAGGTAAGGCTTTTAAGGGATGGCATTATCAAGTGCGATACTCAGTTGTCATCTCTCAGGCGGTTTAAGGATGATGTTAAAGAAGTAGAACAGGGCTATGAGTGTGGTATCGGTCTTGAAAAATACAATGATATCAAAGTGGGTGATGCAATTGAGTGTTATGAAGTTGAAGAAAGAAAGTACAAGGCTGATTGATTAAAAAATGAAACCCTATTCAAGAGCTGAAAGAATCAGCGGTGAGATTCAATATGCCATTACTGAACTTTTAAGCAAAAAAATGCAGGACCCAAGGATTGAGATGGTCACGATCAGTGGTGTGAATCTCTCATCTGATCTTCGGGTGGCCGATGTATATATTGCCGTGTTTGGTGATAAAAAGCGGATCAAGGATGCCCTGAACGGGTTTAAGAAATCCAAAGGTTTTATCAAGAAGAGCATTGCTCCGAAATTAGGATTAAAATACATGCCGGAGTTAAGATTTTTTCATGATGATACCTTTGATAAGGCTGCCAAAATGGATGCACTTATTAAATCGGCTTCAACCGGACAATCAGACGAACAAGACTCATAAAAGAAATCCAATGAAAAGTGGTATCCTATCGATAAATAAGCCTGAAGGCATATCTTCAGCCCGTGTGGTGGCGCGTGTTAAAAAGGCCTTGGGAGCAAAAAAGGTAGGGCATACAGGGACTCTGGATCCTTTTGCCACAGGATTGCTGCTGTGCGGGATTAATCAAGGAACCCGGATATCCAGATTTTTTCTTGACGGCCACAAAAGATACAGTGCAAGGATTTGTCTGGGTGTGGAAACCGACACCTATGATCTGACAGGTGAGACGGTTCATGCAGCACCGCAGAATGTTATGGACAATCTCAGAATCCGGGATGTTGAGGATGTTGTAACATCATTTATCGGAATTCAGGATCAGGTGCCGCCTGCCTTTTCTGCCTTGAAACACGAAGGCCAGCCATTGTATAAACTGGCACGCCAGGGAAAAAAAATTCAAAAACCCCCTCGTAGAATTGAAATTTTTGATATTCATATAAATAGTATTAAATTGCCCTATATTGATATTGAGGTTTTTTGTTCATCCGGAACCTATATCAGGAGTATTGCATTTGATATCGGCAGAAGGCTTGGATGTGGTGCCCATCTGTCAAGGCTTTGCAGGACACAGTCCAGCGCATTTAAACTGGAAGATGCGATTGAATTGGATACTCTTGAAAGCATAGATAAAATAACTGCCGAACAAAGAATTGTTTCCTTATCAGATTGTCTTGAATTTTTGCCTGAAGCTGTGGTGGAAAAATCAATTGCCCAAAAGGTTCGATTTGGACAAAAGCTTTTGAAAAAAGATATTGGGATTACACTGGAAAACCCTGATAAATTAATCAGGGTAACAGATGATAAGAACGATCTTCTGGCGATTATTCAATTGAGTGAAAACCAGCAAACATATAATTATTCTTGCGTTTTTTCAAGTTAACTGATATTCATACAAGGTTATATGTGGTTGTAATGGCATGCTGATCTGTTTTTGAAACTCTTTTTTCTGAATGGAATATTGGATCAAAGATTATAAAAAAATCAGATGATTAAAGTATGCCGTGTTTTAGTTTTATTTATTCCAGATAAAGGAGTTTTAAAGTGGTTTTATTAGCAGAAAACAAAGAAGAAATGATCGAACAATTCAAACTCCACGAGTCGGATACAGGCTCCCCAGAGGTGCAGGTTGCTATTTTAACCCACCGTATCAGCTATCTTACAGAGCATCTTAAAATTCACAAAAAAGATCATCATTCCCGACGGGGTCTGCTGATCCTTGTTGGAAGACGCAGAAGTCTTCTGGATTATGTTAAGAAAAAGGATGTGAATCGATACCGTTCTTTGATTGAAAGACTCGGACTGAGAAGATAACAATGACAAACAGCCGGTTTTTGACACGTTGTGGATCAAAAACCGGCTGTTTTATTTTAACCGGGCGGCAATTGTCAAGGGATTTTTTAAATAAGTTCGCATATTTGCCATTAAGTGACTATTTGATGACAAACATGCGGGTTTATTTTTTTAAAAAATTTCTTTGTGGTTTCCGCCTTTTTTATTACAGGAGAAGTTATGGAAACAAAATTTACAACAACCATTAATGGAAAAGAATTTTCAATTAGTGGGGGAAAAATTGCCAAACAGGCATCAGGATCAGTTATTGTACAATATGGAGAAACCATTGTATTGGTTACGGCTGTTTCATCAAAAGATCCTAAACCGGACATCAGTTTTTTACCCTTGACTGTTGAATATCAGGAAAAAATATACTCGGCAGGAAGAATTCCCGGTAATTACTTCAGGCGGGAAATCGGCAGGCCTTCTGAAAAAGAAACCTTGACAGCAAGATTGATTGACAGACCCATTCGTCCTCTTTTTGAGGATGACTACAATTATGAGACCCAGGTAATTGCTACTGTTCTTTCCATGGACAAAATTCATGAACCCGACACCCTTGCCATTGCAGGAGCGTCTGCTGCTTTACAAATTTCCGATATTCCCTTTGCAGGACCTATTGCCGGTATTAAAGTCGGTAGGATAAATGGTCAGTTTGTTGCAAACCCTACGATTGAAGAGATGAAAGAAAGTGATATGGAACTGGTTGTGGCCGGCTCAAAAACCGGTGTGGTAATGGTGGAAGGCGGGGCGGATATCGTTTCTGAAAAAGATATGCTGGATGCTATCTTCTTTGGTCATGAAGCCATGCAGCCTATCATAAATCTGCAAGATCAGATAAAGCAAGCTTTTGGAAAAGAAAAACGGGTGTTTGTGCCTCCTGCCAGGGACGAAGAATTGATTGCCGAGGTGATAGAATATTCAAAAGATAAAATTTATACACAAGTTCAAATCAAAACAAAAATAGAGCGCCAGAACGCACTCAGTGATTTGAAAAATCAAGTGGTTGAACATTTTTCTCAAACCTATCCCGAACAGACCAAAGATGTAAAATATGCGTTTTCCAAATGTGTTAAGAAAGTCAGTCGTGATATTGTTCTAAAAGAGGATAAAAGGATTGACGGCAGGGCCTTTGATGAGATCAGACAAATCACATGTGAAGTTGGAAGTCTTCCCAGGCCCCATGGGTCAGCTCTTTTTACACGGGGTGAAACTCAGGTCTTGGGTATTTTGACTCTGGGTTCCGGCATGGATGAGCAGCGGGTTGAAACTTTGATGGGAAATGAAACCAGAGCCTTTATGCTTCATTATAATTTTCCTGCCTTTTCAGTGGGTGAAGTAAGACGTGCAGGTGGTCCCAGCCGAAGGGATATTGGTCATGGAAATCTTGCGACCCGTGCCCTTCAAAGAGTTCTTCCTTCTCCTGAAGAGTTTGAATATACCATCCGTCTTGTGGGAGAGGTCATGGAATCCAATGGAAGTTCGTCCATGGGAACCGTATGTTCAGGAACCCTGGCATTGATGGATGGTGGTGTTCCAATAAAAGCACCGGTTTCCGGTATTGCCATGGGGCTTGTAAAAGATGACAATAAAACAGCAGTACTTTCTGATATCCTGGGAGATGAAGATCATTTTGGTGATATGGATTTCAAAGTGGCTGGAACTGCTGAAGGAATTACAGCTCTCCAGATGGACATAAAGATTAAGGAATTGTCCAAAGAAATTATGGAGACAGCCCTTAACCAGGCCAATGGCGGAAGAATTCATATACTTAATAAAATGCTTGAGACTCTTAAGGATGCAAGAGAAGAAGTGTCTCCTCATGCTCCCAAAATCGTCAGTATCCAGATTAAATCCGATAAAATAAGAGATATCATCGGTCCTGGCGGAAAAGTGATCAGAGCCCTTCAAGCTGAAACCAATACCATCATTGAAGTGAATGATTCAGGTATTGTCAAGATTGCTGCGGAAAATGAAGAAGATGCTGCACTGGCTTTGAAAATGGTGTCCGATATTGCCCTTGATCCTGAAATTGGTGAAATCTATGAAGGAACAGTTGTTAAAATTACTGACTTTGGTGCTTTTGTAAATATCAAACAGGGTACTGACGGGCTGGTGCATATTTCAGAACTGGCAAATTACAGGGTCAAAAAGGTAACGGATGTGGTTAAAGAGGGAGATGTCATCCCTGTAAAGGTTCTGGATGTTACCAGGGATGGAAAAATAAAACTGAGTTACAAAGCAACAAAAACTGATGAAAAATAATTCATTTAGTGTCTGTCCCCTTGCCAGTGGCAGCAAGGGGAACAGCCTTTTTGTTTCCTGTAATAACAGTTCCATTCTGATTGATGCGGGTCTTTCGGGGATTGAAATCCAACGGAGGCTTACTGCCGTAAATATAGCACCTGAAAATCTTACAGCCATTATTATTACCCATGAGCATTCCGATCATATAAAAGGTGCAGGAATATTGAGTCGCCGATTTGATATTCCTGTTTATATCACAAAGAACACCTATCAGGCAGCCAAGGGCCTTGGAAAAATTGCTGATCTGTGTTTTTTTGAATGCGGTGTTCCCTTTGAAATTGATCAAATCATGGTCAGTCCGTTTTCCATTTCCCATGATGCCGAAGATCCGGCAGGGTTGACCATGGAATACAATGGTCACAAAATAGGAATAGCCACGGATCTGGGTATTGCCACAACTCTTGTAAAACAGTATTTGAAAAACAGCAATATTTTATATCTTGAATCAAACCATGATCCTGATATGCTGATCAACGGTCCCTACCCATGGCATCTCAAGCAGAGAATCAGAGGCAGAACGGGGCACTTGTCCAATATGGATGCCAAAATACTGGTGTCGGAATTAAAGACGGATGCCTTAAAACATGTTATTCTTGCACATTTGAGTGAAGAAAATAATTGTCCTCAAAAAGCGGTTCAAGAGGTTTCAAAAAGCCTGAATGCCTCAGATATTATTTTGCATGTTGCAGGGCCTGATAAGCCTGGCAAGGTCATCCAGCTTTAAAACTTCCAGAAGTTTTTTTTTATACATTATATTTCTATGACATTATATTTTTTCTTTTTGCAAAAGGTGGTGATATTCACCCTTTAATGCAGCAAGTTCCTGGTGAGAGCCCCTCTCTTTTATGCTTCCATCCCTTAACAAAAGGATGTTGTCACATTGTTTAACTGTGGACAGTCTGTGGGCAATGATGATGGACAGCCTTCCTTTCATTAGTTTTTTCATGGCGTCATGGACTTTTTGCTCTGATTGTGAATCCATATAGGACGTTGCTTCATCAAAAATTATCAAGTCCGGATTAAAGGCAAATGCCCTTGCAATGCAGACCAGTTGTTTTTCTCCGCTCGATAGGGGCCTGCCCCCTTCTTCTACTCTGGTGTCAAGTCCTGAGAACTTTGTAAATAAAAACTTACAATTGGCGTTATACAAGGCTTTTTCAAGCCTGGAATTATTCATATCACCCTGAAAAGGTTTGATATTGTCCCTGATACTGCCGGAAAATAGGACAGGGTCCTGCATGACAAGTGCGGTTTTGCTTCTGATGTCTTCGATATTGACTGACTGGTAATTGATATGGTTGATGAGAATATTGCCGTTATCGGGTTGGTAAAATCCTGTGATCAAGTTGATTATGGAACTTTTGCCTGACCCTGTCTGTCCGACAATACCGATGGATTTGCCCCGGCTAAGGTCAAAAGAGATGTCTTTAAGGACTATTTTGTCTTGTTTGTATGAAAAATTGACTTGATCAAATGTGATACTGGAAATTTTATCAAGAAAAATTCTTTTTTTGTTTATCCGTTGTTTTGCCTGATCATTGTTAAGTATTGTGATAACCCGTTCTGCCGATGCCAGGGCATTTTGAAGAAGATTGAATTTTTCAGACAGCTCCCTTAATGGTCTGAAAAAAAGTTTCATATAAGTTAAAAAAGCCACAAGTCCACCCAGGGTAAGGGAATCTTTCATGACTTCAAAGCTCCCTGTCCAGATGATAATGGCCACACTCAATACCCCTAAAAAACTGACAAACGGCATAAATATGGAAAATATTTTTATTTGGAAAAGAGCGGCAGTGAAATGTTCAAAATTCAGCAGCTCAAATCGTTGCATAAACTTTTTCCGGCTGGATGTTGTCTGGATAATTTTGATGCCTGTTAAAGCCTCTGAAAAACTGTGGTTTATCTCAGCTATTTTTTGACGTATGCCTCGAAAAGCTGTTCTCAAAATATTTGAGAACATACTGATACTGATTATAATTACCGGAATCAGTGCAGACAGATAAAGTGCAAGCTTAGTGTTAATAGTAAAAAGTATCACCAGAATGGCTGCCATGAGCATCAGATCTTTGAAAATAAAAATGAGAATACTTGTAAACATTTCGTTCATGTTTTCAATATCCCCGGCTACACGGGAGACAAGCCTTCCACTTGAGTTTTTATCATAAAAGCGGACCGGCAGAAAAGTCATGTGGGAAAAAAGTGCGCACCTGAGGTTTAATATGATTTTTTGACCGGTATATTCCATGAAGATGGTCTGAATAAAATCAATGACAAATGATGTGATGATAAATACACAAAAAAGTATGCAAAAGGTCTGGAAAGATTCAATTGTCACCCCGAAAATATGGATGCCTTTTTCAGGATCTACGGGAACGATGAACCCGTCAAATGCTTTTTGAGTAAAAATCGGCATGAGCAGGTCAAAAAAAGTGACCAGAAAAACCAGCAGTGTCGACAGCATCAGCATCCATAAATACGGTCTGAGAAAAGGCAATAATGCTTTTATCAGTTTGAGGTCAGCAAGTTTGATTTGCTTTTCTTCCCCCTGTTTTTCTTCTTTATGGGGTTCAGGCACCATATTCCTCCTCAAACTGCTGGACCAGGTAAGATTGTTTGTAAAACCGGTCTGTTTCAATGAGTTCTTTGTGGGTTCCAAAATGATCAATCCGGCCGTTTTTCAGAGTAAATATTTTGTCGCATGAGGCCAGTGCGGAGATCCTATGGGAAATAATAATTAAAGTTGAATTTAGATTCATACGGTTTAAATTGGCAATGACGTTTGCGGCAGTATGTGTGTCCATCTGGCTGATGGGATCATCTAAAATGATAACGGGTTTTTTCAATATCAAGGTCCGTGCAAGGGTAATTCTCTGCTTTTGCCCGCCTGAAAGTGTTATACCTCTTTCACCTACAATGGTATCCAGTCCATGGGTCATTTTTTCAATTGTGGTTTTCAGGTTGCAGGCTCTGATGATTTCGTCAAGTTTCTTTTGATCCACATGCTTGCCCATGAGAATATTTTCTCTTATTGTACCGGAAAAAAGAAAAGATTCCTGGGGCATCACTGCAATATGCTGCCTTAAAAAATCAAGATCCAGTGTGTTCAAATCTATATCATCTAAGCGAATATTACCTTTTGTGGCATTGTAAAGTCGCGGAATCAATTGGACCAGGCTTGTTTTTCCTGAACCCGGCGGACCTGTTATACCGATTGAAGTTCCAGGATGAATCTGAAAGCTTATATTTGAAAGTACAAAGTTTGTTTTTTCATAGGCAAAACTGACATTTTCAAACACGATATTTCCTTTTATGTTGGAAATAAGGTGCGGATTCTCAGGAGATATCACCTCTGGCTGTGAGTCTAAAAGGGCATTGATTCTTTTCAAGGATGCCATTCCCCGCTGAAAGAGATTGGTCATCCATCCAATAGCAATGACAGGCCATGCCAAAATTCCAAGATATTGAATAAACGCAACAAGTTCACCCGGTGTGAGTGCTTGTTCCATTACCAGGAAACCGCCGTAAAATATAATCACAAGGGTTGACAGATTAAAAAACAGTCCGAATAAAGGTCTTAACAGTGCAGTAACAAATGCCCGCTTGAGATTTTTTTTAAAATAATCTGTTGAAGCCCCCTTTACCTTATTGCCTACGACAGGTTCAAAATTAAATACTTTTATGATGCGAATGCCAAAAAAACTTTCTCTTACAAGTTCGGTCAGCTGGGAAAAAGATTCCTGAGCTGTTTTATGGAAAAGATGCATTTTTTTGCCCAGGATTCTTGTCACAATAATCAAAAAAGGCATTGGAATCATTGCCAGTAGTGTCAGTTTTGTATGGGTGGCAAGCATGATGGCAAAGGTGGTACCGCCAAGAAGAATCGTGTCTACAAGCACGATCAGACCAAAACCGAATGCCATCCTGATATGATTGATATCGCTTGTGGCATGGGCCATGATATCTCCGGTCTTGATTTTGTCTAAATAGGCCATGTCCAGATTCAGGATATGCCTGAAAAGATAATCCCTGATATCTTTTTCAAGACTTCTTGCACTTCCCATGAGAATATTTCGCCAGACATACCTTAATCCTGCCATGACAAGACCGAGCAAAAGAATAAACGCACATTGAACAAACAAGGCATGGGTGTCAAAAGATGTTGAATTTAAAGTGTCAATGGTATTTTTAACAATTTGGGGAATGATCAACTGGGTGATATCCACAATAATCATGCAGAAAAGCCCCAATATTATTTTATAAAAATTTTTTTTAAAATATGGATAAATTAGTTTCAATATCTTTGTTTTATACCTGTATGAAAAAATCAAAAATTGATTCTAATGAAAAAAAAGATTGGTTGTCAACCAAATGCTAAAGCTTTAATCATTAAATGATAAAATTTCATATACATTGTAATTGCCTAATAATAATATCTGGCAATGCCAATAATAATGCTGTATGTATATCCTGATATTTTAGTTTGACAGCTATCATGCCTATTCTATTTGGTTTTTGGGAGAAGACTTTTATGATAGAAAACAGGACATCTGATAAATTCATCAAAAAAAAAGCATTGTCCTCATCCCTGAGGATTATCATCCCTTTATATGCAACCTATGTTCTGTTTGTCCTGAGTGTTTTTCTGGTTTTTATACCCAATGAGAAAAAACATATGATGAATCTGAAAAAAGAAATAATCCGTGAACTTACGGTAACCGCCTGGAGTTTGCTGTCAGAATATGATCAAAGGGTAAGGCAAGGAGAACTGAGCATTGAAACTGCTGAACAGTCTGCAATAAGACAAATTCGAAATTTGCGCTATGGCCCTGAAGGCAAAGATTATTTTTGGATAGTCGATATGCAGCACCGGGTGATTATGCATCCTTATATGCCAGAACTCGAAGGTAAGGACCAGGTAAATTCAACCGATTCCAACGGAAAATATATTTTTGCGGAATTTGTCAATACGGTTAAAATGAAAGGTTCCGGTTATGTGGAATATGTGTGGCAATGGAAAGATGATTATAAAAAGGTTGGTCCGAAAGTTTCATATGTAAGCGGATTTCTTCCATGGAGCTGGGTTATTGGGACTGGTATATATCTTGAGGATGTCCGCCGGGAGATTGACACGACCATACAGGGATTTGTCAAAATTTTTACGGGGGTTCTGTCTGTTATTATATTGT
Organism: Desulfobacula phenolica; assembly: GCF_900105645.1. Lineage (NCBI taxonomy): Bacteria > Pseudomonadati > Thermodesulfobacteriota > Desulfobacteria > Desulfobacterales > Desulfobacteraceae > Desulfobacula > Desulfobacula phenolica. Next base: position 458,516 of record NZ_FNLL01000002.1, on the reverse strand, counting down.
TGTCATTTTATATCACATGGCAGGCATTTAAGGTCGATAAAAAAAAAATCCTGGCAGAAAAAGCAAAACATTTTGAGGAATTACGGCTTAAAAAATTATTGGAATTAAGCCAGATGTCGAATGCTTCACTCAGAGAACTGACTGGGTTTGCATTGGAGCAAGCAATTAAGCTGACCCAGAGTGATATAGGATACCTGGCTTTTTTAAATGATGATGAGACTCAACTGACCATGCATACCTGGTCAAAACAAACCATGAAACAGTGTGAAATTATTGATAAAACATTGGTATATCAGGTAGATGAAATAGGAATGTGGGGTGAGGCTGCAAGACGCAGAAAAGCCTTTATTATAAATGATTATGATAAGTTGAAGTCACCTGCAAAAAAAGGATATCCCCATGGGCATGTTGAAATTTCCCGTATGATGAGTATTCCAATATGTGACAGTGAAAAGATTGTGGCATTGGCAGGTGTGGGTAATAAACATGAGAATTATAATGAGTCTGATGTCCGTCAATTACAGTTGATGATGGACGGTATGTGGAGAATTATTCAAAGAAAGCAGTCTGAAGACGATTTGCGAAAAAGTGAAGAAAGATACCGGCTGCTTGCTGATAATGCAACCGATGGTATCTGGATATTGCAGCTTTCAAATTTGTTTTTGTCCTATGCCAGCCCTTCCATGGAACGGATCCTGGGATATACATGTGAGGAAATTCTTGAACTGGATATCGAATATTTAATGACTCAAACATCCTTTGAAAAAGTATCTGCAGCCATAGCCGAAGAATTGGAACATGAGGAAAAAGAGGGTATTGATACCAACCGGTACAGGATAGTTGAGCTGGAGCATATCAGAAAAGACGGATCAAAAGTCTGGACAGAGGTGACAGCAAGTTTCTTAAGGAATGAAAACGGAAAACCGGACAGGGTATTGGGGGTTACTCGTGATATTTCCAAACGCAAGAACCTGGAGCATAAATTCCAGCAGGCTCAGAAAATGGAAGCCATCGGAACCCTGGCCGGTGGAATTGCCCATGATTTTAATAATATTCTGTCTTCTGTGATGGGGTTTACGGAATTGGTAAAATTGGGGGGCATTCAGGATGAGGAGACAAAAAAGAACCTGGATCAGGTTCTTGCAGCCGGTATGAGGGCCAGGGATCTGGTCAGGCATATATTGACATTCAGCCGCAGGGCGGATGTTCAAAAAGATTTGATACAGATAACGCCATTGATCAAGGAATGCCTGAAGTTTTTAAGAGCTTCGGTGCCGGTTAACATAGAGATCAGGCATCATTTTGACGTAACAGACGGAATTGTGATGGCAGATCCTACCCAGATCCACCAGGTTCTCATGAATTTTTTTACAAATGCGGCCTATGCAATGAAAGAAAAGGGCGGCGTATTGGAAGTTCGGCTCAAATCAATTGAAATTTTGAACCATGAAATTCTCCAGGCAAAAGAATTAAAACCGGGCCGTTATCTTCAATTGGCGATTTCCGACACGGGATGTGGTATTCCAAAAGAGTTGATTGAAAGGATTTTTGAACCCTTTTTTACAACCAAAGGACGAATTGAAGGAACTGGAATGGGCTTGTCAACAGCTTATGGTATCATCAAGGACATGGGGGGTGCCATTTCGACCTACAGTGAAATTGGTATGGGAACAACCTTCCAGTTGATAATTCCGGAACATCCTGGAGAATCCGTAACAAGTACTGAGTCCGCTGATTTTTTCCTCATGAAAGGCAGTGGCAGAATCCTTTTGGTCGACGATGAAGAGTCGATTGTTGACTGGACCCGGCAGGTGCTTTTAAAACTCGGTTATGAAGTAATCGGTATGAGCAACAGCCTGGAAACCCTTGAAAAATTCAAACAAAGCCCCAATGATTATGATCTTGTATTAACGGATATGGCAATGCCCCGTATGACAGGTCTTGAACTATCAAAACGGATGATATCAATAAGGCCTGATATTCCTATTATCCTGTGTACGGGATTCAGCGAAGGGTTGACATCGGAAACGATTAAAGATAACGGTATTTTGGATATGATTATGAAACCCATGATCGCCAGCGAACTTGCCCGGGCGGTCAGCAAGGCTTTGAAGATAGAGGCTTGAAAAGTGAAGCCCATGATTAATGTATTGATAATTGATGATGATCCCAAGATTTGTTTGCTTTTCAGTAAGCTGCTCAAGCAGATGGGGCATGAAGCTTATGTTGCCAATACCATGAAAGAAGGTCTTGTACTTTGTAATAATGAGTGTTTTGACCTTGTTCTTCTGGACCTGGAACTTCCCGACGGGAACGGATTGCAGATACTGCCTGACCTGATGAAGACCGATTCCGAACCTGAGGTTATTATTATCACGGGAACAGGGGATGTCAGGGGCGCTCAAATGGCCTTTAAAAGCGGTGCATGGGATTATGTGCAAAAACCTTTTCTTTTGGACGAGGTTTCGCTTCCCATAACCCGGGCTCTTCAGTACCGCAGGGAAAAACAGACTGAAAAAACACCGGTTTCCCTGGTTCGGTCGCATATTATAGGAGAGTCTGATGTTATTCATAAATGCCTGGAAGATGTTGCGATGGCAGCGGGTAGCGATGCCAGTGTTCTGATTACCGGTGAGACAGGAACCGGCAAGGAGTTGTTTGCCAGGGCCATCCATGAAAACAGTAAAAGAGCATCAAAGCCTTTTATTGCGGTGGATTGTGGGGCTTTGCCTGAAACATTGGTGGAAAGTACCCTGTTCGGTCATGAAAAAGGTTCATTCACGGGCGCACAAACACGACAGGATGGTCTTATTGCACAGGCCCATGGCGGGACTCTTATGCTGGATGAAGTGGGGGATCTGCCGTTAAAGGTTCAAAAATCTTTTTTGCGGACTCTTCAGGAGAGGCGTGTGCGCCTGATAGGCGGTAAATCTGAAAAACATGTGGATTTCAGGCTGGTTGCAGCAACCAATCTGGATCTTGATAAGATGGTTAAAGAAAAAACTTTCCGGGCAGATCTGCTATATAGGATTCGTGCCATGGAAATCAAACTGCCTCCTCTTCGGGAACGGGAGAATGATATCGAAGAAATTACTATAAAAAAAACACATGAACTTGCCCGGCGATATGATATTGAAACAAAAGCCATATCTCCGGAATTTTTTAAAACCCTTGCCGCACAAAACTGGCCTGGAAATGTGCGTGAATTGATAAATGTTTTAGAGTATGTCCTGGCTTCCGCAGGGCAGGATCCCACATTGTTCCCCAAACATCTTCCTCCGGAGTACCGGACAGCAGGGTTGGATTTTGATGCGGTTCCTGCAAAAAAATCAATTCAACAGTCTGTTGGAGATCTTGGTGTCGGGGATGATCTTCCTACGCTGCAGGATTATCGAACCAGTATTGAAAAAGAGTATTTAAAACAATTGTTGAAACGGGTTAATGGAGACCGGGAAAAGGCAAATAAAATTTCCGGAATTTCTCAGTCCCGTTTATATGGCCTGCTAAAAAAGCATAACCTGTCAGGCTTTGGTTCTTCTTGATTATACTGGTTTTGTAATCATTTCATAATCCAATAATATTTTTTTATATTAAAGTCCTGGTAATTCCAATCGTGACTTTCATCTTTTGTTGCGGGTAAATCCGGTCGAAAAACCAGGTCTGCCCGCGGCGGTTATTTAATATTCCTGAAAATAGGAATAATATTGTTCCTGTTTTTAGGAATATGTCTTTATGTTTCATCCCCATTCTTGTTTTTAAAATCATAACATACTGTTATTAAAGCTAAAAAAAATATATAAAATTATGGTACATTTTCTGCAATAGTTATTGTCATGATTGAACATGAAAGGTCTTTTATTAATAAAAAAGGAATAGGGTAGGTGGATGAGGAATGAAAACAGTCTTGTATGCAAACAAACTGGAGAATATTGGAGGGATGCTCGAAGATATGATCCACGAACAAGTTCCTGGAATGAAAGTTGAAGTTTGCAATTCAATTGACGGTTTATCGCAAAAACTTCGGCAGTTGTTGAATAACGTATCAGTGGTTATTCTTCTGGTTGCCTTTAGAGATGAGCTTGCTCAATTGAACTATATGAGTCCGCTTTTTGAGAATACCCGGGTCGTTCTGATTTTGCCTGATAGAAGGAAGGATACGCTTGCATTGGGGTTTAGATTGAAAACAAGTTTTGTCAGTTATGTTGACAGCGATTTGCAAGATGTTGCCTCTGTTTTGAGACAAATATTGAAAAAAGCAAAGGAGAAAATGCAAAATGGCTGAATCACCAGAAAAAATGAAGCATTCGGTAAGGGCTATGGCTGACCGGGAAGGGAAATACCTGACCTTATCCGGCTACATCCATTTAGGTTGTGTTGTGGATGCAGTGTCAGAGGTTATAAATATAAGTTCTTTGGATATTGAAGATCCCCCTGATTTCGGTGTTGGTCTTGATTCCTCGTATATCCTGGGGATGGGCAAAATGGAAGGCGGTGTTAAAATTTTACCGGATATAGACCATGTATTGAGCATAGACGAAGTGTCATCTTTAAGTCAGACGGCGTATGAAAATTAAGGATATCACTGAATTTAAATTCAAATTTTAAAAGGAGAAAGATAAAAATGAAAAAAAGATCACTTAAATTCAAACTTATTTTTGGCGGCGTTTTGTCTGTTATCCTTCCCTTGGCATTGGTGGGATATGTTTCAATCAGTAAATCATCAACCGCACTGGTTTCAATTGCAAAAGGGCAGGCTACGCAAATAGCATCAGATCTGGCCGCCATGACAGATGTGGCTGTTGAGCAGGAAATCAAGCTTGTAAAGACATTGGCTCTTGAACCGCTGGTTGTTGATGCCGCAGGCAAGGTTTTGGAAGGTGGGATAGATTCTGCCGTGACAGAATTGAAGGCATTGGATAGTTTCTTTTTAAAGGTTTATGAACAGATCGGCAGCAGTTATGATCTGATGTTTGTCGCAGATGCCGGCGGTAATGTCATAGCGGACAGCATGGGCGGTGCTATGAGGACAAAACATATATCCGTTGCAGACAGGGATTATTTTACTGCAATTAAAAATGGAAAAAATATCAGTATTGGCACACCTGTTCGATCCAAGGCCAGTGGTAAACCCGTTTTTGTGGTCGTTGTTCCTGTGAAAACAAATTTTGGGCAGTTGGTCGGTATTTTTGGAGTCGTGGCCAAGCTTGACACTTTGTCTGACAAGATTACCAAGATCAAGGTCGGCACGACCGGTTATCCTTTTATGCTGGACAAGACAGGCCTTGCAATTGCTCATCCCAACAAAGAGTATATACTTGAACTGAACCTTGCAAAACTCAATGGCATGGAAGCCATTACAAGCCATATGCTGGCTCAGAAAAGTGGTGTGGATAGTTATCATTTTAAGGGAGTTGATAAAATTGCCGGTTTTGCACCGGTTCATACTACGGGCTGGAGCATTGGTGTGACACAAGATCAAGCGGAATTTATGGCCCCGGTTCATGTTATTCGAAATATTGTGTTTATTGCCGGAGTAATTTTTCTGATTATTACCATTTTGGGCGTGCTATGGTTCACCCGGAGTATTACCTTGCCCATCAACCGTATTATTGCAGGTCTTGGAGAGGGATCAAGCCAGGTTGCAGCTGCATCAAACCAGGTGGCATCCTCCAGCCAGTCTTTGGCGGAAGGTGCTTCACAACAGGCGGCTTCCATTGAGGAAACTTCCGCATCAATGGAAGAAATGGCTTCCATGACTATGAAAAATGCCGAGAATGCAAAACATGCGGATAATTTGATGAGAGAAGCCAACCAGGTAGTGATCGATGCCAATGAGTCAATGGGATTGCTCACCCACTCCATGGAAGATATTTCCAACGCCAGCGAAGAAACTTCAAAAATTATTAAGACTATTGATGAAATAGCATTCCAGACCAATCTTCTTGCATTGAATGCCGCAGTGGAGGCAGCCCGTGCAGGCGAAGCCGGCGCAGGGTTTGCCGTGGTTGCCGATGAGGTGAGAAATCTTGCCATGAGGGCTGCTGATGCTGCCAAGAATACAGCTGATTTGATTGAAGGAACCGTGAAAAAAGTGAGTGAGGGGTCGAAACTTGTTTCAAAGACCAATGATTCATTTGGCAAGGTTTTTGTAAGTACTGAAAAGGTTGGAGAGCTTGTTGCTGAAATTGCCGAGGCATCTGATGAACAGTCCAATGGGATTGAACAGGTTAATACGGCAATTTCTGAAATGGATAAGGTTGTGCAGCAGAATGCTGCAACTGCAGAGGAATCCGCTTCAGCATCTGAGGAGATGAATGCCCAGGCAGAACAGCTCAAGGTATATGTCTCAGATCTTTTTCTGGTGGTTACTGGTAGCAAAGGAAAGGCCTCGGGGATATCCATGAAAAAAAATGTAAAACACCTTGCTTCAAATCATCAACTCATACCGGCACAAGAAAGGAAATTTCTACAGCCGAGAGCCAATGAAATCAAACCGGATCAGGTAATTCCTTTTGATGATAATGATGATAATTTCGAAAATTTTTAATCAGGTAAAAGTCTTCTATCAAAGGGCTGTATTATTGTCTGCCCGTTTTGATAGAAGGCTTAATAATCTTGGTGTCCTGTAGTATTATAGTATTCAATCTTTGATGCAATACAGTAGATGTCTTTAAAAGACAAATGATTTCGTTCAAGTTATAAAATTTATGATCCTTAAGTATCATGAAATGAATTTTTATGACTCCTTCCTTAATGTGCCTCCTTGCCTGTATTGTGATTCGCGTGTTATAATTAATTTCATATAATATGAAAATCAATTGAATTTCAGGGCCTTGCGTATAATTGTTCTGGTAAAACGATAGGTATCAATAATAAAAATGGCAGAAGTGTTTAAATTTTTCAATCTTGTGCTTTTAAAATATTGAATCTATATTATTTTGTGAAATTGGTTTAGTATTATTGTTATTCTCGCTTTGATGGAGTTGAAGGGGGCTTCCAATTGACTTTCATATAAAAAAAATGGAGATTTTAAAATGAAAATATTGAAAATAGATCATATTGGAATTGCGGTTTCAAGCATTGATGAAAAAAAAAATTTTTGGACAGATGCCCTGGGGTTAAAGTTGGAGAAAACAGAAACGGTTTTAGAACAAAGCCTTATCACTGCATTTTTGTCTGTTGGTGAAAGTGAGCTTGAACTTTTAGAATCCACTTCCGACGAGGGGCCTGTGGCCAAATATATTGAAAAAAAAGGAGAGGGAATACAGCATGTGGCGTTCCAGGTTGAAAATTTAGAACAAGCTCTTGCAGAACTCAAAGAAAAAGGAATTCAATTGATAGATCAAACCCCTCGAAAAGGGGCAGGCGGATCAAAAATTGCGTTTTTACATCCCAAAGCCACATCAGGCGTCCTGGTGGAATTGTGCGAAAAATAGTGTTTGATATCTAATTTAATTAAAGCCGGAGGAGAATCATGTCTCAATTGTCTGATTTTAATAGGTGGGAAGAACTTGCTGCAAAAGAGTTGCGGGGGAAAAACCTTGAATCTTTGACAAAGAAAACACCGGAAGGAATTGAAATTAAGCCCTTATATACTGCCAAAGATCTTGAAGCAGTGGAATACATTGATAATCTGCCCGGGTTTGAGCCTTTTGTGCGGGGCCCCAAGGCCACCATGTATGCCGGTCGTCCATGGACAATTCGTCAGTATGCAGGTTTTTCAACAGCCAGAGAATCCAATGCTTTTTACCGCAAAAATCTGGAAGCAGGACAAAAAGGTTTGTCTGTGGCTTTTGATCTGGCAACCCACAGGGGATATGATTCCGATCATCCAAGGGTGGCAGGTGATGTTGGAAAAGCCGGGGTTGCAATTGATTCCGTGGAAGATATGAAATTGTTGTTTGACAATATTCCCCTGGATCAGATGTCTGTGTCCATGACCATGAACGGTGCGGTGCTGCCGATCCTTGCAGGTTATATTGTTGCGGCAGAAGAGCAGGGTGTTCGCCAGGATCAGCTTATGGGAACCATTCAAAATGATATTTTAAAAGAATATTTGACCCGGAATACTTATATTTATCCGCCAGGTCCGTCCATGAGGATTATTTCTGATATTATTGCATTTTGTTCGGATAACATGCCCAAATTCAACACCATCAGTATCAGCGGATACCATATCATGGAAGCTGGTGCGGATTCTGTTCTCCAGACTGCATTCACCCTGGCCGACGGTTTGGAGTATGTCAAGGCAGCCCTTGCAACGGGTATGGATATTGATCAATTCGCCCCAAGGCTTTCGTTCTTTTTCGGGATCGGCATGAATTTTTTCATGGATATCGCTATGCTCAGGGCTGCAAGATTTTTGTGGGCAGAACTCATGTCGCAGTTTAATCCTAAAAATCCAAAATCAAAAATGCTTCGGACCCATTGCCAGACCTCTGGCTGGAGCCTGACCCTGCAGGACCCATATAACAATATTGTCAGGACAACCCTTGAATGCCTGTCAGCCGTTCTGGGCGGTACTCAGAGCCTTCACACAAATTCTTTTGACGAGGCTGTGGGCCTGCCCACGGAATTGTCCGCCAGAATTTCAAGAAACACCCAGATTCTGGTTCAAGAAGAATCCCATATCTGTGATGTGGTTGATCCTCTGGGCGGATCATATTATGTTGAAACCCTGACCCAGAATATTATTGACAAGGTTCGTAAAATTCTGGCGGAAATCGAAGAGTTAGGCGGTATGGCCAGGGCCATTGAATCGGGTATGCCGAAAATGAGGATCGAAGAAGTGGCTGCCCGCCGCCAGGCCCGGATTGACCAGGGCAAGGATGTGATTGTGGGGGTGAATAAATATAAGGTTGAAGATGAAACACCCATCCCGGTACGTGAAGTATCCGAGGATGTTCGGGATGAACAGGTGGCACGCCTTGTGCGGATTAAAAAAGAGCGGGATACCAAGGTGGTTCAAAAGGCTTTGGATGATATCACAACAGCTTGTGAATCAGGTGATAACCTTTTGGCAGCCTGTCTGCCTGCGGTAAGGGCCAGGGCAACGGTTGGAGAAATTTGTGATGCCATGGAAAAAGTATTCAAAAGATTTGTGGCTACCACCCAGTGTATTTCAGGGGTGTATGCTGCAGAGAGTTCAGGTTCCGAGATGATCAAGTCGTTAAGAAAGAGGACGGCGGACTTTAAACATAAGACCGGTCGAAGGCCCAGGATATTGTTGTCCAAGATGGGACAGGACGGCCATGACAGGGGCGTTAAAGTCATTGCCACAGCATATGCGGACTTTGGTTTTGATGTGGATTTGGGACCCATGTTCCAGACCCCGGAAGAAGCCGCCAGAATGGCGGTGGAAAATGATGTTCATCTGGTTGGGGTGTCAAGCCTTGCGGCAGGGCATAAAACCCTTGTGCCCCAGATTATTGAAGCATTGAAAAAACAGGGGGCCTCTGATATTCAAGTGGTGGTTGGCGGTATCATACCGCCGGGGGATTATGACTTTTTGAAAACCGCGGGAGCGGCTGAGATTTTTGGCCCGGGAACAGTTGTGACGGATGCGGCAAACAGGACTCTCAAGATTATAGGTGCGTGAAAAATTATGATTCAAACCAGCCCTGACCAGTTTGTTAAAGGGATTTTAGACGGCAACCGCCGCATGATCGCCAAGACCATAACATTGATGGAAAGCAGTCTTGCTGAGCATCAGAAAACAGCTTCCATGGTAATGGAACAGATTCTGCCCCATACGGGAAACAGTATCCGCGTAGGAATTACAGGTGTGCCGGGTGTAGGTAAGAGTACCTTTATTGAAAATCTGGGTATTTTTTTAGCTGATAAAGGCCATAAAGTGGCTGTCCTGGCTGTCGATCCCTCAAGCCGGCGAAGCGGCGGGTCCATTCTGGGAGATAAAACACGGATGGAAAAGCTGTCTGTCCATGAAAATGCCTTTATCCGGCCCTCCCCGGCAGGCGGGCTTTTAGGCGGGGTTGCCGCTAAAACCCGTGAAATTATGGCTGTGTGTGAGGCAGCCGGGTTTGATGTCATACTGGTGGAAACCGTGGGGGTGGGACAGTCTGAAACCAGTGTGGCCTCCATGGTGGATTTTTTTCTGGTTCTTATGATTGCAGGGGCGGGAGATGAACTCCAGGGTATTAAAAAGGGGGTTCTGGAACTGGCTGACGGGATTGTCATTAATAAGGCGGACGGAGATAACCTTAAGGCCGTTGAAAAAGCCAAAAGAGAACTTAAAACAGCCATGCATTTTATCCGTCCTGAATCGCCTGCCTGGCCTATACCTGTAATGACCTGCTCCTCAATTGTTCAAGATGGTACAAGCAAAATCTGGGATACTGTCCTGGATCATCACAAGATATTTAAGGCATCCGGTGAATTTTTGCAGAGGCGAAAAAAACAATCCCTGGAATGGATGTGGACCCTGGTGGACGAGGGCCTGAAACAACGCTTTCAAAATAATGAGAAAATTAATGAAAAAATACCGTTTGTTTCACAGCAGGTGGAAAATGAAAAAATGTCGCCTTCAGCAGGCGCTGAAAAACTTTTGTCCTATTTGTAAAAAAAATGATTAGATTCAGAGCCTTGAATTCAGCCGATTTGATCCTCAAATTCTTTTAATATAGAGATATCCACCACAACTGAATGGCACAGAAGAACCAATATATCCTCAAAAGAAGATTCTAATATGAAATATTATTCATTTGTATGAACACCCGGTATCTTTGTGACATATCATGACAGTACCGGGTGTTTTTATGGGGTTTAGGGTGCTGTATACCCTCCATCTACAACAATTTCAGCTCCGGTCACAAAAGACGATTCATCCGAGGCTAAAAAAAGTGACGTATAGGCAATCTCTTCTGGCCGGCCAAACCGTTTCATGGGGACCATTTCTATGAGGGGCCCCCAGGCTTCTTTGGGTACGCTGGTTTCAAACAAATGCGTATCAAACATACCTGGGTGAATGGAGTTTACCCGTATATTATCTCCCACAAATTCCATTGCTGCTGATTTTGACATGAGACGCACCGCCCCTTTAGAACCCTGATAAGCTGTGGCTCCTGCGGCACCGGCAATACCGTATATGGATGAGAAATTGACAATGGAACCGCCTCCGGCCCGTTGCATTGCAGGAATTGTGTGTTTCATTCCCAGCAAAACCCCTAATTGGTTCACTGAAACAACTTGGTTGAAATCATCTATTGTATGTTCCAGCAATCCCTTGTGCAAATAAATACCGGCGTTGTTGATCAATACATCAATTTTACCAAAAGTGCCCTCTGCCTTGGCAACGGCTTTTTCCCAATCCTTTTCACGGGTGACATCCATGGCGGCGGTGACAACGCTTCCTCCTTGTGCCGTGATGTCATCTGCCACCTTGGTGAGAATATCTGTTTCAATATCTCCTAAGAAAAGTTTTGCTCCTTCCCTGGCAAATAATTTTGCCTGTTCCGCTCCTAAACCATTTGCCGCCCCAGTGATAATTGCTACTTTGTTTTCCAATCTGAGAGCCATACTTTTTTCTCCTTTGATGTGAACCTTGGTATGTGGTTTGCCAATATTTCCTTTCCCTTGGCTAAAGAATAATCAGGGGAAAGAAAATTACTAATATCATCATGGAATGTATGGAATGAGCCCGGCAATGTCTGTAACAATTGCTACATAGCTGTCTTTTTTATCAGGTTAAAACAGGTCTCGGCATAAAGAAGGTAGCCATGGAAGGTCATGCGGGCAATGGAATTTTAATGGTTCGATCTGATATGATGACTTTTTCGGATTGGATCAGTTCTTTCATGGCCCGGGTAATGCTGACACGATGGGCACCTAATAAGAAGCCCAGTTCTTCGTGGGTGAGGGGAAAACCGATAACCAATTCCGAGGCAATGCAAACTCCATGTTCCTCTGCAATATGGGTAAGAACCTGGTACAGTCGTTCCACAAGATTCCCGGAGGATACGCTTCCCAAACGGTGGGTCAGGGCGGAAATCCTTTTTCCCATATTTTTTATTACCCGAAGGCCGATGCCCGGATTTTCACCGATAAGAGTTTCAAACCGGTTTTTATTGAAACCGCAGGTGATGGTGTCTTCCATGGCCCAGGCGGTCACCGGATATCTGATTTCTTCGCAAATCATATTTTCACCAATCATATCACCGGCTTTTCTGAAATCAAGAATGACTTCCGTACCATTTTCCAGAACCTTGCTTAATTTTATCCGTCCTGCCTTGATTAAAAACATTTCCTGGGCTGAGTCTCCTTGAAGAAAAATGGCTTGGCCGGAATGAAAAACGCCCCTGGAGCCTATGGTCCTGCATTGTGCGTTTTCTTCATCCGTGAGATCTTCAAAAAGCCATAGTTCCCTGAAACAATTGTCGGTCACTTGCATACCATCATGGATTACGTCATTACAATAACATTTCATTGAATGTTCCTTAATTCACTTTTGAGAGGGGGATAAAAAAAGTCCAAATTATATAGGCCGGAAAGTAGGATAGGTTACAAATGAAATACCGGATAAGGTTTTGGCAGTTGCCTGGTTATGAAGAATCAATAAGATGGCTGCAGGCCGGACAATTTTTGTTCCTTGTTATGGTCATGGCATCAAAATGCATTTCCATCAGATCAACAAAAAGAAGTCTGCCTTCAAGCAGTTTTCCTATATTCAGTATATATTTCAGGGCTTCGGAGGCCTGTGAAATTCCAATAAGACCGGGCATCACTCCTAATACTGCAGCAGCTTCTTTTGACATGGCCGGGGCCGCAGGATACAGGCAGTTGTAACAGGGGGTTTTTCCGGGAATTATGGTCATGACCTGACCTTCAAATTCCGATACTGCTCCGTATATCCATGGTTTTTTCTGATCTATGCACGCATGGTTGATGGCATATCTGGTGTCATAATTGTCAGTACAATCAAGTACAAGATCGTAGGGCTGTATTAATTTTTCAAGCTGTTTTGCTGATGTAAATTTTAATTTGTAGGGATTGATTGTTATGTCAGGATTGAATTTTTCAAGAGTTTGCCGTGCTGATTCCACCTTGGGTTCTCCAATAGTACCGGGATGATGAAGGATCTGGCGATTCAGGTTGCTTTTATCAACAACATCGTCGTCCATAATCCCCAACACTCCCACTCCGGCTGCGGCAAGATAAAAAGCTGCTGAAGATCCAAGTCCGCCTGCTCCGATCAGCAATATGCTTGAGTTTTTGAGTTTTTCCTGTCCTTTGGGGCCTATTTCGGACAGCATCACCTGTCGGTGATACCGGTCAGAATTTTTGTCTGTTTGCATGGGGAACCCTATTGTGCCACGCCTTTGAAAATGGCATTTTCATCCCCAAACATATCTTTAAATCGTAATTTTGAACCTTCACGAACACTTTGTGCCTGTTCTTCAGTAAGGTTGTGGGATTTGATCCATTTTTCAAGAAGATGGCCACCGGGAAGCCATCTTTCCATGGTCTCCTTTTCATAAACCCAGGCTTTATCTTCAACCCCAAGGGAATTTAAAATTTCCCAGACTTCGTCTCGTTGCCGTTCATCGCAGTATACGCACATCACACATTCTCCCAGTTCAAAGGCTGGGATCATTTCTCTGTCATATTTTACAGCTGGAATGTCATGAGAATCCACAAGGGGAGACATCTTTTGTGCCAGTCTGTCGAATTCTTCCTTTGTTCCAAACACCAGCCATTTGCCCCAGTGTGCCAGATATTCTTTGTTGGTCAGGGGTTTGCCCCTATAATTGATGTAATTGTATCGTTGATGGACATGCTCTTTGGGGAATATGAAAATAAAATGGGATTCCGGTCTGTCGACAATCATTTTCTCTTCCTTTTTTAAATGGTATCAAATTAATAGTATAAAATTAATGGTATTTAAAAAGGGGAGGTGCTATCCGGCAGCTGCAGCTGGAATAATACCTATGTGGTCACCATCGGATAAAGTGGTGCCTGTTCCTTGAAGATATCGTACATTTTCACCGTTGACATAGATATTGATGCTGTCATTAATGTCCCCGTTATGATTTATTAAAGTTTTTTTTATGCCGGACATGTCTTGATCAAGCAACTCAATGAGTTTTGCCAGATCACATCCGTCAGACAGAGATCTAACCGTATCTTTTTGGTCATGGTTCAGGCGCGCGAGGGATTTGGTTAACCGTATGGTAATTTCCATTTAGAATCTCCATGTTAACATTATTCAGCACAGCTCTGCATTGGTTTTAGCTGTTTTTTTTTATGTCTTCAGTGGGAAAAATTTCGTTTTCCTTTGTTGAGAAGGTTTCTCAGCAATGCGGGAAGCATGTCAATATTGTTTACAAATTGTACCAGCTTGCCATATTCAGCTTCCAATAATTTGGTGTCCTCTTCATTGCAGTTCACTCCAAGTGTTAACAGCAGCGCCCTGTTTTTTTTGCACAGTGAAATTGCTTCTTTAACCGGGCATCCCCAGTTTGATGCACCATCGGTGATATGAATAAAAATCGGTTTTTTATTTCGACCTTTTACTCGATTGATCATAGTCTTGATAATTTCACCGGATGCTGTTTTCCCATGGGGTTGAATGGTATAAAAACTGCCTTTTTGATATAATTCGGTAATCATGCAGGTGTTTCTGACTTCATTGTAGGCAAAAAGCCCGGCATTTTTATTGAATTTATGCACTGCCAGAAAAAGGGTTTGAAAAATTTCCTGTGTATGCTCCCATTTGTTGGTTGCCGCCATTGATCCGGTTGCATCTACAATAATGGTCAGGTCGTTTAACAGATTGAACTCATTTTTTTTGATATTAAAGATCGTTCCCGTGGTCTGAGCGCGGTACAATCTGCGTCGATCGATACTTCCGCTTGCCAGTCCCCGGTTGTAAATGCTTTTACGAATGGCCACGGATTTGAAGACGGAACTGAGATCCTGGAGCAGTTTTTTGTTGACAAAATTGTCTGCCGGCAGGACGATATGGTTTGTTTCCACGATAACAATGGAACTGTCAATGCCTTGATCTTTTTTCTTTTTTTCTTTGGTTGCTGGTGGTTGCTGCTTTACGACTTTTCCAAGTTTTTCCGAAAAAACAAGTTCGGGAGGAGATAATGCTTTTTGGATGCCCTTTAAGTGTTGTTTTTCCTGTTTCCTTGCCTGCAAAAAAATATCTGATTGATCAGTTGGCCAGAATTTTATATATGCAAATAATTTTTCCCAGACTTTAATATACAGATCAGCTCTGAAGTTGCATCGTTCCGTGATCCCGGAAATTTTTGAACACTCATTAATCAATGCCGGAACCATTGAGTTCAAAATTTTAATCGGCTTTTTATAAAATTTTTCAAGGCTTGCCGTTCCCATCATTCTTCGGGAAGACTGGTCTTTATACTCTTCTAAATATCTGGGTTCATGCCTGTTTGCCGCAATGTCCCACCAGATGGAAAAAAGTTCGGATAATGAAGGGGGATGTGAGGTGACATCCAGATTGTTTCCCACTTCACGTTCTCTTGCTTTTTCAGTGTAAACGCCGAACACACGCTTATTAGAAAGGCAGTCAAAATAAACTTTTTCGCATGTTTTAAAATACAATTCAAATTTATACATATACCGGAAGGATAAGTTCAGGCGGGATTTGGCAAGCTTTTCAGCATAGTCGCTCATTTCCATGTTTTTGTAGGCACGCTGTATGGCTTCGCCAATAAGCGTGTCTGTTTTGGCGGCGGGAATCGGGTACTTGCCGATGACCAGTGAAGGATCAATGATGATTTCACTTTCCATGGTATCTTTCCACGAAACCTTGCCTGCATTCCGTCCCACATGGGAGACGACTTTTCTTAATGAACTCAGAAGCTTTGCCAGTTCCAGAGTTTCAACAGGGGATTTATCCCTGCGCCAGAATTCCGAGTAGCCGCGCTCTCCTTTTATTTTAAAACATTGAATTACAGGAGAGGGAGGACTAAAGTTCTCCGTTGAATGACATCGGCATATTCCGTTTTTGTCAGGATTGTCTTTAGAAAATTCTGTATTCATGGTTGCCTTTTTCAAGATATCCATTTTTAACATGTAAGGACAAAAGAATGGATTCAAGGGTTTCCTTGCTCGTTTGCAGGCTTGTTATCAGCGCTTCTTTCAATGTGGCACCGGCAGCAACCATCTCTCCGATCATCAGTACCGTACGGGTTGAAACTTCCACTGAAAGTTCAAAATCGCTTCTAAGCGTGTTCACAGCATCAATGACTTCATTTGCCTGAACACTTGTGATGCCGGTTTTTTTAATTAAAACTTCTTTTTCAACTTCATTGGGAAGGTAGTCCATTAAAATAACATAGAATCTGTCTCGGAGTGCCGGATCAAGCAGTTCTGTTCCGACAAAATCATCACCCTCATTTAATGTCGCAAAAAAGATAACTCCTTCGGCTACTTCCAGAAGACCCAACTCGTCCATCCACACCTGACGGTCATCGGACAGAATGGAAAACAGCATGTTCAGGGCTTTGGGGTTTTCAGGCCGGTTGATTTCTTCCAGATGTATTACACAGTTTGGAGTTTGAAGGGCCTGTGGGAAAAGAAATTGTTTGTATTTTGTTTCTCCGTTTTCAAGAGCGTATTCTCCGAAAAGCTGGCCCGGTTCGGAGAGAATCCCCACCTGAAAAGTGGCAAGGGGTTTATTATGAACCGCAGCGAATTGACGGACAATGGAAGATTTTCCACAGCCCTGCCTGCCTGCAACAAGGATATTCACCGGATGTTTTTCTGAAATGGTATGGAGTTTATCCAGTATATTCAGAACATTGCTGTCTGCGTAAAAATAAGGATCAATTGAAGGAGGTTCTATTTCAGGAATGGATGGCGTGATGTTTTTTTGATAACTCATGTTATTACCTGTTTTTTTTATGTATCTTGATATATGAAACTTTTTAAAATCCAGACAGTGACTTTCATGTATTATTGTGAGGCAAACCAGAATGAAAGAGCAAGTCTGCCCCTGGCGGTTGTTTTAAGTCATGACGAAAGTTTCACTCGATGATTCAGTTTTTTATCTTGTTTTTTTTTTCAAAGCACCGTTATCAATATTCTTTGGCCTCTGTAAAAATTAATTCGCTGGATACTGAAACCTGTCAAGATGATAATCATTTTGGCAGGTTTAAAAGTCAAATGCTAAAAAATAAATCATCTAATTTAAGCATGTTCCGGTAGTTTTAACCTTGCTTTGTTCGTTTAATTGTGATTTCAGGGAAGGATTGTTCTCAACCCAGGCGATCCACATTTTAACCTCCAGGCCATAAGATTCCAGTATGGTTTTTGCTATGTTTGCCTTTTCTTCCGGGTAACTTTCACCAATGGGGAAAGGGTAATCAATCCCGACCAGGCGGTAGGATTGTCCTGCAAATGGATGGGCAGGAAGAAGATATAGGGTTTTAAGTCCCAATGATTTAACATATTTACCCGTTGCATGGATGTTTTCTTCAGAATCATTCACTCCTGGCAGAAGGGGCATTCTGATGTAGGTTGTCACATCATCCCGAAGAATTATTTTTTCAAGATTTTCTAAAATCAAATCATTTGGGACACCTGTAAAGGCAATGTGCTTGTTCCTGTCAAGGTGCTTGAGATCATATAAAACATAATCTGTATAATCCAGAATTTTTTCCAATATATCCCATGATTGATAACCGCTTGTATCAAGGGCCGTATTAATCCCTTTTGCTTTTGACGCTTTCAGCAGATCAAGAGCAAATTTGGGCTGTGCCGTAGGTTCTCCGCCTGAGATAGTCAGTCCGCCTCCTGATTCTTTATAAAAAGGGATGTCTTTTTCAACTTCTTTCATAACATCGTCAACCGTGACAAATTTGCCGCTGACAATAAGTGAATCAAAATCACATGCGTCAACACATTGAAAACAATCCAAACATTTTTCTTTGTTGATCTTAATAATTTTTGATCCTAATTTTCCTTTCCAGCCTTTCTGGCCCGGATATGTGGGTTCTTTTCTGATATCCTCCATGGCATCGGCAGGGCAAACATTCTTACAGTTTCCGCAGTTAATACAATTGGGCCAGAAATGAAAAACTTCCGGAAATTGGCGTATGCCTTCAGGATTATGACACCATTTGCAATTTAAACGGCATCCTTTCAAAAAAACAGTTGTCCTGATACCCGGTCCGTCATTTGCTGCAAACTGCTGAATATTGGTAATAATTCCAAAATCATTTTTCATTTTGCTGAACTCCTATCAATCCGCCTATTGTTGTTTGCCAAGGGCCGCCCTTACTGATAATTTTCTTATAATCTTCAACTTCTTCTTTAAAAATATTGGGAAAATGGTCAAAATATCTTTTTTCACCAAGGTTGTTGGTTTTTTTGGCGGCAAAGCTGTGAAAAGGCAACAGATCAATGCCTATAACACTATCGCCAAGAGGTTTTGCAAATGTTACAATATCTTTTGGATATTGCAGATCCCAGAAATTAACCGAATGGACAATAGGCAGTCTCAGCCTCATTTTAGTATTGCATTCAGCCAATTTTTTAGCATTTTCAAGAATCAGACGGTTGGATACGCCGGTCCATTTTTTATGTTTTTCATTATCCAGTTGTTTAATATCCAGCAGGACAAGGTCAACATATTTTAAAATGGATTTTATGGTATTCCAGTTTGCAAATCCCGTGGTATCCAGAACCGTATGCAGTCCTTCTTTTTTAGCCCTTTTTAAGAGAGACAGGGTCATGTCAGGATGCATGAGCGGTTCTCCTCCTGAAACAGTGAATCCGCCTCCGGACGATTCATAAAAAAGTGCATCTTTCATGACTTCCGTGAAAATTTCATCCACACTTCTCAAGGTGCTGGTTAATTTAAGGGCATCAAATGAACATGCGTCAACACACTTCATGCACCGGGTGCATTTATCCCTGTCGATCCTTGGCGGATCAACAGCTATTACTTCTTTTACTTCCGGTACATCAGGAATTTCTCTTTCTTTCTGCAAACTTGCAGGGATGGAACCATCTCCACCACCACCTCAGCAGTTGCCGGAAGGCTTTTCCTTGTATCTGACCCGGGGAGGGATTATGGCGTTTTCCGGACAGACTTGTGCACATGCACCGCATTTAGTGCATTTGTCCTCATAATGAAAAAATTCCTGATATGTATGGATGTTTTCAGGATTGTGGCACCATGCACAGTTGAGGGGACATCCTTTTAAAAAAACGGATGTCCGTATTCCAGGGCCATCATTGACTGAAAAACGTTGGATGTTCCCAACAAGATGTTTTATGTCTGAGTTGATTGCAGGGGTCATTTTAGGCCATCCTCAAATTTTATAAAACGTTATAACAGATTTTTAATGTCTTTCCAGGATTCACCGGCTTCAAACTTATCGCAAGCCTCCTGGTTTTTCTTTACCATCTTACCCTTTATGGCTGTATTGGTCTGCTGGCTATCAGCCAGTTGCATTCTTTCAACAAGGCATACGCCGGTTGAGGGATCCCCGGTAGGGGAAGGAGTCACGAATTTGCACTCTTTACAGGTCGGCATAACAAACCTCCTTTCCTAAATTTTATAATAGATTTTTAATATCTTTCCAGGATTCACCGGCTTCAAATTTAGGGCATGCTTCCATGGCTTTTTGTACCATTTTGCCCCTGATAGCTGTATTTGTTTGTTGTGAGGCAGCCAGTTGCATTCTTTCAACAAGGCATACGCCGGTTGTGGGATCA
Source organism: Desulfobacula phenolica (assembly GCF_900105645.1). Lineage (NCBI taxonomy): Bacteria > Pseudomonadati > Thermodesulfobacteriota > Desulfobacteria > Desulfobacterales > Desulfobacteraceae > Desulfobacula > Desulfobacula phenolica. The sequence continues at coordinate 438,803 of NZ_FNLL01000002.1, read as the reverse complement.
CCGGTTGGGGACGGTGTGACAAACTTACATTCTTTACAAGTAGCCATAATACATACTCCTTTTAAACTGATAAAATACTTACTATTGATGTCATCCCCGGCCATATGCCGGGGATGATATCAATAGTTTGGGTTGGTTATCCTGCCATATCCTGTTCGGTACGGGCAATAATAGTATCCTGCGAGTACCTGGCAAGGTCAATAAATTTTGCGCTGTATCCGGCAATCCTTACAAGGGTGTCTGTATATTTTTCAGGTTCAATTTGAGCTGCTTTCATGTCTTCTTGGGAGATGACATTGAATTGAACATGATCAATTCCCAGAGAATGCCATGTTTTCATGTAGGCGTGCCAGAGATCAAAACCGGCATCGCTGTTCATCAAAACAGTTGAAAGCCTTTGGTTCAAAAGGATACCCTTGTGTTTGGAGGCATCAATTCTTGATACGGATTTTAAAACTGCTGTCGGACCTGATTTGTCACATCCCATGTAGGGTGAACAGCCGCCGTCATCCAGAGCTTCGCCGGCATGCCTTCCGTTTGCAGTAGCTGCAGTTTTCGGGCCGTTGACAATATAACCGGCAACGGACTGGGCCAGGGGCAGGGGATAGGTGCCTGAATAAGTGGTGTTTCTTTTCCACTCATCAGCAATCAGATCATAATATTTTGATGCGATTTCATCAGCGTAAGCGTCGTCATTACCAAACTTGGGAGCATTCCAGAAGTCAAGGCGCATTTCTTCTTTGCCTTCCCAGTTGTTTCTCAAGGCATCCATCAATTCGGCCATAGTATATTTTTTGTCTTCAAATACCAGTTTTTTAATGGCTGCCATGGAATCAATGACCACAACACTGCCGCCGATTACATTGTGCCATGGATTGGCAACTTCCGCCAGTTCATTGGCATCCATACCTTTTTCCACACATCCGTCGTCAATACTTGAAATAAATGGGCAGCACAGATATTTTGATTCCATTATCCGGCCCACATCTTTGGATCGCAGGCTTAATTCAATGGCATATCTCAACTGTAACTTAACTGCGTTCCAGACTTCGTCAAATGATTTGAAGTCTTCGCCGTTACCGGTTTCAGGTCCCAGCTGTATATTGGTGAAAAATTCATCAAATCCGTTGGTAAGGGCAATTTCCATAACCTTGGCCGGGTAAACATCTGATCCGCCCTCACTTCTTGTTTTCTGGGTTCCTCGACGGCCTGTGATGCCGGGAGACATGCATAAAACAAGTGCCCAGTCTCTGGCAACTTCTTCGGGGACGTTAAAGTATTTGATCAATTGCTGGGTATTGAGCTCATCATTTTTGATGGATGGGAATCCAAATCCTTTTTTCACACAATCAAATACTCTTTTCTTTGTTTCAATATTGCCTATCTCATTCCATCTGAAAGAAATGGACGGTTCTGTGGTAACAATACTTGAAGCAGCTTCCAGTATGCAGTTGGTGCAGTCGTTGCTGGCATCTGAGCCGTCCGGGTTGATACCGCCCAGGGTAAGTATAAACAGGTCGTTGGAGCCGGCAAAAAATTCTCGAAGCTGCCTTCCTTTTGTGCTGCCATGTTCAGATACTTTTAGTCTTTCACATTCAAAAAGTTCTACGGCTTCTTCTCTTGTCATGGGCTGCTCTGTTTTTTCAATTACACTCTTCTGAAAATAGGGCCAGAGCATTTTGTCTTCTTTTTGACCGTAGCCGCTGCTGTAGCGTTCTATGGAGTGGCATAACAGGTAGGTAAACCATTTGGACTGCATGGCATCCTTGAGACCTCTTGCAGGATAAGCCGGAACGTGTCTGCAGATATCTGCGATTTCAAGAAGTTCTTCTTTTCTTTTGGGGTCGGTTAAAAAATTTTCCGCCATGATTTTGGCCAGCCTGGCATATCTTTGAGCCCAGGCTACAACTGCTTTCATGGCAATTAGCATGGCATTCCACTGGTCAATTTTATCCAGATAATGAAGGTTTTCCTGGCCGTTCCATGGGGATTTGCGCATTTCAGCGTTTGCGTCGGCAATCTTTTGTTCAACTTCTTCTATTCTTTTGATCAGGCCGTCTTCAAGAACTGCTTCATAAGTCGGTACAATGCTTGAAAATGCGGTTACAAACATGGGAGGCTGCACGGTTGTTGCAGAATACATAACACCGATTTCTTCAGGTGTAAAATATTTTTCCCCTTTGGTCTGGATAGTATAGGGTCGCCAGTATTCTGCGATTTCCCGCATTTCATCTTTATGGTCGCAATACTGACTTTCAACCATATCTACGGTGGCAAAATAAGAAAGTTCCGGATACATGGGGAAATAATCGGGATGCTCTGTGTTGGCACCAACGATCAGTTCGTCATCCTGAATATGAATAGTGATGTTTTTAAGGATCTTTTCAAGTCCCCTGGCCCTTGCAATGCAATTGGACTCTCCCACATTTTCTTTATGGGACTGGGTAATCAATCTGGCACGTTCAACTCCGGCTCTTACGCCTGCATGAACATATTCTCCACCTGCTACATGTTTAAAGCGGCATCTGTTTTTAAGTCTTGCGGTTCTTTCTGTTGTCGGTGTGGCGACTGTTGGCATAACATCTCCTCCTGTCTGGCATCAAAATTTTTTTAAATAGATTTTAGGTATGCGTCAAATCCAATGGCCTTTAAGGCTAGTTGATTTTAGGGCTGAGATGCTCACAGGCGTCGCTATTCTTGAATACCGGCCTGGACAACCAGAATTTACCCTTTGTATCTTCCTGTTGTCTTACGCAATCCCCTTTATCCGGTTCAAAATCCATATCCTCTTCTGGAATTGGAAAGAAAAAAGCGCATTTCTCACATTTTGACATTTGATCCTCCTTGCTGTAAATTGTTAATTTTTAACCTTTTTAAATCTGGTCTAAGGTTAAACAACGTATTGCAAAACTCGCTTCGGCGGATTGCATTATTTAGTCACGTCTCCAAAAAAAAATAATTATAATTTTCAGAAACATGTTAACTAACTTAAAATATATATCCCAAAGTAAATAATAATACCTATTAAAAAATAATCATTAGTTTTTCAGAAATTGCTGCGTCAAAATTATAACAACATAATAATATATCAAAAACAAAAGTTGATTTTTTTTAAGTTATTGAATTGGATTTAAAAGAACTGAGGAATATTCAACCAATTTGAGTTTATTTTGTCAAGAACTATTTTTATTTTATTTTATTAAAATATAATCAAATGATTTTGCACAAGATATAATGGTATGAAATATCTATTTTTTTGGCTGTAATATTAAATAGATATGATTTTGCATGGCGGCAGCCATAATCGGATATAAAATAAATTTAATGGTTATTATTTTGATAAAATTGTCTTGAATTGACCTCAAAAAGAAAAATGTTGAATCGGATTCAAAAAATTCGTATAATTGGGTATTGTGAGTATAATATATTTTTGTTAAATGAGAATAAAATTAGGTCAATAATGACAATAAAGAAATAAAATTAACTTATGCAAAACTATTATAGTGAAAAATTAGGAGAAAATAGCTGAATGGCTAATAATAATGGAAAAAAACAAGCCATACTTCGGGCCGGCCAGGAAGTGTTTGCGCAAAAAGGTCTTGTAAATTCAACTATTTCTGAAATAGCAAAACGTGCAAAGGTTGGAGATTCAATCATCTACCATTATTTTGAGAATAAAGAGGATCTGCTTTTTTCCGCGCTTCAAGAGCTTATGGAAAAATCATATAAAGAACTTTTATTTCATTTTAAGGGACTTATGGGGCCGGTCTCTCATCTGGGCAAGATGGTTTGGTTTCATCTTTATCAGAATGATTTTAGTTCCGGGGATGCTAGGTTGATGAAGAATCTGTTGTTCGAATGCCGTTCAAACAAAGAGTTTTATCATCATGCCGGGTATAAATCTCTTCAAAAATATGCCGGCTTGATGCTGGCTATTTTAAAAAAAGGTATAAAAGAGAAATATTTCAGGGATGACCTTGATCTTGGAATAGTAAGGGATATGATTTTTGGTTTTTTGGATGAAGAGTCTTTAAGTTGTCTTGCCTACAGGGAGGTTGATGAAACATTATCGGATTTTGAATCCATCATGTCTCTTATAATGGCTATGATAGGAGTTGGGTCTGATGCCGTTGCAAATGTTAATCCTGGCATATCGAATCCAGGGGTAACAGGGGTTAGTGATGCTGTTAAATCAGATAAGGCGGAAAGGGTTAGAGAAGCGTCGATTTCAATTTTTGCTCAAAAGGGACACAGAAAGGCTACAATGCTTGAGATAGCTGAAAAAGCCGGAGTTGCAGAGGGCACGATATATGAGTACTTTAAGAATAAAAACGATTTGTTGTATTCCATTCCCCGAGATCAGTTTAAGGAGTATCAGTACAGGCTTAAGAGAGTGTTTGATCCAAAGAATCCCGTTGATAAGCTCAGGCGGTTTATTGGTGATTATTTTCGTATTTTTTCATCTAATAAAGAATTTTTAACAATTTTTTTGTGTGACATTAAGCTGAATAAACAATTTTATAATACCGAGGCTTTTGTTGCTTTTCTAAACACCAATGAAATGCTGTATGAGATTTTAAATGAAGGCAAGGAGTCTGGTGCGTTTCGCTCTGATCTTAACAACAGGGTTTTTAGGAACTTATTTTTAGGCAGTTTTTCCCACCTTTCCATTCGGTGGTATGTTTTAGAGCGAGTTACCCCTCTTGAAATGATGGGAGAACTTTCCATGATAACATCTCTTTTGTGCCGGGCCGTAACACGGGAGGTTGAAAACGTGTTTGAAAATATTTAATTTTATGTGGGATGGTATTTATAATGTCTAGGTATTAGATGTTTCAAATGGATTGTGTGTAAGGATGGAGAGCGGTTATGCTGCTTTCCATTTTTTTTTGTTTGCTATTGCTGTTGTTTTGTTAACCTTTTTTTTTGTGTTCTGTTTTTGGATGGTAAACAGATAATTTTAAGGTCTGAGGCGCATTCGATTTTTTTTTAAATCAAATAATCAGCAGAAAATCATATATTTGATGAGAATTCAACATCTAAAAGGTCTCGAATATTTTATTTTAAAAAGTGATTGGGATAGCTTGTCGAATTTGTTTTTATTGTTCTATGTATTTTAAATCTTTTAAAATCAATGCTTTATATTGTTATTATATTTTTTATATCCAAATATCTGCGGTAAAATTTAGAAAAATCTTTTTTAAAGACTTGACAGTCTAAAATCCATATGGTTGAATAATCCTCAATAATAATTTAATCAGAGTATCTTTCAGATAGATAAATGCAGGGTATGGATACAATACTGATGTAAATCAATATGATAGCGGAAATCAAGCAACTGATTTTCGTTCAAAGCGTTTAAAAAGGAGAACAGATGGCGGAAAAAAAGAAAACCAAAAAAAAAGAGAAAGAGCCGGATATCACATTTTATCATCCAGATCTGCTTGAGATTCCAGAAGATGGATTGCCGTACCTGAAAGGGTATAAATGCAAAAAATGTGGTCAACTTGATTTTCCCAAATTAACACCGTGTCCCACTTGCTGGGGTGAAGAATTTGATGTAGTCCCCTTGTCAAGAAAGGGAATTCTTTACAGCTTTTCCGATCTTTATATCGGACAGCCGGGTTTGGAAACTCCTTATATTTGCGGGTATATTGATTTGCCCGAAAACATCAGGATTTTTGCCATGCTCAAAGGGGAAGTGAATACATTTAAATGTGATGAGGAAGTTGAACTGGTTACAGGCCCGATAAGAATGAATGCAGATGGTCTTCCGATCATCAGTTATATGTTCCAGAAAGTTTAGGAGACGTACATGAAATTACAGAGAGATGTATATATAGCCGGAGTTGGAGAGACTGTTTTTGGCAGACATAAAATGGATTATGATGAACTTGGACGCATGGCTGCTTTTCAGGCAATTAAAGCTTCTAATATTGAAGGACCTGGAATGATTCAGAGTGCCTATGTGGGAAATGCCCATAATGGTATCGTTACAGGCCAGACTATTTTTAAGGATATCGGTATTTGCGGTACAGCTCCAATTATCAATGTGGAAAGCGCGTGTTCAGCCGGTGCCATGGCGGTTCATTTGGCAATCAAAGATGTTGCCTATGGGCTGACGGAATTGTCCATGGGTGTCGGGGCTGAAAACCATACCCTGAGAAGAAAAAGCGGAACGGCATTCATGCCGGCAATGAACGATATTGAAGCGGTTCATGGCGGAGTTATGACCGGTAAATACGCTATGCGCGCAACTCGCTATATGCACGAAACCGGTGCCACCATTGAAGATCTTGCTTTGATCACACAAAAAAGCCGTCGTCATGCCACAAACAACCCCCATGCATCTTTTGGTGGAGAATACAGTATTGATGAGATCATTAATTCAAGAATGGTGGCCTATCCTCTGACGCTGCATCAGTGCTGCGGTATTGTTGATGGTGCAGGTGCCGTAGTGGTTTGCTCCGAGGAAATGATCAAAAAACTGGGAATTAAAAAACCGGTTAAGGTAAGAGGTTCTGTTGTAACTTCCGGTCCATATCACAACCGGCCAAGGGATATTACAGGTGACGATATCACTGAAATGACTTCGGAAATGCTTTACGAAGAGTCTGGAATCGGTCCAAAAGAAGTCGATATCCTGGAATTGCATGATGCTTTTACCATTGCAGAATTACTTTACTATGAATGTATGCAGCTGTGTGATAAAGGAGACGGCCTGAAATTTTTGAGAGACGGTCAGTCAACTTATGGCGGACAGTGTGTGGTAAGTCCCAGGGGCGGAATGTTGTCCTATGGTCATCCCATCGGAGCCTCAGGTGCAGCCCAGGTTGCAGCCCAGGTAAAACAACTCAGGGGAGAGTGCAAAGGTTATCAGGTTGAACCGATTCCTAAAGTTGCCATGACCCATGTAACCGGCGGTGGCTTGTCTGGTACGGAACACGCGGCATGTACAATGCATATGCTTACAAGTGATTGGTAAGATACTGCTCTGAAAATCTTTAAAATGAATTTTTTAAATAAAAAAGGAGATTTTAAAAATGGAAACCTTTAAAGACAGGGTTGTATTGATTGAGTCGGTTGGTGATGAAATTTCATATGCAATCGCTGCTAATCTGGCATCAAAAGGAGCAAAACTTGCTGTCCTTGATATTGATGGCAAAAATACATCCAATATGGTGTCAAAACTCAAAGAAATCAATGTCGAAGCTTTTGGTGTAACCGCAGATCCTGCAGACTGTACCGGTGCAAAACAGGCGATTGCCAGTATTGTGGAAAAATACGGAAAAATTGATATTTTGATCAACAATTCAGATTATATCGTTAAAAGCGAGATTGTGAATACAAAGGCTCAAAACTGGTATCAAGGTGCAAAAAGTAATATAGATCCCGCTTATTTTATGTGCAGAGAAGTGATTCCGGTCATGCGAAAACAAGGTTATGGCAGAATTATCAATATTGGAAGTGTTGAGTATCTTGGATTGCCCAACACCTCTTTATACAGTGCTGCAAAATCTTCAATGCTCGGATTTACCAGATCCCTCGCACTTGAAACGGCAAAGGATGGTATTACGGTCAACTGGATTGTTAAAGGAACTATACAGTCCTCAGACATGTCTGAAGAGCAGGTGGAAAAGCTTGCAGCTAAAGTTCCGGTAAAAAAATTAGGGACACCCGATGATGTAGCAGGCGCCGTATCCTTTTTTGCCGCTGATACATCAAAATTTATAACAGGTCAGACATTTTTTGTCTGTGGCGGAAAAAGTCTGTCTTTTTCCATGTCGATTTAACGTCCTGTTATGATAAATTATGATATGTGGAGGTAAAGAATGGGAGTTGAAAACAGAGTAGCAATAATTACAGGTTCCGCCAGTGGAATGGGTAAAGATACCGCATTTATGCTGGCAAAAAATGGTGCCAAAGTCGTTATTAACGATATTGCTGAAGACAAAGTAGATCAAACCGCCAAGGAAATGCGGGATGCCGGATATGATGCCATAGGCATTGTAGCTGATATCTCAAATAAAGCTGCGGTTGAATCCATGGTGAGTGAAACCGTTAAAACATTCGGTTCCATAGATATCCTTGTTAATAATGCAGGTATGGAAAGAGCAGGTGCGTTAAGAAAACTTTCCGAAGCAGATTGGGATATCACTTTGAATGTCAATCTTAAAGGACCTTTTCTATGCAGCCAGGCAGTTCATGGCCATATGGTTGAACAAAATAGAGGACGTATTATTAATATTGCATCCCGTGCATGGCTTGGCGGTATGGGCCAGGCTCCCTACTCATCGGCAAAAGCCGGCATGGTTGGATTGACAAGAACACTGGCTCTGGAGCTGGGTAGAAAGGGAGTCACCTCAAATTGTATCGCACCGGGACTTATCCTTACACCCTTATGGTATGAACTCCCGGAAAAGACCAGGAATTTTCTGGAGGCCAAACAGCCTTCAGGCAGCATCGGAGCAGGAGACGATATTGCCAATACCGTGCTTTATCTTGCTGATGACGATACCGGTTATGTAACAGGTCAGGTGTTGTATGTGTGTGGTGGAAGAAGCTTGTTTTCAGGATGATAACCAACAGTTTAGAAATTAAAAATATGAGACACCGGTCTTTTGTATTCGGGTTTTAGAATGTCATAATTAAATAAAGAGTGATGGACTGGTAAAAAGTCAGAATGAGCATTTTTCAGCTATATACTACTGGGTACTGGATAAATTTGACCCCATTTCCTGTAGTTAAAACTTGCTCGCTGACTTTTTACAGGACCATCAAAATTAGGAGGTAAAGCAATGGAAGGTGAACTTAAAAACAGATCCCTATCTGATGTGAAAGTGCTGGATTTCACAGGAGAACTGGGACCCTACGCTTCAAAACTTTATGCTGGACTGGGGGCTGAGGTGATTCACCTTGAACCAATAACCGGTGATCCTTTGCGTAAAAAAGGGCCTTTTTATAAAGGTGAAAAAGACAACATGGAAGCCAGCCTTCAATTCCTCTATTATAATGGCAATAAAAAAAGCCTGGTAGTGGATCTTCATAGGCCGGAGGGACAGGAAATTTTTTTAAAACTGATCGAGAATATTGATATTTTTATGGAGAGTTGTGTGCCGGGCTATTTGGATAGTCTGGGGCTTTCTTATGAAAAGCTCAAAAAAATCAATCCAAAGCTTGTTCAAACATCCATCACACCTTATGGCTGTGTCGGACCCTATAAGGATTATCCCGGATCAGATCTTACCTGCTCTGCAATGGGAGGTTTTTTATATCTTGCCGGTATTGATAATGACAAACCTGTGAGAGCTTGTGACAACCAGGCCTACAGAATGGCTGAATCCTATGCGGCAGTCGGCAGTTCAATCGCTTTATTATATGCTAAGAGAACCGGAAAAGGTCAGTTTGTTGATGTGTCTGCCATGGAATCCGTGGGCATGGCTCTTGAAAATGCAGCACAATACTGGGATCTGGAAGGTTCTATCCGGCGTGGCAGGGGAAAAGAAGCTGGTTCTGCTACTGTCCATCCCTGTAAAGACGGTCATTTGGCCATTGTTGCCATAATGGGAAAAAACAAGAATATGTGGGATTCCTTTGTCCAGTGGATGAAAGATGAAAATGTGGAAGAACGAGAAGTGTTTGATGACCCAAGATGGATTGAACCTGCTTATAGAAGATCTGATGAAGGGTATGAAACTTTTTGCAGGATTTTTCATCGGTTTACAATGCAACACGATAAAATGACTCTGTATGAAAAAGGACAGGCCAGCCGAGTAGCCATTTCTCCGGTTAGTAATGGAAAGGATCTGCTTGAGAATCCACAACTGAAGCATAGAAATTTCTGGCAGACCATTGAACATGAAAATCTTGACGGAGGAGAAGTAACCTTTCCCGGAGCGCCTTATGAATTTGGTGAACTGGACTGGCGTTTTGGTTTTCCAGCACCACGGTTTGGAGAGCATACCGCTCAAATTTTAGAAAGTCTTAATTATACTGGCGAAGAAATTACTGTTTTTTCAAAGGAGGGAATTATAAATGTCTAATTTTGAAAAAGCATTAGAAGGACTTGTTGTATGCGATTTTTCATGGGTTGGTGCAGGTCCGATTACCACAAACGTATTAGGGCAGTGTGGTGCCGAGATTATCAAGATTGAAAGCCTGAAACGACCTGATATTCTGAGAAAAGGCGGACCATTCAAGGACGGGATTGCAGAAGGCTTTGAGCGAAGCGGTTATTTTGCAAACAGAAATCCCAACAAAAAGTGCATCTCCCTGAACATGAGACAGGCCAAAGCGCGTGATGTAGCGATTCGCTTGATAGAAAAAAGTGATATCATTATTAACAATTTTCGCGTAGGGCAGATGGAAAAATGGAACCTCGGGTGGGAAGATGTTAAAAAAATAAATCCCCGTATTATTTATGTGACAATGAGTTTACAGGGAATAGACGGACCCCATAAATCCTATATGGGATTCGGGGTTAACCTGAATGCACTTTGCGGATTAACAGCACAGGCTTGTATGCCGGGCAAAAATCCTTTTGGCACCGGTACCAATTACACGGACCATGTCATGGTTCCGAGCCACACTCTTTTTGGAATAATGGCGGCCTTGCTTCAGCGTGAAAAAACAGGCAAGGGACAGACCGTTGAAGTGTCTCAGCTTGAGTCGGCCATTGCCATGAAACCCATTGACAGCATGCTGTATGCGGCAAACAAAGAGATTCTGGGTGGGATGGGATGCAGTGATCCCGATGCTGCTCCGCATGGTGTGTATGAAACACTCGGGTACAGGAAATGGCTTGCCATTGCCGTATTTACGGATGATGAATGGACAGGATTTAAAACAGTAATGGGAAATCCTGCCTGGGCCGAAGATGAAAAATTTGCCACTCTGGCAAGCAGAAAAGAAAACGAAGATGAACTGAACAGATATGTTGAAGAGTGGACAAAAGATAAATATGCGGCAACACTGATGCGGCAATTGCTGGCTCACGGTGTGAGGGCCGGTGTTGTAAATGATGCCAGGGCTGCCATAGAGGATGAACATCTTATCGAACGTAATTTTTGGTCATATCTGAATCATTCCGAGGTCGGACGAACGCTTTATAACAGAGCGCCCATAATGTTTTCCGAAACACCAATTGAAATGAAAACAGCAGCTCCGCTTCTGGGTGAGCATACTGACGAGGTGTTAACCGGCTTTTTAGGGTATACAAATGAAGAACTTGAACAGCTTAAAGCCGAGGATGTGCTGACCTGATAAAAATGAAATAACATTTTTATGATATTTATTTAAACCGTATAAAAAAAAGAGAGTGATGATGGATTTTAGTATATCTGAAGAATATATGATGTTGAAAGAAGCCATGAGGGAGTTTGTAAAACGTGAACTTCTTCCTTTGGAAAAAACATTGCTTGAACGGGATATGAGTTTGTGGACGGAACCCGGTCCCCTTATTCCCAAAGAAGATTCCGAAAGGCTTTATGCCATTACCAAAGAACTGGGATTCTGGGGAATTGAAGTTGAAGAAAAATTCGGCGGACAGGGCCTTGGCATGCTGGCAAAAACTTTGGTGATGGAAGAGATGTGCAAAAGTTTTGTGGGATTTTCACCCCATGGCTTTATGCTTCCACCGGATGCCCCCAACCTTTATTATCTGGATGCCTGCTGCGTTGATGATCAGCGTGAAACGTATTTTATCCCCTATTGTAATCGGGAACTTGATTCTGCAATGGCGGTTACAGAACCGGATGCCGGATCAGACGTGAGCGGTTTGAAAACCACTGCAGTTAGAAAAGGGGACAAATGGGTACTTAACGGAACAAAAACTTTTATCAGTAAATGCGATAAAGATAATGTGTTTTTTATTTTGATTGCAGTTACGGATAAAGAGGCATCAACCAAAGATAAATTTACGGCTTTCCTGATTGACAAAAGTATGCCGGGTGTAAGAGTTGGAAAAGAAATTCCTGTAATTGGTGCCATGCCCACATGGGAACTTATTCTCGATGATGTTGAAGTCGGTGACAATAAAGTTCTGGGAGAAGTGGGAAAAGCATTTATTCCACTTCAGAATAGATTCGGGGTCAGGCGCATTGAGCTGGCTTCAAGATGTACTGGTATGGCGGAACGACTTATCCAGATGATGATTGACCAGGCCAATACAAGAATTACCTTTGGCAAACCCCTGGCAGATCGCCAGACCGTCCAGAACTGGATTGCTGACTCCACCATGGAACTTGAGGCGGTTCGTCTCAGGTTGTATTATGCCTGCTGGAAAAACGACCAGGGATTGACGGATTTGAGAATAGAAGGGTCCAACATAAAGGTTGCCGCAACGGAGATGCTGTCCAATGTTGCTGACAGGGCCATGCAGATGCATGGAGGCGTAGGTCTATCTAAAGAATTGGGAATTGAATATGTGGCAAGAATGGTCCGGATCTGGAGAGTGCTTGAAGGTCCCAATGAAATTCACAGATGGACCATTGCCAGAGCGATTTTGCGCGATAAAAAACCTTATAATCCATTTATTGTAAGTGCTGAAGAAGATTAATAAAACAACCGGTACGACCGGAGCTTAAAGGAGTTATCACAATGGGTGTAGAATTTACTAAAGAAGATCACGTTGCATATATAACCTTAAACAGGCCCGATGCCATGAATTCCCTTGATCCTGAATCCGTTACCAAACTGGCCGAGATTTGGTCCGAAGTACAAAATGATGACGATATTCGTGTTTCAGTGCTTACAGGTGCGGGAGAAAAATCTTTTTGTACAGGTACGGATATGAAAAAGACTCCGCCACCGGCAGAATGTATGGCATCCATCTGGTTAAGGGAGGGTCAGCCAATCGTTCCTCATATGAAAATGTGGAAACCGATTATCTGTGCAATCAATGGTTATGCTGTAGGCGGTGGTATGGAAATGGCCCTGGCATGTGATTTGAGAATTGCCAGCAGTAATGCAAAATTTGGATTAACAGAAGTAAAAGTGGCAAGCCTTGCAGGTTTAAACGGTACTCAATGCATGCCCAGAGCAATTCCCCAGGCCGTTGCAATGAAAATGTTGTTGACAGGCGAGATGATTGATGCAAAAGAAGCACACAGGGTAGGACTCATTTCTGATGTTGTAGAACCCGGCGAGCTGATGGATCTTGCTAAAAAGCTGGCGCTTAGAATTGCCAGTAATGCACCCTTAAGCGTTAAGGCTGCAAAACAGGCAGCGGTTATGGGTCTTGAAATGCCGTTGGAACATGGAATTGCTTTCTCACATCTTTTGTGGGGCGTATTGCGTGACACTGAAGACAGAAAAGAGGGATTTACAGCATTTGCAGAAAAAAGAGCGCCCGAGTGGAAGGGCAGATAGATAGCAATAGATAATAGAGCGGGGATATTTTTTACAATATTTGAGTTGATTCTTAATATGGCTTTGGTAAAAAATGATCCCCGTTTTTAAATTTAGATGTAAACGGCTTACTTGACCATAAAAAATCAAATCCAAATTGATTGGATTGGACAAAAGCCAGGGAGGAGTAAAAAATGCATATTGCGGTATTAGCAAAGGTTGTTCCGGATTATGAAGTGCCGGCCATGGATTTTGAATTATCAAACAACCGGGCCCATGAAAGGTTTTCTCGCATGCTGGGGCTTTATGATGAAAATGCCATTGAAACCGGAATACAGCTCAAGGCTAAGACATCTTCATCCTTGACCATTATTTCTTATGGAACTGACGGTGATGTTCAGTTTTTAAGAAAAGGTGTGGCAATGGGTGCTGACAAATTGATACTGGTAAAAGGAACGTCAGATGACCCGTCCGTTATTGCTCAGAATCTTAAGCTGGCAGTGGAAGAATTGGGCGACGTTGATCTTATCTTAGCAGGCCAGCAGTCTGCTGATATGGATCGGGGAATTGTACCTGGAATTTTGGCCCAGATGCTGGGTGCCACTTTTATCCCCCAGGTGGGTTATATTGAAAGCAAAGATGATCTGTGGAATGTCAATCAGATTACTTCAACCGGAAAACGAGAGCTTGAGTTCAAGGGGCTTGGTGTGTTGTCTATCACAAGTATTCCGGAAAATGTGCCCAGAATACCGGCAGTGCGTGCCATATTTGCTGCAAAGAAAAAACCGGTCGTCAAACTTGACGGCGTGGATCAGGGCAAAATGGCTTTACAGGAAATCAGTGTTGAGATTCCCAAGAGTGAATCCGTTTGTGAATTTATTAATGCGGATGATCCTAATGAAGCCGTAAAGACATTACTGAACAGATTGACCGAGGAGAGATTTATATGAAAACGCTTATTATAGAAAATATTGATCTGAAAAAAATCGGTGAATTAGTGACCGTGAGCAAGCAGTTTTGTGATGCCCCTGACATTATTGCACTGGGTGAAGGAGATATCCCCGGATCATTCGGCAAAGCATGGCAGTTTGGTCAGGCTGTGCCTGCAAATCTTGTATCAACGGTGTCAAACATCATCAAACAGGAAAATTATGAAGTTATCCTGATGAGTGTTTCAACCCTTGGAAGCGGTCTGGCAGGGCCTTTGAGTGCTGCGCTTGCAGCTCCTGCCGTAACAGAAGTAACTGCGATTCATCCTGATCTGGTTGTGGATCGCCCAGTGTATGGCGGTAAAGCCATTATACAGCATAAGATAGAATCAACCCCGACCATATTGACCATTCGCCGCAAATATTTTGAACCGGCCCAGCTTGACGGAACAACTGCGGCAACAGCTCTTGATGCTGTTGAGGACAAAGTAACCCTTGTTGCTGAAACACATGAACAGACAGATGGTATTCCTCTGGAAGATGCAAACGTTATTGTATCCGGTGGTCGAGGAATCGGTGATCCTGAAAACTTTAGCATGCTTCAGGAAATGGCGCATCAGCTAAATGGTGCTGTAGGTGCTTCAAGAGGTGCGGTTGATGAAGGGTGGGCCTCCCCGACCAAACAGATCGGGCAGACCGGAAAAATTGTTGCTCCCAGCGTTTATTTTGCCGTGGGAATTTCAGGTGCCAGCCAGCATCTTGCAGGGATAGCCAATTCCAAGTGTGTTGTTGCCATTAACAAAGATGAAGACGCCAATATCTTCAACCGTGCCAGATTCGGTGTTGTGTGTGATTATAAGAAAATCGTTCCGATATTAACCCAGGCTATTATGGAGGGTAAGTAAATGGCCCGCGTTCCTTACTGGAATATCAGTTACGGTGTAATCATTGACTTGTTATCCATTCCGGTATTTCTTATTTTCCTTTATGGTTTGTATCTGCAATGGAAACTTATCGAAAAGGGCAAATTAAGAATTCTTCCTTCCATCAGCAAGGTGTTTCAGGGGATTGGAACTTTTCATCCCAAAGCCTTTTTTGTAAGAGGCATATTGAATCCTAAAATATACCGGAAGCCCGCTTCCGGTATTGCCCACGGGTGTGTTTTCTGGGGTATGTTCATGTTGTTTGTGGGTACAAACCTTGTCATACTCAATATTTTGTTCGGGCTACCTGTTTTTGACGGTGCGTTTAACAGCTGGTTTATGGCATTCACACTTGATCTTGCAGGACTTTTGGCTTTTTGCGGTCTTGTCTTTTTTCTTGTCAGAAGGCAGTTCATGCCAGACCGTCTTAAGATTCCAGAAGAAAGAAAAGGATTTGTTCTTGTCGGCAGTCTGCTGGGGGTTCTAATCTTAACGGGGTTTATTATAGAGGGTGCAAGGCTGGCGGCTTCCAACCCGGAAAGCGGCGCATTTGTAGGAAATTTTTTTGCATCCACAATTATCAGTTCTTCCAGCGCCCTTCAGATACACACCATGACCTGGTGGGTACACGGCCTTTTGGCGCTTTGTTTTGTCGCCTATATTCCGTTTTCGCCCCTTGTTCATATTATCCTTGCACCGGTTAACAGCGGATTTGCAGACCCGGCTCCCGGGGTAAAAATGGGGGTTATGGACTTTTCAGCGTTTGACGATGAAGATGCAGAAGAACTGCCGGCATTGGGTGCTGATAAACTGGCTGATTTTACAAGAAAACGGTTCCTGGATTTTTCCAGTTGTTTGTGGTGTGGACGATGTCAGGAAGCCTGCCCGGCGCACAATACACAAAAACCTCTGTCCCCTAAAGGGGTCATTGTGACAATGGCTGAAAAACTTAAAAATGCTCAATTGGATGATAATGTGATTGATAACATATCCATGGATGCGATTTTTAATTGTACAACCTGTGCAGCCTGTATGGAAGCCTGTCCTGTAAGTATCAATCAACCCAAGACCATCATGAGGTTCAGACAGAATCTGGTCATGGAACAGGGACAGATTCCGGAACTTATGGGAAAAGCGATTTCCAGTCTTGAACAAAGATCCCATCCTTTTTTTGGTACGGGTTCAGGTGCTGCAGAATGGCGTAAAGATCTTGAGGTTCCGGTTTTTGAGGCCGGCAAGACGGAATATCTGCTCTGGATAGGCTGTTCCATCACCTATGAGCAGCGGGCATGGCAGATCGGAAGAGCCATGGTCAACATCTTGCAGCAAGCCAATGTATCATTTGGAATTCTTGAAGATTCCCGCTGTACCGGTGATCCTGCCAAACAGATGGGCAATGAGTTTTTGTTTGCGGAAATTGCCCAGCAGAATATAGATGATTTTGCATCCCTTGGCATTAAAAAAATTATCACCATGTGTCCCCATTGTTATAATAGTTTTACCCGGCATTATCCTAAACTGGGTGGTCAGTATGAGGTTATTCCCCATGCTGCGTTTATCAAGACGCTTATTGACCAAGATAAATTGCCCCTTACCAACAACCCCCAGAGCATAACATATCACGACCCTTGTTATCTGGGCAGGAGGAATGGTTTTTACGACGATCCTCGCAAAGTTCTTTCCAATGTGGGAGATCTTGTTGAGATGCCACGCAATAAAAATGAAAGTTTTTGCTGCGGCGGCGGCGGCGGCAATTACTGGGCAGAGGAGGAAGGAACAAGAATCAATCAGGAACGTGCTGGTGAGGCGCTTGCTACGGATGCCGATACCATTGCGGTTGCCTGTCCTTTTTGTCTGCTGATGCTGACAGATGGTTTGAAAAAGCATACTGAAGAGATCAAGGCCTTTGATATTGCAGAGATTGTTGAAAAATGTCTGCCTGAAAAGTCAGAAGCTTAAAAGAACATTAAGATTATATATATTTGGAGAGGTAAGATATGGATAAAAAGAAAATCGGAGTGTTATTGTCAGGGTGCGGTGTGTTTGACGGAACTGAAATACATGAATCCGTATTAACATTGCTTTTTATTGATCAGGCGGGTGCCGAAGCCGTCTGCTTTGCCCCGGATATTGACCAGGCCCATGTGATCAATCATTTGACCCAGCAGGAAGAAAAAGAGACAAGAAATGTTCTTGTTGAATCTGCCAGGATCGCAAGGGGGGAAATTCAAAGTATCAATGATGTTGATGTTGCAAAATTGGATGCTGTTATATTGCCGGGAGGATTCGGTGCTGCCAAGAATCTGAGTGAATTTGCCTTTAAAGGCCCCCAGGGTGAAGTTAATAAAGATGTTGCTGCGTTGCTTGAAAAAGTAATTGAGGCAAAAAAACCGCTTGGTGCGCTGTGTATTGCTCCTGCCACCGTGGGTATGGCATTAAAGGATAAATCCCCGGAACTTACAATTGGCTGTGAAGAGGGCATTATCGGTGCTTTAGAGTCTATTGGGGTTAAACATGCCCTTTGTAAAGTGGATGAGATTGCTGTTGATGAAAAAAATCGCATTGTTACTTCACCGGCTTATATGATTGGACCCGGCATTGCTGATGTGGCAAAAGGCATCAAAAAACTTGTTGAAAAAGTAATAGAAATGACACAATAGATTATAAATAGATTAAATTAACCGATATGTTGTGTCCAAAAGAGTATATCCCATGCAGTTTTAAAAAAATAACGAGGTGTTTTTGTCAAAAAAATTAACTCTTATCATGGACTGGATAAAATCCAGAACAAAAGACAGGATATATTTTAATTCCGAACATATGGTCAGATATCTGACCCGGAGGACTTTTTCCATATCGGAAATAGAAACGGTTCTTGCGGAGGGGAGCATACTGGAAACACATTCCCATCCCCTTCGCAATGATTGTTATCTTGTCCTGGCATATCCTGATAATAAGCCGATTCATGTTATGTGTACAAAAGATAAAGATGAAAATCTTATTGTTTTATATGCCTATCGCCCCTCAGAACCTACATGGAAAGATGAACGAACAAGAAGACAAGTCAAAGGCCAACCAATGGATGAAAACCTGAGAAAATGTTTTTTCTGCAATAGTGATATAGAACCAATAACCGTGGGTAATTTTGATTTCCGATGGGAGGGCAGTCTGTATGTTATCAAAGGTGTGCCTGCAGGACTGTGTGTTCAATGCGGAGAAAAATACATTTCTGCTGAAGCTTCAAAAAAGATTGTTGCAAAAATTGAAAAAAAGGATTTTACAGGAAAAGACGATGTCCTTGTCTTTGAATATGAAGGATAAATCAAGATCCTGTTCATGATATTGGAAGGTACGTATGAAGGGGCTTGAACTTTGCCACAAGTATTTCAATGCTTATGGCGAACAGATGATAAACAAAAAATTTTATTCATACCGCAACAAGATTGCTGTTGGAATGGTTGGTGAGGGTTCAGAGTGCCTTGGGTTTGATGATCCTATATCCAGGGATCATGATTGGGGGCCTGGCTTTTGTCTTTGGCTGGGTGATGCGGATTTCGATGAAATCGGCAGCCGGCTTCAGGAAGCATATGAACAACTGCCAAGGATTTTCATGGGATTTGTCCGTAAGCCTGCTGCCTTAAGCAATCAGAAGAACGGTGTTTTCAGGATCTCTGATTTTTATAAACGCTTTACAGGGCTTGCCCATGCCCCTGAAAATAACATGCAATGGGTTAATTTGTCTGATGAATATCTTTGTGCTTGTACAAGTGGAAAGGTCTTTTTTGATCCTTTGGGTCAATTTTCAGATATACGAAACAAACTTCTCAATTTTTATCCCGAAGACGTCCGTCTATTTAAGATAGCTGCCAAATGTATGACCTGTGCCCAGTCCGGGCAGTATAATTTTATGAGATCCGTCAAAAGAGGGGAAGTTTTTGCTGCAGCATATGCTTTAAATACATTTTGCTCGGATATCATTTCCCTTGTCTTTTTATTGAACAAAAAGTTTGTTCCGTTTTATAAATGGAAACACAGAGCTGTCCGCGAATTATCCATCCTTGGTGAATCTATTTACGAAAATATAACTCAGCTGCTTTTTGTAAATGATGAGATTAAAAAAAATAAGATCATTGAAAATAGTTGCGCCCAGATCATAAATGAGATCAAAAATCAGGGAATGAGTGAATCAAAAAGTGACTTTTTATTAGAGCATGGGATAGAGGTTCAAAAAAGGATACAGGATATAAAATTGCGGGAAAGGGATGCTTGGGGCGGGTGAAGACTAATGACTAAAAATATTTTAATTATAGGCGGAAGTTATTTTGCCGGCAGATCTTTGGTGGAACATTTAGTCGTTCAAAAAGATGTAACCCTGTTTACATTTAACCGGGGAAACATTCCCTTGAATATCAGCCGGGTTACACAGCTTCATGGTGACAGGACCGACAGTCAATCAATAAAAGATAATATTCCTACAATGGACTGGGATGTCCTGATTGATTTTTGCGGTTATGCGCCGGATGATATAAAAAAGGTGATACAATCTGTTCCTGGAAATATAAAACAGTATATCTTCATCAGTTCTGCCAGTGTGTATGATCATTCATCCATCCTTCCTCTTGACGAGACAACCCGGACGATAGAAACTCCTCAGCCGGAACTTGGAGAATACGCTGAATATGGATTAAATAAAATCAAAGCCGAGCAGTTGCTTGAAAAAGAATGCCTTAACAGATCCATATCATGGACCATACTGCGGCCTTCAATTGTATATGGCAAATTCAACTATGCACCAAGGGAAAATTATTTTTTTGATTTGCTTGAAAAAGCCGAGCCCGTTATCCTGCCAGAGAATAATCTTGCATTGTTTAATTTTATTTTTGTAGATGATCTTGCAAAAATTATTATAAAATGCATTGAAAATCCAAGCGCCCGTAACCAGGTGTTTAATACCGTATCTCATGAGTATTTTTCATATGATACCTATGTTGCGATGTTGGAAAAAGTGATAAACAAGAAAATTAAAACCGTTGCAATGAGTGTGGACAAAATAGTGCAGGGACGTATTCCCCTGCCTTTTCCAATTGATCAGCACCAGGTTTATTCAGGAGCAAAACTGAATAAAGCAATCGGTTTTGAGTTTATATCATTGTTTGAGGGAATGAAAAGAACCTATGAATTTCATCAATTTTTAATGGAAAGCAAAAGGGGGCAGTAAAATGGACGTGTACAAAAGAAGCAGGGAAGTTTTGATCAAAAGCATTTTAAATATAGAATTGAGTATGTTTCTTAAGGTGAATGGTGAGTCCAATGCCCCGTGCCAGGAACACCCGGATGCGTTTAGAAAAATCCGGGGAAGCATTTATGAGTTCTGGTCTGATGAAATGCTGGAATCCTATTTCAATGATCTGGTTGTAGCGGAAAGAAGTGACAGGAATCTTGTTTTTGAAAAATATGCCAGAATGGATAACAAGATACCAAAAACCAATAATAATCCGCTAATTGATAATATTGTTGAAATTGAACAAAAATGGCAGGAAAATTTAAAAGAGATGTATCCTGCAATTTATAATCATACCTGCCGGGACATGAATCTGGCATCCGATGGCAGTAATTTTAAGGTTTACCTTGCAAGTGAGCTTGAAACCTATAGCGACAGAACTCTGAAAAAATATTACGACCATGTAAAAACAGCTTTTGATAAAGGAGAGAACCTTTCTGTTGAAATGCTTGGACAGTTGGCTAAAAAAAGCGGGATTGAGAGTCTTGAAAAATTAGAACAATTAATGCAGGCAGATGTGAACTAATGAAATGGAATACAGGAAAAATACTTAGTAAAAGGGAATCGCTTACTCCGGATAAAACAGCCGTTATTTTTGAAGACACCCCTGTGACGTATAAAGAACTGAACAGGGAAACAAATAGAGTTGCTCACTTTTTTCAGCAAAAAGGATTGAAAAAAGGAGATCGTATTGCTCTGGATCTTTTAAACTGCCCCGAATTTCTGGCCTGCTATTTTGCTGCAGGTAAACTGGGCTTGATCGTGGTGCCTTTGAATTACAGACTGGTAGCCCAGGAACTGAAATATCAGATTAACCAATGTAATTGCAGTCTGCTTGTGTTTAATGATAAATTCAGTGAAAATATTTACCCTGTTCGACATTCTCTGGATGTAAAAGAGGATAATTTTGTTTGTGTTACAGGTTATACGGATAAAAACCAGTGTCCTGAATGGGCTGTAGACTATCACCAAATCATTGAAAAATATCCTTTTTCAGAACCAGTGCCAGATCAAGTAATTGATTTGGATGATCCTTTTGTTATTTTGTATACATCCGGGGTTACGGGTAATCCAAAAGGAGCTGTTATCACTCACGGTCAGACTTATTTTAAATGTTTTCAGATCATTAATTATACTGATATGCGTCAGGATGATATCTTTCATTCCCAGGCACCTTTGTGTCATTCTGCAGGGCTTGCAGCTGTGACAACGCCGGCACTGTGTCGCGGGGCAACCATTTTGATGAGATCAAAATTTGATCCTGATAAATTTGCTTTGGATATAGAAAAATACAAGGCAACCATTGTGTTCAGTTTGACCACCATGATGCGGTTTGTCATTGATACAGGAGTCCTTGACCAAGTGGACTTAAGCAGTGTGCGCTTTGCATTTGGCGGTGGTGAAAAAACTCCTCTGGAATTTTTTGACGAGTTGGATGAAAAAGGATTGAAACTTCTCCCTGGATTCGGGCAAACTGAAAATTCAGCCATGGTTTTAATGCCCATGGATGCTCCTGAAAGCAAAAAAAAATCAGCAGGCCTGCCTAATTTCTTTACGGATTTATGGATACAAAATGAAAAGGGTGAAAAGCTTGCTCCAGGTGAAATAGGTCAGATAGTTGCCATGGGTCCTAATGTGATGGAAGGGTACTGGAACATGCCGGAAGAAACCAAAAATACCATAATTGATAATGTGCTGTATACAGGAGATCTTGGCTATCTTGACGAGGATGGATATCTTTATATCGTTGACAGGGTAAAGGATATGTATCGAAGCGGTGCTGAAAATGTTTACCCGGCAGAAGTGGAAGCGGTTTTGATGGAACACCCTAAAATAAGGAGAGTGGCCATTGTAGGTGTTCCTGATGAAAAATGGGGAGAAACCGGAAAAGCCTTTATTGTCTGTTATCAAGGTGAGACGATCAGCTATGAAGAGGTGTTGTCGTTTTTAGAGGGCAAACTTGCCAGGTTTAAATTTCCAAAAACGATTCAACTGCTTGATTCAATGCCGGTAACAGTGACGGGCAAGTTGAAAAAAGCGGCATTAAAAAAGGAGTTTTGTTGAAGAAAAAAAAAGGCCTTTGATATAAAATTACTTATGGTGGAAGATGTCCATCATATGATGATAACTTTTTTTAAGAAAGCTGGTATTGCCGGGAAAAATGTGAGATTGTTTTTTTGTTTTCAGGGCTGCAGGATTTGATATTGTATTGGTAGTTATCATTCTTGGAGATTGCAGGCAGCAAAACGCTGCTTTTTAAAAGAAAATTCAAGGAAATAAAATGAAAATACATGAATATCAGGCAAAGGAACTTTTTAGAAAATATAATGTTCCTGTTGCTGAAAGCTGTGTTGCTTTTTCAAAAGAAGAAGCTTTGAAGGCTGCAAATGATCTTGGCGTTTTCCCCGTGGTGATCAAGGCTCAGATTCATGCCGGAGGAAGGGGGAAAGGCGGCGGTGTGAAGCTTGCTGCAAATCAGGAACAGGTATTAACAATTGCCGATCAATTTCTTGGAATGAGGCTGGTTACCCATCAGACAGGGCCTGAAGGAAAGATAGTAAGAAAGGTCTTGGTTGAAGCCGGTCAGAGTATTGACAAAGAGTTTTATTTGAGTCTCCTGGTTGACAGGCATACTGAAAAAATTGTGATCATGGCAAGTCAGGCCGGTGGCATCGATATTGAGGATGTTGCGCAAAAAACACCTGAAAAAATCTTCAAGGTGTATGTGGACCCGCTTTTAGGCATACAAGGGTATCAATTACGGGAAGTTGGATTTCGCCTTGGCTTTCCCGCTCCCGCGATGAAACAGCTGTATGGATTGTTGTTCAATCTTTACAAGTTTTTTGTGGAAAATGATGCTTCTCTTGTTGAAATAAACCCTTTAATCCTTACTTCGGAAGGTGTGGTACTGGCTTTGGATGCCAAAGTGGATTTTGATTCAAATGCCCTTTACCGGCACAAGGATATTCTGGAATTAAGGGATCTTGACGAGGAAGATCCACTGGAAGTGGAAGCTTCCAAGTACAACCTTAATTATGTCAACCTTGACGGCAATGTTGGCAATATTGTCAATGGAGCAGGTCTGGCAATGGCCACTATGGACATCATAAAGAATGCAGGTGCTGCTCCTGCTAATTTTATGGATGTCGGCGGAGGAGCAACTTCCGAACAGGTTGAAAATGCGTTCCGCATTATCCTGGCCGATCCCAAGGTGAAAGCCATATTGATCAATATCTTTGGTGGTATTTTAAGGTGTGATATTTTTGCAAAAGGCGTTGTGGATGCGGTTAAAAAAACAGGGATCAGCGTTCCTGTTGTGGTTCGCATGAGGGGCACGAATATGGATGAGGGAAAGAAAATCCTGATTGATTCCGGACTCAATTTCATTAATGCTTTTGATCTTTCCGATGCTGCTGCTAAAATTGCAGCAGAAGTCAACTAAAGGAGATTTGTTGTGAGTATATTTATAGATAAAAACACAAAGCTTTTAGTTCAGGGAATAACCGGAAAGGAAGGCCGTTTTCATGCAAGACACTGCGTTAACTATGGTACAAATGTTGTGGCAGGCATAACGCCGGGTAAGGGAGGACAGAAAATGGATGAGGTGCCGGTTTTTAATACGGTCAGCCAGGCAGTTCTGGAGACAGGTGCCAATGCCAGTATCATCTTTGTTCCTCCGCCATTTGGAGCTGATGCCATAATAGA
Source organism: Desulfobacula phenolica (assembly GCF_900105645.1). NCBI lineage: Bacteria > Pseudomonadati > Thermodesulfobacteriota > Desulfobacteria > Desulfobacterales > Desulfobacteraceae > Desulfobacula > Desulfobacula phenolica. Next base: position 414,618 of record NZ_FNLL01000002.1, on the reverse strand, counting down.
AGCGGCAGATGCAGGAATAGATCTTATTATTACCATTACGGAAGGTATTCCCATTCTGGATATGGTAAAAGTGAAAAATTATCTTGCAACAAAGGCATGCCGTCTTATCGGCCCCAATTGCCCCGGTATTATTTCTCCTGATGTTTGCAAAATCGGCATTATGCCGGGTAAGATTCATAAAAAAGGAACTATCGGCGTGGTGTCTCGATCAGGAACATTGACTTATGAGGTTGTTGATCAATTGACAAGCGGGGGGATGGGTCAGTCTACATGCATTGGCATAGGGGGTGATCCGGTGAACGGGACCAGCTTTATAGATGTGCTGGCCGCGTTTGAAGAGGATGACGAAACTACAGGGATCGTCATTGTTGGAGAGATTGGTGGAAATACTGAAGAAGAAGCAGCAGCATATATAAAGGAAAATCTGACCAAACCGGTAGTTGGCTTTATTGCAGGACTGACAGCACCTCCCGGCAGAAGAATGGGACATGCCGGAGCAATTATTTCAGGTTCCAGTGGTACGGGCGCAGCAAAAATTCAGGCCTTCAGGGACAATGGTATTCATGTCTGTGAAAACCTGGGAAAAATCGGTCGGATTTGTAAAGATGTATTTTTAGCGTAACCTAAAGGAGGTTGAATTTGGACAGTTACATTATTGAATCAAATAAGAAAAAGAGCAGAATGCCGGCAAGACTTGATCTTGTCCAGAGCGGCACAGGCTTGATTCTGGGCGTGTTCATATGGATGCATTTGCTTTTTGACAGCAGTATTATATTGGGAAAAGGAGCTTTTCATTTTGTATCAAAAAATTTGGAGCTTGCTTTTCTTTCAGATACAGGTCATGGGTTTCCCATCGCAGTTTTTTTTGCCGTTATAGTCATAGGAACCTTATTTATTATTCATGCTATGCTCGGGGTCAGAAAGTTTCCCATTTCCTGGAAGCAGCATCGGATCATAAGAGATCAGATGCAGATGATGAACCATAGTGAAACAAATCTTTGGTATATACAAGTTGTGACAGGATTTATCATGTTTTTCGCAGGATCAGTCCATTTGTATGTGATGTTTGCCAATCCAGGCAGCATTGATCCTTATTTGTCAGCAGACAGGATTGTTTCAGGGCATATGTGGCCTTTGTATCTTGTTTTGCTTGTCAGTGTTGTGCTTCACGGTAACATCGGCCTTTACCGGCTGTGTATGAAATGGGGATGGTTTGCAGGCAAGGATGCAAGAAAGTCAAGAAAAACATTGCAGACATTGAAAAACAGGTTGATCATGTTTTACTTGACCATCGGTATTTTAGGGTTATTGGTTTTTGTTGTGATTGGTATCAATCACAGGGATAACGTCGGGGAAAGATATGCCGCTCATGCGACAGCTATTGAACAGGTTCATGCAATGGAAGATACCCGGGAATCCGAAGGAGTTCAGACTCTGGAAGAAAGCCAGGAGCCGGAAGAAAGTCCGGTAGTGGAAGATAACCAGGACTTGGAAGAAAGCCCGGCAATGGAAGAAAGCCAGGAGTTGGAAGAGAGTCAACCTGTTGAAGAATCTCATGAATAAGGGGACATCTAAATGAAAGTCATATATACGGATTCACTTGTAATCGGCGGTGGCCTGGCAGGCCTTAGAGTAGCCATCGCGTCCATGCAAAGAGGGTATGATACCATCGTCCTTTCTTTGATTCCTGCCAAGCGGTCTCACTCTGCAGCAGCCCAGGGCGGTATGCAGGCAAGCCTGGGTGCATGCATTAAAGGAGAAGGGGACGATGAAGAAGTCCATTTTGCAGACACGGTAAAAGGAAGCGACTGGGGATGCGATCAGAATGTAGCAAGAGCTTTTGTGAATACATCTCCCAAGGCTATCCGGCAGCTTGCTGCCTGGGGAGTACCCTGGTCAAGGGTCAGAGAGGGAGATCATGACGTGGTGATTAACGGTAAAAAAGTCACCATTACCGAAAAAGCAGAATCCCACGGTCTTATTATGGCCAGGGACTTTGGCGGAACAAAGAAATGGCGAACCTGTTACACCTCTGATGGTGCTGGTCATACCATGCTTTATGCCATGGATAATAAAGCCATTCAGATGGGTATTCCGGTTCATGAAAGAAAAGAAGCTCTGGCCCTGATTCATGAAGACGGGGTATGTTATGGTGCCATTGTAAGAGATCTTATCACAGGTGAGTTGATCGCTTATGTAGCCAAGGCAACAACCGTTGCCACCGGCGGTTACGGAAGGCTTTATGCCATTACAACCAATGCGGTGATTTCCGAAGGCATTGGAAATGCCATTGCTCTTGAAACAGGCGTTGCAACTCTTGGAAATATGGAAGCTGTGCAGTTTCACCCTACTGCCATTGTACCGGTCGGGATTCTCACCACTGAAGGATGCCGGGGTGACGGCGGCCTGCTTCTGGACAAAGATGGATACAGGTTTATGCCGGATTATGAACCTGATAAAAAAGAGCTGGCCTCCAGGGACGTTGTGTCACGCAGAATGACGGAACATATGAGAAAAGGCAAAGGAGTGCCCTCTCGTTACGGTGATCATCTCTGGCTGGATATCCGTTTGCTGGGCCGTCCTCATATTGAAAAGAATTTAAGAGAAGTCAAAGAGATCTGTGAATACTTTTTAGGAATTGATCCGGTTGAAGAATTGATTCCGGTCAGACCCACACAGCATTATTCTATGGGCGGTATAAGAACCAAGCCGACCGGTGAAAGTCCGACTCTCAAAGGCCTTTTTTCCGCAGGTGAAGCAGCTTGCTGGGATATGCACGGATTTAACCGTCTGGGCGGAAATTCTGTCGCGGAAACCGTTGTGGCAGGAATGATTGTCGGGGAATATGTGGCTGATTACTGCGCTGCAAATTCATTGAATATCAGCACAACCACCATTGAGCATTTCATGAAACAGGAAGAAAAGAAAATTACAGATCTTCTGGTCAGGGATTTTGGCGAGAACCCCTTCCAGTTAAAAGCTGAAATGCAGAAGATTATGATGGACAAAGTCGGAATTTTCAGAAATGGTGAAGATCTTGAACAGGCAGTTGAAGAATTGAAAGTCTTAAACCAGCGGGCAAAAAACATTGCTTTGAGAAATCGGATCAGCTCGTCTAATCCTGAGTTGGTTGAAGCCATCCGTGTGCCGAAAATGATAAAACTTGCCCAGTGTGTGGCCTATGGAGCCATGCTCAGAACCGAGAGCCGCGGTGCCCATTCCAGGGAAGATTATCCTGAAAGAAATGACAAAGAGTGGTTAAAAAGAACCCTTACAACATGGAAAGACGAGTCAGCAGATCTTCCTGAAATCGAATATGAAGAGCTGGATATCATGAAAATGGAAATGCCTCCGGGATCAAGGGGCTATGGTGTTGACAATACTGTGCATCATCCTGATACCGCTAAACGGGAACAGGAAATTGAAGAGATCAAGAAAGCCAATCCGGGTGCAGACAGGTTTGAACTTCAGAAGTTGTTGAATCCAATTACTATTCCAGAAAAATTCAAAGGTAAAAATGAGCGTATAGGCAGGGGGTTTAAATAATGAGTGAACAAGAAAGAATCCTGAAATTTCAAGTATTTAGATATAATCCCCAGAAAAAAGGCGACAAGCCCCGCATGGTAACCTATGAGGTTACCGAAGCCCCTGGGATGACGGTTTTTATTGCATTGAACGAGATTCGAGAACAGCAGGATCCGTCTTTTCAGTTTGATTTTGTCTGCCGGGCGGGCATCTGCGGATCATGTGCCATGGTGATTAACGGTCAGCCGACCCTTGCATGCAGAACCCTGACCTCAAATTATAAAGACGGTGAGATTAAACTTCTGCCCTTGCCCGGATTTGAACTGATCGGAGATCTTTCAGTCAATACTGGCAAATTCATGCGGGCCATGTCCGAACGAGTAGAGTCCTGGATACATGACACCAATGCGGATGATGTGAATTTTGATAAACTTGAAGAGCGAATGGACCCGGATGTGGCAGATCAAATTTATGAGCTTGAACGGTGTGTTGAATGCGGTTGCTGTGTATCTGCCTGTGCTACCAAACGAATGAGACCGGATTTTTTATCTGCAGTAGGATTTATGCGTCTGGCACGGTATGCACTTGATCCAAGGGATAAACGCTCTGATGAAGAATTTTATGAAATCATTGGTGATGATGACGGCGTGTTTGGCTGCATGACCCTTTTGGGATGTGAAGACTATTGCCCCAAGGATTTGCCTCATCAGACACAGATAGCTTATCTGAGAAGGAAAATGAGCTTGATCAGTTAGAGATTAAAAAGATAAGATAAGTCAAATAAGACAAGTCAAATAAAATAAGTCAAATAAAATTAAGACCAGGCAGCAGGCAGTCAATGCTTTGCTGCCTGTTGTATTTTATATGAAAATCGTGTAAATCCAATCGAGACTTTCAATCGTTGTTGCGGGCAAACCAGGATGACCAGATTGTTGTAAAAAATGGCCAGGTTTGCCCGTGGCAGTTATATAGAGGTAAGAACAAAATGAATGGGTTTATATATGAACACATGTTTCCTTTGGGCAAAGATATGACGCAGTACCGCCGCCTTACCGGGAAATATATTAAGATAAAAAAATTTGAGGAAAAAGATGTCCTCATTGTGGAACCGCAGGCATTGACCCTGCTTGCTGAAAAAGCCTTTAAGGATGTGGCCCATCTTTACAGGTCAGAGCATCTTGAAAGACTCAGACAGATTATTGATGATCCGGAAAGTTCCGATAATGACCGGTATGTGGCGTTGGAATTGTTGAAAAATGCCGTTATTGCAGCGGGAAAAGTGTATCCCATGTGCCAGGATACGGGAACTGCCATTGTCATGGCAAAAAAAGGGCAGCAGGTCTGGAGCCGGACCGATGATGCAGAAGAGTTATCCAAAGGCGTATTTAAGGTGTATACACAAAATTATTTGAGATATTCTCAAAACGCACCTTTTACCATGTATGATGAGAAAAATACCAAGACCAATCTGCCGGCCCAGATTGATATTACAGCTGAACAGGGAGATGAATACAAATTCCTGTTCATGGCAAAAGGTGGCGGATCTGCCAATAAAACCGTCCTTTTTCAGATGACAAAGACCGTATTGAAGTCAGAAAATACCCTGATTGATTTTATGCTGGAAAAAATGAAAGAGCTTGGAACGTCAGCCTGCCCGCCATATTATATTGCATTTGTCATTGGCGGCACATCTGTGGAACTTAATTTAAAGACTGTAAAACTGGCGTCCGCCAGATACCTGGATTCGCTTCCCACCCAAGGCAGCGACACGGCTCATGCCTTCAGGGACATTGATCTTGAAAAAAAAGTGCTGGCCCGGTCATATGGATTGGGCATTGGAACTCAGTTCGGAGGCAAGTATTTTGCCCTTGATATAAGGGTGATCCGTCTGCCGAGGCACGGAGCATCATGTCCCATCGGTCTGGGGGTTTCCTGCTCTGCCGACCGCCAGATCAAGGGGAAAATTACAAAAGACGGAATTTTTCTGGAACAGCTGGAAGAAAATCCCGATCAATATCTGCCGAAAAAAGAACCAGACATGAAAGAAGCTGTTCACATTAATTTGAACAGGCCAATGGATGAGATCCGGTCGGAACTGTCCAGGTATCCTGTGGCCACACGGCTGGCCTTAACCGGACAAATTGTTGTGGCAAGGGATATTGCCCATGCAAAATTCATGGAACAGTATGAAGCAGGCAAAGGCCTGCCTAACTACCTGAAAAATCATATTGTTTATTATGCCGGCCCTGCCAAACGGCCCAAACAGGAAATTTCAGGATCATTTGGTCCTACAACGGCCGGGAGAATGGATTCTTATGTGCCTTCCTTCCAGAAAGAGGGTGCTTCCATGATAATGCTGGCCAAGGGCAATAGATCAAAGCAGGTTAAAGATTCGTGCAGAATCCATGGCGGGTTTTATCTGGGGTCCATCGGCGGTCCTGCAGCCAGGATAGGGAAAGACTTTATTAAAAAAGCACATATCATCGAATATGAAGAGCTGGGTATGGAAGCTGTTTATATGATCACGGTGGAAAATTTTCCGGCCTTTATTATTATTGATGATAAAGGCAATGATTTTTATGAGGATATTTTGTAGCTGATCTTGCTTTTAAACTTTAACCCCCGTTGATGATACTTGATATCAACGGGGTTTTTAGATTGATTCATCCACATAATCCATTATTTCACGATTATCTAATATTTTACGGATTTTTTGTGAAAGATCCGTCATCACAATGGGTTTGAATAGCATCTCTTTAACGCCCCTGGGTAATACAATTTGCTTTAAAGTTTTTTCATCATTTAATCCAGTGCAAATGATTATTGGAATATCCCGGCGTATTTTTATCAATTCAGAGGCCAGGATATCTCCGGGTAATTTGGGCATGGTCATGTCGGTAATAACAAGATCGAATGCATAAGGTTCTGACCGAAACATTTCCAAAGCTTCAATACTGCTGGTTTTTGAAAAAACCTTATAACCCAGACGGTTAAGCATCTTTGTTCCCATTGAAAGAATGGATTGTTCATCATCCACAAGCAAAATGTTTTCTGTTCCATGCAGAAGCGTTCTGTCTATTTTCATCTCGTTTGGTGCTGAAATTTTTTTAATCAAAGGGAAATACACACGAAATGTGCTGCCCTTGCCGGATTCACTATACACTTTGATAGCACCTCCATGGCTTTTCATAATGCCGTGTACCACTGAAAGACCCAGACCGGTTCCTTTGTCCTTATCCTTTGTGGTAAAAAACGGATCAAAGATTTTTTTTTGAAGTTCCTTATCCATTCCAATTCCGGTATCTGCTATTGTCAGACATGCATATGCCCCTGGTTTCAGTTCATGGCTTATTGTATCATGTTGTCCTAATTGAATGGCCTGAAGGCTGACCGTTAATTTACCACCTGTTTTTTCCATAGCATGGTATGCATTGGTTGCAAGATTCATTATCAGTTGATGAATTTGGGTGGGATCGGCTTTAATTGTACCGCAATTGTTAGAGATATCCTGTATGATCTCAATGGTTGTTGGGATTGTGGATCGGATCAGTTTTAAAACTTCCTTGAGAATGTGTTGAATTTTTATGAGTTTTAGTTCATCGTTATTTTGCCGGGAGAAGGTGAGTATCTGTTTTACCAGTTCCTTGGCCCTCAAGGCCGCCGTATAAATGCCCTCCAGACCGGGTCGCAAAGGATGGTTGTGTGATATGTCCTCAAGCAGCATCTCGCTGTGGCCTAAAATAGGGAAAAGAATATTGTTAAAATCATGGGCAATACCTCCGGCAAGCGTGCCAATGGCCTCCATTTTCTGGGATTGCCGGAGTTTAGCTTCAAGCATGCCCTTTTCAGTGATATCACGGGTAATAGACAAAATGGTCTCTTTGTTGTCTATCATCAATAGTCGTGCAGACATAAGACCTGTTCTGATTTGCCCGTCTTTTCCTCTGAAATTTGCTTCCAGGTTCTCAACAAGCCCATGCTTTTTAAGGTCTGAAATTAAATGGGTTCGATCTTTGAGGTTATTCCAGATATTTAGTTCAACTGAAGATTTTCCAATAATATCTTCTCGTGTGTAGCCCAGGATTTTTGTAAAACCATCGTTTATGTCCATGTATGTGCCATTTTCAAGGCTGTTTAGATTAATTGCATCCGGGCTTGTTCGAAATGCCAATCGAAATTTTTCTTCACTTTTGCGCAATGCTTCATTGCTTTTTTGCAGGGCGGTTTCTGCTTTTTTACGCTGTGTGATATCATGGATGATAGAATAGAGAAAAGTTTCCTGCCCATACTCTATGGGGCCTGAATATACCTCAACATCCCTTGTTTTACCGGACGCCAACCTGTGTGAAAATCGGAATACCAATTTATTTTTAGATAAAGCTTTGTTCATCTCATCAGATACCTTTTCAGGAGTCAGGGTATTAATGTCGGTAATTTTTAAGGATATAAACTTCTCTTTGGGATACCCATAGAAAAGGCAAGCCGCCTTATTGGCTTCAACAATGGAACCGTCTGCCGGGTTTATGATCAGCTTTACCGCCTGATTTGTTTCAAATATTTGGCGATAGCGGTTTTCTTTCTCACTGATTTCTTTGAACATCAGGCGGTATGGTTCCACAAGCCCTGTGTGGATAAGTGCCCTGTAGATCAAATAAAATGAAATAATTTTAAATATGTGACCAAGCATGTTTGAAAAATCATACACATTGATATAAGCCGTAAATGCAAGTTCCGCAGCAATTTTAAGAGCAATTGATATATTTATAAGGATATAAACTGATGGGTCAAACGCATGTCGTTTTTGAAATAACAAATAAATTGATCCAATAAGGATCAAGACAATTATGTATTCGCTTGTTTTTTTAAAATGAGTCATCCCAATGCCATCAACAAAACAATCCGGAAAAATATTCCAGTAAAATATTGATGCCAGCAAAAGGGCAGTGAGAAAAAAATAGCTGTAGAATATCTGACTGATTTTCAGTTCTTTTGTCATAAGCAGCGGTGCCATCAGCAGGGTAAGGCTTTCTATATATCGAGCTGCTATCCAAAGTTGGGTCGGCAAATTTGTTTCAGATTCTTTGAAAACCTCCATTCCTTTATAAGACAGCATATGGAGCATATCTATGCTGCCACTGAAAAGACATGCTATGCCAAGCAATATGATATAATTGTTTTTGAAAAATGTTTTTGAATTCCAGATAATCATGAAAATACCGCAAGAAATTACAATACTGAAGAGTTCGGTAAGGCAGTGAAAGAGAAGATAATTGTGTAACCCGGTAAGAGAAATTACGCTTAAAAAAAGAATAGCTAATAAAATGTATGTCCATTGAGTCCCGGCTGATATTGCTGTTTTCATCATATTCCTTTTGTTAATATTTGTTCCCAATTGCAACATATTGCTCGCGTGAACTTTCAAATTTTTATGAGAGGCATGGTAACCGTTTTGGTAAACTCAATTGTGAATTTTTTTTGTCGTAGGCAAATCCAGTCTAAAGACCAACTCTGGTCTGCCTTTAGCAGTTGTTTGGAAACAAGCATATTGTCATTTCAAATCATCTTTTTTCATTTCCATATACCAGTCTTCATTGCCATAAAGGGCATCGGAACATTTAGAACACAAACTATGACTGAATAAAATATTGGAATGAGTCTGTATATATTCTTCCAAAGAATCCCAATATCCCTCATCGTTTCGGATTTTTTTGCATTTGGCGCAGATCGGTAGTAAACCGCTTAATGTTTTGACATTTTCAAGTGATTCTTGCAGCTCTTTGATTAATTTTTCTTGTTCTTTTTCCGCTTTCCTGCGAGCGGCAACTTCTTTTTCAAGAATTGCTATGGATGTAGTGCTGTGTTGAAGGCTTTTTGCCATGCTGTTGAATGAAATGGCTAAATTGCCAAATTCATCATTTTGCTTCATATCAATTCGGTATTTAAAATCATCTTTTCCAATTTTTTGGGTAGCTGTGTCAAGTATTGCAAGAGGTTTGGCAATTTTTTGGCCAAATATATAGGAAATCAATACTAAAATAAAAATTATTGCAATGCCTATTAACATCATCGATTCTATGAACTCAATTAAAGGTGTTCGAATTCCTTTCATTTCACGATAACTTATAACATACCATGATTCATCCGTGTTGCCATTTTTATGGTCAACCGATTCAAATGTTCCCCCAAAAGCATGCCATTGCCCCCTTTTGTAAGTTTTATCTCTGAAATTCCTACAAGATATTTTTTTTCAGAATCATTGAGAATGAAAGACTCATTATTCTGGTTTTTCAATCTTATAAGAATAGAATCATGAATTCTTGTACTCAGTGGTTCAAAACCTTCTTCAAAGACAACCATTCCACCGGATCGGGTCAGTTTGAAGTTTCCGATTAATTTGTCCTTTTCACAGGACAGTAATTCGCTGATACTGCCGAGGATATTGATATTGCATTTTAATATACCGATTATCCGGTTGACTTGTCTGATGGGAACAACAAGGCCTAAGACATAGCCGTCAACACTGTCATCATACCCACGGTCATCAAAAAATATAGCGCCTTCAATCCTTCAATTTTTGTCCGAACTGACTTATATAAATGTTAGTGCTTATGTTTTATAAGCATAAGCTCAGATAGATTTTTAATCTTTATCAATACCGGATTTGTTGTCTGCCCGCAAGTCACATATATATTTATACTTCATAAATTAAAAGGCATTCTTTTTTTGTTTTTCATTCATCAAGTTTTTGGCTTTATTTTTGATGTTATGTTAAGGTATTGTCAAATTTCTTAATTAACGGCCATGGCAGATTGATTTACCATAATAAAAAATGAAAGAATTTTGATTCCAGCTGGTTGGAAGCTCTTTCATATAACAGTCATGGGAGATTTTTATGCAAACAAGAATAGAAACAGACACCATGGGGCAGGTTAGTGTCCCTTTGGATAAATACTGGGGATCTCAGACCCAAAGATCCATAAATAATTTTAAAATCGGACGCCAAAAAATGCCGTTGGAGGTTATTCGGGCATTTGGAATTTTAAAAAAAGCTGCGGCAATGGTAAATTATGATTTAGGGGTGCTGTCCCGGGACAGGAAAGATATTATTATCCGGGTCTGTGATGAAATTATCAGTGGTAGTCTGGAGGATCATTTCCCTTTGCTTGTCTGGCAGACAGGATCAGGCACCCAGTCCAACATGAATGTGAATGAAGTGATTGCCAACCGTGCCCATGTGCTGCTTGGCAACCAGCTTGGAAAGGGAAAACGCCTGCTTCATCCTAATGATGATGTCAATAAATCCCAATCGTCAAATGATACCTTTCCAACGGCCATGAATATCGCGGCATTCACAATGCTTGCAGATCATACCATCCCCTGTTTTAAAAAATTGAAATCCTCTTTGGAAAAAAAAGCAGTTGCCTGGAACGATATCGTAAAAATCGGCCGGACTCATATGATGGATGCAACCCCTTTGACACTGGGACAGGAATTTTCCGGTTATGCCTCAATGCTGGATCATGGTCTTTGCGCCCTTGACAACACCTTGCCCCACCTGTCTGAGCTGGCATTGGGGGGAACTGCTGTGGGGACCGGCCTGAATACGCCAATAGGCTATGATAAAAAAGTGGCCGGAGCCATTTCCGATCTGACCGGTTATACATTTATTACAGCGCCCAATAAGTTTGAATCCCTGGCCGCACACGATGCCCTTGTGACCACTCATGGGGTATTGAAAACCATGGCAGGCAGTCTCATGAAAATAGCTAATGATATAAGATTGTTAGGATCCGGGCCGCGCTGTGGTGTCAGTGAACTGATGCTGCCTGGAAATGAACCCGGCTCATCCATCATGCCGGGAAAAGTGAATCCCACCCAGATAGAAGCATTAACCATGGTGTGTGCCCAGGTTATGGGAAATGATGTCACCATCGGCATTGGCGGGGCAAACGGACATTTTGAGCTGAATGTGTTCAAGCCGGTTATTATTTATAATTTTTTGGAATCTGCCCGGCTCATGGGTGCTGCTGCCTTGTCTTTTAAAAATAATTGTGTGGACGGAATGGAGCCCAATCGTGAAAAAATTGCAAAATGTCTTCAAGAATCGCTTATGCTGGTGACAGCCTTAAATCCACATATCGGTTATGAACAGGCTGCCAGGATTGCAAAAAAAGCCCAGGAAGAAAACAAAACACTCAAACAGGCAGGCCTTGAGCTGGGAATTGTTACCAACTATCAGTTTGATCAATGGGTAGATCCCAACAAGATGATTGGACGTCCGTGAAAAAAGAGCTTATTCTCTGAAAATAAGCAATGAATATTTAATAACTGCCAAGGGCAGACTTGGTCTTTCGCTCAGATTTGCCCACAACAAAATATGAAAGTTACTGTTTGGATTTTTTGAAGACTTTCATATAAAAAACAGGAGCCAATGCTATGAATCATGATGTGACAGTGTTTACGCCTTATCCGTTCAAACTCGGGCAAAAGATACGAATTGAGGGATCAAGACGATCCGGTGACTGGGAGGTTATTGATTTGAGTGAAACCAAGGTGACCCTTAGGTGTCCGATTTCAAAAAAAGAGGTGAACTGGGACAGATTTTGTTATTTTGTTGAAGAAAAAAATATGAAATGGCCAAGTGACTGAGACCCGATAACTTGAGACCTTACGCCTTAGATCCGGGTGCATGAGATCCGGATGAATAAGATCTATATGCATAAGATCGGAGGCGTTAAAAAAGGATAGTAAACAATGAAAGTGATACTCTTGATGGCTGTTACAGCAGACGGGATGATTGCAAGAAATTCCATGCAATTGGTTGACTGGACCGGAAAAGCAGACAAACAATATTTTGTTGATGTCACACGAAAGGCAGGAGCCATGATCATGGGCTCGAAAACATTTGATACCATCGGGAAAGTGTTGCCTGACCGCAAAAATATTGTCATGACAAGGAACAAAAAAAGGACAAGCAAAAACACGGATCTGATTTTTACCGACCAGACACCAAAGCAGGTTTTAAAAGAACTTGAAGCACAGGGCTTAACTTGTGCAACACTTGTTGGCGGATCAGTTGTGAATACCTTGTTTTTACAAGAAAATCTGGTGGATGAAATCCATCTCACCATTGTACCAAGGTTTTTCGGCAAAGGTATGTCCTTGTTTAATGAAATTCTGGATACCCGTTTGGAACTGATGGAAGTCAAAAAAATTGATGAGGGCCATGTGTTATTGATATACAGGGTTAAAAAAGAATCATACTAAAAATTGAATGTCTTCATCTGAAAAAATAAACGCATTAGAACCGGATTTTGAAAAAACACCTTTGTTTTTGAAAACCCTTCCAGTACGACTTATTATTCCTGTCGCATTAACCATTCTTCTTTTTATCCTGACCATTTTCTTTTTAATCATTCCCCTTTTGGAAAAAAATATGATGGACGGTAAAAGAGAAGGCATTATGCATCTGACTGAAACAGCGTGGAGTACATTGGATTTTTTTTATTCAAAAGCCCAACGCGGTTTGATTTCACAAAAAGAAGCAAAACTTGCCGCCATCACCCATTTGCAGCAATTAAAATACGGCCCTGAACAAGAAGATTATTTCTGGATAAATGACATGACTCCCGGAATGATCATGCATCCCTACCGCCCGGATCTTGAGGGCAGGGATATGTCGAATTTTAAAGACTCTGCAGGCAAGCTTTTGTTTGTTGATATGGTTAAAATCGTGGAACAAAAAGATGCCGGGTTTGTGGATTATCTGTGGCAATGGAAGGGGGATTCCAATAAAATTGTTCCCAAAATTTCCTATGTAAAGGGATTTGCCCCCTGGGGATGGATTATCGGAACAGGTATCTATGTTGAAGATGTCAGGCAGGAGATTCTTACCATCACACACCAATTGATTTATACTTGTTCCGGAATTTTGATGCTGTTTTTGTTCTTGTCCGGGTATATTGTATGGCAGGGAACAAAGGGTGAAAAACAACGGATAATGGCAATGGAACAATCACGTTTAAGGGATAAACAATTGCTTCAGGCAGATAAAATGACCTCCCTGGGCATACTGGTTGCAGGTGTTGCCCATGAAATCAATAATCCTGCCACCTCGTTGATGCTCAATGCACCGAATCTTAAAAAAGCCTGGGCGTCATTTACCCCGATTCTGGATGATCATTTTAAGCAGCAGCAACAGCATGCTGTTGTCTGCAATATGCCTTACAAAGATCTTTCAAACCGCATTGAGATGATGTTGACGTCAATGGAAGACAGTGCGGCACGGATAAAAAGAATCATCACCGAGTTAAAGGATTTTTCCCGGCCCACAAGGGTTGAAATGGATGATGATATCAATATTAATAGTGTGGTTGAAAAATCCCTGGACCTGACACGTTCCATATTGAAAAAAGCAACCCATCACCTGTCGGTTTATCTGGAAGAGGGGTTGCCAAAGATTTCAGGCAATTTTCAGCAACTGCAGCAGGTGATGATCAATTTGGTGGTGAATGCCTGTCAGGCCCTTGAAACCCCGGAACAGTCAATTCAAGTGAAAACCTCAATTTCTCTAAATTCCGGTTTTATTGTGATAGAGTTGTCCGATACCGGACCGGGAGTTCATCCACGAGATTTGAACAAGCTGAAAGAGCCTTTTTTTACAACCAAAAGAGATCATGGGGGGACCGGTCTCGGGCTTTCTATTTCAGAGAAGATTGTGTATGATCACAAGGGGATAATGGAATTTTATTCGGAATTTGGAAAAGGTCTGACCGTAAAAATATTTTTACCGGTGAGCCGTGTTGAGAACAAGGTTTAAATCAGCAGGATACAATATACAATAATGGCAAACAGACAACATACCCTGGACCGGCCTATTTTTATTGTTGACGATGAACCGGAAATTCTTCTGGCTGTGGATACCTGCCTGAGAATGGCGGGTATGGACAATATTATCACCATCAGCGATGCCAGGGACGTTATCCGGCAAATGGAACGTCAGATTCCCTGCCTGATGATCCTGGATTTGAATATGCCCCATATCAACGGCAGGCGGTTGCTTCAAATTATTCGTAAAACTTATCCCAGGATACCTGTTATTATTCTTACAGGTGCAATTGACGTGGATACGGCTGTAAACTGCATGAAAATAGGGGCCATGGATTATGTGGTCAAACCGGTGGAGGAAAAGCGGCTTCTGGCTGCAGTCAAACAGGCACTTGCCCTGATCAACCTGGAAAACAAAGCCAAGGTGACTCTGCCAACAGAATTGTTTGCCCAGATTAAAAATCCCAAGGCATTTGCCCATATTATCACTCAGGATGAAAAGATGCACTCCATCTTTCACTATATTGAGGCCATTGCCCCGTCTTCTCAGCCGGTCCTTGTTTTTGGGGAAACCGGAGTTGGAAAGGAACTCATTGGCCAGTCCATTCATGAGTTGAGCCAGAGAAAGGGAAAACTGGTTGTGGTCAATGTGGCGGGACTGGATGACAATATCTTTTCCGATACGCTTTTCGGGCATGTTACCGGGGCGTTTACCGGGGCACAAACCTCAAGGCCCGGCCTGATCGAACAGGCGGCCGGGGGCACGCTTTTTTTGGATGAAATAGGAGATCTTGCCTTGACCTCCCAGGTTAAACTGCTTCGTCTGCTTCAGGAAAGGGAATACCTGCCCTTGGGGTCTGACAAGACACGGCAGTCAGATGCCAGGGTTGTTGCCGCCACCAACCGGGATCTGTGGAACCTTGAAAGAAAAGGGGTTTTTAGGAAAGATTTGATTTACAGGCTTTCCACCCACACCCTTACCCTGCCTCCCCTCCGGGACCGTCTTCTGGATCTGCCGCTGCTGCTGGACCGTTTCATATGCCAGGCCGCCAATGAACTGGATAAACCGGTTCCCGAACTTCCCAAAATATTGATTGAACAGATGGAAACTTATCCGTTCAAGGGCAATATACGGGAGTTGAAATCCATGGTGTATGACGCTATTTCACGATATCGGAAAGGACCTATGACAGCGGATCTGTTCAAGGGCCTGGGCCTAGCCGGATCGGGCGTGTTTGGATCAAGTTCATTTTGTTCAGGCGAAACCGTATCCGGGTCATTTGAATCCGGGGCCGGGCCAGACAAGGATTCGTCTGTCTCTCTTCCAACCCTTAAAGAAGCCTCCAGAGAGCTTGTGGAAAAGGCTATGAAGCAAACCGGCGGAAACCAGTCCGCTGCAGCGGGAATTCTGGGCATCTCTCAGCAGGCCTTGAGTAAGCGGCTGAAAAAGTTAAAACAGGAACAAGATAAAAACTAATTTACAACAAAAGTTGTATCTACAACAAAAGTTGTGGATTCTTTGCTTTGATCGGTACTGCCTAACATCCGCTCGGAATTGTTTGTTTTCCTACAACTTTTGTTGTAGGTTTTTAAAAGTTTAATCAATCCTATTATTCTAAATAAATCAAATAAAAACAAATAGATATGATCTTAACATCATCGGGCACAATACTTGCTTTAATAATAAATGAATAACAATTATTAATTAAAGGAGAATTGCTCATGGAGAAAATTAAAAATATAGGCTGGCGTGTAACAATGGCAGGACTGGGTATCAATCTGGCATTGGGAATATTGTATACCTGGAGTATTTTTAAGATGAGCATCAAAGAGTCAATTGTGGCAGGCGACGGTCTTTTTAACTGGAGCCTTGCGTCTTTAAACGACCCTTATGCCGTCTGCTGTCTGGTCTTTGCCTTTACCATGATTTTTGCCGGCCGTGTTCAAGACCGACTCAGTCCCAGGATTACGGCTGTTATCGGCGGTATTCTCACAGGGCTTGGCTTGATTCTCATTTCATTTTCCACTTCATGGATAAGCTGGATAATAGGATTCGGGATCTTCACGGGTATGGGGCTTGGATTTGGCTATGCATCAGCCACACCACCTGCCATTAAATGGTTTCCGTCTGCCAAAACAGGCATGATCGCAGGTATCGTAGTGGCCGGATTCGGCCTGGCATCGGTCTATATCGCCCCTTTGGCCATATTTTTAATCGACAAGTTCGGGCTTTCCCAGTCTATGCTGATTTTTGGTATTGCCTTTCTTGTTATTGTCTCTGCACTTGCGCAATTTCTTGTGAATCCGCCGGACGGTTATGTTCATCCCCAAACAATTCAAAATAAAAATTCCACGGCAAACACAAGCATTGATTTTGAACCCGGAAAAATGCTTCGTACAGTCACTTTTTATAAACTATGGATTATTTTTTGTATCGCCTCCGGTGCAGGCCTTATGATAATAGGCGGTGTGGCCGGGATGGCAAAACACGGCATGGGTCAGATGGCATGGGTGGTTGTGGCTTTGATGGCAGTGGGAAATGCGTCTGGACGGGTCATTGCAGGGATACTATCTGATCGTATCGGACGGGCTAACACCCTTTTTATCATGTTGATTTTTCAGGCCATTGTCATCTTTTCACTTTTGTTTATCACACCGGCCCAGGTTATGCTTCTGGTTATTGCCGCTATGCTCATAGGGTTTAATTACGGCACCAACCTTTCCTTGTTTCCGTCCGCTACCAAAGATTTTTTCGGTTTAAAAAATTTTGGTGTTAATTACGGTCTGGTATTCAGTGCCTGGGGTGTGGGAGGATTTATATTCCCAAGGGTTTCTCAAATGATCATAGCTTATACCAATACTCCCAGGATGGCATATATTCTTGCATCAGGACTGCTTCTTGTTGGAGCGGTTGTGGCTTTGACGACCAAGGCTCCTGCAACTGAACCTGTAGCTAAAATTGAAGAGCAGCCTGAATTTATCGCCACTCCCGTGCCTGAAGAGACCTAAGACAAAGTTCTTTATAACTGCGGAAAATAGTGACATCAATTTTGTATACGGTTTTAATTGAAAAAGGAGGCAAAATGAGCGAATTTAAATTTCATGCACCGGATGAATACCGTAAAAATGCCTGGATCAAAACAATGGATGAGTACAAACAGATGTATGATCAGTCTATTGAGAAACCAGAAGAATTCTGGACACAAATGGCGGATCAGTTCTACTGGGAAAAACGCTGGGACAGTGTCCGGGATTATAACTACAGCATTTCCAAAGGCCCCATTAATATCGAGTGGTTCAAGGGCGGCCAAACAAATATTACTTACAACTGCCTTGACCGGCATTTAAAAGACAGGGGCGATCAGACCGCCTTGATATGGGAAGGAAACAGTATTGGCGAAGACCGTGAAATTTCCTACAAAGAACTCCATGAAACGGTCTGTCAATTTGCCAATGTTTTAAAATCCAAAGGCGTACAAAAAGGCGACCGGGTCGCCATTTACATGCCCATGATACCGGAGCTTGCCGTCACCATGCTGGCATGTGCCCGAATCGGTGCCATTCACAGTATTGTTTTCGGCGGTTTTTCCGCAGACGCCTTGTCTAACCGTATACTGGACAGCCTTTGTAAAGTTCTTGTTACCTCTGACGGTGTTATGCGGGGGGCCAAGGCGGTTCCGTTAAAAGGCAATGCAGATACGGCTATGGATCTGTGTGAGAAACAGGGGCATTTGGTGGAGTGCTGTGTCGTTGTCAATCGAACCGGTTCCAAGGTTGAAATGAAACAGGGCAGGGATGTGTGGTGGCATGAGCAGATCCAGGCGCAAAGCATGGATTGTCCCGTGGAATGGATGGATGCAGAAGATCCTTTGTTTATCCTTTACACCTCCGGGTCAACCGGAACTCCCAAAGGTGTGCAACACAATGTAGGCGGCTACATGGTTTATACCGGTATCACTTTCAGATATATTTTTGACTACCATGACAACGACATCTACTGGTGTACTGCTGATATCGGCTGGGTAACCGGGCACAGCTACATTGTTTACGGTCCCCTCTCACAAGGTGCCACAAGCATCATGTTTGAGGGGGTCCCCAATTATCCTGATCCTGGACGGTTCTGGGCCACGGTGGATAAATGGAAGGTAAACCAGTTTTACACAGCTCCCACAGCCATAAGGGCATTGATGGCTCAGGGGGAGCAATGGGTTGAACAATATGACCTTTCATCTTTAAGATTGTTGGGATCGGTTGGCGAACCCATTAATCCCGAGGCATGGAAATGGTATTTTAAACATGTGGGCAAAGAAAGATGCCCGATCGTGGATACCTGGTGGCAGACTGAAACCGGAGGTATCATGATTACGGCTCTTCCCTATGCCATTGACCAGAAACCGGGTTCAGCCACCCTGCCGTTTTTCGGTGTTAATCCGGTGTTGTTAAATGAAGAGGGCAAACCCCTTGAAGGGGCTTGTGACGGTATCCTGGCCATACAAGAACCATGGCCCGGCCAGATGAGAACTGTTTACAATAATCATGAAAGATTTGAAAAAGTTTATTTTCAGATGTTTGACGGCTATTACTTTGCCGGTGACGGATGCCGCAGGGATGAAGACGGTTATTACTGGATCACAGGACGTGTGGATGATGTCATCAATGTGTCCGGCCACAGGATGGGGACGGCCGAAGTTGAAAGCGCCCTTGTCAGCCATAAGGAGGTGGCCGAAGCCGCAGTGATCGGCTTTCCCCATGACATTAAAGGCCAGGGCATTTATGCATTTGTCACCCTCAATGTCAGTGCAACCCCGAGCGACGAACTGTTAAGCCAGCTCAAACTGCACGTCAGAAAGGAGATCGGGCCAATTGCCACACCTGATATTATCCATTTTGCACCTGCATTGCCCAAAACCCGTTCAGGCAAAATCATGCGCCGGATTTTGCGAAAAATCGCAACTGATGAGTTTGACAGCTTAGGCGACATCTCCACCCTTGCAGATCCCGAGGTGGTGGGCAGCCTGATCGAAAACCATAAGGAATTAACAAGTAACTAAAATCGTTTCATATGGCCTGACAAGCTGCTGGTATTATAAAAAGTGGTGTTGTAAAAGACATAAAAAGCGCCCTTGATCGGATACGCTTTACATGAAAGGGTCGGTTTGAAATCCATGGGATGTTCAGACCGGCCCTTTATTATGTTCTGCCTAAAGTGTTCTGAATCGTTTAATAGACCAATGCAGGATCAAGTTTAAAGGTCCAGGGGACACCTGAGTTTTTCCATCCATTCACGGTTCTTTGACCTTGATCGTCCTTGTCTCCCTCAAACCCGTCGGTAATGGTGTAAACATCGTTGAATCCGGCTTTGGCAAGCAAATTGACACAGGCTGCGCTTCTGGCACCAGACCTGCACATCACAAGGATCTGATCCGTTTTTTTGAATCGTTTCGTCACCTCGGATACAAAATTTTCATTTGTCGGCATCACAGGCTTGTTTTTGTCTGTCAATCCGCGGTCCAGGAATTTTAGGGGGATATTAACCGCCATGGGGGCGTGGCCCACAAACACATATTCACCTATGGTTCTGGCATCAAGGATCTTGACGTTGGCCGGGTCTTGGGAGTATTTTTCATACGCTTGTTTCGCCGTCACATATTTGGCAAGTACGGTCTGTTTTTTTGGGGGAAGTGTTGAGGCCCCAAAACAGGCTATAGAAAAACTAAATACCAGTAATTGAGCCAGCAAAAATGCCATCATTTTTCTTTTCATATTGATCTCCTTTTTTCTGTTTACGATGAGGTTTTTAAACCATTATGAAGCTTCGATTATATTGGATAATGTCGGAAGATATATATTCATTTTCTTTTTTTTATGTCAACAAAAATTTTAACCTAACCGATTGTCAGTTTTGTGTCATTATGCTTTTACCAACATTTTGATCATAAAGAAGAGTTTCAATAAAGCGCAAATAATACAATTTTTTTCCAGATGAGCTGAAACTTGATGGTTCACTGTAATCATTGGTATGTTTTGTTTGTTAATCTTATGTGTTTGAATTTAATGGGAGTGATGGAATTTAAGGAAATTTTGATTGGTAAAACGTCAATTCACTGAACCAATTGTCACTGGGAAAAAATTTCAGGTGATGGTAGGTGCTGGTGTCGAGAATTATTGAAAAAAAGTGGCTGTGTTCAGGTGTGGCCAAGAACAGAAGAACAATGGCCAGGTAGATAAAAAATGTGGATTTGAGATCTGATGCACTCCCGAATTTAAATGCGGTTCCTGCTGATTTTTTAATTTTGAAACCTGTAAGATTGATGCTGTAAAGTTCATCCAGCAGCAGGTGGATTATATATCCTCCAAAAACAAACATGCCTGCCATCCAGGCGACAAATTCATTAAAATGAAAAATGCGGTAAAGCAGTATCGTGCTGATAAACCCGAAAAAGACAGAGGCGGGTATCGAGTGAATGATGCCTCGGTGGACTGTTATTTTTGTAAAAAGTGAAAAAAGAAAATATTTTATAAATACAAAGCTTCCCATCCATACAAGGAGCAGTTCGACAGCTGTATTTTCAGGCGGCTGCTTGAACATCACAAGAAAGGATATGACGGTTGCAATAAACGTAAAAAGCATTCGAACGGGAAGGGAGTTGTCTGAATCAATATCCGGTAAAAGACCGCCAACCACGCCGAGTGTAAAGTAGAGAAGCACTTCCTGCGGCGTGGCAATCGCCGATGCAAAAAGCATTGTGGATGCAATGCTGCTGCCGATACTGGTTATGGTAAAATGTGTTTTAAATTCAGCCACTTTTTCTGCCCGGTGATACTGTTGCTATATATTGTTAAACCACTAAAAAACCATTAGTATCATAAAAAATTTAAATTTGTAACAATCTATTGTAGATATTGGACTAGTAATTCAATATCTAAAGTGATCATAGCGCAAAAAATGTAAAAAAGGAGACTGTGTGTATGAATTTTATCTGCCTGCCACGAAGCACTACCTGTGTTTTCTGCTGGCATACCTCTGTACGGCCCGGCTGATACTTTTTTTGAACAAAATGGAGTTGATGGGTTTTTCAAGAAAATCCGAAGCACCTGATCGAAGCGCCTTTAAAGAGCCTTCTTTGCTGTCGCACTTAGCGATCAATATTACCTCACAGTCAGGATAAAGGCTTTTGATTTTCTGAGTAAGTTGAACCCCGTTAATTTCCGGCATTTCAAGTTCAATGATGGCCATGGAAAATGATTTTTCCAAGATTTTTTTTAAAGCATCACCTGATGTTGTAACCCCAATGGGTTCAAGACCGGCAAGTTTTAGTTCGGCACTGACACCTTCAACGATTGAAGGATCATAGTCCACCACCATGACATGGCTGTCATTCATGCGCATGACATGAATGATGGCATCAACTACTTTAGAGTCATACTGGATATTCAGTCCGGCGGACAGTTCGTCTATGGCTTCCTTAAGGGGAAGGCCGGGGCGGTAAGGCCTGTGGCTGGTCATAGCGTCAAAAATGTCAGCCACTGAAATAATGCGAGCCCAAAGATGTATCTTATCGCCTGAAATTCCCAGTGGGTAGCCTGTGCCGTCCAGCCGTTCGTGATGCTGGTGAACCACATCTGCAACCGGCCAGGGAAAAGGGATGCGGCGCAGGGTTTCAAATGCGGTTGTGGGATGTTCCCGGATAAAGCCCCATTCGTGTTTGGACAGTTTTCCAGGTTTATTTAAAATAGCAGCCGGGATAATAGCCTTTCCAATATCATGTAAAAGCGCACACACATTGAGGCCCTCAAGCTCGTTCTTGTTTAATCCCATCATTTTTCCTACTTTAACGGCCAATTTTGCCACATGCTTGGAATGCCCTGCAGTATAGGGATCACGGCTTTCAACCAGTTCGCTTAACGCTTCGGTGATGCCTTTAAAGCTGTTTGCAAGATCCTTGCTCAACCGTAAGGATTCTTTTTCATTTTGCCTGTGGGTGGTAACATCGCTGATAACTTCAACAGTGTGTGTAATCTTCCCTTTATTGTCCTTTATAGGAGATGCACAGAAATGAAGGGTCCGGTTCAGGTGGCTTTCGTATTCCTCGGCTTCACAATAAATGCCTGTGTTTTGCGCTTTTAGGTGTGGGCAATATTGGGGAGGGGTGTCCATATCGTGGAAAAGGTTATAGCAGCGCATGCCGATAAGCTGACTGATTTCAATGTTCAAAAGGCGAGAGGTGGCCATATTGGCTCTCCTGATTTTAAAATCCGGGTTGATGAGCATTACGGCATCATCCAGGGCATCAAAGGATTTGCGCCACTCTTCCGATGCCAGGGTTAATGCCCGCATCATGGCCTCGCGTTCACTGGTGTCTCTGACCATACAGATGATCATGTCCTGGCCCGATATGAACATATGCTGGGCAATAATTTCCACGGGTAGGATTTTGCCCTCCTGGTTTTGACATAAATTCCAGGATGTTATGCCGCCCGGGTTTTCCTTGAAACGATAAAAACTTTCTTGTGCCTCTTTTTGGAATTCAGGTGGTTGGAGTTCCCATACTTTTTTTTGTTTAAGTTCGGAAAGCAGGTATCCGGTCTGGCGCTGAAATTCCATATTGGCATCAATAATGTTGCCGTTAGAATAACTGGTAATGATAATGCCTTCTCTTACCAGTTCGAAAATAGACCGATATTTCTGCTCGGAGATTTTCAATTTTTTCTCAATCTGCTTGGTTTCAGTCACATCCATGAAATGGCCGACCACTGCTTTTTGACCTTCAAACTCTATGGCATCCACACTCTCAATAACCCACCTGGTTTCACCATTGGCTGTAACCACTCTGAACTCATATGGTTCCTTTCTTTTATGTTTTAACATGGCGACTGCATTGTCTCTTACCTTTTGCCGGTCTTCTTCTATCACTAGATCCAATGGATTCATTTTTAATAATTCATTTTCAGAATAGCCGGAAATTTTCTGGAATTTTGTGTTGGTAAACCGGAATTTATGACCTTGAACCACATATGTGCCAATAGGAGAGTATGTAAAAAAGCTTTTTATCTGATCCTGTTCGATTGGATAATGCATAATTAATATCCTTAATCCGTTGAAATTAGTCATAGTTAAATGTCGGATTTAATAACAACACTGATCTCATGTAGCAAAAAAATATTTTAAAATCAAATTAATGAGAAAAGAATATAGACAAGAACGTTGGACTTTATATTGGGCAAAAGCCTTATACCGAGCCTGCTCTAGATGAAATTTTGATTGACTTTCCATATTGAAAATGATCATATCGCAGAAAGTGGAAAAAAAAGACTTAAATTATAATAAGGTAGACATGACATGAGATTATTAACCCGTTCAGATTTTGATGGATTAGGATGTGCAGCATTGCTCAAAGAAAAGGGACTCCTTGATGATATCAAATTTGTCCATCCCAAAGATATTCAGGATGGCAAGATTGATGTGAATGAAAATGATATTCTTGCCAATATCCCTTATGTCAAAGGATGTGGCCTCTGGTTTGATCATCATTCAAGCGAAATGGAGCGTCAGGCCCATGGGGAATTTGATGGTAAAAGTGACCCTTTCGCACCCAGTGCAGCCCGTGTGATTTATGATTATTATGGAGGGAAAAAAATATTTAACGGTTCATATATAAATGATCTGGTCCGGGCAGTGGACAAAGCTGATTCCGGTAACTTTAATGTGGATGAGATATTGAACCCCAAAGGGTGGGATCTTTTGTCCTTTGTCATGGATCCCAGAACCGGGCTGGGCCGCTACAAAGACTATCGCATCAGCAACTACAACCTGATGATGGATATGATTGACTATTGCCGCTGCAAAACCGTTGAAGAGATACTGGAAATCGAGGATGTAAAGGAGCGAACCCGCCGTTATTTTGAACAGGATGTTCTGTTTAAGGAGATGGCCCGTACCAACACCACTCTTCATGGTAATGTCATTGTTATGGATTTAAGAGATCAGGAGGAAATTTATACCGGCAACCGTTTTGTACTTTACAGTCTATACCCTGACCAGAATGTCTCCATTCAAGTGATGTGGGGATTTCAGCGTCAGAATATAGTTATGACTTGCGGTTATAGTATTGTAAATAGAACCTGCACCGTTGATATCGGCTCTTTGATGCTGAAATATGGCGGCGGGGGGCATAAAAAAGTGGGAACATGCCAGGTAGACATTGATAAGGCTGATGAGGTTTTGAAAATGATTATTGAAAAGATGCAGGAAACCTGATTCATTAATTACCATTTTTAAATGATGATACGCGGGGCGGGAATGCATTAAAGAAACAAGTCATCGTATCATATAATTCAACCAGGAATTACGACCGGACCGGGCTGTTATTCGTTCAAGTATAAAGGATGAATTTTATGTCACTTGAAAATTGGGTTTTGTTTGTTACGGTATGTTTGATTGCCTCTATGACACCCGGTCCAGTAATTTTATCCGTCATTACACATAGTTTGAATCATGGAACAAAAAATTCAATTCCGATTATATTGGGAATTTTATCCGGGCTATTTCTGCTTTCTCTTATGGCGGTAATGGGTCTTGGTGTATTGCTTGAATCTTCGAAAACGATGTTTATATGGTTACAGTATTTTGGCGCTGCTTATCTTTGTTTTATAGGAATCAAAACTTTTAAGTCGAAAGCATTTTTTTCAACAGAATCATGTTTAGAGAAACAAAAAGAAAGTCCGATAAAATTATATTTACAAGGAGTTGGTGTGTCAGTTGCAAATCCAAAGGCCTTAGGGTTTTTTTCTGCTTTGTTTCTTCCATTTATTAATCTTGATTGCAATGTCTATTCACAATTTGCTGTTCTTTTATTAACACTTCTCGGGTGTTCAGTTTTTTCTCTTTTCTTCTATTCTATCGGTGCGCAAATTATTTCACCTGCTATCAAAAAGTATACTAAAGCTTTTAATAAAATTACAGGAAGTTGTTTTATAGGTTTTTCAGTAATGTTGGTAACTTCAAACAAACCATAACTTTTAAGAGTGTGTCAACTTGATAAGGTCGTCGATTTCAATTTTTTGTTCAACAATCGCTTACACTGCGGACCGGACTTAAGTATGTGCGTTTTTAAAGTTTGTTGATCCTCACACCCGGCCTGTGAAGCGAAACGTTTGAAATTTTATGAAATATAAATAGTTGGTGAGCATAATGAAAGAAACGAAATGGAACATGAAACCCGATAAAGCAAAGGCCATAATGCTTGCCAAACGTCAATTGTCTGAATTTGTATGGGATGCAGTGACCCTGGAAGGAATTAATTTTACCCTGCCGGAAATTCAAACAATATTGGATGGAATTACTGTTGGGGGACATAAAGTAACTGACCAGAATATAGCGATTAATCAAGCTGATACATGGCGCAGGTTATTTGAGTTAATAGAAAAAAATCAGTTTGAGATCACTCTTGAAAAAGTCTGTACTCTTCATCTGATCGCTGCCAGGGACGAAGCTTTGGAGTGTGGAAAGTTTAGATCTGGCGGGGTTACCATTGCGGGAACGAGCTATATGCCGCCACAGGCAGATTCGTTACCTGGGTTGTTTGAGAAAATGGTGGATGAGGCATCCAAGATATCCGATGTTTATGATCAAGCTATTCATTTTTTTCTTACAATAGCGAGATGTCAATTTTTTTATGATGTAAATAAGCGTATGGGGCGGTTTATCATGAATGGGCTTTTGTTAAATTATGGATACCCTGCTATTAATCTTCCGGCAAAAAGACAACTTGAGTTTAATCAATTGATGCTCACTTTTTACGATACTTGCGATCAGAAGCCGATGAATATCTTTTTAAGGTCTTGTTTGGATGAAAGAATTATAAAAATCATGAAAGAATAATATAGTTGACTTGGTACACATAAGCACTGCATAAACTGTTTTCGTTTCGGCAGACAGTCCCTATGTGTCAGAATCGTGCCAATTCGGTATTTACACAAGTTTAAATTATGATACTTATATACGAACGTCCCGATACCATTTAACAGGAGAAGTATTGTGAGAACAACACATCATTTTTTTTGTACTAAATGCAGATTGTTATTGGTTCTTGTTTTTGTTTTTGCCTTTATTCAGCCATGTTCTGCAAATACGGTGGTGCATGTTCCAAAATTGCTTCAACCCTGGGTGGACTGGGTTCTGCATGATAAAGAGGAACAATTGAAATGTATTGCGCAATATAACGATGCCGATATTTATCAATGTGCCTGGCCGTCCGAGCTTGAGGTGGCTTTGAACGATCAGGGCGGACAATTCAGCCAGTCCTGGCTGGTACACCACGAAAGCTGGGTGACACTGCCGGGCAACAGCAGGCATTGGCCTCTGGATGTCCGAGTTGACGGAAAAACCCGGATCATTCTACAGAAGCACTATACGCCGAAAGTTCAACTTCAACCTGGACTTCACAGGATAACCGGGCGTTTCACCTGGACCCGGCTGCCGGAAAATCTTAAGATCCCAGCTCAGTCCGGCCTTGTTTCTTTGACTGTAAACAATGAAAAGATCGGGTTTCCAAATCTTGATGAATCCGGCCGACTGTGGCTAAAGAGACTCCAGACTGAAGAAAAGATTGAAAATCGTCTTAAAATCGAGAGTTTCAGGCTGATAGAGGATTCGATCCCGTCTAAGGTTATGCTCTATTTTACTCTTGATGTGGCTGGTTCTGCCCGGGAAATTACATTGGGTCCTCTTTATGCACCGGAAAATTTTACCCCTCTTTCATTAAAAAGCGCTCTTCCGGCCAGGCTTGAACACGACGGCCGGATGCTCATGCAGGTAAGACCCGGACAATACAGCGTGAGCGTAACACTTCGGCATTCAGGACCCTTACACGAATTTTCGTTTCATCCGCCTGATAATGGGTTCTGGCCCCAACAGGAGATATGGTCATTTCGTGCGCAACCAGATTTGAGACTTGTTGAGATTGGCGGGGTGCCGTCAATTGATCCGCTTCGGACATCCGTGCCCAAGGACTGGCGTAAATATCCCGCCTACAGAGTGCTGCCCGGCGATTCCATGCGGTTTAAGCAAATCAAACGGGGTGACCCGAACCCTGCACCGGATCAGATGACATTGAACCGGAATCTCTGGCTGAGGTTTGACGGTTCAGGGTATTCGATCCAGGACCGGATCAACGGCCAGAAAAATACCAATTGGCGATTGGAAATAGATCCGGCCATCACGCTTGGAAGGGTTGCTGTTGATGGAATCGAGCAGTTTATTACCGCGCGCAAAGGATCTGATAAGGCAGGTATTGAACTTCGCAACGGGGTTTTAAATCTTACTGCCGACAGTGTGTATCAAGGAAAAATTACAAATCTTCCGGCCACAGGATGGGATCATGATTTTCAGCAGGCCAAAGGACGCTTGTACCTGCCGCCGGGCTGGAAATTGCTGAATGCTACCGGCATTGACAATATCCCGCGCACATGGGTTAAACGCTGGACCCTGCTGGATTTTTTCATTGTGCTTATTTTTACAATTGCACTGGCGAAACTTTTTTCAAAGCCCCTGGCCGGGGTTGCGTTTTTAACCCTGGTATTGATCTATCATGAACCAGGAGCCCCTCGTTATATCTGGCCGGCCATGCTGATTGGTTTTGCATTGCTCAAATACCTGCCTGATGGAGCGTTTAAAAAAGCGGTTAAATTTTACCAGAGTGTCGCTGTTTTGTGCTTTGTGATAATTGTAATTCCTTACTCAATTCATGCGCTCAGGATCGGTATGTATCCACAGTTGGCAAAGCCATGGACGTCAATGACCGATTATGCTTTGCGTCAAAACGCATCTTCTCCTGTAGGCATGCAAAGGGATGCGCTAAAGGAAATGCAGAGCGCACCCATGAACTCATACATGGACTCCGAGTCTGTCGGCAGGTCCGGCAAGGCCTTTGTCAAAAGAGAGGGGGCGCGTTTGAAATCTTCAATTTCCAGTGCAGGGTCTTCCTATTACGGCACCCAGGTCATGCAGCATGATCCAAAAGCTCTTACCCAGACAGGGCCGGGGATGCCCAAATGGCTCCCTTTTGAGACCATTGATTTCAGTTGGTCCGGGCCGGTGACTCGTGATCAGAGAGTCACATTTGCTCTTATCGGTCCTAAGACAAACCTGATTCTGGCGTTTGTGCGGGTTTTTCTCATTGTTTTTCTGGCGTTTGGCATGTTTGGAATCAGGTACAGGCCAGGGGAAGGAGTTGGTTTTACAGGAATGAAATCACTTAAGATATGTGCGTTTCTGGTGTTTTTTTTATTGAGCCCCCACCTTGCTCAAAGCACTGAAATTCCATCTCAGCAAATGCTCGATGAGCTGCAGGCAAGGCTTCTTGAAAAAAATGAATGTTATCCTGCCTGTTCTGATATGCCGGATGTCCATATAAACATCAGCTCCGATAGGCTTTCAATGGATATCAATGTGGATGCGCAACTGGATGCTTCCATACCGTTGCCAAGCCATGTGAAACACTGGCTGCCCAATCATGTGATGATTGACGGCAGTCCTGCCCAAGGCCTTTTGCGCAAGGAAAACGGTTTATGGATGCTGGTTCCGGCAGGCAGACATATGGTGACCTTGAGTGGTCCCATTCGAAAGCAGAATGTGCTGCAGCTTCCTCTTCCTCTAAGGCCCCATCATGTTACCGTTAACGCTGAGGGCTGGTCTGTAGAAGGGGTGCATCCTGATGGAAAGGTTGACGCCCAGTTGCAGTTCAAGCGGATTGTGGAACAAGATGAACAACAGACACAAAATCTGGAAACCGGTATTCTTCCGCCGTTTGTGCTGGTAGAACGAAATGTTTTGCTAGGTCTTGTCTGGAAAATCCAAACAAAGATTCAACGCCTGAGCCCGACAGGGTCAGCAGTTGTACTGGACATCCCGCTTTTGCCGGGAGAATCGGTGACAACAGAAGGGCTACGGGTTGAGGCTGGTGTTGCCAAAATCAACCTGGGTGCCGGCCAGGGGCATCTGAGCTGGGAATCCTTTTTGGAACCTGCTGATCAGCTTCAGCTTGAACATAAACAAACAACTGCCTGGACAGAAATCTGGAAGGTTGATGTCAGTCCCATATTTCACCTGGAGTATGAAGGCATACCCGTGATCCTGCATAAAACCGGAACCCGCTGGTATCCCACATGGCACCCCTGGCCGGGAGAAACGGTCAGCCTGAATATTTCCAGGCCTGCCGGAGTTGAAGGGCAGACATTGACCATTGAAAAAAGCCATCTTGAACTGCGCCCGGGACAAAAAAACACAGCCGCTAAAATGCTGCTTGCCATTAAAAGCAGTCAGGGGGGGCAACATACCATTACTCTTCCCTTAACTGCCAAATTACAGGAAGTGAAAATCAAGGGAAAAATTCAGCCGGTCCGCCAGGAAGGCCGACGGGTAGCGCTTCCCATCATCCCGGGTCAACAGAACATTGAACTTAAGTGGGTTGAATCAAAAAGGTTGGCAATGAGATATCAGAGTTCTGATATTGATCTGGGCACCCAAAGTGTGAATGCAAGTGTTGACATTTATCTTCCGCGCAGCTGCTGGCCCTTGTTTATAGGGGGAGAACAGCTGGTCGGACCGGCGGTTCTCTTCTGGTCGGTCCTCATTATTATTGTACTGGTCGCTTTTGCTTTGTCTAAAACCGGCTGGACCCCGCTTAAGTTTTATCATTGGTTTCTGCTGGGCATTGGTATGTCTATGAGCCATCTGGCTGCCGCTGTTATGATTGTCAGCTGGCTGATCGTTTTAGACCGCAGAAAAAAAGCTGCCACACTTGAAGGCTTAAAGTTTAATTTCATGCAAACCGGAATAGTCATCCTCACTATTGCCGCCATGGGATCACTTGTTTTTGCCGTTTCCAGAGGATTGCTCGGTCATCCTGATATGAATATCATCGGCAACGGATCAAACAGCGGTCTTTTAAGATGGTATCAGGATGTGAGTGATCCAACGCTTCCAAAGGCATGGATATTTTCAATCCCCATGTTATTTTATCGCATCGCCATGCTGGCCTGGGCACTTTGGCTGTCATTCTGGCTTGTTGGGATTCTAAAATGGGGGTGGCAACAATTTACAACACCAAAGCTGTGGTGCAGCCTGCCACCCAGGATCAAAAGAAATAAAAGAATAAAAAAAGAAACTGAAACTGATTAAGATTAAGCGCCTGAGCAAAGTTTTTTTGCCGTTTAGCAGTGCTTTCAGGATGTTTGGATGAACACCTTTGCAATAGTCGTTTTTGAAGTTGTACATGGCATATTGTACATGGTAAGCACCTGGACTAAAATTTTATTCTCCAATTATTTTGACCAAAACCCTTTTTTTTCTTCTGCCGTCAAATTCACCATAAAAAATTTGTTCCCATGTACCAAAATCAAGTTTTCCTTGAGTGATTGCAACAACACTTTCTCTGCCCATGATCTGTCTTTTCATATGAGCGTCTGCATTGTCTTCACCAACATTATGCCTGTATTGGGATACCGGCTCATGGGGTGCTAATTTTTCAAGCCAGATATCATAATCATGGTGTAATCCTGATTCATTATCATTGATAAATACCGAGGCTGTTATATGCATTGCATTAACAAGTACAAGTCCTTCGGTCACACCGCTTTCATTGATGCAGTCTTGAATGTCGGATGTGATATTGACAAAAGCCCGTCTGGTTGGAATTTCAAACCATAATTCTTTTCTGTATGTTTTCATAAATTACTCCAGTAGCAGTTAATTGAGTTGCAAGAATAAACCATATAAAAAATCATTTTTCAAGTTGGTTTGCCCACAAAAAAGAATGAGCCTGCTTAGCTGAGCTTGACGGCTGTTCCATACACCAACAATTCAGATGCAGTGCCAACAACACTGGTAGTCATATAGCGAACATTTATGACTGCATCAGCCCCCATTTCAGCGGCCTTGGCTGTCATCCTTTCTGTGGCGGTTGACCGGGCATTTCCCATCATTTCCGTGTATTCAATCAATTCGCCGCCAAGAATGAGCCTGACTATGGCGGACAGGTCTTTGCCAAGCCATATGGCAAAGACCGTTTGCCCCTGGACAAGCCCGAGAACCTCAGTTATTTTTCTATCGGGCAGTGTATCTGAGTTCAACAGCAGAACCCCTTGATCAGACTCAGCAGGCAATGTTTTTTCAACTGCTGCCATGTGAACCTTTTGCCGGTGTTATTAAAGCCCCTGATTAAAAATCTTTAAATTCATCATCAAAAGGGATGACCTGGTTCGGTCTGATTTCGTTTGTTTTTACTGCCTGCATTCTTTTTTGAGAAGCAAAAGCAGATTCAGCTTTGGAAACAAGGATACGGTTTTGTTGTAAAGAAAAATTTGAGGTGCGGTCTTTTGTCGTGCCGTTGACAAGCTGGACAAGCTCTCTTACATAGTCTTTGAGCTGTTCTGCCTGGGCGTTCATCTCTTCGGCTGCTGCTGCTGACTCTTCTGCATTTGCTGCATTCTGCTGAACCACTTTATCCATTTCCGAAATATTTATATTTACCTGTTCAATCCCATCAGACTGTTCTTTGGACGCCTGGGTAATTTCTGCAACCAGTTTTCCAACTTTGCCTGAACTGTCTGCTACCTGACTGAAAGCATCGTTTGTAGTGGCAACAAGTTCTGAGCCTTCATTGACTTTTTTAACGGTCCCCTCAATCATATCAGCGGTGTTTTTTGCTGCATCAGCCGCTCTTATGGCAAGGTTTCTGACTTCATCTGCCACCACGGCAAAACCGGCACCTGCTTCTCCTGCACGGGCAGCTTCAACCGCAGCATTTAAAGCCAGAAGGTTTGTCTGGAAAGCGATCTCATCAATGGTTTTGATGATCTTTGAGGTTTCCAGGCTTGCTTTGGAAATATCTTCCATAGACAAAATCAGTTGTTTCATGGATTTGTTGGCCTTGGTTACCACCTGATTGGCATCCTTCATCAAATTATCCGCATGCCGTGCATTTTCAGCATTTTTCTTTGTCATGGAAGATATTTCTTCCATGGATGAAGACGTTTCTTCTATTGAAGCTGCCTGCTGTGACGATCCATCGGCAAGGGACTGGCTGGTGGAAGACACTTCGCTTGATGCATTGGTCACCTGTTCTGCTCCCTGATTCAACCCTTCACTGATACGGATGATGGGCAGAACAAGGTTTCTTGCAAACAAGAGTACTACAAAAATTGCGACACCAAGGAAGGTCCCTCCCACGATAAGGGTCATGTTTCTCATGGCAACAGATGTGGCCATTAATTCATGCTTGTCCTGGTTAACACCAATTGCCCAGCCTGTGATGGAAACCGGTGCAAAACCGACTACCTTATCCTCTCCTTGATAAGAATATTCATCTGTCCCGGTTTTTCCACTTAGCATCTGTAAAATAATGGATTCTACCTCTTTGATATTTTTTAAATTTTTTTCAAGAATAAACTCTTTTTTGGGATGAATAATTGTCATTCCCTTTTTGTCCACCATGAACGGATAGCCGGTTTTACCTATCTTCACCCGGGTAATTTTATCTGATAAAATATCCAGCTTGATTACTGCTCCAAAAATACCTGCAAATTGTCCTGATGTTGTTTTTAATGGAACCGCCACTATGACGATTGGTTTTCCAGTGACTTTTGATTTGTCAGGAGCGCCGATATTGGTCTTTCCTTGTTTGGCAGCTTGAAAATAATCCCTGTTAGTTAAGGATAATTTTTTGTCCCGAAGTACACCCCCCAAGTTGTCTGATACGGCAGTTCCATTTGCATCTGCCATGAAAAAAAATTCATAGGCGCTCCCAGTCTGCTTAAAAACGGTGGCAAAAAATTGATCCAGGGCCTTTAGATCTGTAAGGGCATTGTCACTTCCGTTTTCATGGACATTTTGTGCGGCAGCGATGACAAGTGGTTCAACTGCAAGGGATTTGGCAAGTTTGATTTCCTGTCCAAAGAAGAGATCCGTCATGGCGGCAAGATCCAGTGCAACCTGTTTTGCCCCGGATTTGCCGGTTTCCATCAGGGCCTTGGAAGCCTTGTTCACCGAGAAAAAACCAATGATGATTAAAGGGAAAAGAACAACAAGAATACCGCCGGTTATAAGTTTGAATTTAAGACTTTTTTTTTCCATTTTATTCCTTCTGGTTATCATTTGATTATAATTATTTGATTGCCACTCTTTTTCAGCCAAAGCTAATAAACGCTAAAACGATAACTCAGCCGGCTGACATATTCTTAATAAAA
Organism: Desulfobacula phenolica; assembly: GCF_900105645.1. NCBI lineage: Bacteria > Pseudomonadati > Thermodesulfobacteriota > Desulfobacteria > Desulfobacterales > Desulfobacteraceae > Desulfobacula > Desulfobacula phenolica. The sequence goes on along the minus strand of NZ_FNLL01000002.1, from coordinate 381,021 downwards.
AGAATCCCAAATAGTTCAAATACAAAATTATTCAAATACAAAAAGAATGCCAAATGGTGTAAAAAAATGGTGTTGTAAAAAGTTCAATATCTATTTTACAACACGAATTGTTTTGTTGTTATAAATGGCTTTCAATACATTGGGTTATGCTTAAAGCATTTTATGAGCTGATTTTTTTGTCTTCATTAACAATAAGCATAGAGACAGATAGCAAAATTCATCTTTCAAACAAGAAAAGAATTTTGCTAGTTAGGGGAAAGAATTTTGCTAGTTCAAGACGGCGATCTCAAAATAAATGAGACCAAAAGGGGAGGGCAGGGTCAAATTGTTGAATATTCGGTCAGGTGATTTTGAAGAAATGTTCAAAATATCGGTACAGAGACTGAAAGTTTTGTCCAAAGAATCAAAGCTGCACTGGTTTGAGTTGATCCTATGAAAATTGAGATAAAAATGCTTCGGGTATGGTTGTAACTTTATTTTGAGTACGGTCAATGAACACAATACCGGTTTTTGCCAGTAGAACCAGGTTACCGGTTTTTGCGTTTGTTGCGCGATAAAATATATCACATCCATATTTGTTAAAGTCACCGGTGCCTATTTCAAACTTCAATTTGTCGCCATAAAACGATTGTGACTTATAGGAAACTGCAAGGTCTGCGAGAATTAATCCTTTCCCGTCAATATCAGTTTCAGAAAAGCCGAAACGGCACAAAAATCGAACCCTTGCTTCATGCATCAGAGAGATAAGAGCATCATGTCCCACATGGTTGCCGTAATTCAGGTTTGATATCCTGATGGCAATTTCAGTTTCAAAAACAAATTTTTTTATCATGTCAATTTCAATGCGTGCCATAATCTTCCTTTTCAATCAATTCAGTTTGATTTTTACTTGAATTGATTTTTACTTAAAGCTTTTTGGTATCTTAAAAGTTTCTTTTTTAGCCTTTTTTATCTGAAATTTCAATGGTATCATTCCGGCAACTCGTCAATGATATGAAAATGGAATGCTGATATGAAATTGATTGCAGATAATCTTAGAATTACAAAAACCGATGTCCAGGACGCGCTTAATGTCCGTGACCCAAGGCCTGTGCAGGATCTTGTCAAGCTATGTGCGGCAAAAGGGGCCTTTGCCATTGATGTGAATACCGGACCTTTGGGCAAATCGCCTGAAGAGGGCATGGTGTTTTTTATTAAGGCGGTGGAGAGTGTAACAAACTTTCCTCTGCTCATTGACACCTCTAATCCTGCTGCAATGAGGGCAGGGGTTGAAGCTGCCCATAATCGGGTTATCATCAACGGATTTTCTCTTGAACCCCAAAAAATTGAGAAGATCTTACCTCTTGCACAAGAGCATGATGCGGATATTGTGGGATTTTTATTGTATCCTGACAGCCGGGTACCCAAGGATGAGGCTGAGCGGTTTGAGGTCGCGCTTGAGCTGTTTGAACGGGCTGAAGCGGCCGGGGTGTCAAAAGAGCGGATCATTATTGATCCCATTGTGCCGCCTTTGGCATGGGAGGACGGGATTGTTCAGGCAAGGGCGGTGCTGAATGTCATACGGACTTTGCCCGATCTTATGGGGTTCCCGGTTAGAACCATTGCCGGGGTTTCCAACCTTACCACGGGGGCAAAGGATAAAGCAAAAAAGAACCTTATGGAGCAAGCTTATGTGGCCATGCTGGCAGAGGTCGGCCTGGATTATGCCCTGCTGGATATATTGAACAGGGAAATTGTATCGGCTGCAAGGGCTGCAGCCATTCTTGCCCGGGAAGATATTTTTTCCTGGGGCATGATTCCCGGTTAATTGAAAAATAAACATCAGGAAAAAATTATGAAAATCTTGAAAAAGCTGTTGATCATTATCCCTGTTGTCTGCGGGATTGCTTTGTTTGCCGTAATGAAAATGAATAAAAAAGCACCGGTCCGTCTTGAGAACAAAGAGAGGGTTCAGACTGTCCGGGTGATCCCTCTGGAAAAAATGCAAGTTATTCCACGGATCACGGCCTATGGGTATGTTGAGGCAGACCGTACCTGGCAGGCAATTTCCGAGGTCAGCGGGAAAATTGTCAATGTGAACCAGAACCTTAAAAGAGGGTATTTTATAAAAAAGGGCGAGGTTTTGTTTAAAATTGACACCACCTCCTACGGCCTGGCAGAAACCCGGGGGGTGGCGGATCTGATGAACTTGGATGCAAGGCTCAAAGAATTGGAGCAGTCCCGGAAAAACACGGAACGTCTTTTGGCCATTGAAAAAAAATCTCTTGCCAGTGCGGGCCAGGAGCTGAAACGCAAGCGCGGATTATTTGCAAATGAATATATCTCCGCGTCTGATCTTGAAAAGGAAGAAAGAATTTTTCTGGCCCACCAGACCACTGTTAACAACTTGCAGAACACCCTGGACCTGATCCCGTCACAAAAAAAGGCGCTGCTGGCTCAGAAAAAATCGGGTGAATCCATGGTAACAGAACGCAGACTGGATGTTGCCAGGACTGAAATTCGGGCTCCTTTTGACTGCCGCCTGTCGGTTGTGAATATTGAACTTTACCAGTTTGCAGCCGCCGGAACCGTTCTGGTGGAAGCTGAAAGCGTTGACCGGGCGGAAATTCCTGTTTCCCTGACGCCAAAGAGTTTTATGACCCTTTTGCCCCGAAAATATGAGGGCACTGTTGGGCAGTTGCCGGATATGGAAACCATCCGACGGGCCATCGGCATTACCGCCAGGGTCAGACTTCCCCTGGACGGGCGGGAACCCATTGAGTGGGAAGGCATTTTTTCCAGGACAAGCGAATCCATGGATCTTAAGACCGGAGCCATTACCATCTATATCACTGTGGACAAACCTTATGAAAATGTGATTCCGGGCAAACGCCCGCCCCTGGTCACAAATATGTATGTGGAAGTTGAATTAAAAGGCAGATCCATGCCGGACCGGTTTGTAGTGCCCGGAAGTGCTATCCATGACAAAAAACTTTATATCTGTACCCCTGAAAATCGGCTTGAGATCCGGCCGGTGAACATTGAGTTTTATATGGCGGATGTGGCGGTTTTGTCGCAAGGACTTGAGGCTGGAGAGACGCTTGTGCTGGCGGATCTGGTGCCTGCAGTGGAAGGGATGCGGTTGAAACCTGTTTTGGCACAAGAGGTGGTGACGCTGTTGAAACAACAGGCCATTGGGGAGGCGATTCAGCGATGAAAGCATTTAAACAGGTTATCTCCTATTTTTGCGCCCATCCCACGGCATCCAATCTTTTGATGCTGCTGTTTATCGCCCTGGGTGCCGTATCAGTCACTGATTTGAAACGGGAAACTTTTCCTGATTTTTCAATCAATGCGGTTGAAATTTCGGTGGCCTATCCAGGTGCCACAGCAGATGATGTTGAATCCTCTGTGTGCAGGCGCATTGAAGATGCCATTGACAGTGTGAGCAATATTGCCGAGATCAAGAGTACGGCCATGGAAAATCGGGCTTCCGTTGTGGTTGAAATGGCACAAGATAATGATATTATTGAGTTTTTTAATGATATCAAAACCGAAGTTGAGGCTGTCAATGATTTCCCGGTCGAAGTGGAAGATGTGATTGTAAAAAGGGTTAACCGGACAGATCCGGTTGTGTCTGTTGCTGTAACCGGACCCATGAGTCCATTGCATTTGAAATTTTATTGTGAAGATTTAAAAGACCGGCTAAAGCGCCTTGACCGGGTCTCTCAGGTGGAGATCCTGGGATTTTCAGACCATGAATTTTTAATTGAGATCCCTTTTTATAACATGATGCGGCTGGGTCTTTCCGTGTCGGACATCCAGGGTGCTGTGGCCGCCCAGAATGTGGATCTGCCGGCCGGAAGCCTGGAAACACGGGATTCGGATATTTTGATCCGGTTTTCAGAAGAAAGAAAAACTTTGCATGACCTGGAAAATCTCATTGTGGTATCTTCGAGAAGTGGTGCTGAAATCCGTCTGGGGGAGATTGCAAAAATTTTTGACAGGTTTATGGATGATGAGGATAAGATCCTGTTTGACGGAAAACGGGCCGGACTTCTTCAGATCAACAAGACCAAGTCTGAAGACGCCTTGAAAATAATGGATGAGGTGGCGGCCTTTCTGGAGGAAGAGCAGGCTCGTGCCCCGTCCGGGGTTTCTTTTTCCGTTACCCAGAACGTGTCCAAGATTGTCCGGGACCGCCTTCAAATGCTGATCAAGAACGCTGTGGTCGGTTTGATTCTCGTGTTTTTAGCCATGCTGCTTTTTTTTCCGTTTGGGTTTTCCTTCTGGGTGGCCATGGGACTGCCGGTTTCGTTTTTCCTGACCTTTTTCTTTATGAAGCACCTGGGGCTTTCCATCAACATGGTCTCCATGGTCGGGCTGCTCATCGGCCTGGGGCTGCTCATGGATGATGCCATTGTAATTGCCGAGAATATTTCCGCCCACCTTGACAAAGGTAAAACTATTTTTAACTCCACGGTGGACGGTATCTGTGAAGTTGCGGCAGGTGTGTTTTCCTCTTTTTTAACCACGGTGTTTATTTTTGGATCTTTAGCCTTGAGTATGGCAGGAGATATTGGAAAGGTTCTTTATGTCATTCCAGTGGTGTTGATCCTGACTCTTTGTGTGAGTCTTGTGGAAGCCTTTTTGATTCTTCCCCATCACCTGTCACATTCTCTTTCAAAGCGGGTGCCGGGCTTGCAGAAAAAAACATACCGCCAAAAGATGGACGACGGAGTCAATTGGCTGAAGGAAAAGTTTCTGGGGCGGATTGTTGATGCGGCAGTAAATTTCAGGTATCTGTTCATCGGGCTTGTGATTTTTGCCTTTATTGCTTCTGTTGCCATGATTGCGGGCGGGCGTTTGAAAACCCAGGCTTTTCCGGATATCGAAGGGGATGTGCTGCAGGCAAGGGTTCTTTTTCCCCAGGGAACTCCCCTTGAAAGAACGCAATTTTATGTGGACCAGCTGGTTGCTGCGGCCCAAAAGATGAATGACCGGCTTGCTCCTTCCCAGCCGGGCAAGGCAGATCTGGTGGAGCATATCGGCGTATTGTACAACACCAATGTGGATGCAGGGGAAAAGGGCGCTCATGTGGCAACGATATCCCTGGATCTGTTGAGCGCTGAAAAAAGATTCAGTACCATGGATGATATTATCGGTCTGTGGCGAACCCTGGCAGGGGATATCCCGGATGCCATTGCCGTCGCGTTCAAGGAGCCTGTTATAGGGCCGGGTGGGCTTCCCATTGAAATCCGGCTTAAGGGAGATAGCCTGGATGAATTAAAACAGGCCTCCACACAGCTGATCAACTGGTTTTATGCTTATGAGGGCGTGTCGGATCTGTATGATGATCTTCGGCCAGGCAAACCTGAAATTCAGGTAAAACTTAAAAAAGGCGCTAAAATCAGGGGTTTTGATGCCCAAATCGTTTCAAAACAATTGAGAGCCGCTTTTTATGGTGCCACGGCAAGCGAAGTGATTGTGGGGGATGACTCCTATGAAGTCAATATTCGCATGGCAGGTGCCGACCGGAACAGTGTGTCCAGTCTTGAAAATTTTTATCTCATGGACGGCAAAGGCGAACGGGTTCCTTTGAACACAGTGGCATCCATTACCTACAGCCGGGGCTATTCCGGGATCAAGCGGGTGGATGCTGACCGGACGGTTACGATAACAGGGGATGTGGACACCCGGGTGGCCAATGCAGCCGATATCATAGCTGATACAAAGGCCAGGTTTCTGCCGCAATTGAAAAAACAATTTCCCAATATTATTATCGGGCTTGAGGGCCAGGAAAAGGAGATGAAAGCGTCAATGGGCGGTATGGTAAAGGCGCTTGGTATCGGTGTTTTCGGGGTGTTTTGTTTGTTGAGTTTTCAGTTCAGATCCTACCAGGAACCCCTGGTGATAATGATTACCATTCCATTTGCCTTTATCGGTGTTGTCTGGGGTCATATTCTCATGGGACTTGATATCAGCATGCCCAGCATTATGGGGTTTGTGTCCCTGGCCGGTATTGTGGTGAATGATTCCATCCTTCTGGTGGGGTTTATCAAACTGCATACCGCTTTGGGTAAATCCGTGGGTGAGGCGGGAAAATTGGCTTCAAGAGAGCGGTTCAGGGCGGTGATGCTGACATCGGTTACCACCATAGCCGGGCTTTTACCACTTCTTTCTGAACGATCTTTACAGGCCCAGATACTGATTCCACTGGCCTGCTCCATTGTGTTCGGACTTTTGATGTCTACGTTGCTGGTGCTGGTGGTGGTGCCCTGCCTTTACACCATCCTGGCGGATTTTAACCTGGTGAAACCGGTCTCCCGCACTGATTTTGTCCAGATCACCGCGAAGGACTGAGTGAAACCAGACAGAAAATTGTTTGCCGATATGAACGTCTCCAATGATTTGAGCTGTCGGAGCGATAAAGACCGTTGAATCAATTCAGGGCCTGGAATTTTTGTTATTCCGGATATAGAGGGGAGGAAACTCCTCGTTCCCCTTTTTGGAGTTTGATCATAAGATCGGCCACAAGGAATCCACTCAAAAAATTTAAAAATGACATTTAGGAAAAAAATCTGATTAACGGCAACGTACAAAGAATGCAAAGCAACGCTCTATAATTCTGAATCATCATAAGAACTGAAAAAAGAAGTCAACGCCCTAATAGAAATGGTTTCGGGCGTTGAGATGTAGACATAGTCCTGGGTTTTCAATTCAAAATTTAAGAAATAGAAAATTGCTATTCCAGAGATATTCCTTTCTTTTTCTGCTTGCTCATATAAGCTTTAGAAAAATTGATTGGAGGTAATAACAATGGTGCAAAGCCCGCTTTCATTGTTGTATCAGCAACTACTTGCCTTAAAAAGGGAAATAGTATTGCAGCCAGATTGATATTCGCCAATTTGTCAAGTTCCTCATCAGAAATTTGGAATTTTAATTCGAACACCCCTGTTAAAACTACTGTCAAAAAAAAGGGAGTATTAACGTTTTCGAATTTTATAGATAAATCGATGAAAAGTGTGCTGTCATTTTTTTTATATTTTACTGTGAAATCGGGAGCAATCTCTATTCCATTTGATACAGATTTGTTTTTAAATGCCTGATTCTGGGAATAATTTAATTTAGTTACCCTATAATTAATGAATTTAAAGTGATTCTCAATTGACATTATTCACCAACAATTTTAAGAAAAGGTTCATTGTTCTGACTATAATGGTAGACAAAGGTCTCTGAAAAATTAAAAGTACCATTATGTGCGCCTTGGTTCTTCTGGATTATTTCAATAACTTCCGGCTTTTCATTCACGATTCTTATTAAATTATCCATTGATTTGCTTTGTGTGACTACACATGATTCATATCGTGCAAAGCTTTTTTCACCGCCACCTAAAATTAAACCAAAATCTTTTTGGGTAAATCCCAAGGCTTTTCGAATGGTTTTAATTTCAGTAGAAGTCAACAATCCATCGACTTCTCTATGAAAATCTCTTAGAATCTTCTCTGCCTTTTTTAAAGTTTTTTGGTCGACAACGCTTTCATTACATTCTGAACATTCAAAAACAACGTAATTTTGTATTTCTTTAATTTGCCCTTTATATTCAAACGTTTCTGTTACGTTGTTTTCTTTTAATTTTCCAGATCCACATATTGGACATATATCATTGTGCTTAAACATTTTTCACCTCTCTATGGAGTTGTGCTTTTTATTTTCTCTTGAATTGGATAACAACTCCTTTACCATTAAATGATAGTTGTAATTTGATATATAATGTTATCGACCCTTCATTCGAATGGTAAACGTCTTGCCATAAACCAGGTTTTGATTCAGCCTCCATTGTCTTGTATAAATCTGACGGTCGAAGTTGCAAAACTCGGTTAACAATTTCTTCCTCACTGCTATAACCTAATGAAACAGCGTTTCGATAGCATTCCCGAGTAATAATTCTGCTTCCAGGTGTTTTTAATAAATCTTGTATTTCATATAAATCATACGTTGCGGTTCCAAATCTTGGCACAAAAGCTTCCCTAATTGAATATGTAATACTGTTCCATTGCAAAGTCAACACAAAGTATCATAATGATACTTTATTGATATTTATCAAAGCGATAACTAAACTGCATCGAGACTGTACTAAAAAAATATATTCAGAAACAATAGAATTGTTGTTTTTCCACTAAAAAATACGAAATAGTTCATTAATTGTTCAATGATGGTAACATGATCACAGGCCATGATTTCAAAACAGGGAGGACTGGTAGATTTATTGTTGGGGGTCAATTTCATAGCTCTGGTGGGCACTATAACGTGATAAGCTCGCTTTTGATAACCGGATTATTTTTTCAAATCCGGGAACCTTGTTCGGCAATCTTACTCTCAAAGCCCTGGAAAAAGATGATTATGTTTCTTCCATCCGGAACAAGCTTCTGGTCGAAGCCTTTTACCTGACCGGGGATATTGAAAAATACGGAACCGGGTTTATCCGTATCAGGAAAAAACTCAACGAATTAAAGACGGCGACCTGCAAAATCAGTGAGACCGGGGATTTTTTCAGGGTCGAATTATTGGATATACGGTCAGGCGACCTGGAAGGAATTTCCAAAACGCCGGGGAAAATGCCGGGGAAAACGCTGGTGCAGATACTGAAAATTTTATCCAGAGAACCACACCTGACGATTCCTGAAATTGCCAAAAAGATCCAAAAGTCCGACTCAGCCACTCAGAGGGCCATTCGAAAATTGCATGAAGCAGGGTTTATTGACCGGGTTGGATCTGCTAAAGCAGGGTATTGGAAAGTTCTGGTGAGTCAATCTGAAATTGATGGAAACAAATAAGGATCATGTTTAGCTGAGCTTAACAGACAGTGCATCTAAGTTTAACCTTTACGCCATTCTATCGGATTTTAATCTGGTTAAACCGGAAAAATCATGATCCCATCAAATTATTTGATGGAAGATCTCGCGATCTGTGCCTCGTCAAAGGAGGCCATATGGGTCATGATTTTACAGGCTGTCTCGGCCATGTCAATGGCAATTGCAGCTCCCGTGCCTTCTCCCAGACGCATGTTGAAATCAATCAGTGGGACAAGGTCCATTTGGGAGAGTGCCGCTTTCTGGGCCTGTTCCGCAGATTTGTGACCGGAGATGAGATACCCCCTGATGCTCGGGTTTATTGCATGGGCCACAAGTCCTGCCGCAGTTGAAATCACCCCGTCCAGAACCACTGCGGTTTTTTTGGAGGCGGCAGCCAGAATTGCCCCGGCAATGCCCGCGATTTCAAACCCGCCTATTTTTTGAAGGATCTCAAACCCGTTGGACGGATCAATGGTATGAAAGGCCAGGACCCGTTCAATGACCTCTGTTTTGTGGGCCAGCCCCTTGTCGTCAATGCCGGTTCCCCTTCCCGTGGCCTGGGCCGGTGAAAGTCCGGTGATGACACAAATGATGACGGAAGCAGCAGTGGTGTTGCCTATGCCCATTTCTCCGACGCCTACAATGTCAATGGGGTTTTGTTCATAGGCGTCAAGAAAGGTTGTCATGCCGTTTTCCAGGGCCTGGATCACCTGTTGGCGTGTCATGGCATTTTCAATGGCAAAGTTTTTTGTTCCGTTGGCCACTTTTTTAATGATCAGTCCGGGATGGGGGGTAAATTCACGGATGACGCCCATGTCAACCACTTTCATCTCTATGCCGTGGTGACGGCACAACACATTGATGGCGGCACCGCCGTTTAAAAAGTTGTCCACCATCTGGGCTGTTACCTCGGAAGGATAGGCGGATACGCCTTCCTCGCAAATCCCGTGGTCTCCGGCAAACACAAACAGATTTTTCTGCCTGATTTCAGGGTTCAGACTGTCCTGGATCAGGCTCATTTGGATTGCCAGATCTTCGATACGGCCCAGTGCGCCCAGGGGTTTTGTTTTTTCATCTATTTTGGTGGTGGCGGCTGCCAGCAGGTGGTTTGGCAGGGGGGTGATCTGTTCAATTACTTTTTTGCACAGGCTTTGGGGTGCAAGCTCATTGAGCCTTAAGTCCGGGGTATGGCTTTTTTGCGGGGTTTCAATGGTTGGCGAGTTTGATGCAAGGCTGAAATCAAGGATATATTTCAAGTGTTTTCCAGACAGCACCTCTGCCATGAGATCCGGCGCTTTTTGCGGGGCAACAATGGCTTCTATCAGCAGATTCAGCTCTTTTTCATGGGCCTGCATGAACGGCACCGCCTTTTTCATGTGAGTCCGTGTCATGCCGTAGACACCTGACATTACGGCTTCCTTGTAGTGAATCAGGTTGAGCAGGTTGGTTTCAATGTGTTGGTTCTTTGAAATCCCGCTGAAAAAGCAAATCTGTCCGGCTTTGCCCACCTTGGCAATGCCTTGGCAAAAGGCAATAAAATCCCCGCAGGTATTGATCACCAGTTCAAATTCGCTCTCATGGGTGTCTTTGTTGCAGGCAATACCGGTGGCTGCAACAAAGGGTGCAATATGGTGTATTTTTGTTTCATTTTTTTCAAGGACTTGGGGTACAAGCCCCAGGTGCCGGGCATAAAGCGCCGTGATCAGCCCCATGGTGCCGGACCCGTAGATCAGTATTCTGTCATTTTGCCTGACGGATAATTTTTCAAAGGCATTGATCACGCACCCGACCGGCTCTGCAAAACAGGCCGCATGGGAGGCCAGATCATCGGGGATGGGAATCAGGCTGTCTTTTGGCAGGACGGCATGGTCGGCAAATCCGCCGTCCGTATGGAACCCGGTGATTTTCATCTCCTGGCACAGGTTTTCCCGACCGGTTTGACAGAAGGCGCAGGTGCCGCAGCTTTTCCCTGGCCAGACAACAAAGCGTTGGCCGGTCTGATCCGTGACCACGATTTCATGGCCCAGAACCCTTGGCAGAACAAGATCCCTGTGGCCCTGTTCCCACATTTTAGCATCGGTGCGGCAGATGGCGCAGCAAAGGACGCGGGTTCGGGCATACCCTTTTTCAGGGGTGACTGTCTGTTGTTCGGCAGGGTCGATTTCAAGTTTGCCAAGGCCGGTTAACACCATTTTCATGTTATAACTCCTCTTCCGTCAGAACGAGTTTTTTTATGCAGACATTGTTAAATCCGTTTTCTTTGAGACAGAATTCATGCTGCCGGACCAGTTTCATTTGCTTAAAAGGAAAGACGCTGGCTTTTTCGAGTTTTACCAGCCGGTAATCGTCATCCTTGAACCGGATATAGCTTTTACCGGATTTGATAATCAAAAGTTCCATTTTATTATTCCCTTTTTATTGCGTCCGTTTTATTGCATTAGGCGGTGAAGTTTTTTTAGTCCTTTTTCAGGATCTGTATTTTGAGCTTTTACCCAGTTTTCAAGGGTTTCAAATGCTGTGCCTGCTTCCAGAAGTTTTGTTGCCTGTTGGATTCCGTCTTCCACATCTTTGGCTTTTCCTGCAGCAAGGAAAATCAGGCCTGCATTGAGCAGTGCCGCGTCTTTTCTGGCACTGTTTTCCTGGTTGTTGATCAGGGCGGCAAAACGTTTTGATTCGGTTTCAATGTCTTGTTCAGGCGACAGGTCTGTATGGTTTTTCACGGCAAGGCCCAGCTTTTTCGGGTCAATGGTAAACTCGTTTGTTTTTTTATTTTCCTGGATTTGCGCGCAATGGGTTATTCCGCAGACCGAGGCTTCATCCATTCCCTTGTCTGAGTCTTCAATGGAACCGTGCAGAACAATGGCATTTTGATAGCCTATTTCCTGCATGACATCTGCCACAGGCCGGATCATTTCCCTTGAATATACGCCCCTTACCCCGATGGACGGCAGGGCCGGGTTGGCCAGGGATGCGGCAATGTTAAGGGTGGACCCGAAATAGATTTGAGACAGGATGCGGCCCAATGCCATGGGGTGAATATGGGGGCTCATGCCGTTAAACAGGCCAAGACCTGCGGTTTCAATGCTTTTGGCAACAATATCAGCCGTGCATTCCACATCAACACCCAGGGCCTCTGCCATGTCAACGGTTCCGCACACTGATGTGATGGCCCTGGCACCGTGCCTTGCCATGGGGATGCCGCCTGAAGCCGCAATAATGGAGGCGGCAGTGCTGATATTGAATGTTTTAAAGGTGTCCATTCCAGTGCCGCTGTTGTCAACGGTTTTGATCTCATGGTTTAATTTTACTTTGGTTGTGTCAAGATCATAAATGGCCTCCCAGGAACCTGCCACTTCTTCTTTGGTTTCGCCTTTGGCGGTCAACGCTGCCAGGAAAGCACCCTGGTGCATGTCGGTGACTGTATTGTTTAAAACACAAACAAATGCTTGTTTTGCCTCATTTCGGGTGAGATTTTCTTTTTGGATAAGGCGGGTGATAATTGTTCCGAATTCCCTGTTAATTGTCTGGGACATAATAGATCTCCTGAATAATCACTGATTAATAATCATAATTTTATTCAAAAGGATCTTGTTCCAGCAAAGAATCCTGTAAATCAGCATTAAGGCAGGCTTTCCGACTTACGGATCATCCTAATCACTGCGTCTTCCCCTTTTAAACAGAGTGACATATTGCAGTTTTTGTCCCCGATCACGGCAACGGCTGGCATGTGACGGATTTGCACCGTCTTTCCTTTTAACCTTGGGAAGGCCATATCGGCAATCCCGGCACCTTGATACCTTAAAAAAGGTTATACCTTTCCGGGCGTTATTTTGTCAATCCATAATCCTCCTGCTGCAGCAATCTGCTCCAACTACAGCAACCTTCTTTTTTTATCGCCTTTTGTCTTTGGCAATCGCATTGTGAAATGCCGCTGCGATTGCTTTTTTGTAAAGATTGTATTAAAATTACCGAATTATTATATTGCCATGGCCGTTTATATGAAGGTCTTAAAAAAAATCATACAAAGACTTTCAATTTTTGTTGTGGGCAAACCAAGGTGACCAGATTGTACTATAAAAAGGTCAAGTTTGCCCGTGGCAGTTATATGAAAAAAAATAACCTGTGAGGATGTAGTTGGAACCGATGGATCATGAACTGCACAAGCTTCAAATAGCATGTGCTTATCTTTTTTCTCCCATTCATGCCAGGGATCATTCTTTTATTGTAAGCCTCGACCGCAACATGATTAAAAAAGCATTCAGGGAAAAAGCAAAGCTGTACCATCCGGATCTTCATGGCAATGAAACAGAAGCAATGATTTTGAAAAGAAAAGAACGTTTCATCAAAATAAAAAAATCTTATGAGTATCTGTCGCAAAGAGTCCATGATTACAGGCCTACGGATGTAAAACAGCCGGAGAATAAACCTCAAAAGCGACCGGTTGTTATTGCTGTAGGCGGAGCAAAGGGCGGTATAGGAAAAAGCTTGGTCACAGCCAATCTGAGCGTTTCCCTGTCCAACAAAGGACTGAAAACAGTTGCCGTGGATCTCGATCTGGGAGGGGCTAATCTGCACCTGTATCTTGGCAAGACCCGTATAAAAAAGAATATCAATGATTTTTTTGATAAAAAAGAGCTTGGCATCTCAGATATCATGGAAAAAACTGATTTCGGCCCTTACCTGATCGGCGGCGACAGCGGCAGGCTGGGAGCCGGTAATATTCCGTTTGCCCGAAAACTCAAATTGTTGAAAGCGATAAAAACAATTGATGCCGATTGTGTTGTCATTGATTTGGGAGGTGATACCTCCTATAACATGCTTGATTTTTTTCTTGCAGCAGATCAGGGTGTTGTGATGACAACATGCGATCCTGCCTCATATCTGGACGCCTATACATTCATCAAAGTGGCTTTATATCGAAAATTGAATCGTTTGTTTGGGCCAGAGTCGGATTATTCAGGAGAAACAACCGGTGTTTTAAAAAATCTTATCCAGGACATGACCCTGCCTCAAAATGGGCGGGGGGTATCAGACATGAATGTTTTCAGGGCAAAAATCAAACAGGAATGTCCGTCAGGACTGGGTATTGTTAATCAGGCCATCTCAGGTTTTTTCCCCCACATCATTGTAAACAAGACAAATGATGCAAATGCCGCCATTGAACCTGTAAAAAGGATTCAACAGGTGGCAAAGCAGAACCTCACCATTGATATAAACCATCTTTGCAACCTGCCGTTTATGACCGACATTGAGAAAAGCGCCAGAACTCTTGTCCCATGGGTTTCCACAGACAGTAACGGCAGTTTTGCCATTTTGCTGGACGGACTATCAAAGACTCTCCTGAGCAATATCATTCTTTAAGATATATATAAAGCATATCTTCTTTTCCAAGCTACTGAACTTGATTGCAGAAGCTGCTGCCATATTTGAGTTAAGGTGCTTGATTTTTTTATTTTTTGCAACTTCAAATAAATTCATAACCATTCCCAATAAATTCTTTTTCTAATTGCAATTGGCTTAAACTCTTTTTAAGATGTTTTTGGTTATTATAAGTCTCTTTAAGCCGCAATATTTTTAATATTGGTGAATATATTGACAAATACAAACCAATAATATAACTATTAGGCTATTTTTAGCTGTGAGGACGGGAGGCTGAAATTTCCTTGAATACAAACAAGATAAAGGAATAATAAAATGAAAATTTCAAAAAAAATAAAATTGGGATTCTTATTGATTTTATTTGTTTTAATTCTGGCTGGAATCTGCCAAGCAGATACCTGCAAAGCAACCTATGGAAATGGAACTCTTTCAGTTAAATTGGCTACCGGCAGTCCTGGTGAACTGGGTTTGCTAAAAGAGCTTGCCAAAGTGTTTAACAGAGAACACAACACATCCATGTGCTGGATAAAGGCAGGGTCGGGTAAATCTTTAGAGCTTCTCAAAAATAAAAAAGTGGATATTGCTATGGTTCATGCGCCAGCTGCTGAAAAACAGGCTGTTAAAGATGGCTGGGCCATTAAAAGAGTTCTTATCGGATCTAATGAGTTTTATATAGTTGGTCCCAAAAGTGATCCGGCAGGCATTGCATATGCAAAAAGTGCTGCTGATGCCTATGCCAGGATTGCAAAAAGCCAATCAAACTTTCTTTCGCGAGGTGATAATTCCGGGACCAACAAAAAGGAACTTGCCATCTGGAAAAAAGCCTGCATTGATCCTGAAGGGGACTGGTATGAAGGCAATTGGTATATTATCACAAAAACATTTATGATGGCCACTTTGAAAAAAGCGGATCAGATAAACGGGTATTTTATGACAGATTCATCAACCTGGGTGGCTGGTAAAAAAGATATTAAAAATTTGAAAGTTTTGTTTAAAGGAGATCCTGTTTTAATCAATACTTACCATGGCCTTTGCCAGCCCGTCGGGAATGGCAAGTCTCAAGAATTTGCTTCAAAATTTATTGATTTTCTTGCGTCAAAACAAGGTCAGAAAATTATTGGTGAATACGGGAAAGGCTTATATGGTGAAGCTATGTACAATGATGCAGAATATGCCAAACAATACAACCATTAAAAGGAGACTTATAGTGAGTAAACTCAGAAAATTTCCGGACAATGTGATACCGGTTGATTTTAATAGAAAAAGCACGGTTCTGCCGGACAGGAAAACATTGTCTTCAAATCCATTTGCCATGTTTGTGGATGAAAATTCTTTAAATCCCGATGAATTCAGCAAAGCACTTTTAGCATCTGTTAAAACGCATGATGATTTGGTTTTTGAAATTGAAAAATAGAATCAAAACAGATAAATCTCATAGCGCTTAACCTTGATTTTTATACAGCAATCTTCCTTTTAAATGGGGCAGTCCCTGGTGTTTGTCTCTGAGTTCAAAATGAACAATAGGCGGATGGCCTTGTGTATGGTTTTGGCGGTCATACCCCAGAATAGTTGTTGCGGGCAGGAAAATCGGCAGTTTGAAAGCCGCTTCAATCATGGCGGCATCCTGAATGCCAAATTCCCTGTCAAGGCTTGCTGTAACCCTTGCTAAGCTCCACATGCCATGGGCAATGGCTCTTTTGAATCCAAAAAGTTTTGCAGGTAACGTGTGGAGGTGATGGGGATTGTAATCCCCTGAGACGGCTGCATATTTTCTGCCGGTTTCTGATGGCACAAAAATGGTCTCTTTTTTGGCTAAAAAGATGTCACTTTTTTTCTTTGATGGTTTTTTCTTGTTTACACGGTTTTTGGTTAAAAAAGTTGAGACACCCTGCCATACAAGAGTTTTGCCTGACATCACTTCCAGAGTAAAATCGGTTTCAATGCCTTTTGGAGTTTTTCTAACACCTGAAAGGATGCAGGCAAGATCAAGAATTTCATT
The DNA here is from genome assembly GCF_900105645.1 of Desulfobacula phenolica. Classification (NCBI taxonomy): domain Bacteria; kingdom Pseudomonadati; phylum Thermodesulfobacteriota; class Desulfobacteria; order Desulfobacterales; family Desulfobacteraceae; genus Desulfobacula; species Desulfobacula phenolica. The sequence goes on along the minus strand of NZ_FNLL01000002.1, from coordinate 364,809 downwards.
GGTTGTCACAGCTCTTTTTTGTTCAAAAGACTGAAAAATATGGATCAGCCCCAATGGATTAACCGGAAAAAAACAAGAGGTGATAAACCGGCCTATAAGCCCGATAAAAAGTGTCTGAAAATAGGATATGGGTATGATATCAATCCTGTTGTCCTCTGAAAATGCACAGACGTTTCGATACTGTTTGATTCGCTGCTTATCAGGTAAATAATTTTTCAGGATCATCCGGGTGGTTTTCATAATCGCATTATCTGCAATCGTATTGGTGCGAAAAGGAGAAATCAACACGGCCTTGAGAAAAATAAAACCCATTTGGCTTTTAAAGGAAGGGTTCTTTTTTATCTCAAAAATGGTTTCAGACCCGGTCAGTGGAATGTCTATAATTGGCGGATTATTTTTCATAGGGTTTTTAATTTATCCTTGCTCAGGGGGAAGTCAATAATGACTTTCATGTTTTGTTGTGTGCAAACCAATGTGACCTGATTATAGCATAAAATGGCCATATCTGACCGTTGCTGTTTAATAAAAAAGTGTTATTTGATCATGAAAAGTGTTATTTTAATTAAAGATTAATTTGGTTTTTAAATCAAAAAAAGCCTTAATCCAGCGAAAAAAATATTTATAGTCTGACAAACCGATCCTCTATGAAATGAAATTTATTACCATTGTATCTTGTACTGCTCTTACGACCGGGATGCAAACGATAAAGATCCAAACAGTGACTTTCAACCTTTGTTGTTGGCAAATCAAGGTGGCACAAGCCTATGCCCGAAAGTTGAATTTAACACTTATTTTAACAGGAGGCGGAAAATGGATTCAATACTTGATATTGTAATGGCAAGAGATCCATTTGAAAAAGAGTTCCATCAGGCGGTCACAGAAGTGATTGAGTCGGTAAAGCCGGTTCTGGACAGGAATCCCGAATACCGTCATGCAGGTATTATGGAAAGACTCATTGAGCCGGAACGTGTGGTTCAGTTCAGGGTTCCCTGGATGGATGACCAGGGGCAGGTTCGAGTCAACCGAGGCTTCAGAGTCCAGATGAACAGCGCCATAGGGCCTTACAAGGGAGGAATGCGTTTCCATCCTTCTGTAAATCTTTCCATTATGAAATTTCTTGCATTTGAACAAGTCTTTAAAAATGCATTGACCACTTTGCCCATAGGAGGTGGAAAAGGAGGATCGGATTTTGATCCCAAAGGCAAATCAGACAATGAAGTCATGCGCTTCTGCCAGAGTTTCATGTGCGAACTGTTTCGTTATTTAGGCCCTTATACGGATGTCCCGGCAGGGGACATTGGTGTTGGCGGAAGAGAGATCGGATACCTTTTCGGGATGTATAAAAAATTGAAAAATGAATTCTCCGGTGTTCTGACCGGCAAAAGTCTTAACTGGGGCGGAAGCCTTATCAGGCCGGAAGCAACCGGTTATGGTTCGGTGTTTTTTGCCGATGAAATGCTGAGTACCCGTAAACAAAGCCTTAAGGACAAGGTTTGTCTTGTTTCAGGCTCCGGCAATGTTGCCCAGTATACCATTGAAAAACTGAACCATCTGGGGGCAAAGGTGCTAACGCTTTCAGATTCTTCCGGATATGTTTATGATGAAAAAGGGATTGATGACGCCAAACTTCAATATATCATGTACCTGAAAAACGTCAAACGCGGAAGGATCAAGGAGTATGCCGAAAAATATCCCAAAGCGGTCTATACGGCTTTTGATGCGGGGACTGACCACAACCCGTTATGGAATCACAAGGCTGACTGTGTGTTTCCCAGTGCCACTCAAAATGAAATCAATGCAAAAGATGCCCAGAATCTGGTGAACAATGGTGTCTATATGGTCAGTGAAGGGGCGAACATGCCCACCATGCCGGACGGGATTGATATATTTCTTGACAATAAAATACTCTATGCACCCGGCAAGGCAGCCAATGCCGGCGGTGTCGCCGTATCCGGGCTTGAAATGTCCCAGAATTCAATGAGAATCAGGTGGTCCAGGCAGGAAGTGGAATCCCGGCTTAAATCCATCATGCAAAGCATTCATGCATCATGTCTTTTGGCTTCGGAAGAATATGGAACTCCCGGCAACTATGTTAATGGTGCCAATATTGCCGGATTTATTAAAGTCGCGGATTCAATGATGGATCAGGGGATTGTTTGATCTGTCATGATTGTTTGTCTGGATAAACTAAGGATTCTGAATTTTATAGTTTGAATGAAATCGTTTGTTTTTTGTTTTATATTTTGCAGTGCATCAAAGGCTGAATACTTTGAGTATTTAACCTTTGATGCGTCTTTGTAGATGCACCTTTGTTGATGCATCAATTCTATCCTTGCTAATTATGTTTTGTCAGGGAAGTGCCGGATCATCATCCACAACGGGGTTCAGGACAGGATCTGCACCGGCATAGGCAGATCCTTCGCCCATACTCCATTCAAACCAGGAACTGTCAAAATTGCTGATTTCCGGGTATCCCATCAGGTAACCGTAGAACCAGGCAAGGCTTGAGCGCCAGGCTGTACCGCAATAAAAACTCAAATGATTGTCCGACGTGATCCCATTAGAATCCCAGAACTCTTTTATTTCATCAAATGATCTCAGGCTGCCGTCTGCTGCATCTGTATAGTCTTCCATGGTCCAGGGACTGGTTCCGGCAAGACCCCACACAGCGTCTGGAATTCTTCCGTCTGTGGGAATATACCCGTAGGGGGCGCTTTTGCCATCGTATTCATCTTTGGAGCGGATATCAACGATCACGGCATTGGTTTGGATACCGTTCACCACATCCCGCACATAGGGAATATCAACCTTGTATTCAGGATGAAGGGCTGTTGTCCTGCCGGGATTGTCCGGGTCGAATTCAGATACGGGCTTACGTTCAACTGCTGTTGTTTCCAGTTGATATCCAGCATATGTCCATGCATTTTTTCCGCCGTTAAAAAGACGCACATCTTCTACACCTGCATATAACAGGGTCCATAAAAGCCTTGCGGCAGCGGTTATGTCATCGCCGTAGATCACAACCTTTGAATTTTTGTTTATGCCCATATATGCAATGCCGGGAAGCAAATATTGGTCTGGATAGATATTCCACCAGTTGCGCGGCAGGCTGTCATCCGGGGCCAAATCTTTGGCAAGGTCTTCATCTTCACTGGTACTGCGGTCCCAGCAGGGAGGGTCTCCAGCATCCACGGGCCAGCTGTCCCTGGCGTTGAAACAATCGTATTCTATTTCATCGGTGTTAACCCAGATCGCCCCTGGAATATGTCCGCTGTTGTAGTTATCACCAGCCGCTCCCCATCCTGTTTCGACAATGACGATATCAGGATTTGTTTTTATCTCGCTGTCAAGCCAGTCCGGATACACAAGTTTTTGATAATTTTCCAATTTTACCATTGGGTAGTCATCTGCATTTTCAGCTGCCCAGTCCCATATGGATGCATCGTAATTTGAAACACGGCTGTAGCCCATCAGCCGGCCAAGAAAGTAGAAAAAGCCGCTGCGGATTCCCGCTGTGCAATAGGCAACAATTTCTTTTTCTTCAGTGATTCCTCGGGATTCTAAAAGAGTGGTAAGGTCGGCATGGCTTAGGATGGAATGATCCTCGTTGAAATACCATTCATAGGGAAGCTGTATAGCCCCAGGAATATGTCCGCCCCGGGCTTCACCGTAAAGAGTCCAGCCGTTGTACTCTTCGTCGGTGCGGGTATCTACTGTTACAAAATCAGCTTCACCCATCCTGGTTATGATATTCTCTTTATCCTTGCTGATGGATGAATTTATCTGTGCTGTGAAAACAGCCGGAGAAAGTGAAACAGTTGATTCCTGTACAGGTAGGCCGTCTGCATCCCATTTGTCCCAGCCGCCGTTTAGAATTTTAACATTTGTGCATCCCAGATATTCCAGCATCCAGAAGATGCGGCCGGATGATCCCCATGAGGTTAGGGTGTCATCATAGATCACAATGGCGGTATCCCTTGTCAGGCCCAGTGCCCCCAGATCGGCTTCAAGATCGTCAACAGGTTTTAGTGTTGCTTTTTCAGGCGGATCATTCCACAGAACAAAATCTTCCCATACAGCGTTAATGGAACCGGGTATGTGTCCCAGGTTATATTCCTCGGCTGAGCGGGTGTCAATTATTACGGGGTTGGTATTGGCAGATGATTTGCCGGTATCTTGTGCGCCGTTGTCCAGAAGAAACTGGGCGGAAGCCAGCAGGTGGGCGTTGGGGAATAAGGTGGAGTCCCCGGTGAGTGCGTCGCTTGGGGCGGCTTTGGAGGTGCTGCTGGAACTGTTGCATCCTATTGGAAGGCAAGTCAGGGCAATAAGAAACATCCCTGTAACAACGGTAAAAAAGACGGCAAGGTGTCTCTTCATGGTACTATACTCCTTTTCTTTCATTTGATAGCTTTTAAAAAAAATGAAAGGAATATGGCATGGGGTAAAGTAAAATACCAATTGATAATCATGATGTATCACAGGGTTTTAATAGGTCATGCCAATACCCTTTGATAAGGTTGTAAAGATCCACAACAATTACCAGAAAAAATCCCATGGGAAAAAGGCTGATAAAAGGCAGGGCAACCCATGTTCCCTGTTGCCAGGTAAGGGTAAGGGGAAGCAATGAGTAGAGCATGAACGGTACGTTGACCAGCAGGGCCCAGATATCATTGGCGCAGGAATGGAATAAATCTTGAGCAGATCCTCTTGTATGGGACAGTCCAAGTTTTGGAGTGCGAATAAATTCACCTCCTTTTTGGAAAATGCCCTGGAACACGCAGCGTGAAAAACAGGGAGAAAGGCCGATGCTCAAAAGAGGCAGAATGCCGATGATCCAGGCAAAACGCCGGTGACCGGTCATCAGCGAATGCATAAGGTAATAGCAGATGATGGCCCCTGAGGAGAACATGAACAGGGGCAGGTCAAACCACAGGATCTGGTATATGCCGATGTTGATGCGGTGGATGATTACCGGGTAAAGGGTCAGTGTCACCACCAGGGCGAACAACCAGCAGAGATTGGCCATGAGATGGGCCATTCCCTCCAGTTTGATTTTCAGGGAAAGAGGAGAACAAAGCAGTGAAGGAATAATTTTGATTGCCGTCTGGACAGCACCCTTTGTCCATCGTTCCTGCTGTGCCCGGAAGTGGGAAAGGGTTGTGGGAAGTTCCGACAGGACTGAAACATGATCCAGGTAAAGAAAGCGCCATCCTTTTATCTGGGCGCGGTAACTCAGGTCAAGATCTTCGGTGACCGTATCATCTTGCCATCCGCCGGAAGTTTCAATGGCCTGTTTGCGCCATACGCCGGCAGTGCCGTTAAAATTGAAGAACAAACCCCGGTCTGAGCGTATCTGGTGTTCGATACTGAAATGGGGGCTTAATAGCAGGGCCTGAAGACGTGTGAGCCATGATTGATTTGCATTAATAAATGTCCATCTTGCCTGGACCATACCTACATTTTTTTTGTTAAACCAGGGAATGGTTTTTTCCAGAAAATCGGGATCAGGCACGAAATCCGCATCAAACAATGCAATGAATTCCCCCTTGCAGAGCGCCATGCCGTTCCGGAGCGCTCCGGCCTTATAGCCGTCCCTGCCGGTCCGCCTTATTAGCTGAATGGGAACGCCTATATCAGCCCATTTGGCAACCCTTTTCAGGACAATTTCCCGAGTGACGTCAGTGGAGTCGTCCAGTATTTGTATGTCAAGCTTTTCCTGTGGCCAGTCAAGGCGAACAACAGCGTCAATGACACGTTCAGCCACAAGGGGTTCGTTATAGAGAGGCACCTGCACAGTCACCTTGGGGTGATCGTCCAGTGCGGGTGGCTTTGTTCCATGTAGCTTGTTTTTCCGGATCAATCGGATACTCAGCCAGCAGATAAGAAACCATATCCGATGAATACCGTACAGTGCAAGTCCTGCAATACCGGAAAAATGAAGCAAGGTCAGGATGTCTAAAAAATATTCCATCATGGACGGGTCTATATCATGCAGCAGATCTTAAAATCAATGCTGGCCTTCATTATAGCCTGTGTCAATAGCGTGTGTATTCCGGATCGGTATAATCAATTGGACACGTTGGAATGCCTCACTTATTTTCATAAACTTTAACAATCATTATGCTAAAACGAAAAAGAAGGATAAGATGATGAAAATTATTTTAAAAACGATGTCATGGATTCTGATTATGGTCGTGTTGTCAACAGGTTCCGTGTTTGCCGGGGCATGGACTGCCAAAAAGGGAGCTATTTATAACAAGCTAACATTCAATATATATGACGCTGAAAAAGCTTTTAATGACTCAGGAGATAAAAATGAGTTCCCGGCCAATGGTGATTTTTCCGATACCAATATTGCCTATTATGTGGAATACGGCATTACAGATAAAATCACCGTTCTGGGATCGGTCTCTTACAAATGGCTGAAATCTGAAGATGATACCATTATCAATAAAACCACAGGTTTTTCCGATCTGGATATGGGGTTAAAATATTGTCTTGTTTCGGGTGATTTTGGTGTGGTTTCTGCCCAGGCACTGGTTAAGATTCCCGAACTCTACGATGACGACGAGGCAGTGGCACTGGGCAACAGCCAGTATGATACGGAATTCAGGCTCCTGTATGGCAAATCACTTTACCCTTTTTTGCCCGGATATGTGAATATCGAGGCTGGATACCGTTTGCGTGCGGAAGAACCAGCGGATGAGTTCAGGTATCTTTTGGAACTGGGGATCGACATGACAAAGAAAATTTACGGCAGGGTAAAGCTTGACGGTATTCTGGGGATAAACAACGATGACCCCATTTTGGATTACAACGCAAATCCCACTGCCACATTGAATTATGATCTTGGAAAGCTTGACTTGGCCCTGGGGTTTAAACTGTCAGGCCCATGGAGTCTGGAGTTTGGATACCGTACCGATATCTATGGTAAGAATACAGCTGCCGGGGATAATGTCAGCTTTTCGTTTATTGCCGCATACTAAAACGGGCAACAATGCCCTGGATGGCTATGGCTGCTGCCGGGGCCGCAATGATAAGCAGGGGAGTCAGATCATCTTCGATCCACAGGCCCGTGGTATGCCGTACCATGAGGATGCGGTAGGATAGCAACACCGACCAGGATAAGATCAGCACGGCAGGAGTCTGGACAAAGGAGAGGCATGCTGCAGGGTAAAGGGCATACCAGGGGTAAACCGTTGGGGATAGCATTGGAAAGGCCGTTGAGACGACAGCCAGATAAGCAAAAATATTTTTTCTGGATGTATGAAAAAAAACGTGCCGGATAAAAAGCACACCGACAATTCCTGTAAACAGGGCTGCCACAATGCTCCGGGCAATGATTCCAGATCCGCTTAATTGGCGCAGACTTCTGAACACAAAGCCTGAAAATTCCCAGTGACGCAGGTATTGCCCCAGGGTTGCAATGCCGTTTGTCAGCTCCGGCCAGAACAGGGCGGTTAAAATTCCGGAGGTCAAGAGGGCTGATGCCAGGGCTGTTGCCCTCTTTTTGTTCGGCACCAGCAGCAGCCAGGCGGGAAGAATCATGAGGGGTATCCATTTGGTGAGGATGGCCAATGCCATGAACACGCCGGTGAATATCCCCGTCTTTGCCCGGCTGGTTAGCATGAGGGCAGCCGTAAAAAAAAAGACTGCAGCACCGTCAATATGGCCTGACCCTGCAATCTCCATTACGGGCAGGGGGTTCCATGCATAGAGGATTACCCGGCAGGCTGGTATATCCAATGAACGAACCAGGGTAATCATCATCATACAGGTGCATATATCCATGATGCAGAGGACCAGCTTCATACCGATAAGCGGGTCAATCAGGATTCCCATGGTGGCTCCGGCTGCAAACACGATCTGGGCTGCCGGGGGATAGAGAGTGATAAGGTGGCTGTGGTTGACCAGTTCGGGCAGATTCGCCATGTCAGGTGGCAGGAAATCAGCTGCCTCAGGAGCCATGGCATAGGGGCTGATTCCCCGGAGAATGGCTTGGCCGTCTACCAGGTAGCGGTACAGGTCGTCAGACAGCACAGGCGGTTCCCGGATAAAGATCAGCCGGATAAAAATAGCTATGCCGATGATGAGCGGAACAGACCATGAAAATGACCATTGGACGGCGAGATATTGTGTCAAGGCAAGGAGGATAACAATGATACCGCAAATAATTAATAGAAGAGGAATGGATCTGGAGAGGTCCGGTTCCATGGCAAGTCTTGTAAAAAGTAAAAATACGGCAACAGGGATCAGAACACTGATTGGTTTGCTAAGCCTGCGGAGGTTGCCGGCAATGGTTATAGTTCTCATGTTTGCTGCTGTTACCAGAGTGCCTCTTGTCTGTCAAGCATCTGACCTGGGACTTATCAATGCTTTGGAACTCAAACAAAATACTGCAGGTTGGATGATCCTTGACGGCCGCCCGGAAAATGCATGGAAAACCAATCATATTCCCGGTTCTTTTTCTTTTAGCTGGGAAACCCATACGCATACGGATGAAAACGGCATTCAATTCAGGATCTTGTCTCAGGACAGGCTGGCCGAAGCCCTTGGAAATTTAGGAATTAGCCGGGATACGCCGGTTGTGGTATATGGCGATGCCGACAAAAGTTGGGGCGGCGAGGGTTGGATATGCTGGATGCTTGGTTGGCTGGGCCATTCAGGCCCCATTCGGCTTTTGTCGGGAGGGGTTCAGGCATGGGAGCGCAACGGCTTTGTCTTGGAATCATACTCCCGCCATACACCGGCAGGTAAAAAGAAGAATGAAGCCGGCACAGTGTATGTTCCCATTTTGCATCACGAACTGAACATTTCTGCCAAAGCCCTTTTTAAGGAAAAAGAAAAAATTCAACTGGTGGATACTCGGTCAATCCGGGAATGGTTTTTCGGTCATCTTCCAGGTGCTGTGCATATACCGTGGAAAAAATTTATAAATGGTGTGGACCATACTCCCCTGGACAGGCTTGAAACCCTGCAGCTGCTGAAAAAACATGGTATTAATCCGGAAAAACCGGTTGTCTACTATTGCACCGGCGGCATTCGTTCCGCATATGCGTGGATGGTACATGAACTGTCCGAACTGCCCATGGCCCGGAATTTTGAAGGAGGCACTGAGGCATGGGACACTCTCATACCATGATTCCAGAGGAGGGGGCTCGTCCATGCCGCACCATCTCAGTTGTGATTCCGGCTCTTAATGAGGAGGCCTTCATTGGAAGCTGCGTGAAAATTGCGCTGCGCTCTCCCCATGTGATTGAAGCCATTGTGGTTGACGGCGGTTCCGTGGATCACACCCTGTCCAAAGCCCGGTCAGCCGGAGCCCGGACATTTTTGCACAACTTGCCTTATGGGGCCGGGGGCGGCCGGGGAGGGCAGATTCGAGTCGGTATTATGAAAGCACGGGGGGATGTGGTGGCAATAGTTCATGCCGATACCCGGGTGCCTTTGCCGGTATTTGGTTCAATATTGCGAATATTGAATGCCGAAAAACGTGCCATTGGCGGGGCAGTTGGCAGCAGATTCTCCACGGCTTCATCTTCTTGTGCCACCCGTATCCGCTGCAGGATCATTGAATACCTGAACCATGTACGTGTTCTTTTCACCGGGATTAGCTTTGGTGATCAGGTGCAGTTTTTTCGCCGGGGTCCGGTGGTTCGACTGGATCTTTTTCCCGCCATTGCATTGATGGAAGATGTGGAATTTTCCATCCGTCTTCGTTCTCTGGGGCGGCTGGTATATCTGAATAAAAGGGCAGAAGTTTCTGCCAGACGGTGGGAAAAAAAGGGCAGCGCAAACGCATTCCTGATCATAAGGCTGTTCTTTCACTACCTGGTGAAGAGGTTGGGTAAAAATCCTGATTCCGGCTTTTTTTTCGAGTCCTACTATGGAAAACCTCCACAAAATTGATAATTTGACCTTTGGGAAATGCTGCTTTTTAAATATGATTTTTTGGACAATTTTCACATGTCAGAAATATAGGGTTTGATCATCGCAAGTTCGTTGGGCCGGATAGACCGCCAGGATATGGAATAAAGTGTTTCAGGGACATTTTTTTGAACAGGGGTTAAAACAGCCACCCTGATTTTATCATCTATTTCAATCCAGAGGGTCTTGCTGATATTCAGATTATACTCTTTTGACAGCTTTTGGGCAAAATTATGGATATAGTTTTTTAATGATGTATTCATCATGCTCGGCTGGGTTTTGGCATTTTTCAAGATAACGGCAATGGGCACAAGGTAGCTGATGTTGTTTTTATCGGTTCCCAGTTTAACAATTTTAACATGGTATGATCCAGGCCACCATGAAACCGGCTTTTCACCTTTGGTTGTTTTTCCGTCCCATTCATAAATAAAATCATGCAGAATCATTTTTATTTCCTTTGTTAAAGATTTTTGATTGTCATTCGACAGGCATGGGCAAAATCCTCGGGATAACATCCGCTGATCCATCTTAACTGGGCTTCGGAAAAGGTATCGGGCGCATAGGGAAGTCTCGGGATAAAGGAATACAACATGTGTTGATCATGAATTTTTGAATCAAACCGTTTTGAAAATTCAATGGAGGTTACAAATTGTGCCCCAAGGGATTCAAGGGTTTTTACGGCGGTCAGGATGGCTTTGTCCAGAGAGTTTCTCATCTTGGTGTCTGCTTCAATAATATTACCGCAAGCGGTTTTGGGCATAAGCTGCAGTTCCCATTCACTTATCTGGGCCTTGGGCACAAATAAAATAACCTGGTCATCTTCCATCAGGACCAGGGAAGAGGGATTGCCTGTTTTGCCGTCCGTTCTTGTGTTGTGCTTAATTGCTTTTAAATAGGTTTTGAAAAATCCTTTGCCTGTTGCATCTTTGTACTGCCTTATAAAATCCTTGATAAGGTCACCGCAGGAAAAGGACGGTATTGTTTGACCTGAATCGGTTTGAACAAGTTTCGGGATCATGGCATTTTGCTGGTGTATCATCTGGTGGGAGGCATGCAGCCTGTGGCCGGACTGGGCATATCCGAATCCAAAGTTCCATCCCCACAGGGTATTGTCAAATTCCAGGCAAGGAGCCGGGGTCTGGTTGAGTTTTGCCTGCAGGGCCTTCCTGAGATCTTCAAGCCGGTTTTGAGTTAAGCATGCTTTTTTGTCGGGCAGACAAATGCCAAGCCCGGCAGCAACTCTTACAAAGGCGCGCTGGTAGTATAAATGACGAATGCCTTTCATGTCTTCATCGCAAAGATCCAATGCCCTGTACCGGATGGCGTCATTGGCCATGTTTGATGCAAAATGGCCCCAGGGAATATAGGAATTTCGTCTCAGGTATTCAAATACATGGGTTTTCCCGTCTTCAGACAGATATTCGCCTGTAATTTCATTGTTTCCCTGTACCCCAGGTTTCAGCACCAGGGCATTTTTATAGTCATCAGGAAGATACCGGTTGTTCACAAGCACTTCAAAAAGTTCATGGTCATGGATTTCCGGGATCCGCTTGTCGTTTTGATCCTTTGTATATCCGATCCCGGCAGGACTCTGATTATCAGGATCAAACAGGATACGACAGGATTTTTTTGCCAGAAGCATCAGTTCTTCGGGGTCTGTGGATGCCTGGGCCAGTGCAATGGTAAGCGGATGAGGCAGAATGTCCAGAAGGGCTTTTTTGTTTTTGATTCCCGTGGTTTTATTTGCCTGGAACTTTTCAAAGTTTTGAAGCAAAGAGCAGGGAGCCGGTTTTGAGATACCTATGGTCTCGGGGTGTTCAGCTTTTACATCGGCCCATGCAGAGTTGATATATGTGGTGCCCCTGAAGGGAAACGGGTTGGCAATTTCATAAATAATGTCTGCACAGGGTTCATAAAGATCCGCATCGGGGAAATTGACACGGTTGTCAACTATCGTGCCGTCTTCAAGCTGCCCGAGAGATGCAATATGGTCATGGTTTCTTAAGTTTTTCACTTCAAAATCAGGCTTGTGAATTCCTACGATAAACCGGGCGTCCTCTCCCACACAGGATCTTGGGGTTGTCATAATTCAGGCGCTCCCGATGGTATCAGGCAGACAAAGGTAAAGGTCTTGTCCGATGTGTTTTTGAACTGATGTTCTATGTTTGCCGGAATAAATATGGCCGATCCTTCTGACAAGGGATGCCAATGATCCTCTATAAGCACTTCTCCTGTGCCTGTGTGGACAAATACTTCATGTTCCCAATCATGGGTGTGCCTGGGGGTATACCCGTTTTTGCCCATTTCAAAAACTCTCATGCAAAAGTTTTTTGCTCCGTCTTGTTTTCCGATCATGACCCTGCCGGCAACGTTTTTAACCGTCTCATTGCACATGACAACCGGCAATACATCTTTATAATTGACCACTTTCATTTGTAATTCTCCCCATAGGTTTCTTGCTGCTGATCAAAAATATTGTTAAAAAGCTTTTTAAGCTCTCTTTTTTTAACTGCAGATCCGTTCTGCTGATCGCATATGACAAATCCCTTGTTTGCAAGGTGATTCAGATTTGAATACCATATCTATCTATATTTTATATGGTAATGTTTTGGACAAATCAATCAATTAATTTGTCTTTTAACGATAGGATGGTTAGCTGTAAAAAATGAAAAAGTAGGGTTTTTTTCTGATTTTAAGGTGACGGCTGGAGTGGAATGAGATATGTTTGCCTTTTCTTGATAATGGAATTTTAAAAAAATATTGAGGAAAATGGACTGTTAACAACTGGTTAGCATAAATATATTTAATAATAGTGAGTTGCAATATTGTGAAAATAAACAAAACTTTCGAATTATATAGATTTCAATTGCTTTCTAAGAGTCGCAATATACAATTAGACTTGTTTGAAAATATTGAAACTCTTATTAAAAATAAAAATAAATTTTTGGGAACAATTTTAGCTGATTTTCCTGAAATCAAACATAAAAAATTGTCTACAAGACAGAAAATTATATATGAAAAGCACGATTGGCATATTCTAAAAATTGGTGCTAAAAAAAAGATAGAAAACAATAAACCTGATTTTGACAAAGAAAGTTTGGATGATTGGCCTCATGTTACAGTTATTATAAATAATCATCCTGAAATTCAAACAATAGCCATATCTATAAACAGAAAGGCCTTTAGCAGTACTCAGGTAGTTGCTAATTTAATAAAGGATGCTATTCAGGATCAATTATATAAATACGATTTTGTTATGCATGTAGATGCAAAATTTCAAAAAAATAAATTTTGGGAACTAATCAATGAATACAAAGAGGAGATAATCGCTCTGAAATTTGAATTGATATCATCGGATATGACGGAAACATCAAAAATATTAAGCTTGGATTTGGGAAAAATTAATAAGCTTACAAATTCGCATAAAATAAATTTGGAACTCAATAGTTTCAATGGTAATGCTTTAGATATAAACCAGGAAAATGATAATATCAGAAGTCTTGTCGACTATGCAGCAGAAGGCGGTGGCGATATTTCTATTAAAATTTCGGGATTGCAAAGAAGAAAAAGGGCATCAAAATTTATAACATCTGTAAAATTTGATGAAACAAGTTTAGACAATCCCACAAATGAAATTCTCGAATCTTTAACAAAAATTCTAATATAAGGTTAAACAATACTGCTTTGTTTTTTGATTATAAAAATCGGGCATACTTTTCATAAAACAGATCAAAGAGTTTGCCGGCAGGGGATTATCCATTCTTGTCCTCCAGGGTTTCCAAAGCTTCCTTGGCAGCGTCAACCAAGTCTTGATGGTCCAGCGCGGCAAGTTTTTCTTTGATCCATTCTGTTGTTTTTTTGTCTCCGGTTTCTCCCAGGGCATAGAGAATATCTCCTTGTACGGAAATCTCTTTTTCATCAAACAGGCTGATCAGAACGGGGCACAGACGGGCAGCCAGTTTCGGGTCGGTTTCGGCAAGTTCCTCCACGATTACCATGGCCCCCAGCCTGACCGACCATGTGTCATGCAGCAAAAGCTTGATAAAGGCGTCAAAGATATTCTGCTTTTCAATCATCTGCCGGGCTATCCAGGATGCGTCTCCCTGTTCGAGAATGTTTTTCAGGGTTCCGGCACTTAAGTGTGACGGATCACGTCCCACTATCATGTTGACAATTTCATCTGCCGTAACATTTCCTGTCCATCTGAAATCATCATCAAGGATCAGGCAGGGTGCTGACATGACGCCGTCTTTTTGTGCGGTTTCACTAAACAAACTGCCGTCAATGATATGAAGATTTATGTTTTTGCAATTCAACGCAATGGGGATGACAGTTCTGACCACATTGGGACAATGGGGGCACTCAAGAGCAATATAAAGTGTTAACCGCACCGGGATGTCTATTTTATCAAGTGTGCTTTGAACATTCTCGGAAAGGTCGGATTGGGCCAGCATGGGTGGGGTGCCGTTGACCTGTGACAGGGCGTCAAGAAACGGGTCCAGTTCTTTTTTTAGGGGAAGGGCTGAATAGATGATGTTCTCTTTGAGCAAGAACCCCGGCAGGTCTTTTTCTCCTTTCTCAGATTCAATGACCAGCTTTGATGTGGCATCTGCCATCTGGCGGGTAAAATTTGCAAATTGAGAGTTCTCAGCGTGATCCGTGGCGATCAGTTTTATCTTGACCGGTTCTTTGATTGTTTGATCCCAGGTTTGGATCAAGGTTTTGGATGCTGTGTCAAATATGTTCATAGTAAGCCTTCCATTTGATTGTATAAGGTTAGATGTATATCTTGAATACGGTGCATTGCAATCCCTTTTATTTTTATTGCAGGGGTGACAGCTCTTCTTTAGCAGATTCATGCTTTTAAATTAAGGGCAAATCATGTAATTATTGAACCTGTAACCGGATTTTAACCTTTATATTGATCTATAATCGGGCAGAAAAAATGAAATTTATTGCTGACCTTCATGTTCACTCCAAGTATTCAAGGGCTACGGCCAAAAATCTTGATTTTGAAAATCTTTATTATACGGCACAGATGAAAGGCATTACGGTTGTCGGAACCGGGGATTTTACCTATCCAGCCTGGATTGACGAGATTGAGTCCAAGCTTGAAGAAACCGAGCCGGGAATGTTTTCCCTGAAAAAAGAGATTGCAAGGGATATCGACAAAACCGTTTCTGAAAATTGCCGGAACCCTGTCCGGTTTATTTTGCAGACCGAGATCAGCAATATTTACAAGAAAGACGACCGGGTGAGGAAAAACCATAACCTGGTCTATTTTCCCGATATTGCCAGTGTGAAAAAATTCAATGCCAGGCTGGATGCCATCGGTAACATTAAATCCGACGGCCGTCCCATACTGGGACTGGATGCAGCCGACCTGCTTGCCATCATGCTGGATGTCAATGACAAGGGTTTTTTTGTGCCGGCCCACATCTGGACCCCCTGGTTTTCCATGTTCGGGTCAAAATCGGGATTTGATTCCATTGAAGAGTGTTTTGGTTCTTTAAAAGAGCATATCTTTGCCGTTGAAACAGGCTTGTCTTCCGATCCTCCCATGAACTGGCGGATCAAGGATCTGGACAATGTCCGTCTGCTGTCCAATTCAGATGCCCATTCCCCAGGATATCTGGGACGCAATGCATCCGTGTTTGACACGGAGTTGAGTTTTTTTCATATGCGCCAGGCTCTTGAAAAAAATGATCTTGAACATTACCAGGGTACTTTGGATATGTTTCCCCACCAGGGCAAATACCATTATGACGGCCACAGGAAATGCAATATCTGTCTGAATCCCGCCGCCACCGACCAGATTGACGGCATCTGTCCCGAATGCGGTAAAAAGGTTACCTATGGAGTACTCAACCGGGTCCAGGAACTGTCGCAAAGACCGGAAGGGTATGTGCCGGAAAATCGGCATGGATATCAAAGCATTATTCCTCTTGCTGATATGCTTTCGGAAATTTTTGAGGTGGGTCCTAAAACCAAAAAAGTGGCAACATATTATCAAAAGGCCATTGAAAATCTTGGGCCGGAGCTTGGCATCCTTCTGGATAAATCTTTTGAAGAGATAAAAACCGCCAACATACCCCTGCTGGCAGAGGCCGTACAAAAGATGCGAACAGGGGATGTCAACATTGATCCCGGTTATGACGGCGAATACGGGAAGGTCAACCTTTTTTCCAGGCAGGAAAAAAAACGTTTAAAAGGAGACAACAATCTTTTGTTTAAGCTTCCTGCCAAAAAAGCAAAAAAAAATGCAAAGGCAGTGGTTAAAAAGCCGGGTGCTGAGAAAAATAATGAAAAAAATCAAAACAATAAAGAAAAGCCCCGACAAACAAGACCCGCAAATCATAACCGGGATCTGTTGGCCGGTCTGAATCCTGAACAGCAAAAGGCGGTTGAATCATCTGCAAGGGCCGTGGTTATCCAGGCCGGACCAGGTACGGGCAAAACCAGAACTTTGACTGCAAAAATTGCCTGGCTGATATCCAAAAAAAATATTGATCCTTTGTCCATCCTTGCCCTGACATTTACCAATAAAGCGGCAACACAGCTTGGACAGCGCATGGACAATTATATGACCAAAGCCAAAACACCTGTTCTGGCGGCAACTTTTCATTCTTTTTGCCTTAAGCTTTTAAAAGAGTACAAGGCATTTGATGCTGTTATTGTTGATGATCCAATAAGGCTTTCGCTGGTCAAAGAAGCCATAGAGTCCTTGGAAAGTATTGAAATTACGAAAGAAAACAGTAAAAAGGGTCAGGTAAACAAAACAGATCAATTGATCAGTCTGTGCAAACAAAACTTGCTGGGGCCGGAGGATGATCTTGAAAAATTCATACCCCTTGAAAAATTCGTACACCAGGGTGAATTAGAATCCTTTAAAAAAATTTATCAAGCCTACCAGGTTCTTTGCAAAGAGCATAATGTGGCGGATTTTGAAGATCTGATGGCAATGACAATAAACATGCTCAACTGCGAAGAAAATGTTTTGGCAAGTGTCCGCAAACAGTATCAATATATTTTTATTGATGAATACCAGGATTTGAATTTTGGACAGTATGTGTTTGTCAAATTGATATCACAAGATAATCATATTTTTGTGATTGGTGATCCGGATCAGTCCATATACGGGTTCAGAGGATCGGACAATAAATATTTCAAACTATTTGAAGATGATTTTCCCGGATGTGAAAAAATTTTGCTGACTCAAAATTACAGGTCCACCCAGACTATTCTTGACGCGTCTTTTCAAATGATCAGCAACTCTTTGGACAATGAGGAAAAATTTAAAGTTTTTTCAGATGTGGAAAGTCAAAAAAAACTGATCATCAAAGAGACTGCCACGGAAAGGGCAGAGGCCGTAGCCATTGGCAAGATGATTGAAAATCTTGTGGGGGGAACCTCTTTTTTTTCAATGGACGCGGGCAAGACCGATCAGGACGAAACAAAAGATTATTGTTTTGCAGATTTTGCCGTTCTTTATCGAACACGAAAACAGTGCGAGATTTTTATTGATGTGTTTGAAAAAGAGGGTATTCCTTTTCAGGCAGCCGATAAAAAAAATATGGTTGATATTGAAGGCATCCGGCAATTGATCAGTCTTTGCAGGATCATGTCCCAAAATGAGTGCTTTATAGACGTTGAGATCGTTTTTGATCATTTTGGCGTTAGGCTGGGTAAAAAAGGAAAAGAAATTTTTCATAAAGCGTATAATGACGCCTGCAAAACAAATCAGGATATTCTGGATGAATTTGTGCAAACAGATATCAGCGGGATCAAAGCTGCAACAAGACAAAACATTGTCATGATTGCACAAAAGCTCAAGTGCCTTCAAGAGGAGATTATGCAGTGTGACACTGAAACAGGGTTAAGGCTTTTGTTTGAAAAGGCGGATTTAAAACCGATCATTGAAAGCAATGATAAAACAAACCAAATTTTTGAAAAACTTTTATCCATCGGGATTCTTAACGATGATTTAAGGGGTTTTCTGGATGCGGTTGCCTTGAACCAGGATGAGGATACACTTGAGTTTAATACGCAAAAAGTCTCTTTAATGACTCTGCATGCTGCCAAAGGGCTTGAATTTCCGGTTGTGTTTGTTGCGGGGTGTGAACAAGGGCTTGTCCCTTTTGCAAGGGATGGTAAAAACACAGATGATCTTGAAGAAGAGCGTCGTCTGTTCTATGTCGGCATGACACGGGCCATGGACATTCTTTGTTTGACTTATGCAAAAAAAAGACGCATATTTGGCACCATTAAAAAAAGGCAACGATCTTTTTTTATTGAGGATATTGAAGCAAAACTGACACAGGTGGAAAAAGCGCCTGTTAAATTGTCAGTTAAAAAGAAAGCAAAACAACTGGAATTGTTTTGATTATGGTTTAATTGATGGAATTGAAAAATGCAGGATAAAAATGGAATCTAAAATAGTTGCAAAAGAGATAGTGAAAGAAAAAATAGTCAGGGAAATTGAACTGGAAAACAACCAGACCCTTGTGATATCGGATTGGTCCAGAAAAGTTAGTGAAGATGCTTATGTGGTTATCATGAAGGCGAATATGGATATTAAAATCAAAAAAGATCTGTTTTCTGATGAACCCCTGTCTGAGTTTAAATTTGAAGATATCCTGGCGACTCTGGGTGGCAATGCAATGTATGAATACAGGGTTGAGCGCAACTTTATCATGGATCATGAAAAAGACGATGTGTTTGACGCGCTTGTCAAAACCTTTCTGGACAATCTGGGAAAATATGTGGCAAACTCCAAGTTTCCGGGAAAATTTATCTTAAAAGCATACAAAGACAAAAACAAATAACTGCCATGGGCATATTTGGTATTTTATTTAAGATTTGCCCACAACAAAGATTGAAAGTCTCTGTGTGAATTTTTTAAGACTTTCATATAAATTGGGGAAAATGGTAAAAAAAACAGGCCTTTTTTTATGGATTTGTTTTTATTGCATGGTTTGTGCTGGCAATGCTGCCGGCGATATCTATATGTATATTGACGGCAGCGGTATTATCCATTTTACAAATGTCCCCACATCAACGGATTACAAAGTATACATCAAAGAAAAACCCAAAAAAACAAACCCTCGGGCTTATATTCGCAAATATGATGAGTTTATCAAGAAAGCCCAAAAAAGATATGGCGTTGAGTTTTCATTGATTAAGGCGGTTATTAAAGCAGAATCAGACTTTAACGAAAGGGCTGTTTCAAAAAGAGGTGCCAAAGGCCTCATGCAGATTATGCCGGCCAATTTCAAATCCCTTTTTGTGGAAGACCCTTTTAATCCTTTGCAGAATATCATGGGGGGAACCCTTTATCTTCAGCGGCTGTTGACGCGCTACGAGCATAAACTTCCACTGGTGCTTGCAGCTTATAATGCAGGGCCACAGGCTGTTGATAAGTATCAGCGGATTCCCCCTTACAAAGAAACACAAAATTATGTCAGAAAAGTGATGAAAATTTATAGTCAGTATAAAAATTCCTGAGTGTGCCTAATATTTTTTTTGAATTTCTCGTATGAATTTTATCAGCCTGTCTCTCAGGTCCGGTCTTTCAAGGGCAAATGACAGGTTTGCCATCTGGAATCCTGCTTTATCTCCACAGTCAAAGCGTGTTCCCTTAAATTTATATCCATAGATCGGCTGTTCTTTGAGAAGGGTTTTCATGGCATCGGTAAGCTGGATTTCTCCTCCCGCGCCTTTTTCTTTTTTTTCTAAATATTCAAAAATTTTGGGGGTGAGGATATAGCGGCCTATAATGGCAAGGTTGGAAGGGGCTTGGTCCGGACTTGGTTTTTCCACCATATCGTCGATTCGGAAAATATCTTCTTCCACCTGTTGGGCATCAAGGATGCCGTATTTGTCTGTCTGGTCTTTTTCCACTTCCATGACCGCAGCCATGGATGCCCGTAACCGATCGAATTTTTTTACCATTTCGGAAAGAACGGGTTTGTCGGTCTGGATAAGGTCATCAGCCAGAAGTACTGCAAACGGCTCATCTCCGACAATATCTTTTGCACACAATATGGCATGACCCAGGCCCAAAGGCTGGTGCTGACGGGTATAAATAATGTTGCCTGTTTTGGGAACAAGTTCCTGGATTTGTTTTAAAAGATCGTCTTTGCCTTTTTCCTGTAGTGCGTGTTCTATTTCATAAGACCTGTCAAAATGGTCTTCAAGTGCTTTTTTCCCACGGCCCGTAACAAAAATAATTTGTTCGATGCCGGCTTCAAAGGCTTCTTCAACCGCATACTGGATGATGGGTTTGTCAACAACAGTGAGCATCTCTTTAGCCATGGCTTTGGTTGCGGGGATAAATCTCGTGCCAAGTCCTGCTACCGGAAAAACAGCCTTTTTGATTTTCATGAAAACTCCTTTGGATGATTTCGTGCGTCATGATCAGCGAGTATAACATTTATGATATGGTTTTATTGTTTATTTTGAATTCAATCATATGTCAAATTTATTTTGATTGAATATGTATGATATTCGTATTATTAAGATGAGTTGTAAAGTTTGTAATGGTTTGACATTATTGATTTTTTTTTGTATGGTTCATATCCTTAAGCGATCATGATAATTTTAGAGAAGGAAGTTCTAATGACTGATACAACCCAGAAAACATCTGGAATACCACCGGAACAACTCAGCTTGCAAAGTAAATTTCGGTTTAATTGCCATAAAGGCGTCAAATGTTTTACCGACTGCTGCCGGGGAATTGATATTATGCTGACCCCCTACGATATTTTAACCATGCGCAAAAAACTCGATTTGACGTCCGAGGAATTTCTTGCCGTATTTACGGACCCACAGATTCTTGAAAAGGCTGATCTTCCCGTGGTAACGCTTAAACTTCTGGATGATGAGAGAAAATCGTGTCCTTTTGTGGAAGACAAGGACGGATGTGTCATATATGAAGACCGCCCCACAACCTGCAGATACTATCCGTTGGGAGTCGGGTCTTTAAGTTATTCCGGTGAAAAAGGCGAAAAAGATGAGTTTTTTTTCACGGTGAAAGAAGATCATTGCATGGGGTTTGATGAAAACAAAGAATGGACTGTTGCAGACTGGAGAGCTGATCAGGGCGTTGATCTTCGTGACAAGGTAAATGACGGATGGATGGAACTGATTGTCAGGAAAAAATCATTGCCGCTGAGTATGAAACTTACCGAAGAAAGCAAAAAGATGTTTTTTATGGTTTGCTATAATATCGACAAGTTCAGGAACTTTGTTTTTAACAGCACATTTCTTGAAAGATATGATTTTCCAAAGGAAAAAATTGAAGAAATTAAAAAAGATGATATCTCATTATTGCAGTTTGGATTTGAATGGCTTAAAGCTGGCTTTTTTCAAACAGGACGGGAAAACTTTAAGGTAAAAGAAAAAAATAAACAGTAAGAAATCGGGTTCAAGTGTTTTTCAAACAGGCCATATTGCAATGCAAATGGCCTGTTTGAATTTTATTTAATAAGTATACCAGAGACTTGCGTGGGATTTGGTGTCGTTCAACCGCTCTTCAATGTTTACATTAAAAAATGACGCAACCGGTTCAAAAATTTCCGGGTTATGGGCCTGGACGCTTTTTGCGGCATCCAAAAGGATTTGAAAGCCTTTGAGGGTCATTTTTCCCAAGGGTTTGCGGCAGGGACCTGACGGCATGCCCAATAACTGCATCAAAGTTTTTAATGGAAGAGGATTTCTTGCCCTGCAAGTGACGGGTCCGAACTCGGAATCTTCTTGTGTGGTAACTACCACAAGGTCAAGCAGTGGTTTTAAGGCCTGCTGGATTTTCATGGCTCCGTTTGTATCTGCTTGGTTGAGCTGCAAGATCATCTGAGTCATAAATTTCGGGGCAATGTTGGACATGACTGAAATCCCTCCGCATGCCTTGATTTTCGGATCAGTCATCACGTCATAAACCAGGGCGTCATCCCCTGAGAATATTTTAAAGTCATTGCCGCAAAATTTACGGGTAAGTTGCATGTTTTCAATATTTCCTGTTGCTTCTTTTACGCAGGATACATTTGAAAAATTTTTTGCCAGGATGGCAAGGTCCTGGGGCAGCATCTGCGCACCGGTTCTGCCCGGAATAATATAAGGAATAATATTTACATCCGGGAATTGCTTGGCAATGACCTCATAGTATTCCCTTCTGATTTCAAGGGAGCTGGGTCCATTGTAATAAGGGTCCACCAAAAGGACTGCATCAATCCCTTTTTTTGCAGCATTGCCCACAGCTTCCAGAGCTTCTGCGGTGTTATTGCTTCCTGTTCCGGCAATTGTGAGACATTTGTCTTTTGCATGTTTGGCAACCTGGGCAATTACGTCATCGTGTTCCGTCCATTTGAATGTCGGGCTTTCACCAGTGGTTCCTGTTGCAAGTATTCCTGTGATACCATTTTCAATCTGAAAGTTGATAAGCTGTTCAAGTCCCTTTTGATCAAGTTCTCCTGCTTGATTAAAAGGGGTAATTAATGCTGTATAGCACCCTGGCTTCATATTTTACTCCTGGCATGTAAATAAATTGTTTCTAAATGGATTTTCCTAGATTCAGGTGCTATCACAACTCTTGGCTTGGTTCAAGCCAAAATTAAAATTGGTGATTATTTTAAAGGGGTCTTGACACAAAGTTGTATCAGAAATAGTATATAAGGTTTTAAATGATTGCCACAGGCAGGCTTGACCATTTTATATTACAATCTGGTCATCCTGGGTTTGGCCACAACAAAATTTGAAAGTCGTTGTTTGGATTTTTAAAGGCTTTCATGTAATTTAAGATTTGGACTTTTAATAAAATTAAATCTAAGGATAAGATCAATGACCAATACGGATCAAGGGAAAAATCTGCCGAAAGATGCGGATGAGCATATTGCAAGATTAAGAAGTCAGATTACCCATAATACTGAATGCGGTACAACCCATTATAACCTGGCTGTGGCTCTTTTGGGAAAGCAGGAGTATGTAGAGGCTGAAAAAGTCCTTCATGACGCAATTGACTGTAGTCCAACTCTTGCTGAGGCCTACGTTCTTCTGGGCGGTATCTGTCTTCAAAGAAAAGATCTTGAAGGGTGCTACCGGTATAACCAGCGTGCCACAAAGGCACGGGCCGGGTTTGCGGAAGGCTATGCGAATATGGCATTTGTCCTTCTTCAACTGGTTGATGGAAAAGATTCAAAGGAAGATGAAGAAAAGGTGGATAAAGCCATTAAAAATCTCAAAAAAGCCATTATTCATAACAAGCATTTTGTCCAGGCCTATGCAACCCTGGGGACTGCCTATTTTATGAAAGGGCTTGTACCGGAAGGGATCAAAGCAAATCTTGAAGCCCTTAACGTGCAGCCTGAATTTCCAATTGCCCATAACAATCTTGCCGTGGCCTATCTTGAGACCGGTGAATTTGATAAAGCGATTGTCCATTGTGACAAGGCTGAAGAGCTTGGGTTTGAAGTTGCCCGGGAATTAAAAGATGAGCTTGCGCCACACAGAAAAGCATAATGGAACCTGATTTGTTTTGCTTTTTTTTGTCCGGTGAAAAAAAAGAGGTCTTGCCAGGTTCTGAGTTGTGGGAACTTCCATTGTCAGGAAAAAATACCGGTTTTTCAAGCGACACTCCTTCTGAAAGAAAACTGCAAGATGCTGTTATAACTATTGGTGACTATTTTTTAGCCTCCTGTCGTTTTTTATCGGAAAATAATTTTTCAATATTAAAAGCAGGCCTTGAGGTTGTTTGTAAAAGGTCTGTTTTGACTGGGCAAATTGACAGGATCGTTGTGTTTCTTGAAAAGCACGGTGCTTTTTATCATCCGTTGAAAATTCAGGTTGTAGTTCATGGTTTTCCTGAATGTTGTTTTGTTCTGAACGGTGCAGTGTCAAAATCGGGTCTGTCATTGTTGGAAAATGAGTATAAAATCATATCCCGCCTGAACAAGACTCATTATGTACAACGCCATCTTCCTATGGTGTTTGGCGTTGATGTTATAACCACTGATAAAGGCAGGATTGGATTTTTTTTAGGAGAGTGGTTTGACGGCTATAAAGAGTTTCATGCCACACAAGACCATGGCATAAGACAAGTCGTGATATGGGAATCCGACGGCAAGTGCCATTATATTTCTGAAGTAGCAGCTTTTCCTATTTATCAGGAAATCTCCCGGATACTGACTTGTTACTATGATATTGAAACCTTTGATCAGATTTTTCCCTGGCATCATGCTGCCGGGGATTTTATTGTCAGGCAGGAGGCTGGTAAGGTTCATGTCCGCTTGATTTCAGTGCGAGGATATTCGCCTTTAACGGAATTTGGTGCGGATGAAAAAGATAAGCAAGAGCATATTTTGCCGTCTCTGCTGCTTTTTTTTCTGAATTTGCTTTTAAGGATGCGCCTTGACCGATTGAATGGCACGGGTCAAACCGTTATGCTTGGAAAGAACATGATAAAGCCGGTTGTGGAAGGCTTTTTGCATGCATTAGACGAGAAATCAGCTGTTTGTGGCTTTGGAAATTTAAGATTGATTTTTATAGCATTTTTCCAGCAATTCAGCCTTGAACAGGTTATGGGCATTATGGAAAATATTTTAGAATCTTATCAATCCAATTCAGAAGAAATTGCATTGATAAAAGAAAATTTTGAATCCCATTGTCGGACCTTGCATGTAATTTTTAGTGGGTTTTAAAAAAACCTTTTTTATTGACATGTTGAAATAGAAATTTTATATCTGCAATGTTATTTTGCTTAAGGTGATTTCAAGAAAAAGACGTTGATTTTTTAAGTCTTTGGAATAACAACATATCAGACTATTGAATGAAAAGTTTGGATAAATTTTTCATTATTGATTGAATGTAAATTAACTATTAATGGAGGTAAGTAAATGGCTAAGCATGAAACTCCTTTCCTGGATCAGTTAGAATCCGGCCCATGGCCTAGCTTTGTCTCTGACCTGAAACAGCAGGCTGAAGTCAGAGCAAAAAATGAAAAAGGCGTGGAATTCCAGATTCCCCAGGATTGTGTAGACGATCTTCTTGGGATTGTGGAACTTTCTTACAAGCATGGACGAACCCATTGGAAACATGGTGGTATCGTAGGTGTTTTTGGTTATGGCGGTGGCGTTATCGGTAGATATTGTGATCAGCCTCAGGCATTTCCAGGTGTTGAGCATTTTCATACAATGCGTGTAAACCAGCCTGCAGGTAAGTATTATACAACTGATTATCTTAGAAAATTGACCGACCTTTGGGACTTCAGGGGTTCCGGTGTTACCAATATGCATGGCGCAACCGGTGATATCATTCTTCTGGGAACAACTACTCCTCAGTTAGAAGAAGTTTTCTGGACACTGACACATGATTACAATCAGGATCTTGGCGGATCAGGTTCCAACCTGAGAACACCTGCTGACTGTCTTGGCCAGTCCAGATGTGAATATGCATGCTATGATACAAATGCACTGGTTCACTTTTTGACTAACGAATATCAAGATGAGCTTCATCGTCCTGCTTTCCCGTACAAGTTTAAATTCAAACTTGATGGCTGCCCCAACTGCTGCGTAGCATCTATTGCCCGTTCCGACATGTCTTTTATCGGAACCTGGAAAGATGATATCCGGATTGATCAGGATGCAGTCAACAAATATGTTGAAAATGACGCTGCATATCCTGCCAACGCCGGTGCCCATAAAGGCGGAGACTGGGGTCCTTTTGACATTGAAAAAGAAGTTATTGCGCTTTGCCCCACCGGATGCATGAAGTTTGAAAATAAAAAATTAGCCATTGACAATGCCAATTGTACTCGCTGCATGCATTGTATCAATGTAATGCCAAAAGCTCTTAAAATCGGTAAAGAAACAGGATGTTCCATCCTTTGCGGTGCAAAAGCTCCTATTCTTGATGGTGCTCAGATGGGTTCTCTGCTGGTTCCGTTTATTGAAGTTAATCCTGACAATGATTATGAAGCAATTACAGAAGTCATTGAAAATATTTGGGATTGGTGGATGGAAGAAGGTAAAAACCGTGAAAGACTTGGTGAGCTGATCATGCGTCAGGGATTCCAGAAACTTCTTGAAGTAACTGGTATCGAAGCAATGCCTCAGCATGTACAATATCCGAGAACCAACCCGTATATCTTCTGGAAAGAGGATGAGGTTACCGGCGGCTGGGAACGTGATGTTGAAGAATACAGAAAACACCATCAAAGATAAAAAGGGAGAATTATAATGGCATTTATTTCTACGGGTTATGATCCCAAAAAACCGATGGAAAACAGAATCACTGACATCGGCCCCAGAGACTATAATGAGTTTTATCCTCCAGTGATCGCAAAAAATAAAGGCAAATGGTCTCATCATGAAATCCTTGAGCCGGGCGTCCTCGTTCATGTTGCTGATTCCGGAGATGAAGTATATACAGTAAGAGTTGGTGGTGCGCGTTTGATGAGTACCACCCATATCAATGAGATCTGTGAAATTGCTGACAAACATTGTGACGGGCACCTTCGTTTCACTACCCGTAATAATGTTGAATTCATGGTTGACTCAAAAGATAAACTTGAACCCTTGAAAAATGATCTGGCATCCAGAAAATTTGATGGTGGTTCCTTTAAGTTTCCCATCGGCGGAACAGGTGCCGGTATCACAAATATCGTTCATACCCAGGGCTGGATTCACTGCCATACACCTGCAACAGATGCTTCCGGTACTGTAAAAGCATCAATGGACGCATTGTTTGCTGACTTCCAGGACATGAGACTTCCTGCACATCTTAGAGTTTCCATGGCTTGCTGCCTGAATATGTGCGGCGCAGTTCATTGTTCTGATATCGCTATCCTCGGATATCACAGAAAACCGCCAATGCTGGATCATGAATATCTTGATAAAGTTTGTGAAATTCCTTTGGCTGTTTCTGCTTGTCCTACCGCAGCAATCAAACCTTCAAAACAGACTCTTGCTGACGGCACGGAAGTAAAATCTGTTTCTGTTAAAAATGAAAGATGCATGTATTGTGGTAACTGCTACACCATGTGTCCTTCCATGCCTCTGGCTGATACAGAAGGTGATGGTATTGTTCTTATGGCAGGTGGTAAAGTTTCCAACAGGATTTCCGATCCTAAATTTTCTAAAGTTGTTGTTGGCTTTTTGCCCAATGAAATGCCAAGATGGCCTTCCATGACAGCTGCTATCACCAGAATGGTTGAAGCCTATGCCAAAGGTGCCAATAAATACGAGCGTCTGGGTGACTGGGCTGAGAGAATCGGATGGGAAAAATTCTTTGAAGCATGTGAACTTGAGTTCACACATCACCTGATTGATGATTTCCGTCAGCAGGCATACATGAGCTGGCGTCAGTCAACTCAGTTCAAATTCTAAGAATAGTTTTGAACGATAGTTGCTTATAAAGTCGTATAGGCCGGAGTGTATTTGCACTCCGGCTGAACCATTTCATTTCAAAGGAGTATGAAAATGAGTGAACTTCTTGACAATACCGAAGCTGCAACCAAAGCTGTTGTGGACTGGCTGACAAAAAAAGCTAAAACTAAATCAAAATTTTATATTAAAGATTTTTATAAGATTTTCCCGGATGATAAACCCAGGGCGATTAAAAAAGTTGTTAATAAAATGGTGGAAACAGGCGAACTCGAATTCTGGTCTTCAGGAAGTACAACCATGTATGGCCTTAAAGGCGGTGGTATTCAGCATTCTTCAGAAGGCGAAAGTTAGAGGTTAAAAGCTTTTAGATTTCATGCAAAAGGTCGGTAAAAAAGTTCCGGGTATTGTTATTGCCGGCCTTCGGGGCGGATCAGGAAAAACCATTATTTCTTTAGGGATTGCCGGAGCATGGAAAGAAAAAGGCTATAAGGTCTCCCCATTTAAAAAGGGACCTGACTATATTGACGCCGGCTGGCTTTCAACAGCAGCCGGTCGTCCCTGTTACAACCTGGATACGTTTCTTTGTACCCCGTCAATTGTTCAACACTCCTATTATGAAAATTCAGCTAATTGTGATGTCGCTGTTATTGAAGGCAACCGCGGCCTTTATGACGGTATTGATATTGATGGTTCCACATCGACTTCAGAGCTTGCAAAGCTTTTAAATCTGCCTGTTTTACTGGTTTTAGACTGTACCAAGAGTACTCGTACAATGGCGGCTTTGCTCATGGGGTGCATGAAGTTTGATCCTGAAATTAACATTTGCGGTGTGATTCTCAATCGGGTGGCCGGCAAACGCCATGAAGGAAAAGTCAGAGCAAACATAGAACGATTTTGCAAGGTTCCCGTGTTTGGTGCAGTTCCAAAATTGAAAGCCGAAGATTTTCCTGAACGCCACATGGGACTGGTTCCTTCCCAGGAACATGGCTTTTCAAATCAGGCAATTCAGGCCGCCGTTAAAGTTGCCAAAGCCAATATTGATTTGGATGGACTCTATCAGGCCGTAACCTTTGGATATAAAAGCAATGATCCAAAAGTGAAACCCAAAGCTCACCTTTCAGAAGAAAAGCAAATTGATTCAGCTCCAGTCACCATAGGTATTATAAGAGATTCTGCCTTTCAATTTTATTATCCCGATAACATTGATGCTTTAATAAAGCAAGGTGCTGATATCGTTTTTATCAGCCCGTTAAATGAAACCGTTATACCGAAGGTCCATGCCATTTATATGGGAGGTGGTTTTCCTGAAACCCATGCGCCGCAGCTTGCTCAAAATATTGCCTTTAGGGAGAATTTGAAACAATTGTCTCAAAAGGGACTTCCCATTTACGCTGAATGCGGGGGGCTTATCTTCCTGGGCCAAAGCATCCGGCTAAGTGACCGTGAATATCCCATGTCCGGTATTCTTCCAATTAAATTCGGCCTTTCCATAAGGCCCCAGGGGCATGGCTATACTCAAGTCAGCGTTGTGAATAAAAATCCGTTTTTCAAAACCGGTGAAATTTTAAAAGGGCATGAATTCAGATATTCCAGTATTCTGGATATTGATTATAAGGATACTGAAATGGCCTTTAAGATGGAACGGGGTAAAGGCATCCTTGACAAAAAAGACGGTTTTTTTAAACACAACACCTTTGGAACCTATACCCATATTCATGCCCTTGGCAGCCCTTCCTGGGCACCTGCTTTGATCAAAAAAGCCGGAGAATTTAAAGCAGCGTTTGTCCGGTAAATCATCAGATAAATATTACAATTTTTTATGTGAAATTTTTTTTCAGACTAAACTTTCGAGTTTTATGCTTAGTTGTGGCAAGCCTGGGTTAAAGAACAAGTCTTTCCATGGCAAGAGTATTCCATAAAAAAAGAGGCTTTCCATATTCTGAAAAACCTCTTTTAAAGCGTAAAAAAACGGTGTTATGAAAAACGGCTATTTTTTCTTTAAAGACACATGGCATTTTGCACATGAAGCAGGAGCAGGTCCCTTCATTCCTTTAGGATCTCCGGCTTTTTTGTTCACGTCTTTATGGCAGACGATACAATTGCCGTGCATGGCATTTTCAAGTACCATAATGTCTTTTTTGTTCTTTTTGTCTTTGGCCATTTTTGTGTGGCATTCCGCACATCTTTGAACATTATCCCCTATTTTAAGGTCCAGAGGTTTGTTGTCCTTGTCATGGTGACAGTCACCGCATGAAATTTTATAATCCTCATTGTGCTTTTTGTGGCTGAATTCAATGAATTTTGATTTAGGCGGTTGTTTTTTGCGTTTTTTGTATTGGTTGTAGTCCATTTTTATCGTGTCCGGAACATCTGTCCCGGCATACAGACCCGTGGTAATAAACATTACAGCCATACCTGCAACCAAGAGCATCGTCAGCAGCTTTTTGTTCATCATTTTTTTTACTCCTTTAATAATTTATTTTGCCTTTTTACCGATGATAATTCCATATCACCGATGGTTTCCTTAAATTTTTTTATTCAGCGTTTTACACCCAAGCATGTTGAAAAGTCAACCTTAAATACTTTTTCAGACTACGTATGATCATCCTGGTTTACCGTGTCTGATTGTGACAGATTATCCTGGTTTTCAGGTTCTTCTTCGTCAATTTCAGAGGTATTTTTTTTGCCGAATATTCTGGCACCAATAATGCTGATCTCATAAAGAAGCATCAACGGAAGGGCCATCATCACCTGGGTGACCACATCCGGTGGTGTGATAATTGCGGCACCCACAAAAAACAGCAACAGGGCATACTTTCTGTTCTTTTTTAAAAACGGGACTGTTACCAGACCCATCCTGGCCAAAAATGTTAAAACTAACGGCAATTCAAACACAAATCCAAATGCCAGAAGCATCTTTGAAGCAAAAGAAAGATA
This sequence comes from Desulfobacula phenolica, assembly GCF_900105645.1. Lineage (NCBI taxonomy): Bacteria > Pseudomonadati > Thermodesulfobacteriota > Desulfobacteria > Desulfobacterales > Desulfobacteraceae > Desulfobacula > Desulfobacula phenolica. The sequence continues at coordinate 334,570 of NZ_FNLL01000002.1, read as the reverse complement.
TTCTTTCATGGATGGCATGGCATGGATATTTTCAGTGGCAAATCCTAAAAAGAATTTAAATCCATAAGGAAAAACAACGAAATAGCCAAAAGAGGAGCCAATGGCAAAGAAGAAAACTGAGAGAATGACGATGGGTAAGAAGTATTTTTTTTCGTTTCTGTAAAGCCCCGGAGATACAAACATCCAGAATTCATAAAAAAGTACCGGAGTCGCAACAACAATCCCGGTTAGTAAGGACACTTTAAGATAAGTAAAAAATGCTTCAGGAAGCCCTGTAAAAATCATCCTGGTGTTTTCATTTTCGCCCATGGCATTGACCAGGGGGGCTATCAGTATCTCAAATAATTTTTCCTTGAAAAAATACGCCGCTACAAATCCAATGCCCACGGCAATAAAGGAACGAACCAGTCTATCTCTTAATTCGCCCAAATGTTCGGTAAACGGGCTTTTTTCTTCTGTACTCATATGTTAATCGTTTTTATTGTTTTCAGATGTGTTATTGTTTTTGTCCGGTTCTTTATCAGTTGTTTCTTTATCTTTTGGGATTTCATATGTAGCTGTATCAGAACTTTTTGTTTCCGCATTCTGCGAACCTTTATCCTCTTTAACTGCTGATGTCTGCTCTTTTGGATAGGTGTCTTTAAGAGTTTCTTTGAGGTCTGTTTTAGAGATATTGATGTCAGTCATGTCTTTGACAGTGGTTTCCACATCAATGCTGCGTTTAAAGTCCTGGGCGGATCGTTTGAATTCTCCCATGGCACGGCCAAGCGTTTTGGCAAGGTCCGGCAGCTTTTTGGGTCCTATGACAATGAGGGCTATGGCCAGAATCAATAAAATTTCAGGCATTCCAAGACCAAACATTTTTTATTTTAACTCCTTTAATGAAAATTGCCGGTTAATAAGCTTCTATTTTTACACTGAATGATGACTGGGTGTCAAGGTAAGGATCAATAACCGGGGAAAGGAGGTTGCCTTATTTGCCCTGCTTGTTGTATTGCCTGCCACTGTCATGCTTTCTGTAAGGTCTGTGTTTGCCTTTAAAGGGTTTTTTCTTTTTAACCGCTGATTTTGAATGATATTTTTTCTTTGGTTTGGGAAGTGGTTTGTCCAGCGCCTCGGATGGATACTCACAGACTATTTTATTTCCCAGAACCTCTTCTATTTTTGGTATGAAAAATGAACTCATTTCATCGGCAAAACTGATGGATATCCCTTTTGCTCCGGCCCTTCCGGTTCTTCCGATCCTATGAATATAGTGTTCCGGCTCATGGGGAAGATCATAGTTAATAACATGGCTGATATTTTCAATATGCAATCCACGTGCAGCCACATCTGTGGCAACTAAAATATTAATTCTGCCGTTTTTAAAATTTTCAAGAACTTTAAATCGTTTGTCCTGGGAGATGTCCCCTGAAAGTACACTGCATTTTTGGCCGTACCGGTCAAGTTTTTCCGACACAATTCTTGCGGTATCTTTACGGTTTACAAACAAGATAACCCGTTTTAACTGCTCGTTGTTGATCAGGTTATAGACATGCTTGAATTTGTCGGTTTCCGTGCTGATATAAACAATCTGCTGGATACTGTCGGCTGCCGCCTGATCAGGATCTATTTCAATTTGAACCTTGTTTTCAGTGGTCCAGCTTTGGGCAAGTCTCAATACATCCGGTGTTAAGGTTGCAGAAAAGAACAGGGTCTGCCGCTTATTTTTGTGGGGTGTTTTTAAAATAATTCTGCGGACATCCGGAATAAATCCCATGTCCAGCATTCGATCAGCTTCATCAATTACGATAATTTCAACCTTGGAAGGGTTGATAAGGCCTTTGCTCATGAAATCAATGAGACGGCCGGGAGTAGCAACAATTATATCAACCGGTTTTTCTTTGAGCTGCGTTTGCTGTTTTTGATATCCGGTTCCACCAAAAATTGATACGATTTTTAAATTGGTATATCGGGCAAGATCCTTGAAATCTTTTTCAATCTGATAAACCAGCTCTCTTGTGGGTGCAAGGATCAAAGCCCTTGGGCTTCCTTTTTTATTTTTAAAGGGCTTTTTGATGAATGCAGCTAAAATAGTGATGATGAAACTGGCACTTTTTCCTGTTCCTGTCTGGGCCTTGGCTGTGGCATCCTTTCCTTCCAGGGTATGGGGCATCAGCTTTGCCTGAATCGGCGTACAATATTCGAACTTTAAATCTGCAATAGCATGCATGACACTCAATGGTAGAGCAAAATCATGAAATCGTGTTTCCCCTTCCCGGGGTTCAACTGAAAAATTATTGATGGACCATTTTTTTTTGGGAGGTTTAGGCAAACGTTTGTTGTGTGATTCTGTTTCAGGCAAAGGTTTTGTTTCTGCTTTAGGCCTGGGAGGTAGTGGAACAGAAGGTGATTTGATTTGGGGCTTTTTGCTAAAAAGCGTTTTTAAAAATAGAAAAAATTGTTTCAATCGTTACTTTCTTTGTATGAGTTAAAATATTAATTGTCTGTCTGATACCAATGGTTTTTAACAGACAGTCAGTTGTTTGTGAAGTTAAAATTATTAAAAAGCAAATTTATTCTCAGGTTTATCCTCCGGCAACAAGGGGTAGCAGTTGAATTTTTGAGTTGTCCTCGATCATTGTCTCAGCAAATTTAGGGCTTGAAATAAGCTTGCCGTTCAGGCGAACCACAGCACAAAAATCAACATTATCAAGTGTTTCCAAAAGGACTGCAATGGTCATGTTCTCAATCCATTGCAGCTTTTCTCCATCAACCTCGATCATTTTGTTACACTGTTTTTTTTTAAAATTTCCATAACTTCAGGAAAATCAATTCCAAGACGTTTAACGGTTTCCACGGTCGGAATTCCGTTTTTGTTCCACCCGCGTCTTTCGTAAACCGCATCTTTAAGCTGTTCGTATTGTTCTTCTCTTTTCTGTCTTAAAACGGCTGTTTTTTCTTTAGAGTCCATATTACTGATCGTGATGTTATATTTGTCCTTTAGCTGTTGATCATAAAGTTCCTGGCGCGATTCATATTCTTCCACAGTTACAGGACCGATTGCCCTGTAGGGCAATGTATCATGTTCCCGTGTGCCAAAGCCCATTTTCAGGTTGAAAATTCTTTGAAAATTGTAAACTGCCTCGCTCATTAAAATCAGATCGTCGGGTTTCGTTTTCCTGCCGGTAACAGCAGAAAAAAAATCCGCATACCAGCCCACATGTTTGACCACCTTGGCAGGTTCGGATGTGGTTTTATTGTCTTCTGGAACAATATCATTCCAGGGCAGTTTGCAAAGGCCGCAAAGACCGAACCAGGTTCTGAACATGGGGAACCAGTGAAGGGCTTCGGCCTTGTTTTCAAATGTTGGCATGAAATTGTGAACCATATCAAGAAAGATTAGCCAGGCTTCATCATGCTGGGGGCCTTTCAGAGCAAGCCCGTATCCTCCCTGCTGGGCAAGGGATTCCTTGGTGATATATTCGGAAAATTCAAGCCCCTTGGATTCCATTCCAATGTCCTTCATAAAATCGGCATTTGCACCAAAATCTGTTGCAAAGATCTTTTTCATTTGTCTGACACCTTTGCCGACAATAGCACCGAATCCCTCACCCCTTGCCATCTGATGGATAATCTCCAATGCATTGAACCGGCTGCCAAAGCTCAAGTCCATCCCGCCGGTATGATCGGCAGTAATTAAATTGTTTTCAAAGCATTCCATGACAAACCCGATAGATGTTCCCACTGAAATGGTATCCAGACCATAAGCATCACAATAAAAATTTATTTCAACAATGGTATGGGCATCAAAAATACCCAGGTTGGAACCGCAGCCGGCAATGGTTTCATACTCAGGTCCGTCTACAAATACTTTTTTTCCCTTATAGGGACCTGTAATTGGTGAAAAGTTTTTTACCCCGTGGGAACAGGCAACGGCACAGCCTTTCCAGCAACCGTCAAAACCCTTGTCAAAGAGATGTTCAAAAATCTCTTCTCCTATGGCATGGCTTTGCGGATGTGAACCAAACTTGAAATTATGTACCGGCAGACAGTCGTGATCATTCATAATAGGAACAAGATGCGTAGTGCCGACCAGGGCCATCCTGTTTTGTTTGGGATCAAGGTCATGAATCTCTTTTGCATGGGTTTTGGTGACTGCTTTCAGGCCTTCAAAATCTGCAGGGTTGTTGGTTTTCATCGATATGGCACCACATCGGGCCACAATGGCTTTGATTTTTTTATCGGCAAAAACGGTTCCGATACCGCCTCTACCTGCTTGTTTGTATCTGACTCTTTTGCGCCCGGCATCCCACCAGGAAAAATTCAGGCATCCAAATAAGGAGTGTCTTGCACCAGGTCCTGTTGTTACAACAGAAACATTAACCGGTTTTTCCTTATCAAAATACCGGGTTAAAACATCTGAAAGCTCATAAGCATCTGTTGGAAGATTTTTTGCTTCAAATAGCTTGATTGTATTCTCAATTCCGTCAATGACAATTATTGTATCCTCTTTTGCTTTACCGTTAATTTGCAATACATCAAAACCGGAAAATTTTTTATAAGGTCCAAAATAGCCTCCCACATTTGAATCAATGGGGGCACCGGTTAAAGGAGAAATGGAAGTCACGATACTTTTCCCGCCACCTGGATATCCAGGTGTTCCACCAAGGGGACCCGAAGAAATACAAATGGTATTTTCCGGGTCATTCCATTTTGTGTCACCAAGCACAGCATTCCACATCAGCCAGAGATCATACCCTTTTCCTCCAATAAATTTATTTTTTATTTTTTCTTCAATAGGGGTAATGATGATATCTTTTGCATCAAGGTTAATTCGAAGGGATCTGTCTGCATAACCTTTATTAATAGTTGCTTTTTTATAAGAGATGGCTTTGATTTCTTTGAGATGAATTTGATCCATTTAATTTCTCCTTAAACTTAAATGTTTTTTTTAAACGAATTTATGATTTAAGCTTACGAAACCTTTTTGTATCTTCGATTGTACTGTAAAATAAGATATAGCACATTTTAAGACTTAAATATATAAACTTGGATATATCGGGGTTGAATGTTTAATGCTTAAACTATTGTTATTTTATTGATTTTTAGATCCTGTACTTCAGGGTTCAATATTTAATCCGGGCTAAACAGTCAAAAAAACTTGACTTTTGATATAGTTCATAGTTAATCAGAACACTGAAAGTTCAAGGGATTTTTATATGAAAGTCTTTAAAAATTCAAATAGAGACTTTTAATTCTTGTTGTTGAAAATTTTGAATAAAATACCGGATCTGCCAGTGGCAGTGATTGAGAAAAGGGAACATAAATGATTATATTAGCCAATTTTTTTGAAGCTATCGCTATTGTTCTGGATTATGCTTTGACGTTTTATATGTGGATTGTTGTAGCCGGTGCTGTCCTGTCATGGGTGAGTCCCGATCCTTACAATCCCATTGTAAGGTTTATCAATACGGCAACCGAGCCGGTTTTTCATCAAATCAGAAAAAGACTTCCTGTGAATTTCGGAGGCCTTGATATATCGCCTATTGTAGTTATTTTAGTTATTATTTTTCTTCAGGCATTTGTTGTTAAAAGCCTTCACGGACTGGCACGCACAATATCATAATAAAAGCGAGGGGTGCTTATGGGCATAACACCATTGGTTGTAAAACAAAAAGAATTTACGACAAGATTCAGAGGATTTGATGTTCAGGAAGTGGATTGTTTTCTCGAAGAGGTGTCAAGAGAACTTAATCATCTTAACCAGGGCATTCAAGATATTCATGAGGAAAATCACCGGCTTAAACTGGAGAATCAAGGCTATAGAAAAAGAGAAAATTCTATGAGAAACGCCATGATTCAGGCCCAGAAAGTTCTGGATCAGATGAAGGACAATGCCAAAAAAACTTCACAGGTGATCATTGCCAATGCTGAAGTTGAAGCGGAAAAAATGTTGAACAGAGCGCATAATAGGCTTTCACAACTTCACGGTGATATTATTGAGTTGAAACGTCAACGTATTCAGCTCGAAATGCAAATCAGCGCCGTTCTGGAATCCCATTCAAAATTGCTTGAAATGACAAAGGAAGAAAATAAAGCAACTGATGAAACTGATTCTACCTTGAAGTTTATCCAGCGGGCATAAATTTTCAATTAACGATTAACAAAGAGGGCATGTGAAATGGCTGAAATTGATGCTTTTTTTAAGCTGATGCATGAGCAGGGTGCTTCCGATCTCCATCTGGCCTCGGGCCAGCAACCGGCATTAAGACTTCATGGCGATATTGAACGTATAAAATATGATACATTGACCAGTGATAAACTAAGGGGCCTTTTATATGAAATAACCTCCCAGGAGAAGATCAAGGTTTTTGAAGAAACCGGGGATGTGGATTTTGGCTATGAAATCCCTGGGCTTGCCAGGTACAGGGCAAACTATTTTATGCAAAAAAGCGGTATTTCAGCAGTTTTCCGCGAGATTCCGTCTGAAATACTGACTGCAGAACAGTTGGGGCTTCCGCCGGTTATTTCAAAACTGGCTGATCTTCCAAGGGGTCTTGTCCTGGTTACGGGTCCAACCGGTTCTGGTAAATCTACCACCCTGGCCGCTATTATTGATCAGGCTAATAGAAACAGAAAAGATCATATTATTACTGTTGAAGATCCTATTGAGTTTGTACACAGAAGCCAGAGCTGCATTGTGAACCACAGGGAAGTGGGAATGCATACCCAGACATTTTCATCAGCCTTGCGAGGGGCCCTTCGTGAAGACCCGGATATTATTCTCGTAGGGGAATTAAGGGATCTTGAGACCATCTCACTTGCCATTGAAGCGGCTTCCACAGGCCATCTGGTGTTTGGAACTCTTCATACTTCCAGTGCAGCTAAAACCGTTGACAGGATTATCGAAGTGTTCCCATCCACAGAACAGGCCCAGATACGCTCTACTTTGTCTGACGGTCTTCGAGCTATTGTGGCCCAGACATTATTTAAGAGAATTGATAAAAAAGGCAGGTGCGCGGCTTTGGAAATTTTAGTGGCAACACCTGCCGTGCGAAATCTTATTCGTGAAGCCAAAACTCACCAGGTTCCATCCATGATTCAGACCGGCAAGCAATACGGGATGCAATTGCTGGATGATGCCATCATGCAATTGTATAAAAAAGGATGGATCAGCCCTGATGAGGCATATGGAAAGGCTAATAATAAATCTTTGTTCAGGTCTTTTTTGAAGAACCCGCCGTCTGATTTTACTGAAGCTTAAGTTCTCTTATGGATGAAATGAAATTAAATTGATTGATTCATAATGGATGAAGCAAATGGATGAAACCAATGGATGAAACCAAGAGAAAAATAGCATGAAAAAACAGCAGATCGACCATATACTTTCCAAAATGCTGGATTCCCATGACAATGTTTCAGACTTGAATTTTACCCCGGGCAAACCCCTTCAGGTTGAAAGTTCCGGGGAATTGGTTCCAGTAAACATAGATCCTGAGTTTAAACTGCTGACTCCTTTTCAAACTGAAATATTTGCACTGAATTTGATTAATAATAATCGGAAACTTGCTGAGACCCTTATAAGGGAGGGATCATGTGACCTTTCCTACCAGCTGGGAAATAAAGCCAGGTTCAGGGTGAATATTTTTTCAAGATCCAGCAAATATTCCATTGTCTTGAGAAAGCTTGAAACAAAAATCCCTACAATTGAAGAATTGAACCTGCCCAGGGCATTTTATACCATGGCCGAAGAAAAAAACGGGATTGTTTTTGTTACCGGTGCCACAGGTTCCGGAAAGTCAACATCCCTTGCCGCGCTGCTGGATAAAATCAATGAAACAAAATCGGTACATGTTATAACCCTTGAAGACCCCATTGAATATCAGCATTCCCAGAAAAAATCCACTTTTAACCAAAGAGAACTGGGCGCTGATTTTGATACTTTTGCAAACGGGTTGAGGGCTGCTTTACGCCAGGCTCCCAAAGTGATCCTGGTAGGTGAAATGCGGGACAGGGAAACCGTTGAAATCGGTCTTTCCGCAGCTGAAACAGGACACCTTGTTCTGTCCACATTGCACACCGTGGATGCCGGTCAAACCATTAATCGTGTTCTGGGCATGTTTTCCACTGAAGAAGAAAAACAGATCAGGATACGCCTTGCTGATACAATTCGTTGGGTTGTGGCCCAGAGATTATTGCCGAAAAACGGTGGCGGCAGGGTGGCGGCCTTTGAAATCATGGGGTCTAATTTAAGGGTGAAAGATACCATTTTGAATGGTGAATCCGAGGGAAAGACTTTCAATGATATTATTAATGCAGGCAAAGCTCAGGATATGGTGTCGTTTGATGAATATATTGTTTCCTTGTATGAAGAGGGAAACATCAGTGAAGAAATCGCATATTCCTATGCATCAAGGAAGGATATTGTAGGAAGAGCCCTTGATTCGATAAAAAATGCACGCGGTGAGACTACAACAAAGATTGATTCATTGGAAATTGATCATGGATATCAAGGATAATTAAACCATGAACGTCACCTGTCATAATTGCAAAACAAAACTCAATATTCCGGATCACAAAATTCCCAAAGATAAAGACTTAACCCTTGCATGTCCCAAATGTAAAGAAAAGATCCGGATTCCTGTGGTAAAACAGCAAAAATCTGCGCAACTTTCTCTTGAAGACCGATTGAATGCACTTGTTTGCATAGATGATAATGACTTGAAAAAAAAGGTTGTCTCGATTATCGGGCAGATGGGATTGGCAGCAGAAATCGCATTAGATACCAAAGCGGCATTAAATAAAATGGAATACCACATCTATCACCTTGTGATCATTGATGAGAGTTTTGATCAGCAAAAAGGGATATCCGGTATGATGGACAGGATGAATTCCATTGATATGTCGTTAAGACGCAGGATATGCCTGGTTTTAATCAGTGATAAATTCAATACAAATGATAATATGGCCGCCCTTAACACCAGTGTTAACAGTATCATTCACAGGGATGACATCATTCACCTGGAAACATTTTTATCAGGGGTTCTGGCAGATCATAAAAATTTTTATATGGTCTATAACGACTCCTTGAAACTGGCTGGAAAAGCTTAAAAACCCGGTCGAAAGAGTTTTAAAATCCTGAAAAATTTTAAAATAAAATAAGGATTTACACACGATTTTTTATGATCCGGCAATGGTATGAACCGGCAGGGTTTTTTGAGTGGCTGAGACGGACTTTTTGTTTTTTGAACATCGCTGTTTTTATGCTTACGGCAATGGTTGTCTTTTCTGAATTCAGATTTGACTGGTTTGAAAACCTTGTGGGTTCTTATCTTATTTCAACAAATGAGTTTCGTTCTGAAACAGGGGCTGTCTGGGAAAAAGGAAAACAAACTTCCAATGCCCGCGAATACATCAATAAAATGATCAGTCAAAAAGAAGATGCCCGGCAAAGTGTTCACAAGGCCTCTTCTTTTTCCGGGCTTGCATCAAGGCTGTTGCCGGGCGAGTGGGTTATACTGGAAAAACAGCGGTTTAAAGCTCTTTATCTGACCCTTGAAAAATCAACAGCATTAAAACTGATTGAACCGGCCAAGCTGCTATGGCTGCTGAACGGCAGCTCCCTTGACAGAATTTTTTGTGAAGGGATTAAGGGGGGAATCAAAATATATTTTATTGATTCCGAGAACAGAGTGATCAAACAGATTGATCTTAAAAAACAAGATATTCTTGATATTGAAAACGGTGAAAAACCGGTTTCAGGAAATCTTGACCAGATAGATGGATTTGCAGGGAGAATATTTTCCGCTGAAAAGTTTTTTGACGCGCTGTTTAAATTGCCAGCTGATATTATTCCCGATTTGATGGAAAATCCGCAAGCCTTGCTAAAGCAGGATGGAAGGATTAACCGGGTAGGCATATGGAATGAAGTCAAAAACGGTTATATTGAACTTGGATTTGAATTTAAAGGAACACAAGACAGCCAGGTTGTTTTTGTAAAAGGCCGTGAATGGGCAGTATGGCAACTGAGCCTGAATCTTAAAAGAGAGGAAAATTGACTTTTTTTTTAAGGTTTTCAAAGCTTATCCGGTTTTGCCTGTTTGCCGGGTTGATCTTTGTTTCGCTTGCGTGTCTTGCCGGGATGTTCCTGGTGTTTTATGTGGCAAAAGATCTTCCAAAACTGCCGTCGCCCCTGAGCAGGATTATTGAAACTCCTCAAACCCGGGTGTTTGACTCAAACGGACAGGTGCTGATAACCCTTGGAGAGCGCAACCCCATCCCTTTGAACATGGTGTCCCGTGATTTTATCAATGCCATTATCGCCACAGAAGATCATCGCTTTTTTGATCATCACGGAGTCAATAAGTTAAGAATCTTAAAAGGGCTTTATGTTACATTGTTTCAATCCGGCAATGTCCAGGGTGCCTCGACCATTACCCAGCAGCTGGCTAAAAATCTTTTTTTCAGTTTTGAAAAAACTTATACACGCAAATTCAAAGAACTGCTTGTGGCATTGCAGATTGAGGCCTCCAATACAAAACAGGAAATTTTACATGCCTATATCAACCAGATTCACTTTGGTGCCGGGGCCCAGGGGGTTGAAAAGGCAGCCAGGGTGTTTTTTGGAAAATCAGCATTTGATTTAAGTTTGCCCGAGGCTGCACTTCTTGCGGGATTGCCCAAATCCCCAACTAATTATAATCCATATCGTCACTATGACCGGGCTCTGGCAAGGCGTGATATTGTTTTGAAAAGAATGGTTCAAACAGGCTTGATATCCGATCTTGAAGCCCGGCAGGCCATGTCGGCAATACCGGAACTGTACCATGAAGAATCAGACTCAAGAACCGGCAGTTATTTTGTAGATGCCCTGATAAATGAATTGATTTCAACTTATGGGGAAGATGTTGTGTATCATGGTGGGCTTAAAGTATTTGCCACCATGGATAAAAGACTGCAATCATATGCCAGCCAATCCATTAAAAAAGGCCTTGAAAGGCTGGATACAATGATGGGGATCAAAGCGGAGAACAGGGTTCATCCCCAGGGGGCACTTGTGGCAATCGATACAGGGTCCGGTGCTGTAAAAGCCATGGTGGGCGGCAAAAATTATTATAAGAGTGAATTCAACCGGGCCGTTAAAGCCAGACGTCAGCCGGGAAGCGGATTTAAACCTTTTGTGTATTATGCGGCATTCAAGCAATTGGGGTGGCATCCGGCGACTATCATGACTGACAAGCCTGTCATCATACCGGTAAAAGGAGCAGCAGACTGGAAACCGAAGAATTTTACCAAAACTTTTTCAGGCGATATGATTTTAAAAAAGGCCTTAATCAACTCTGTGAATACCATTGCGGCACAGTTGGTGGAAAAGATCGGGCCTGATGCGGTTATCCGTATTGCCAAGGCATGTGGTATTCAAAGTCCGTTAAAAAATGTTTATTCCATAGCACTGGGAACTTCCACCATTACACCGTTTGAGATGGCTTCGGCATATACGGTTTTTGCAACCCTTGGGATCAGGCATGAACCGTTTTTTTTCCGGCGGGTTGAAGATGCATTGGGCCGCGTTATTTTTGAACATATTGTTCAGGAAAAAAGAGTGCTGGAGCCGTCTATTGCTTATCAGGTTGTGGATATGATGAAATCGGTCATTGACAGAGGTTCCGGCCGGTCTGTTCGCCAACTGGGGTTTAACCGGGTGGCGGCGGGAAAAACAGGCACTACGGATAATTACAATGATGCATGGTTTACAGGTTTTACACCAAACCTGTGTACGTCTGTCTGGATCGGTTTTGACAGGAAAAAGAGATTAACAGACATCAATAAAAATGGGATTACCGGCGGCAAGGGTGCGGCACCCATCTGGGCTGAGTTTATGATCAATGCACTGAAATCCGATCCTGAAAGAGATTTTTCCATTCCTGATGATATCCGGTTTGAAACAGTAGATATTATAACAGGGTGTACTCCTAAAGAGGAAAATTCGATAGCTGAATTTTTAACTGTTCCTTTAAAGCAGGAACAATTTTTGTGTGTAAAAGAAGAAAAATGACCCGTATGTTAAGAAATATCAGTATTCATCTGTGGATCACTACTCTGTTTTGCATACCTTTTTGTTTTTATATGTTGCCTGGGCTTTCAAAAATTTTTCCCGGGATCAATCCTGTAACCACTGGGTGTGTGACCCTTGGCTGTGGTATGTTGATCATTGGTTTTTTAATGGATATGACAGCGAAAAAAATTATCAACCACCTGATCAAGGAAGGCCAGGCCTGGGAAAGGTCAGGGATTTTTAATAAAGCTGAAAAGAATTATACAAGGGCCTTAAGGATTTTTGATACATTTCTTTTTAGGCCCTTTTTTTCAAGAAACACAACCCGAAAAATATCTGCAGCCATTGCAAAATTTCAATTAAACACTGCTGTTGAAAATCCAAATTTTAAACCGGTCGCAGCGGTTTATTTAAAAATGAACCCGGATGATGTTGATGTTGCAGAGCTTTGGCTTAAACAAATTGGGAAATCTGCTTGTGTTACATCTTTTGAGCAGGAGGTGATCTCTGTTCTTGCTGAAAAATATTATGCTGATACAACCTTATCCGCTTTGCTGACAGATATTTTTCTTGGATTGGAAAGAAAGGATTTTACAGCAAAAAAACTTTATAACCAGATACAAAAAGAGTTAGCTTTTGAAAATCGCTATTCAAAGAAAATCGAGGATATCATTGGGAAAGCAGATAAATCCTTTGAACAGGCAAACTATTTTTTTTTAGATGATAAGACTCAAGAAAAGACGATTGGTATTGGCACACTCTTAAAATCAATTATATCAGAGTGTGTTTGTTTTCTGAAATGGTTTGGTGCGGGGTTTGGATCTGTCTTAAGTCTTTTTGTTTTGTCCACAGGCAAAGGGTATGCATATCTCAAAGAGTGTGAAAATACCCGATTTTATTTAAAGGCAGGGTTGCTTTCGATTCTTTCGGTCTGGTTTGTGGTGTTCATGGTAAGTACCTTTTCTCATCTGCTCAAGTCCGGAACAATGGAAAAGCAAACCGTTAAAATTGAAATCAGGATACCCAAGCCGTTTACGATTCAAGTGTCAGCTTATTTAAAACAGCAATATGCTGATAAGTATGTGGAGAGATTAAAGAAAAAAGGTGTTAAAGCAATGGTCAAAAAGGTTGTGGGCGGTGGAAAAACCTGGTTTGTGGTAAGGGTTTCCGAGTTTGTCGATAAAAAGAGTGCAACAGCTTACGGCCAAAAACTCAAGCAGCAAAACATCATAGATGATTTTTTTGTCAACAATATATAATTTTTGCAATACATAATTTCCCCCGGAAAAAGTGGGGGGATAAATTATGTTGACATGGGTGAGGCTCAAAGATAATGCAGCACAGTTAATTATATATTGATGACTTTGTCGGCTAACTGCATTGATGTTACAACATCCAGCATGTTGGTTGTTTCACCGATGACCTTTGCGTCCATTAATCCAAAGTGGGTCAGGCAGGCCCCGCAAACAAGAATGCTCACGCCGGAAGCATCAAGATCGGTTAGATCTTCAAGAATTTTGGAATCTTTGGTGGAAAATTTTACACCGCCGTTTAAAAGAATCAGGCGCCAGAGATCATTGCCCATCTCTTTGAGGGTTTTGACAAAATTGATCATCAGTTTTTGACCCAGTTCATTATCCCCTTTTCCGATTTGCTGTGAGGAAATAACAACTAAAATTTTTTGAGTGTCTGAATTGTGGGTTGTTTTAGTATGATCAAGATTTGTTTCCAGTATCGTGGCGGTTTCAGGGTCTCTTCGTCCGGATATGGTTGAGGTTACACCATCAGTATCCACGGACACCTCAAATCCATGGAAACTTAAGAATCTGCTTACATTTTCCACGGCAGCATCATTGTCTACAATAACATCAATTTCAGTGGCTGGTTCCTTTTCAAGAAATTTTTTTGTATTAAGTACGGGTGCCGGACATTGAAGTTTTCGGCAATCAATTTTTTTTATCATTATTTTTTCCTTATCATTCTCTTTTTTAATTTATTTTAACGCTGAAATTATGAACCCTTTAAGGTTTCGTCAAATAGCAATATTCGATATGAATTTTAATTGTCATTGAAAATATTGATAATGGATCTGAAAAGCTTGAAATTTATAACAACATTGCTCACACATAATATTGGTGAGCCAATGGCCAATGTTGTTATTAAGCCTGAAAAATATGTTTTCTTTGAAAAAGAATATTGAAAAGATTTGACAGCCAGGGTCTTATATGACCATACTTTTCCTTACATTGACATGAATATAATTGTTAAAAAAAGGAGACAAACATGGTCATTATTTCTAATGTTACTTATCCCCCTGAAAGTACCAAGGAAATTGCAAAACGATATCTGAAGGCACCTGTTTTGCCGGAGTTTCTCAATAAAAAGGGACCCTATGTGTCGGCCAGTAAAACCGGTGGCATGAATTCCATTACATTTTATGAGCTGAGCAATGACAGGCTTGCAGAAGGCTTAAAAGCCATTGGTGAAAGTCTGGCCATCTATTTTGGTGTGCCCGGATATAAATATGATCTTAAGCCGTATTTTGAACTTGAAGAAGGCTTGGCAATACTGGGCCTGTAAGGGTATATTTTATTTTTTTAATTCTTTTTTTGCCCAGGCGCAAATTTTTTCAAATGCCGTGAATTTCCATTTGAGAGGAAAATCACGGCATTGATCCGGCTTTACATCATTGATCCTGCAACCCTTCGGCGTTAAAAACATACATTCACCATTTTCTTTTTCTACCAAAGAGAGGTTGTGCCTGTCTTTGGTCAGGATCGTACAGGTTTCAATGAATTGATAAACATCCATGTTCAAGAAAGCTGCAATGATGTCCGTTTCGTTTTTTTTCAGCCTGACATATCCTTCCTGTCTGCAGCAGGCCCCGCATCCCAGGCATTTGAATCTTGAAAGATCAAGTTTTGTCATTTTTTTATTCATTAAGTTTGGACACTACAAGAACAAATTAAGGTTTGGTCTTGAAAGGGTTTCGGGTGTGGATTCAAATATTGAATCAAGGTTGTTTCTGATATCATCCATTGTTTGAGCGCGCATCAGTTTCTTTAAGATGCTATGCCCGAATTTGAAATTAGCGCAAAAATAGGGAGAAAACTTTTTAAAGAGCTTAACGCTAAAATGATCTTCATAATGATCTGAAAGAATCCGGGTCATTCTCATGGCAGTGGTAAAAAAAATATCATTTCCCGGGGAAAAGTCCTTTGTCCACTGGGCGAACAGCCATGGCCTTGCAACTGCCATTCTCCCGACGGACAGTCCATGGCAGGATGTCTGGTCAATCATTTTTATCCCGTCTTCTGCCTGAAAAAGATTGCCATTGCCGAACACGGGTATGGAGACGGCCTGCCGGACAAGTTTGATCACCTCCCATTGGGGTGGCCGGTTTCTTCTGTCCGGTGCAATCCGTGGATGGAAGGTCAGTGCATTTGCCCCGGCATCTTCAAACCGTCTGGCCATATCAACGGCAGATTGAGGGTTATTTTCCCATCCGATCCTGAATTTAACAAAGACCGGAATCGAGACTGCATCACTTACCGTTTTCACTATGTTTGATGAAAGATCAGGATTTTTTAACAGCTCAGCCCCGCATCCTTTTTTGCAGATAGCCGCCACAGAGCATCCGAAATTAAGATCCACCCCGAAAAAACCTTCTTTTTCAATTCGTTCTGCAGCCCGGGCCATATTTTCAGGGTCTGATCCAAAGATCTGACAGACAAGCCAGGGCAGTTCTTCTGGCCGCCATTTAAACACCAGGGAGGTATTGGGATTTTCATGAGGGACTGCTTTTGCACTGCACATCCCTGTAAACAACAGTCCAAACCCGCCGAATTCAGAGATAAGCTGTCTTAAGGCTATATGACCAAGGCCTGCCAGGGGCGCAAGTACCATACGGTTATGAATGGTTTGGTTTTTTATGGTTAAATCTTTTAAAAGATATTTAGAAAGCTTGAGATTCTTCATGGTTTATTTTTTTTATATGAAAGTTTTTTAAATTTTAACATTTACTTTAATGTTTTGTTGTGGACAAACCAAGGTAAATAACAAGTCTACCCATAGCAGTTATAAAAATGTTTGATTAAAGTGGCTTAAGTATCTGAGAATATATGCTCTTGTCAATGGGGTATTCCATTTCGTTCCATTTGCTTGACATACACCAGCAGCTATAATATCTTAGAACGTTATTTTAAGGGACAAAAAGCAATGATTGATACACATGAGCAAGAAAAAAAGCAGTTTAAAAGATTGTTTCAACAACAGGGTGTTGACCAGTTTAACCTCAAATTTCAGGTTTTGGAAGCTTTTTTAAAGCTTGAACACCATGTCACAATCAAAGATATCCAGTTGCAGCTTAAAGCGGACGGGATCAAGCTTGATGAAGGTTTTATATTCAACAGCATGGAGCTTTTGTGCCGGTTTGGATTTGCATGCAAAGTAGAGTTTGATGACAAAGAGACCCAATATGAACACAGGCATATTGGATTGCATCATGACCATATGGTCTGTACAAAATGCGGCAGCATACTGGAATTCAAAGATGAGGCCATAGAAAAACAGCAGCTCAAGGTTGCGCATGCGTATGGGTTCCACATGCTTCAGCATAAAATGGAAATATACGGCATTTGTTCAAAGTGTATGGAACATCGCAATGAACTGGTTCAGCTTCATAAGGCCAAACAAGGGGAAAAACTTATTGTAAAAGAATTTGAAGCAGGTAAAAATATGCAGCTTCGAATTTCTTCAATGGGACTTAAAATCGGGGATTTGATCGAAGTCGTTTCCAGCGGGTTTGGCGGCCAGGTGGTGATTGCCACAGGCGATAACCGGTTGGTTTTAGGCAAAGGCATGGCTGAAAAAATCAGGGTTCAATCCTTTGACCAGGGAAAAGCGCTTAGCCCTGATGAAGATCGAGAAGACAAAGATACCTTTGAGTCACCCCTTATGCTCAGCCAATTGAAAACAGGCCAGGAAGGCATTATCAGAAAGGTTTCAGGAGAAAGCGTTTTAAGACGGCGATTGCTTGAAATGGGGATCAACAGGGGATCAACAATATATGTTGAAAAATACGCACCTTTAAAAGATCCTATTGAGCTTGTGATCAAAGGATATCATATTTCTCTTCGAGTTGAGGAGGCCGCAAATATACTTGTGGAAAACGTAAGATTCAGAAAAAGGTAATATGACTGAAAAAATGACCATTGCCCTTGCGGGGAACCCCAATTGCGGCAAAACAACCATATTTAACAACCTCACAGGTGCCCGGCAGAAAGTTGGAAACTGGCCGGGTGTAACCGTGGAAAAAAAAGAAGGAAAGCTGCGCCATAAAGATTATGACTTGAGGGTGGTTGATCTTCCGGGAACTTATAGCCTGACGCCATTTTCAATTGAAGAGATCACAGCCAGAGATTTTATTTTAAATGAAAGTCCTGACATTGTTGTGGCGATTATTGATGCCTCCAATCTTGAAAGAAGCCTTTTTCTGGCCATTCAAATTCTTGAGCTTGGACGACCTGCATTGTTTGTCCTGAATATGGCGGATGTGGCGGAAGCAAAAGGGATTAAAATTGATGAAAAAAAATTATCCTTGTTGCTTGGCCTGCCAGTGGTCTTTACCATTGGAAATAAAAACAGGGGGATTGATAAACTTGTTGATGCCGCTGTTGAGGAGATAACCCGGTTTAATGCAGGGAAAAAAAGCCGGGATATCCGTTACGGCAAGGATATTGAATCATGTATTTCCAAGGTTGAAGATCAACTTATTCAAAGCAAATTAAATCTTGATGATGTGCTGAGATGGACGGCAATTAAAATTCTTGAAGATGATAAGATCGTTAAAGGTAAACTCAGGGAATTGTCATCACAGGAAGCAGAGAAAATTTTTCACATTGCAGAAAATTGCCGCAAAAGAATTTTTGATTTGTTTGAAGATGATTTTGAAATTGTATTGACCGATGACCGGTATGGGGTTATTGCCGGGATTGTAAAAGAAACAGTGAGCAATCTTGCCATTAAGCGTATTGATATGTCACGCAATATTGACCTTGTACTCACTGATAGATTTTTTGGAATCCCTGTGTTTATCTTTTTTATCTGGGCCATGTTTCAACTGACTTTCTCTCTTGGTGCATATCCCATGGAATGGCTGGACATGTCGGTTTCTCTGTTGTCTGACAGTCTGGATAAAATTTTGCCGGCTTCCATGTTCAAGGATCTTTTGTTGAATGGTGTTATCGCAGGTATCGGCAGTGTCGTTGTTTTTCTGCCCAATATTCTAATTTTGTTTTTCTGTATCGCCTTGTTTGAGGATACCGGATATATGGCAAGGGCTGCTTTTTTGATGGACAGGGTGATGCATACCTCCGGGCTTCACGGAAAATCTTTTATCCCCATGTTGATGGGATTTGGCTGCAGTGTGCCGGCGATTATGGCCACGCGAACCCTGGAGAGTTATAAGGACCGGATTTTAACCATTCTGATGACTCCTTTCATGTCTTGTTCGGCAAGGCTTCCGGTGTATATTGTATTGGCCGGCACTTTTTTTGCCGAAAAAGCGGGGACAATTATTTTCACTCTTTATTTTACCGGTATTGTCATTGCAATTTTATCCGGCAGAATTTTAAGAGCTGTTTTGTTTAAAGGAGAAGAGGCCCCATTTATTATGGAGCTGCCGCCTTATAGAATGCCGATGCTGAAAAGCCTTTTGATTCATATGTGGGAAAGAAGCAAAATGTTTCTTAAAAAAATGGGCGGGGTTATTTTGATCGGTTCAATTATTATATGGGCGCTTTCAAGTTTTCCCAAAACAATTTTTTATTCCGTGGATTATGATGAACAGATCAATACGGTAAAATTTGAGTATTCCCGGAAAATTGCTTTGGCAAACGATTTGGAGATTGAACAATTAAACCGGCAGTTAGCGCTGAAATTAAAACAGATAAATAATAGCAAGGAGCAGGAACGCGTATCCAAATCCTATATCGGCAGGATTGGAAAAGTGTTAGAGTCGTTTTTTAAACCTATTGGGATAGGCTGGCAGTCCAGTGTGGCACTTGTGACGGGGTTTGTTGCCAAAGAGGTTGTTGTCAGTACAATGGGTGTGTTATATGGTGTTGGCAATGATGAGGGAGATGCACTGAAAAAAGCGCTTAAGAATTCTGGTATGACAGCCTTGTCTGCCCTCTCAATGATGGTGTTTGTTTTGCTGTATGTGCCCTGTTTTGCAACGATTATAGCGATTTACAAGGAAACTTCAGCAAAATGGGCTGGTTTTAATGTGATATACACAACTATGGTTGCATGGGGCATGTCTTTTTTGGTATACCAGACGGGAATGATTTTAGGTTTTGGTTAGGAGAAAAAAAATACGGAGGCTTTTATGAAGCATTTGAAAATTAACGTTGTCACTAAAATTATTACAGCCGCTTTGGCCGGTTTATTGATTTTACCGGCTTTACTTGTTGCGCAGGAAAGGCTTTGTGTTACGGCCGGTATCGCCAATATGCGGTCGGGTCCGGGTACAAAATATGATGTGCTGTGGCAGGTAGAGCAATATCATCCCGTTACCATTGTTGAAAAAAAAGAGGACTGGTATAAAATTAAGGATTTTGAAAATGATGTGGCCTGGCTTCATAAATCTCTTTTAGGCAGCACGGCAAGTGTGATTACGATAAAAAACAAATGCAATATCCGATCTAAACCGGTTACAGACAGCACTATTTTGTTTACGACAGAAAAAGGCGTGCCGTTCAAGGTTCTTGGAAAAAAGGGAAATTGGATCAAAATTGAGCATGCAGACGGGGATATCGGGTGGATTTATAAAACACTGGTGTGGTAATGCTTAATTATTAATATATATTTTTAGGGCTGGGTGGAAGAATGGCAGATCAGAAAGTATCAAATGAACGGAAAAAAGAGCTTGAAAAATTAGACTCTTTTCAGGAAAATCTTTTGAAAACAATGGCCTGTGCAAAACAATATAAAAAGCAATTGATTCTGATTGCAGGTGCTGTTGTTTTGTTGGTGATGGTTTTTTCAGGGGTTATGTACAGTTTTCAAAAAGCTGAAAACAGTTCTGCCAGACTTGTGAACAAGGCATTAAAAAAATATGTGGACACCAAGGATCCTGATAAAGGGTATGCGCAAGTCAAAGATGATTTTCAACTTATTTTTACCGATTATACCAATACTGTTGCGGGCAGGCAGGCCAAGGTTAAATTTGCCAAAATATGTTATGATGCTTCAAAATTTGATCAAAGTTATCAATATTATAAAGAAGCTCTTGATATATTTGATGATGAAGCGCTTATGGAAAATCTGCTTTTAGCATCGTTGGGGCATGTCTGTCTTGCACAAAAAAAGTTTGACGAAGCTGAGAAATATTTTCTTCAAATCGAAAAAGGGAAAACCGATCTTCTCAAGGATGAAGCACGATATACCTTGGCAATGTTGTATGAAACCGATAATAACGCGGTCGAGAGCAAGAAAATGTATGAAAAAATTGTAACGGAATATGAAAATTCCATGTACAAGCCGGTTGCCCAGAGTAAAATTGCTGAAATGAAGTGATAATAATTTAAAATTTTGAAACACTTATTATTTTATTAAATCATTTATCCAGGTTGAATTTTTTCAGTTTCTGGTTCAACCCGCTTTTTCCTATTCCCAGAAGCTTGGCTGCTTTTGTCTGAACGTTGCCCGAAAGTTTCATTGCCCTTTGTATCATCCTTTTCTCGACTGCGGCCAGGGTTTCCGCAAGGCCGACACCCTCTGGAATTCCATCCAGATCGAGTGTGAAAGGCTTGGTTTGCCTCACATGGGATGGAAGGTCGGACGGGGTGATGGTATCACCGCTGCAGAGGATGACTGCGCGTTCTATCGTATTTTCAAGTTCCCTTACGTTGCCTTTCCAATGATACTCGTACAGCATTTTGACGGCTTCAGGGCTGATCCCGGATACTTTGCCGGTGGCGTGGGGCTCACGGGTATATTTGTCAATAAAATGTTTGATCAGCAACGGAATATCCTCGGATCGGTCTCGAAGGGGGGGGATAACCGTCTTGACAACATTGAGCCGGTAAAAGAGATCTTCTCTGAAATTGCCTTTTTTTACCTCGTCTTCAAGGTTTTTGTTGGTGGCCGCAATCAGGCGGAAATCAACAGGAATGGATGCGGTCCCGCCGACCCGTTCCACTGTTTTTTCCTGGAGAACCCTTAACAGCTTTACCTGGAGGGAAATGGGAAGCTCGCCGATTTCATCAAGAAAGAGGCTTCCCTTGTCTGCCATTTCAAATCGTCCTTTTTTCAGCGTGCCTGCCCCTGTGAACGCCCCTTTTTCATGGCCGAACAACTCACTTTCCAAAAGTGTTTCAGCAAATGCTGAGCAGTTCACTGCAATCAGGGGGCTGCTATGTCTCGGGCTGTTATAATGGATCGATTTTGCCACCAGTTCTTTTCCTGTGCCGCTTTCACCTTCAATCAGGATGCTGGCATTTGACGGAGCCACTTTTTTGATAATTTCATAAATTTCCTGCATGGGTTTGCTTTTCCCGATAATATTATCAAAACTATACCGTGAGGTGATGGCCTCTCTAAGAACACTGTTTTCCTGAACAATTTTATAAACCGACAGGGCTTTGGCAATGTGGGCAATGAGGGCCTGGTTTTCAAACGGTTTGAGAATAAAGGTGTATGCTCCTTTATGCATGGCTTCCACGGCTTTTTCAACGCTGCCGTAAGCCGTCATAATGATGACGGGGATGTCCGGTTTGATTTGTTTTATTTTTTTCAGTAATTGGATGCCGCTCATCCCGGGCATTTTTACATCGGTCAAAACCAGGTCTATAAGTTCATTGTTCAATATATCCAATGCTTCCATTCCACTGGAAGCGGTTAAGGATGCATAACCTTCTTCTTGAAGAAGCTCTCCTATTATCATGGGATAATTTTTTTCATCATCAACAATCAGGATATTTTCCATTTAATCTGTCTCCTAAACCGGAAGTGTAACTTCCACATTTGCCCCTTTGGGTTCCATATTCGTAATTGTAATTGTTCCATTGTGGGCTTCAATCATATTTTTTACAATACCAAGGCCCAATCCTGTTCCGGTATCTTTTGTTGTAAAAAAGGGGGCCCATATTTTTTTTAAGACCTGTTCATTGATGCCTTCTCCATTATCGATAAAATTAATACAGATGCTGGTATAATCATGTTTTATCCGTATGGTAATACTTCCATTGTTTTTCAGGGACTGGAAGGCATTGATCAAAATATTTAAAAACGCCTGGTACAGCATGGCACTGTCAGCAAGGATTTCAGGCAGATCATCCGGTATGTCTTTGATAATTTGCACATCATGATCTTCTATCTGGGGGGTAAGGTAGGCAATGTTTTTTTCTATAAGCTCTTCGACCCTGCAAGGATGGATATCCGGGATTTTCGGTCTGGCAAAATCGAGGAAATCGGTAATAATATGATCAAGCCTGGCAGACTCTTCAACAATAATATCTGGTATTTGGCTCTTGGCATCCAGTTTGTCCATCTTTTTTTTCAATAATTGCGCACTGCTTTTGATAATTCCCAAAGGATTTCTGATTTCATGAGATACTCCGGCAGTCATCTCACCAATGGCGGACAAGTGTTCGGCCTGACGCAGTTTTTCTTCCAGTTTGCGCCTTTCATCTGCTCTTTTTTCTATGATTTTTTCTCCATGCCTGACAACGAATAGAAGAACCAAAAAGAGAATCCCCATGACAATAAAACAGGATCCGACAATAAGTCCTTGAAGTTTAACGATTTGCTTGTAATCATCGGAGACATCCCGGACAATTTCAACCACGCCCAGTACCGGTCCGGCAAAGGCGGGGGATAGTTGTTTTTCAGCTCTCAAGGGGGCAAAGGTGATGATTTTTGTTTCCTGAGGAAACCAGAACAGCAGCTCCAGAAAGCTTCCCTGCTGTAAAAGTCTTGATGTGGCTTGTTTTTTCATGGCTTTTTCATAATGAACACCCCCGGCGTTTTGCTGCCCTATTTTGCTTTGATCAAAGCTATAGGAGATGATGTTTTTTTCATCATAAATAGTTACCATTTCTACATTAAAGCTATGCAGGGTTGAGCGGACGACTCTGTCCATCAGAATAAATTGTTTTTTTTCTCTTAATCTGATTTCCCCGTATTGTATTAATGCAGGGAGCATAAATCTTGAAATAATCTGATGGTTAAGGTTTTCAACAAGAAGGGACGCGTATTCTTCACTTTTTTCCAGGAGAATATTTCTTACCCAGTGTACATTCAAAGCTGAGATGACAATTGTTGCAGTGAACATTATCACAAGAGAAGAGAATGTGAAAAATTTAACTAATCTGAAGGGTTTGATACCTTGTTTTCTGTTGGTTTTTTGTAACATTATGTTTTATTCTTTTTAAGTTTGACAACTCTTTTTGTTTTTTGCTATTAATTGAGCAAAAAATATGATAGTGCTTGGTTTTACAGCAATTTCGCATGACAGTATATGGATATTGCTGCTATAGATCAATATAAAAAAGATTGTTTGCATTATCGTGAGTAACATTGGTTTTACCTTATTATTGTGAAAGTGTATGATATTTGGAAAAAAAGATCATCTTGTAGGTCTGGATATCGGTTCTTCTTCCATTAAAGTTGCTGAACTCAAGGTAACCGGGAAAGAACGCATCTTAAATAAATTTGGTATGACTCGAATCAATCCGGGCGTCATCTCTGAAGGCAGGATTATGGATATGGAAAGTCTTGCCAATGATATCAGGACGCTTTTTAAATCTCAGAAAATTCATGAAAAAAATGTTGCAATTTCAACAGGCGGGCATTCTGTTGTTATAAAAACAATCAATACGTTTACCAGGCCTGACAAAGAGCTTCATGATACAATATATTCAGAAGCGGAACAATATATTCCTTATGATATTGATGATGTTAATATTGATTATCAAATTCTGGGAGAAAGTGAGATTTCGCCTGAACAGATGAATGTGCTGCTGGTTGCAGTTAAAAAAGATCTGGTGGCTGAATATATTGATTTGATTCACCTGGCCGGACTTAATCCGAAAATAATTGATGTTGATACCTTTGCGCTTCAAAACACCTATGAAATACTTCCCTATGAAAGTCGTGAGAAAACAACCATGTTGATTGATGTAGGAGCATCAAAAACGTCTTTAAACATATTGAAATCAAACTCATCTTTAATGATGAGGGATACGGTATCGGGGACAAATCAGATTTCAGAAGAGATTGCAAGTCAATTTGATATAACGGTTGATGAGGCGGAACAGGCAGTTAATGGAGGCGGAAATGACGTTGTTACCCGGGGCATGATTCAAGAAATTAGTTTGAGTATTGCGCAGTCATGGTGTTCTGAAATATGTGAAGTGGTTAATACATATCAATCCGGGGCCAATGATGAGAAAGTTGAAAAAATAGTACTCAGTGGGGGCGGTGTCTTTGTTGAAGGATTTAAAGATTGTCTTTTATCTGAACTTGAGGCTGATGTATCAATAATTAATCCGTTTGAAGGGTTGATTGTAAATGAAAAAAAATTTCCAGATTCTTTTATAGCCAAGGCAGCTCCCCTGGCACCGATAGCCATAGGGCTTGCATTAAGAAGAGTAGATGATAAATGATCAGAATTAATCTTTTACCATTTAGAATTGCCAGGAAAAAAGAGAATATCAGAAGACAGATATCTGTTTTCTTATTGTTGATTTTACTCACTGTTGTAGCCCTTGTATGGTATACGATTACCGTAAACAAACAAATTTTAACGGTAAAAGAAAAAACAAACCAGGTAAACTCTCAAATTTCAAAATATAAAGAAAAGGCAGATCGGGTTGCCAAAATAAAGAAAGACCTGAAAGTGCTTGAAGATAAGCTTGAAATTGTCTCTTTATTGAAAAAACAGCGGGAAAAACAATTGCTATTGTTTGATGGTATGACAGATCTTATTGTTCCCGAACGAATGTGGCTTGAAAGTTTTAAAACAAGTAACGATAATGTTACGATCAAAGGAGTTGCATTTGACAACCCTACCATTGCAGATTTCATGGAAAAACTTGAAAAATCAATTCTTTTCAGTAAAGTTGATTTGAAAACAGCTCAAATGAGAAAGTTTAAAAATGATGTGATGTTAAAATCATTTGAATTATTGTGTGTAAAAGCAAAGCCCAAACCAGTTGAAAAAGAGGCTTTAAAGCAAGGCAGAAAATGAAGAACAGTGAAAAAAACAAAATCAATGAAATAAAAGAAAGATTAAGCCTTGTCTTTGAAAAAATAGGGGCGCTCACAAAAGTACAGCGGTTGCTTGTTTGTCTTATTACATTTGCTGTTATTGGTGGAGCATACTATTATTTTGTTTTTATGCCCAAGCATGAAGAATTAAAAAAAGTTCAACAAAATTATGAAACTCAATTAAATAAACTTTCAACTTATAAAAAAAGGGCTGCTGAGATTTTAAAATATGAAAAAATGATGGCCGCAACCCAGGAAAAGTTTAACGAGGCAATGAAAGCACTTCCTGATAAAAGAGAAATACCCGCTTTGCTGACGGGCATCTCCAAAGCAGGGAGCGATGCCGGTCTGGCTTTTCACTTGTTTAAACCGAATAATGAGATAAATAAGGAGTTTTATAAAGAAATTCCCGTTTCCATCAAGGTGGAAGGCAGATATCATCAGATTACGGATTTTTTCTTTCAAATTACAAGGCTGAACAGGATTGTAAATATAAATGATGTTGATGTTAAAGGTAAAAAGGGCGGTAATATATTGGAAATGAGTTGCAAGGCTGTTACCTATATGTTTGTTGAAAATATAAAGTCCTCAAAAAAAAATCAACGGAAAAAAAGAAAGTAATAGGGATAAATAAAAAGAATTCATGATAAGGGTTGATTCAAAAATTATTTTATTAATATTATGCGGTCTTATCTTTTTGCTTTTTGCATGTGATGATCCGCCACCTGTAAAAGCTAAACTAACACCTGATGTCGTCTCAGGAAAAATAAGTCAATCCATTGTTCAAAATAAACTTGAAAAAGATCATAAAAAAAACAAATTAAACCTCAAAGCCGGATTAACATCCAAAACCGAACCAATTCCCAAAGCCAACCCAACAACTAAAACAGAACCAATTCCTAAAGACGAATCATTGGCAGAGAAAAATCATAAGGTATCAGAGATAAACTCGGATATGGAAAAAGAGCGGCATTATGATTTTAAAGGCAAAACAGATCCGTTTAAACCGTTAATTCAGGATAAACCGGAAGAAAACATGCCTATTGTTGATGACAGACCCAAAAGAATTCTGACCCCCCTTGAGAAAATTGACTTAAATCAAATTCGTCTGGTTGCCGTCATTGTCATGAAAGACAGGCAGATTGCAATGGTGGAGGAGGCTACAGGCAAAGGGTATGAGGTTGCCATCGGCACCTATATTGGAAAAAACCAGGGGCGAGTATCTGAAATTAAAAATAATAGTATTGTGATCAAAGAGCTTGTCAGGGATTATAAGGGAAGACCCAAAGAGCGTGTTCAGGAAATAAAACTTCATAAAAATGACAATGAGGAGTAAAATGTTTTTTTTTCAGATAAAGAGAATAAACAATATCATAAAATTATTGGGCTTTTTGGGCCTTGTATGTCTTATTGTCGGGTGTGGTGCCCAAAAAATTGAAACAGTTACAACTGCTGAACAGATACAGCCGCAAATATTAGATAGAACGGCTTCAGTTTTCAGTGGCAAAGAGATTAGTGCTGTAAGTATCGCGTTACGTGATAATGTTATTGAGATCATGATTCAAGGAAATCAGAAATTAGTAGGTTATGCTTCTATAAAACAACCTTTTCCCTTTGGAATTGCCGTTTATTTTCCGGAAACTCAAATTGCTGATGGATTAACCACGAGTGTGCCTGAAAACAACAGTATTGGTGATTTGATCGTAAATTATGCGGATGAAGACAAGACCACGGCCAAAGTTGAGATTTTGCTCAAAGAGGAACTTGATTATGATGTGATGGAAAATGACAATGTCCTGAAACTAACACTTTTCAGAGGCATGGAGACAAATCAGCAGGCTTTAACAGGGACAGTAAATTCAGTTCCTGCCCTTGCAGATAACCCTTCTCAGGAAAGAGTTGTATCCAAAGAGAATATAATTATTCCCGGTAAACTTGCGACAATGACCGATATTGAGTTTAACACAATGGAAAACGGAAAATCCGATATCATTGTCCAGACAACTTTTCCTGTAAAATATGACATCATTCGGGGCAGTAACGATAAATTATATTTGAATCTGTATAATACAATTATCCCAGAGTATCATAAACGGCCAATTTTAACGCACTATTTTAAATCTGCCGTAAAAAGTTTACTGCCGATACAGGTTCCGGGGAAAAAAAATAATTCTAAAATTGAGATAAAAATAAGGGAACAGGTTCCTTATCGCATTGTTCAGGATCAAAATATCATTTCCTTGTTTTTTGAACCCTCCACAATTGAACCGCCTGTGTTCAGTAAGGCACGGAAAGAAATGATCAGTGGTGAGCAAATCCAGTTTCTCGAGGGCCAGGAAAAAAATATTGATTTGCCGGAAAAAACAGCAGCGGTACAAGATAGAAAGAAAACCATGGAAGAAGAAATTTTCGGATCGCCTCAAAAGTATACGGGCGAAAAAATCAAGCTGGATTTTTATGAAACCGATATCAAGAATGTCTTCAGGATACTTAAAAGTATCGGGGGACTCAATTTTGCCATTGATCACAATGTTGAGGGAAAAGTAACCTTAAGCCTTGAAGATCCTCTTCCCTGGGATCAGGTGCTGGATCTTGTGTTAAAAATGAATAACCTGGGCCAGAAAAAAGAAGGAAATGTTATTCGAATTGCGACCCTGGATACCCTTAAAAAGGATGAACAATTAGAACAAGAGGCCATTGCTGCCAGGAAAAAAACTTTGGAACAGAAAAAAAGTTTTGAACCGTTAGTCACAGAATATATACCTATAAATTATTCAGATGTAGAAGCTGATATCAAACCTCATATAGATCAAATTTTAACAAAAGACAGAGGTAAGATCAGTGTGGATAAACGAACCAATATGATAATTTTTACTGATACTCAGGCAAAAGTGGATCAGGCCCGGGAAATTATCTTCAGGCTGGATAAAGTCACTCCTCAAATTATGATTGAAGCAAAGATTGTGGAGGTGACAAAAAATTTTTCACGGGCACTTGGGATTGGTTTTAGTTTTTCCGAGAGTCAAACTCCCCATACAGGATATGATGAGGACTTCAACATTGCCTTGAATAATCCTTCCGGGTCTGGGGGAGTCGGTAATTTTAATTTTTATAGAATTCTGGGATCTAATTTTTTAAGCATGAATGCACAAATAGCTGCATCTGAAACAAAGGGGGATCTTAAAATCGTGTCTTCTCCCAGGATACTTACACTGGACAATAAAAGCGCAAAAATCACTCAGGGCCTTGAATATGGATACCTTGAAAGGGATGATACAGGTGGGTCGTCTGTTAGCTTTAAAACAGTTAATTTGCAGTTGGAAGTTACTCCTCATGTAACACAGGATAAAAGAATTTCAATGGTTGTCCATTTAACAAAAAATGATATTGGCGATATTATTAATTCGGTTCCATCCGTTACAACCAATGAGGCTCAAACTGAGTTGTTAGTGAACGATAATGATACCATCGTTATTGGCGGAATCGTAAAAACATCTGATAATCAAGGCAGAACAGGAGCCCCCATTCTTTCCGAAATTCCTGTTTTGGGAAGACTGTTCAGAACAGATACAAATACCGACAATAGAAACGAACTCTTAATATTTATAACACCTTCAATTGTACAGTTGGAACA
This sequence comes from Desulfobacula phenolica, assembly GCF_900105645.1. Taxonomy (NCBI): domain Bacteria; kingdom Pseudomonadati; phylum Thermodesulfobacteriota; class Desulfobacteria; order Desulfobacterales; family Desulfobacteraceae; genus Desulfobacula; species Desulfobacula phenolica. The sequence continues at coordinate 305,624 of NZ_FNLL01000002.1, read as the reverse complement.
AAAAAGAAACAATTTAACAACAACAATAAATTAATTCATCTCAAAAAGATGTTTTTGTGCTTCCTTTGCAAGTGAGGATGTTTCAGGTACTGATTTAAGGACATTTTTCCAAGCTTTTTGAGCTTTATCAAATTCTTTTAATGCTTCATAAGCTTTTGCCAGATCAGAGTGAAGAATGGCAGCCCCCGGGTTCTTTTCCAGTGCGCGGTGAAGAAACTCAATTGCCTTACTGGGATAGCCTGTTTCATTATAAACGGATGCAATCCCGTGGACTGCAATTAGAAAATCAGGCCTGATTTCCATGGATTGAATAAAGTATTGCTTGGCTTTTTTAAACATTTTCTGATGAAAATACGCCCAGCCAAGATTTGATAAGGGAATTTCAGGCGTTGAATACAAAAGGTTTTCACAAACCGATTCAAAGCATTTGATGGCAAGATTCCATTTTTCCTGTTTTAGATATACTGCGCCAAGATTGTTTTCTGCCTGACTATAATCTGCCTTAAGGTCTAATGCCTTTTTAAACTCATTTTCCGCAAGATCATATCGTTGCTTTGCCAGATATACAAGTCCCAGGCTGTTATGAAGATAGGGATCATTGGGTATTATTTTTTGGGCTTCGAGAAGATTTTTTAAGGCAGCCGTATACTTGCCGGCATTATAGTATTCTTCACCAACTCTTTGCGTTGCAGCAGCGATTTTTCTTTTGTTTTCCGAATGCAAGTTGTTAGATGCACATGATATCATAAAAAAAAAGGCAAAAAAAAGGTAGCATAGGTTTTTCATACAAAGGTTTCCTTTTATCAGAATAGGTCTGTGTTTTTTGGAGATAGGATTTTTATATCTTCTTTTTTCAGGTACGATACAGCGTTATGGCTTAAGGGTTTAACAGGAATAAACAATTTGTCCTGCTTTTTATCTGCATACAGGCCATTAAGGCTTTCAACTGATCCCCCTGTAAAAAAAGAAGGATTCTTCCATGTTGAATATCCAAGATGGGAAAACAGATTTCCAATCAGTTCGAGCATGGTCAATTTCGGTGTTATGGAAATGATTTTAAATTCTTTTTTTTCCAGGACCTCCAGGGCCGCACCATAGACCGTTCCAAAGTTGATCAAAAGATCGGAGGCGTCTTTTTTTACGACTCTGCCGAAGGAAGCTTCAAGGTGAATATTATGGAGTGTAAACGGTATTTTTTCGTTTGGGATATACTCATGACCTGCTTGATCCAGAAGGGTTTTAATAATTGTTTGATATTCAGCGGTTATATTTTGGGGTTGAATTGTTTTACGATTATTTTTTAGTGTGCCAAGCGTATCAATTGTTTCCGATATTGATTTAATTTTTAAATTTTTCCAATAGGTTTTTACACTTTTTAACAGCTCATCATTAGCATTTTTATCTGATATAATGAGTGTTTTAGACCCATTCTGGGTTTCAATAATTGGGGTGGAAGCTAAATCAATAAACGGGTTAGAGTCGTTTTTACCGGGAAAATACAGTTTGCCTCGGCTTAAAAGGGTTCCATCAATGAGCGAACAATATCTTTTTAATTGTGTGAGTTCGCAGGCTTCCAGTTTAAAATGTTTTGCCGGTTGCTTCTTTTTTACGGGTTCTTGTTGCATTGTTTTTTCGGATAACAAAGACCGGAACCAGGATTGTGATATTATTGAAGGATCAGGCAGAAAAATATCATCACCTTCATATACAATGTTGATATCTTTTATGCCGGGGTTTGCCAATTGAAATGCTTTTAGACCTTCTTCCGATATAATACCGCCTTTTTTCAAAAATTCTTTATCCACCAGATTTGAAATGGTTTCCCCCTTTTTTATCTTATGTTCCATTAAAAATGGTGAAAGATCAGGGTATTTTGGTAAAGTTGAAAATTCAATGACCGGCACATCAATATTGCCGGGTGTACTCTGATCATAGTCTCCTTTTTTTACCTTTTTCAAAGGAATGCGTATATGACTGCCCGGTTCAATCGTATCAATGTTGCTGATTTGTGGATTGATCTCTTTAAAGATAATAAGAAAAAAGGGGAAATCTTTTTCCGATATTTCCCCTTTTTGTCTGAAAATTTTATATAACCAATCGTTTTTTTTCACAATATAAGGTTCACACAAGATGTCTGCATTTTTATATTTAAAAATTGAATAACGTTTATAAGACGTCTTGATCCCCTTTGCTTCAGCAATGGATAAAAAGGGTATCGAGCCATAGGCATAGAAGGCTAAAACAGTGAAAAAAAATATTTTAAAACAGATCCGTTTTTTCATAAATCATAAAGATACTTTTAGACTCAATCTTTCGGCAATTTTCTCTGAAATATCTTTTACAAAGTTTTGAAAATCTTTTTCTCCAAGTCGTTTTTTTTGCGATGGCACCATATTGGGATTATCAGGCAATATAAGAGACGGCAAATTGATTTTATCCGGGTTGGAATCAATGTGATAATCTTTGGGAATTTTTGAGTTAAAATAAAGGTCCTGAAATTCTGAAAATTTAATGGCATGTGCTGTTGCATCAAGGATGGCGGTCTCTTTTTTGCTGACAATCTTTTTATCAAGTGCTTTCACAAGCCCTGCAAGGCATTCTCCACCCTGGGTGCAGGTAATATGTCCGTTCTTGTTGGCCAGAAGCTGCCAATCCATGATGGACTGTTCTGTTACCTGAACAAAGAATACCTGTTGACGACCGGCAAGCGAGTTGTATTTCTTTGCGATGTTTACAACCCTGGGCATTGAAACCGGATTTCCGATCATTGCAGCCTGGGCAACGCTTGGCTTTGTATCCACAGGTACAAATTTTCTTTTGGTCTCGTCCGGTTCAAGATAGTATTGAAAAACAGGATCTGCATGTTCTGACTGAACGCCTACAATTTTTGGCAGGCAGTCAATGATATTGGCTTCATAGAATTTGATAAAACCGTTCATTACCGCTGAAATATTGCCAGCATTCCCAATGGGAACAACGATCACTTTATTTTCCATATCCCATTCAAAATCCTGGGCAATTTCATATGAATAGGACTCCTGACCTAAGATGCGCCAGGCATTTTTTGAATTTAAAAGCACCACTGAATACTGGGTTGACAAATGTTCCACAATTTTCATGCAGTCGTCAAAAACACCCGGAATTTCAAACACATGCGCACCGCTTCCCAGTGGTTGTGACAATTGTTGAGACGTTACTTTTTTGTGTGGTAAAAGAACGGCGGATTTGATTAAAGGGTCCAGGTAAGAGGCATAGAGTGATGCCGCAGCAGAGGTGTCACCCGTGGAGGCACAGATGGCAATAACATCCGATACCAGGTTTTGGTCGATGAGATATTTGATGCTTGACACGGCACTGGCCATGCCCCGGTCTTTAAAAGATGCACTGGGGTTTTGTCCGTCGTTTTTATAAAAAAAGGATAGCCCGACTTTCTTTTGCAGGGTTTCATTGGCTTCAACAATGGGGGTGTGACCTTCGCCAAGGTAAACGATGGATTCCAGTGGGATGCAGGGTCCGATAAATTCATGATACCGGTAAATTCCCTTGAGTGCGGGGATTTTTAACATTTTTCTGAAATCAAATATTTTCTGCCAGACAGCCCCTGGAATTTTTTGTAAGGACCCGGCATTTCTATCCTGTATGAGCAGTACCTGATTACACTCAGGGCAAACATACAACAGTTTTTCAATGGAATATTCGGCAGAACACCCAAGGCATTTGTAGTACAGCCCTTCTCTTGTCTTTGGTATGATATGAGGTCGTATATCCTCTGGAAAGAAATCAAGCTTCATGACAAATCACCTTTTGGCCTCCCATGTACGGTATTAAAGCATCTGGAATCAAGACAGATCCATCTGCCTGCTGATAATTTTCTAATATGGCGGCAAATGTTCTTCCCACAGCCAATCCTGAACCATTTAAAGTATGAACATATTCCGGTTTTTTATTGCCTTTTCTTCTAAAGCGTATGTTGGCACGCCTGGCCTGAAAATCCAGACAATTGCTGCAGGAGGAGATTTCCCTGTATTTGCCCTGGTCGTCCTGGCCCGGCATCCAGACTTCGAGATCATAGGTTTTTGTGGCTGAAAACCCCAAATCGCCAGTGCAAAGTGTAACGACTTGATAGGGCAGTTCAAGAAGCTGAAGGATTTTTTCGGCATTGGCAAGCAGAGATTGAAGTTCATCAAAAGAGGTTTCCGGCGTCGTTAATTTAACCATTTCCACTTTATTAAACTGGTGCTGTCTGATCAGTCCTTTCGTATCTCTGCCGTATGAACCGGCCTCTGACCTGAAACAGGGCGTATACGCCGTAAACTTGCAGGGGAGCATTGACTCGTCAAGGATTTCATTGGCATAAATATTGGTTATGGGAACCTCAGAGGTCGGAATCAGGTAGTAATCCAAGCCCTCGATTTTAAACAGATCTTCTTCAAACTTGGGCAATTGACCTGTTCCGGTCATGGTGGTTTTATTTACAATAAAGGGGGGAAGGGCCTCGGTGTAACCGTGTTGGGATGAGTGGATGTCCAGCATGAAATTAATGAGGGCTCTTTCAAGTCTTGCCCCTTTTCCAATATAGAGCGGAAATCTTGCCCCGGTCAGTTTGGCAGCCCTTGTAAAATCAAGAATTCCTAAATCTTCACCAATTTCCCAATGGGGTTTTACTTTAAAATCAAATTGTTTTGGCTGACCATGGGTTTTTTCCAGCCGGTTTTGTGTGTCATCTTTGCCCATGGGGACATCCTCATGGGGGATGTTCGGTATGGAAATAAGAAACTCATAGATGGTTTCTTTTATTGTTGAAAGTTCTTTGTCCAGTTTTTTGATTGTTTCAGACACGTCTCTCATTTTTTCAATAAGGTATCCCGCATCTTGGCCGGATTTTTTTATTTTGGCAATCTCATCTGAAACCATATTTCTTTTGTGTCTTAACTCTTCTATTTCCAAAAGCAGGGCTTTTCTTTTGTCATCATTTTTCAAAAGAGATGTAAAGTCAAGTTTAGCCTTTCTTTTTTCCATTCCATTTTTAACAATTTCCAGATTGTTTTTTACATATTTTAAATCCAGCATTTTTTATTATTTTACCTTTTTTAAATCCGCTAAGTTCTTATTTTAAAAGATTCTTTAACAATTGTAACCTGATATCACGAGGTGTGTAAACAGTCAATGGTTATTGCAGGTTGACAATTGCCAATCTGTGCATAATATTTGCTAAAATTTTTTTGTAATAATAAGGAACGAAAGAGATGGATGAAATAAAGAATGGGAAGAATAATAATTTAGCAGTGGTGGCCGAACGGCTTGCAAAGCTTACAAAAGAAGAACTTTCTGAAAAATATAAAACTATTGAGGCTAAACTTTTTGAGTTTGCCAATTTCATGGAAGCCCACCTGGCGTTTTTATATACCCCGGTGAGTAATGAAATTCCCACTGAAAGAATTATCAAAAAAGCGTTACAGATAGAAAAAGGACTTGTCTTGCCGGTTTTTACCGATGCAAAAAATGCAATCAATCTTTATAAAATAAGTGATTATGATAAAGATCTTATCACAAGTGCTAATGATATCCTTGAACCGAATATTGAAAAATGCAAGAAGATATCATTGGAAGCTGTTGATATTGCCATTATCCCAGGGCTTGCGTTTGATGACAAAGGTGGCAGAATTGGGTTTGGTAATAATTTTTATAGCAAATTGATAACAAAATTGCCTGAAACATGCAGGAAAGTATCTCTTGCCTATGAGGAGCAGATTGTTGATCAGATCCAGATGGAGTCTAGAAAGTATACCGTTGATATTATCATAACGGATAAACGGGTGATTTATAAAATATAATTGCTGTCAGCCGGAATAAAGAATAGCGATTAATTATAAAAGGACTGTTTCTGAAAAAAATCGGGTAAGAGTTCTTTTATTTTTTTTCCGGATTAATTGCTTTGGCGAATTTCCTTAAATCAGGTGTTTTCCCCATGACAATGACTGTGTCCAGGGGTTCAATTAAGGTTTCAAAGTGGGGGTTAAACAACATTTCTCCAGAGGCTTTTTTTATGGATATTATGATGAGATTGAAATCCTGCCTGATCCCGGAATCTTTTAATGCAACATTGGTATACCTGGAACTTTTTGGGACAAAAAGCTCTTCAATTTGAATGGCCTGGCTTCTTCTGGATAATGCAATATCAAGAAAGCTGCTGACACTGGGTCTTAATAGTTTTAATCCCATGGAAACAGCTCCTGTAACATAGGGAGACTCAACCAGATTAGCCCCGGCAACCATGAGTTTTTTTCTTACCTTCGGACTGCTGGCCCGGGCCATAATATAAATATCAGGGTTGAGCTGTTTTGCCGTTAAGACAAGAAAGACATTTGCTGTGTCCGTTCCAAGTGCTGCAACTAAAAATGAGGCTTTTGCAATGCCCGCTTTTGCCAGGAGATCTTCGTCAGATGAATCCCCATGAAGGTAATGCATTTTATCTTTTTCCAATGAGTCAATAAGGGTATCATCATTTTCTATTACTACAATATCCTTGGTCTCGTCTTTGATCAGTTGACACAATACTCTCCCTATACGGCCGTATCCGCATACAATATAATGGTTTTTCAATTTACTGATTTTTCTATCCAATCTTTTTCTCCCCAATATTGATTGCATTTCCCCTTCAACAATGGATTGTATGATAACACCGGTAATGTAAAGAAAATAGCCGACACCTGCAATCATAAGGATGATGGTAAATATTTTTCCGGCGGGACTTGTTTCATGTACTTCCATAAAGCCTACTGTCGTAACGGTTATGGCAGTCATATAGGCGGCATCAAGGAAACTCCATTTTTCTATCACCATATATCCGGTCACTCCCATAAAAAACATAACCCAGGAAATGATAATTGTTCGTATGATTTGCTGAAGTCGATTCATGATGTGTAAATATAGATCTTAAGAATAAAAATTAGATTACTGATTTGAGTTAGGACACTCATTCGAAACAGGGCTTTTCTGATAAGCCCTGTTTCTAAGTATTATGTGCTGGAAAATTTTCATCAAAAGCTTCAAACCGTTCCACCTTATGCCGGTAATCAAAATAAGATTGCAGGATGCAAAAGGCTGATCTTTTTAAGGAATAAAAATCCATTATAAAGAGCAGCCTTTTAAAATTTATGCAGTTTGAGTTTAGAGCGGACCCGTCGTGTCAGTTACAGGGCCGCTGGAATTTTCACCTGCACTATCGTCACTTGGAGGCGTCACAGTCACTATGACCTCCAAAGAACCGTTGTCAGGGTCATCTGTACCTTGAGGAGTTATCAATAAGCCAACAGTATGCCATTCTCCAAACCCATTAGAATCGGGTAAAACAAAGTCAGTATCACCCGTTAATTCAGCTTTGCCAAATGCACCGGAAGTGGTTATTTTAACAGTAGTTCCACTAACTAAAGCATTGCCATACACATCACCGAGGTAATAGGTTAATGGATAACTCCCTCCGTTAATTCTATTGATGTTGAAATTTTTGGTCAAATCAAGTGCTGCCTGGTCATCGGAAAAAAGGACGTTTCCACTATCCCATATAATGGTATTTGACTGATATTTTCCATCCGCTTGTGTAAACGAACCGCTTCCATCGCTGTCAATATATTTTTCTCCACTATCATACTGGTTGTTATCATTGGCATCAATATAGGGTTCACTCATATCCACAGTCAAAGTATCTATGCCTTCATCATAAACATTGTTACCATTAATATCATAAAAGCCTTCATTTCCAGGAGTATAAATCACAATTCTACATAAGCCGGGATTGCTTTGTGTGGAGCCATTCACTCCCCCCAGATCAGGAGTAGTTGGAGGTGATGTTTGCAAAACAGCTTCGGCAACTCCAAAAACAGTGGACGGTTCAAAACCATCACTGGTTCCAATCGTTCCACCCTCGGACATAAAACTTACCTTTGTTCCATCCGGCACAACATTCCCGTATCTATCCCCCAGGTATGCTGTTATTTTATTCTGAAGTCCAAATGTTCTGCCACCCGCCATATTATGATATTCAACAGCCATGCCAAGCTGCTCTGCAGCTGGCAGGCCACTGACAATAGTGACTTTTGCTTCTGTTAAAAGATCAGTATTTCCATCATTATAAATCGCATTAATTCCCACTGTGCCTGAAACAGTGCCGCTGGTCAGGGAAACAGAAACCTTACCGTTCTGTGTTTCTGCTTCAGTTGTCGATAATTTTTCCCCCCCCCCTATAGCCGTTGAAATTTTAAATGTCACCAAATTATAATCAGGGACAGGATTGCCTGAACTGTCATTAACTGAAAAGTTAATAATAGATATATTTGAAATGCCTGAACCTGCTACCCCAATAGTTTCAGGAGTAATACTGTCAATAAAAATAGTAGCTGGTGTTCCGCTGGCAACCTCAAAGGAAATAGTATCAGTTAAAATATTTTCTTCATAAACATCACTAATATTGTAAACCATATTTGGATCGGTTGCAGCGTATATTTTAACATTACCGCTATTATTTTCTGCCTGGTAAACAGCGTCCGCATATCCATCCAAAGTTGTCTTAACAGACTCAATTGTTCCGGAATTATTTACAGAATTCTTTTGATCAATTCCATCGGTAGCAATAACGAAAAAGTGAATCACAGTACCATCTTCCACAGGAACCTCTGTTTTATTGCCATTAGAATCAGTTGTCGTTTTTAAAACATATGCTCGAATTGTTGTTTGACCGCCGTGCGAAATCAAACTGCCTGGTTCAAGATTAGGAATTGAAAGTCGCAAATCATAAGAAGAATCTATTGTATTGTCCACATCTCCATTGCCCCCACCTCCATCATCGTTACAGGCATTTATCATCAACAGTGCGAATATTATCATGATTAAATATTTAATTGATCTCATTTGTACCCCTTATATAATGTTTTAGTAATCTATCGAATAGTAAGGATATGTAGGATAGGCAGATGTTTTTGTCAAGAAAAGGATGAAAATTGTATTTTCTTGACGGACGAATGGGTTGCTGGTATTAAGGATACATGAAAGACGAACCTAAAAAATTTGCCCACTGGCGTCGTGAAATGGTTGAAAAACAGATTATGTCACGGGGGGTAACAGACCCATTGGTCCTTGAGGCAATGAGAACAGTGCCCAGGCATTTATTTGTCAGTGAAGCCCTTGTAGAAAGCGCATATGGAGATTTCCCGCTTCCCATTGGAGAGGGGCAGACAATTTCTCAACCCTATATTATTGCTGAGATGACTCAGAGCCTTAAGTTAAAAGGCCATGAAAGAGTTCTTGAGATCGGTACAGGATCAGGGTATCAGGCTGCCATCCTGGCCCGGATTGTGTATAAGGTATATACCATAGAAAGAAACAATACCCTGTTTTTACAAACAAGAAAGCTTTTTGACAGGTTGAAATACTATAATATTGTTACCAGATATAGCGACGGAACTCAGGGTTGGAAACAGGAAAGTCCGTTTGATGCCATTATCGTTACTGCCGGGGGCCAGCAGATTCCTGCACCATTGATTGAACAGCTTGCAATTGGGGGGCGTCTGATCATGCCGGTGGGCAGTAACTTTTTACAGGAATTGCTACAACTTGAAAAAACAGAAGATGGGATAAAAACAACCAACCTTGGTGCTTGCAGATTCGTAAGATTGATTGGTCAATATGGCTGGGATGAATAGGGCCTTAAAAAAAAGCTGATGCAAAATGATATTGAGCCCCCTTCATTGATCAAAGAGCTTTTCATCGGATTTTGTCTGGGAACGGCAAATATTATCCCCGGGGTTTCCGGCGGTACATTTCTTCTGATTTTTAAAATTTATGAGCGTGTCTTTTCCATTCTGAACAATATCAATAAAGCCAATATCCTCTACTTTTCCTGCCTTTTCTTAAAATTGTTTTTTAAAGCAGACAAACCGCAAACATTTAAAATTTTTATGGAATTTTTAGAAAAAAAGGATTTTATTTTTCTGTTTAAGTTGATGGCGGGTGCTGTAGCGGCCATTATTTCCCTTTCAAGCCTGATGAAATATTTGATTGTTCATCAGTTTTCCATTACCTATTCTTTATTTTTCGGGTTGATTCTGATTTCCATCATCATACCTGTAAAAATGTTGACGGATAAAAAGTTTTATCTGATTTTTTTTGTTTTGATGGGTACAATCTCGACCCTTTATGTAACCCATGCTGTTAACCCTTACGATAAAGTAAAGATGAAATCAGATGTTTACGCAGGCAAGTATTTGCAGACCCAGTCTTTACAGAATCGGGATTTAAAACAGGATTTAAAAAAAGAAAAACAAGAGAGTGCAGCCTTTTTTTTTACTGGGAAATATACGTTTGATGAGTATCTGTATGCAGGCATTTGCGGAACGGTTGCGGTTTCAGCAATGGTTCTTCCCGGCATAAGCGGGTCTCTGGTGCTTATTTTGATGGGTGAGTATTTTGAAGTTGTTTCCGCCATCTCAGGCCTAAAGACATTGAATTTGGATAATGTTGTTTTTTTAGGGTGTTTTGCAATGGGTATCATTCTGGGCGGGCTTTTATTTGTAAGGTTTGTCACTGCTGTTTTAAAACGATATTATAATGCAGCCATGGCATTTCTTATCGGGTTGATGGCAGGGTCTTTATCTGCGTTGTGGCCGTTTAAAAAAAGCATTATCATGGCACAGCACTATATCAAAGAGGATGGCGTGATCCGTATGATCCAAGATGTAAGGGTCTATACAAATATGAATGAACTCCCCTGTATTGGGACCGAATTCTATCTTTCAATTGCATCCTTTATTATCGGATGCAGTATTATGTTCCTGTTCATTAAAAAAGAAGAGAAGCAATGAGTGAATTGTTTGCGGTCGGTTGTTTGAGATTTATAGTGCTTCCGGCGTGAAGGTCACTATATCATCAATGGATGGGGCATCGCAAAAAATCATGACAAGCCTGTCAACGCCCAGCGCAATGCCTGCGGCATCGGGCATGGCATGAAGATCTTTCAGGAATTTTTCCGGTACAGGGATCACTGCTTTATTTTGAGATTTCCGGATGTGGTTTTCTTTTTTAAATCTCAGGTGTTGTTCCGCAGGATCGGTCAGTTCCGTAAATCCGTTGGCAAGCTCAATGCCTGCCATATAAAATTCAAATCTCTGGGCAAAGGCCGGATTGTCCTGTTTGAGCTTTGCCAATGATGCCAGGCGTGCCGGATAATCATACAAAAAGGCAGGTGTTGTATTCCCAAGGCATGGCTCTATTTGAAAGCTCATTATTTCATCAAAGCTGTTGTCTTCCAATGCTGTGTTGAGGCTTTTATCCGCATATATATCAAAGGCCTGCTCAACAGTCAGCTTTTTCCATGGGCCGTCTAACCGGATATGTTTATCCTGGTATCTGATCTGGTTTTTAAGGGTCAGCTTTGCCGCAATAAATTGAATCAAGCCCTGACATTGATCCATTAAATCAAGATAGGTGTTATCTTTTGCATACCACTCCAGCATGGTTAATTCCGGCAGGTGATGTGATCCTCTTTCGTTTTTTCTGAAGCATTTGCAGATCTGGAATATTTTATCGAATCCTGTTGATAACAGCCGTTTCATGCAAAGTTCAGGTGATGCATGGAGAAAATGGCCTTCCGTGGTTACAGGATCAATTTGGGCTTCGGGAATAACAGACGGACACCGGATGGGCGTATCGACTTCAAGATAGTGATTGCCGGTAAAAAAATCCCTTATGGCTTGAATCACAAGGGATCGTGTTGCCAGGTTTTTGTAATGTTTTTTTTGATCCAATGTTACTTTGTTTGATATGTATCTTTTGGTCGGTCCTGCAAAAATATTTTATCAAATTTGCTTTTATCCGCTTGGTCAAAAAAATTATATCCGGCTTCAATACAGGCTTTACAGGCGTTGATAGGAATATGCACGGCAAGAATATGTCGTCCTGGTGTGGCATTGGAATTTTTTTCAAAGCAACCGCCACAGTCCTGACAAATTCGAATTTTTTCTTTTTGCCGTTCAAAGATATTGTCGGTATCATAAAATATTTCCCGGTGTCTGATCTGGAGTTCCCCGGGCTTTCCGGCTTTTTGTCTTAATTCGTCTTTCTGATGCCAATAGGAATTGACAAGATCCGTGGTTTTTTTGATCTTGTCCGTGATACTGACCGATTGTTTCAGACGTTCAGGATTGAAATCCGGTTCAACAACGCCGGAATAATCAAGACCTGCCATGGCAAGGATAATGCCCAGGTTCACATAGGGAAGCGCGCCTTCAATAGAATATCCGCCTTCAAGAACGGCAATGTCCGGTTTTAGAAGAGTGGTAAGTTTTGCATATCCCTGGGCTGAAAAATTCATATTGGTCAATGGGTCTGTATAATGATTGTCTTGGCCTGCAGAGTTAACAATAAGATCAGGTTTGAATTCTTCTAAAACAGGCAACACACAATTTCTAATAACATAAAGATACCCTTCCGTGGATGTGCCGGGCGGTAACGGGATGTTCAGATTTGAACCTTTGGCATTGGGGCCACCCAGTTCGCCGGGAAAGCCTGTGCCGGGATACATGGTTCTGCCATCCTGATGAAGGGAGATGAACAATACATCAGGATCATGCCAGAAAATATCATTGGTCCCATCCCCGTGATGGCAATCAGTATCAACAATTGCTATTTTTTTAACACCGAATTGAGATCTGATATACTCGACCATGATAGCTTCGATATTGATGTGGCAAAACCCTCTGCCGCCATGGGAAACCCTCATGGCATGATGACCCGGAGGACGAACAAGGGCGAATCCGTTTTTCACTTCTTTGTTTAAAACAGCATCTGCAATGGCCTTGGCCCCACCGGCACTGATGAGATGGGATTCAGTGGTAATGGCTTTTTCGCTGGGTACGCAAAAATGCGCTCGCCTGATATCCTGATTGGTGACAATCTCCGGTTTGTATTCCATAATACCGCTGATATCAAAGATGCCTTCCTCTATTACCTGGTCCTGGGTATATAGAAGCCTTTCTTCTCTTTCAGGATGGGTTGGATCAATAGCCCAGTCAAAAGCGGGGAAGAATACAAGACCTGTTTTGTGGTGTGCCTTTAACATTATTACCTCTTTGAATTATTGCAAAACCTTTTCAAATCCTTTGATCAATCCGGGTTTGATCTGCATTTTTGTTCTGTATATTTTACCCCTGGGTGAAAAATTCCGTACAATATTGAATTTTTGAAATTCAACCACTTCCACTTCAGTCAGATTGTCGGGATTGGCACCGGAATTTATTGCTTTTTCTTTTAAAAGCGTTGTTGCCGTTTCAATAAGGTTCTCGTCAGAATATGTTTTGGAAATGGGTTCTGCAAAATCTTCTTCATGGGCTGTCACAATACCCTGTTCAGTATCTGCATTCAGTGAAACCTCACATGTGGTTCTGGCAAGGGCGGCACCAATGGCGTTTGCCACCGAAGATTCCGGTACGGCAATCGTTTTTATATGATAAAGTTCTTCTATCTTTTTTGCAAAATAGGGTGCAGGCCCTCCTAAAATGAGTATTTTTCTTGGACTTATTTTATATCCTTCAAGAAATTCATGAACAGTATATACTGGTTTGGAATTGAGTCTATCAATCATTTCAAAGGTTTTTTTAAGAATGACGGAACAGCATTTCTTGAAAATTTTATCAGCTGTTTCCTTATCGGTCAGGCCCAGTTCCATGGCAATATTGTGTATTCCTTTTTGAGCATTTTCTTGATTGCCATCTGTCATGAGTCCGAGTACAAACATTGCGTCTGTAAGAGTAGGTTCAGGTCCGCCAAAGGCCATGGCCGGTCCTTGGCGATCGGGTCCAATGGTCAATTCTTTGTCTTTTACCCTGACGGTGCTGTCTCCTCCAATGCCTTTTGAATCGGTTAGAAGGGAGCGGATCAAACTTTTATATTGCCCTCTGCGGATTCCCACAGGTTCTAATAACGGGGCTTTATCAACCAGAAACGCAATATCCGTGGTTGTTCCACCGATATCAAGTACAATGGCATCCTGTTTTTTAGGGGCATAAGGGATCGCTCCCATAATACTGGCGGCAGGTCCGGACAGCACGGTTTGACCTGGGAAAGACATGGACGACTCAAGTGACATGGTTCCGCCGTCAGCTTTTAGGATCTGAATTGGAATGGTAAGCCCTTTTTCCGCCAGGGATTTTTTGACAGCCTCAAAAAAAGATTTATAAAGGGAAAACACAGCCGCATTTAAATGGGTTGTGACAATCCTGCGGGGAAAATTAAGGTTTCCTGAGACATGGTGGCCCAAAAATATTTTTTTAAAATATTTATTTAAAATTCTTTTGATAAGAATTTCATGGCTGGGATTTCGAACGCAGAATTTGCTGATCACACCAACATATTCAATGCCTGCTTTTTTCAGCTTTTTGGCAATATCTTCGATCTCCATCTTGTTTACCGGAGCTTTTTCTCTTCCCCTGTGATTGATTGATCCTGATACACAATAATAGTGTTTCCCGATTTTAAAGGCTTGAGGATCAATCCCTGGGCCTGCCGAGACAATTATGCCAACCGGCTCCATGTTTTTCTGGACAATGGCATTGGTTGTCAGTGTTGTCGAGATCACGATCCGTTTAACATGTTTTGGATCAATATTATCCAAAAGTTGTGTAAAGCATGAGAGGATGGTATTGAAAAGATCAGCAGAGTCTGTGGATACTTTGACTTTTTTTTCAATACCGTTGCTGCTTAAAAGAACGGCATCCGTATGTGTACCGCCAACATCTAATCCTATAATCATGGCGCATTCCTGATTCTTTATGTATTACAGCCCAAAACTTACTTTTAATACCATGCGGAGCTTGTCAGAAAAACCAGGGCTTGTCAATCAGATTTTCTTTAGAAATCTATCAGGTATCCGGCTTGAAAGATCGGTTTTAAACTTGAATTATTAAGATATTACATTTATTTATAAATAACTGCTACGGGCATACCTGGTCTTTCGATCAGATCTGCCCACAACAAAATATGAAAGTCGCTGTTTTGATTTTTTAAGACTTTTATATGACAATGGTTCGTTATTTTTTTTTATTTACAGAATAGGAAAATATAACTATCTGAATTTATTATAACTGGGGTTTTATTGTGACTTTCATAACCTACTGAACTTATTGAAAACCAAATTTTTTATCGAACCATTGATATAAAAAATATTGTTTGTTTTGAAAAATTAATATTTGTTTAAAAGGAGTGATTTGTGGCCTGCATTGAATGGAAGAAACATGAATCCGTGGCAATCATCAATATGTGCAACGGCGCAAATAAACAGAACCTGGAGTTTGTAGCTCAGATGAATCGCTGTTTTGATCAAATACTGGCAGACAAAGCCATTTTTTCCATTGTTTTAACATCCACTGACGAAAAAAATTTTTCTCAGGGGATTGATATCCAATGGTTGGGGCAAAAGATGGAAGATAAGGATTTTTACAGTGTAAAATCATTTTTATATGGTATGAACAAAATTTTTAAACGGATTTTATTAATGCCTGTTCCAGTGATTGCCGCCATTAACGGGCATGCATTTGGAAATGGTGCCATGCTGGCATGTGCCTGTGATTTTAGATTTATGAAAAAAGACAAGGGATTTTTTTGTTTCCCGGAAGTGGATATCAACATACCGTTTTTTCCCGGTATGATTAAAATTATTCGCAAGAGCATCCCTGAATATCAATTAAATGAGATGATTCTTTCGGGTAAACGTCTTACAGCTATGGAACTGGAAGATAACCATGTCATCGTTAAAGCAAGTGCTAACCAGGAAGAGCTGTTAAAGGATACGGTTGCATTTGCAAAGCAATTCATGAAAAAAAGAGGCATTTTGGGCGAATTAAAAAAAAGAATGCACAAAGATATTATCCGGGTGATGGAGACCCAAGACATAGAACAAATTGATTCCCTGTCAAAGTCAGGCTGTTTCGTCTGTATGTAGAGGCTGTCTTGCAAATGCGATGAATTTGTTACAAATGGGAGACAAGGTCCTTTTTTTTGACAGGGTCAGGTAAAAAAAACGGTCAAGATCAAGACCTTTCACGGATAAAGCTTTTAGACGCCCTTTATTGATATCATCCTGGACGGCAATGGTTGACAGGATGGATATCCCGACGTGGTTTAATATGCCTTGAATGACGGAAACAGTGTTTCCCATTGTAATACCGGTGTTAAGTTTTTTTGAATTTAATCCTGCTTCATCCATACTTTTAAGTATGGATTGCCATGTTCCCGATCCTTTTTCTCTTGCAATAATTTTTTCTTCAAAGAGATTTGAACAGTCAACAAAGGTTTGATCCGCCCATTTATGATTATATGGAACAATCAGTTTCATCTCATCGGCAACCAGCTTTTCCTGTTTGATTTGAGGATCATCTATTTTCGCACCTACAATACCAATTTCTATTGACCCTTTTTTTATTTTTTGGACAATCTCCATGGTGTCACCGGCAGTCAATTCAATGGAAATATCAGGGAATTGTTTTGAAAACGGTCCGATAAGCCTTGGGATGATATAGCAGGAAGGAATAGTGCTTCCGCCAATAAAAAGATTTCCTTTTGTTCTGCCCAGAAAATCATTCATGGCAGCTTCTGACTGGTCTCTAAGGGTTAAGAGTTTTTTTGAATATTGATAAAGAATTTCTCCGGCTTTTGTGGGTTCCGTGATTTTTCCAAGCCGGTCTAAAAGACGGCATTTGAAATGGTCTTCAAGTTCTTTTATGTGACTGCTCACCGTGGGTTGAGAAAGATTAATGGCGCAAGATGCCTTTGAAAAACTTTTGTTATCAACAACGGATACAAAGATATGAAGCTGCCACAGATCCATTCTTATTCCTTTATTTTGGGAAATTTTTCCATCATTTTTTGATGGACAGCTTCCGGAACCATGTCAGTGATATCTCCGCCAAACTGTGCTGCTTCCTTGATAATGGACGAACTGGTAAAAATCCATCTTAACCCGGTCATCAAAAAAACAGATTGTATTTCCTTGTTTAGTTTTCTGTTCATCAATGCCATCTGAAATTCGCTTTCAAAATCAGAGATGGCACGCATTCCCCTGATAACGGCTACGGCATTTTTCATTTTTGCATAATCCACAAGAAGTCCGCCAAAAGAATCTACCTGAACACATTTGTTGTTTTTAAAGCTTTGGTTGATCATATCCACTCTTTCTTTCATGGTAAAAAGAGCTTTTTTAGCAGGATTGTGCAATATTGCCACAATCACCTGGTCAAAAATATCCAGGGCCCGTTCAATAATATCAATATGTCCGTTGGTTAAAGGATCAAAGGAACCGGGGTAGATTGCTATTCTTTTTTTGTCCGTCATCTATGCACTATCCTTTTTCTATTTTTATTTTTTGTTTATAAAGGAAATCATTGTTTTTGAGTATTTTTTTTGTCTGTAAATGTCAATGCCGGGAAGTTCAATTTGAAGGCTTTCCTTGCAAGAGTGTTCGGCAATGATGATACCATTCTCATTTAACAGATCTGTAAAAAATTCTTTTTCAAGGGTCTGTTCAATATACCCCTTCCCATAAGGCGGATCAATGAACACAATATCAAATTGCTGCCCATTGAGGCTTTTAAAAGGGCTTGCCTTTAAAATATCACAACAGATGACCGTGGAGTTTTTTTCAAACCGGCAAAGATTAAGGTTTTGACGGATGATATCACAGTCCCTGTCAATAAACGTGGTATGTTCAGCACCTCGGCTTAAGGCTTCTATTCCCAACGCACCGGTTCCGGCAAAAAGATCAAGCACTTTTGCCTTTTTGATGTTTTGTCCCAGGATATTAAAAACAGCCTCTCTTGTGCGGTCGGATGTTGGGCGGATCTGTCGCCCCTGAAGTTTGAAAAGTTTTCTGCCTTTACAACTGCCGCTGATGATTCTCATATCAATTATAAAATGCTTTTTTTAATATATTTTACACTTGTTCCAAGCTTTTGGGCCACAGATACCAGATCCCCGCCTTCCTGGGAAAGTTTCTGTTTTATGAATTCTTTTTCAAACCGTTTTCTGGCAAGTGCCAGATCATCTTCATAAAGAGAAAAGGTTTTTTGGATCAATTCCTTTGGTTTGCATTTGGGATTATAGGGTTCAGGAATATCCGCCACGTCAATATGGTTGCTTTCAACCATTATGTAGAGCCGTTCCACAAGGTTTTTTAACTCCCTGACATTGCCCGGCCATTCATAGTCCAAAAGGAGGTTAAGGGCGTTTTCAGAGATGCTTTTTTTTCTTCCTGAAGACTGTTTGGATAATTTTTCAAGAAAATTGTCCACCAGCAGTGGAATGTCTTGTTTTCTGTCTCTTAACACAGGTACATGAATGGGGATGACATTTAACCTGAAATAAAGATCCTTTCTGAAATTACCGGCTTCAATTTCCTTTTCAAGATTTTTGTTGGATGAAGCAATAAGGCGGACATCCATGTGAAGGGTTCTTCCCCCTCCAATTCTCTGGAATGTTTTTGATTCAAGGGCTCTTAATATTTTTGCCTGGGTATTGATATTCATATCCCCGATTTCATCCAGAAAGAGCGTGCCTCCCGAAGCTAATTCAAATTTTCCTTTGTTTTTTGATGTAGCCTCTTCAAAGGCTCCTTTTTCATGACCAAACAGTTCACTGTCCAGATTTTCTTCGGGAATGGCGGCACAGTTGATAATGATAAAAGGTTGTTCCGGTCTTGCACTGAATTGATGAATGGTTCTGGCAACCATCTCTTTTCCCGTGCCGTTTTCGCCGGTAATAAGGATGGCAGCATCTGAGGGCGCGGCACTCATGATTTGTCCGTATAGTTTTTGAACAGCAGGGCTGGTTCCGGTTATGGAATTTTTTTCAATGCTCTTTTTGCGCAGGTATCTGTTTTCTTCTTCAAGCTTTCTAAAGTTCAGTGCATTGTTGATGGTGACCATAACCTTGTCAATGGATAATGGTTTTTCAAGGAAGTCATAGGCCCCTGATTTTGTCGCATCAACCGCAGATTCAATTGTCCCGTGGCCCGTAATCATGACCACCGGAAGATTGGGGGTTATTTTTTTGATTTCTTTTAAGGTTTCAATTCCGTCCATTCCAGGCATCCAGATATCCAGCAGAACAATGTCAGGGGATTCGGTCTCAATTTTTTTTAATGCTTCATACCCGTTAAAGGCATGTATGACTTCAAATCCATCATCTGACAGAATACCTTCTAAGGATTCTATGATGGCTGTTTCATCATCAACAATTAATACGGCAGGATACATTCTTTTCTCTCCTGTTGTCATTATTTAACATTAAGCAGGCAGCTCAATAATAAATTTTGCACCTTTGGGTTTGTTATCCTGAACCCTTATTACACCATTATGATCGGAAATGATAGAGTTGACAATGGCAAGACCCAGTCCCATTCCAGATTTTTTTGTGGAAAAATAAGGTTCAAATAATTTGGTTTTTTCTTTATCGGATATGCCTTTGCCATTGTCGGCAAATTCAATCCTTACAATTTTTAGAATCTCATCATGGGAAACATCAATCAAAATCATGCCGTCTTTGTTTACAGCATATACGGCATTTTCAAACAGGTTGATAAATGCCTGTTTCATATGCTGATGATCCAGTTCCAACATGGGAATATTATGGGCAAACCTGTATTGGATATCTACATTTTCAAGGCCTTCCCTGTAAAGAGCAATGGTTTCAAGAATAATGTTTTCAATCCTGCATTGGTTAACATTGGCATCTGGAAATTTTGCAAATGCGGCAAACTGGTTGACAAGATTTCTAATCAGGTCCACATGTTCCACAATGGTGTCGGCACAATTGTTAAAAATTTCATCCTGGATTTGTTTTCCATATTTGCGTTTCAGCCTTTGAGCAGATAATTTTATCGGTGTTAAGGGGTTTTTTACCTCATGGGCAATCCTCCTGGCAACTTCTCTCCAGGCAGCCATTCTCTGGGCTTTTTCAAGTTCAGTGACATCATCAAACACCAGAACGGCACCGACATTTTTGTTCATATCATCTTTTAATATATTGAGGTTCAGGTAAAAGTGTTTGGGAGTGCCTGAAATAGCTGCGGAAAGTGGCAGCTCAAGGGTCTCATGGCCCTGAGAAACTTGTTCGTAAATTTTATTGGCAATTTGTAAATAGTCATTTTTTAAAACATCTTTGAAATTTTGATTTAAAATATTTTGGCTGTTAATATCCAGCATGGATTCGGCAGCTTTGTTGATGGTTGTAATGGTTCCTTTATTGTCAACGGAGATCACACCCGCAGAAATGTTTTTTAATACAATTTCAATGTATTGACGGCTTTTTTTAAGTTCAATGTTCTGTTGCTTGAGCATTTCTCCGGAAAACGCAATCTGCTGCCTTCCTGCGGCAAGTTGTTTGGTCATGGAATTAAAGGACTTGATAAGGGTTCCGATTTCATCATCTGTCTGAAAATCAATCTGATAATTTAAGTCCCCATCTGTAACTCTTTGCGTTCCTTCGGCAAATTTCATGATTGGAATTGTAATGGATTTTGCCAGTTGAAACCCGAACCAGACAGCACAGAAAACAACCAGCAAAGCAACAATTGAAAGTGCAATATAGTAAGATATCTGTGCCGGTCTTTTTGCCATTTTAAGCTGATGGTATTCTTCAATTCCCTTTAAAATAGCTTGTAGGTTTTGGGACAGTTCAGGTGATATCAGAGTGGTTATAACAATGAATGCACGGGCTTTTTGGGGGTTTGAACCAAAAGGAATGGTCGCAATGGTTCTTAAAAATTCACCTTGTTTGATGCTCTGGGAAATGGTGTGGCTGTTTTGTCCTTCAGTGATATTGGTCAAATCATTATTGGTCAGAAGGCCGAAATAAAGTTTATCCAGTTCATTTGCCAGGGACAGGCTGATGCGCTTGGCATCCGGCATATAAATTTCAACAGCATGCCGGTTGAATGCCCTTTGAATGACCTGGGAATACCGGGACAGCTTTTTCTCATTTTCTTTGTCCAGAAGTTTTCGGGAGTCTATTTGAAATGCAGCTCTTTTGGCAAAAAATTCGTTTTGTTCTTCAATATATTCATATAGTTTTTGACCGACTGCCAATGAGCTGTCCAAGGTCTGCTCAACCGGCGTGTTAAACCAGAAGGCAATACTTGTGGAAATAAATTGAATGGAAAAAAAGAACAAAACCGTTGTCGGCAGCAGTGCCAGTACAATAAATGCAGCAACCAGACGGGTTTTGAGTTTAGACCCCAGAATGTTGTTCTTTTTTTCATAGTAAAGCTTTGCAAGGTTTCTAAAGACCAGTAACAGCAATGCCAGCAACAGCAATAAATTGGTGTTGATCAGGATAAACATCAATACCGTGCTGGACAAGGGAAAACCACTTCCAAGGTCGGTGACACGGGTTTCAATAAAAGTCAGAATACCAACGGTAATCAGGATAATGAGAATTAAAGCTCCCTCATTTTTTTTAGGGGGCGGGTTCTGTTTTAAATGGTTTGATGGAGGCATATGTTTTGTTTCAGGCAAAAGTCAAGATTGTGCAAAACTAATAGGTAAAATTGATTAAATACCAGTTTGTTTCAAAATCCCAGAACGAGACAAAAAAGAGAACAGTGTGAAGTGATAAGGGCAGGGTAACTTTATCCAGTTTGGCCTTGATTCTGAGCTGGTATTTATCCCCTTTAACAAGTTGATTCAGGGGGATGATATTTAAATTGTCAATTTCAGTCATCAAGGATTTTGCTTTTTGAAATGACGGTGTAATGACTGGTGTTTCATTTTTCCATGGCCTTAAAACAGAGAACTCTTTTTTCAGGGGATTATACTTTAGCGTAGAGTTGATTTGAATATTGGAAATTTTTTTGTCAAACCATAACCCGCCTGTCTTATATAATGTAATATAAAACGAAAATGTGGTTGGGATACCATTCAGGGCGGCCTGGTTTAGTCTCTCCGTGAATGCTTGTTTTACATCAAAATAGGTTAGAAGATCATCTCTTGTGTTGGCAAGTTTGATATTTTTAATTACAGCCGTTTGCTTTGCAACTGCACTACAAGGCAATAAAAAGCAGAGAATTACAAATACTATGATATAGTGTTGAAAATTTGTGTTATGGAGAGAGGATTTTTTCATTATATATAAGGATATTATTTGAATTTTTCCGGTCCTGTTTCCCAGGCATCTTTGTTTTCTAAAAACTTTTCAATGAATAAATGATTCAGGGTGTGTCCTGATTTGTTGGTAACGATATGTCCCCGTATGGGCATGCCAAGCAGGGAAAAATCTCCAAGACTGTCCAAAAGTTTATGTCTTACAAATTCATCAGGATATCTTAGCCCTTCTTTATTTAAAATTTTATTTTTATCAAGAATGATGGCATTGTCAAGACTTCCGCCTTTGCCAAGGCTGAATTTTTTTAACAGTTCAATATCCTGCATAAATCCGAATGTCCTGGCGCAGCTGATTTCTTTTGTAAAATTGTTTTTTGCCCGATCAAATGTGATTTTTTGTTCCCCAATCATAGGGTGGTCAAAATGAATGCGGCAGGTTATTTTAAAACATGGTTCCGGGTACACAATCACTGATTTGTCATTATCTGTTACTTTAATGGGTTTTTTAACGATCAAAAAATGTTTTGGAGCCGATTGTTTTACAATACCTGCATCCTGGATCAGTTGCGTGAAAACTTTTGCGCTTCCATCCATAATGGGGATTTCATAATCATCGACTTCTACAAGGGCATTGTCAATTTCAAGGCCTGCAAAACAGGCCATCAGATGTTCAATCGTCGATACAATGGCACCATTGGTTCCTAATACCGTTGCAAGGCTTGTGTCTACAACCCGTTTGAAAAGCGCCTGGATATCCTGGGTGCCGGGCAGGTCAATCCGCCTGAATTTTATGCCGTGATTCTCCGGTGCCGGGTTCAGGATCAGGTGTGTTTGTTTTCCTGAATGAACCCCTGTTCCTGAAACACAGATGCGTTTTGAAAGTGTTTGTTGTAAAAAATATTTGGTCATAGCCTGTCGTTTTTTTATTATCAACTGAAAAATTTAGTTTGCCATATATATCCGGTTTTTATACACAAAGCAAAGTAAATGAGAAATTTCTTTGGTTCATTGCTCTTTTTTGATAGAGAATAGTAAATAAAATAATGCGAAAATCGTGATAAATATACTTTGACTATTTAAAAAGGATCCAAGTTGCTTGCAAAAGTAGACTCTTGTTCAGTGGTGGGAATTGACGGATTTATTGTTGAGGTTGAAGTTGATATCTCCTATGGTCTTCCTGTCTTTAACATTGTCGGGTTGCCGGAGGTTTCCGTCAGGGAAAGCAAGGACAGGGTGAAGACGGCCATCAAAAATTCCGGATATGCCTTTCCCATGGACAGGGTGGTGGTCAACCTGGCGCCTGCTGATGTGAAAAAGGACGGAACAGGGTTTGATCTGCCCATTGCCATGGGCATCCTGGCAGCATCCGGAGTTCTTTCACCGGACAAGATCAATGCCTATCTTATTTCAGGTGAACTTTCTCTTGACGGGAAGGTAAAGCCTGTAAAAGCCGTCTTGCCCTATGCTCTGGCGGCAAAAGAAAATGGATATCAGGGCATTATCATCCCCTTTGAAAATGCCCAAGAGGCTGCCATGGTATCTGGAATTGATGTGTTGCCGGTAAAAAGCCTGTCGCAAATTGTTGATTTTTTTTCAGGGGTTGGCAAAATTGAAACGGTTTATATGGACGTGACACCGCAGTCAAGTTTCGGAGATGATGCCTGTGAAATGGATTTTTCCGAGGTAAGCGGTCAATTTCATGCCAAAAGGGCCTTGGAAATAGCCGCTGCCGGTTCTCACAGTGTTTTGATGACGGGGCCGCCGGGATCCGGCAAAAGCATGCTGGCAAAAAGGCTTCCCACTATTTTGCCTGAACTGACATTTGAAGAAGCCATTGAGGTTACACGGATCTATTCTGTCCAGGGATTTATTGCAGATAAAAAACAGTATCTTTTTTCAAGACCCTTTCGATCGCCTCATCATACGATTTCAGAAGCAGGCCTTGTGGGTGGCGGATCAAAGCCTGCTCCCGGAGAAATCAGCCTGGCTCACAATGGGGTGCTGTTTTTAGATGAGCTGCCCGAGTTTAAAAAAAACGTGCTGGAGGTATTAAGACAACCCTTTGAAGATGGAAAGGTTTCCATTGTGCGGGCTGGCAGGAGAGCCGCCTATCCGTCACAATTTATGCTGGTGGCAGCCATGAATCCGTGTCCCTGCGGATATCTGTCCGATCCTATGGGCAAGTGTACCTGCACACAGCCCCAGATTCAAAAATACAGATCAAAAATTTCAGGGCCCCTGCTGGACAGAATTGATATCCAGATTGAAGTGCCAAAAGTTGCATATAAGGATCTTGCCGGCAAAACCAAAGGCGAAGCGTCTTGCCAAATCAGAAAAAGGGTCAATAAAGCCCGGAAGATTCAGGAAACACGATTTAAAAAAACAGGTTTGTTCTGTAATGCCAAAATGCACAGCCGCCACTTGAAAAAGTTTTGTCTCCTGGATGAGGAATGTGAAAAACTTCTTGAACAGGCCGTTGATGTTCTTGGGTTTTCCGTCAGGGCCTGCCATTGTGTTATACGGGTGGCAAGAACCATTGCCGATCTTGACGAAGAACCAAAAATTGAGCGGCACCATCTGAGCGAAGCCATACAATTCAGAAGTTTTGACAGGGGATTTGCACAATAATATTGAAAAAAGCAGGAAGAAGAAACGGTAAATATTATAGAATCAAGCTTTACATTAAGAATCCGCTATTTATAATATCTAAGACTGAGAGCAAGGGGAAATATTTGCAATCTGTTTCCAAAAGATAAAAGATAGTCAAAATAACCATAAGTTAAAAGAATGTTGGATTATGATTAAAAAAGATGTGTTTAATAATGATGTCAAAGCACAGTTCAAAGCTTCGGCAAAAGACAGGATATATCGGTTTATCATGGCTGATCAAACGATCAGGGGTGCAATTGTTCATAACACCCGGATGGTCAATGAAATGAGGGCAAACCATGAACTGGGGCCGCTGGAAACCCTGGTGCTGGGTCAGGCTTATATTGCGGCTACCCTTTTGTGTGCAAGCCTTAAAGATAAAAATGACAGGCTCAGTATTGATATCCAGTGTTCAGGACCCGTGAAAGGTCTGGATGTTGAATCCAATGTGTTTGGAGAAGTCCGGGGGTATCTTAAAACCCGCCAGATTAAGGTAACCCATCCTGAAAACATTAAATATTTATCAACACTTTATGGCGCGGGTTTTCTTACAGTGACAAAATACCTGGAGAATTATCCCACACCCTATTCAGGCAAGGTGGCCCTTGAGCATGGAAGCATTGCTGAAGATCTGGCCAATTATTTTTTGGTGTCTGAACAGATTCCCACCGGGTTTAACTTAAGTGTTTTTTTTGATGACAATCAAGAGGTTAAGGGCGCAGGGGGGATTTTTCTCCAGGCACTTCCGGGTGCAGATGCTTCCCGTGTCATTGAAGCTGAAAAAATGATTCAGGGCATTGATTCTCTGGGAAACTTGTTCTCCAAAGGGCAAACACCTGAAGAGATTATTAACAGGGAATTTTCAAGTCTTGAACCGCAATTTTTAAACAACAGCCGGGTGGAGTTTTTTTGCAGGTGTTCAAAAGACAGGATGGAAGGGTATTTGAAAAGTTTGCCGGATAAGGAGAAAAAAGATATCATGAAAAACGGCCCCTTTCCTTTAGAGCTTTGCTGTCATCATTGTAATTCCGTGTATCATTTCAGTGAAAAAGATCTTAAGGTGTTAGGCAGATAAGGTGCTATGAGGCTTGCGGTTATTTCAGACGTTCACAGCAATCTGGATGCATTCCAGGCTGTGCTGGCGGATATCTCAACACAAGCCATTGATGATATTATTTCACTGGGGGATAATATCGGATACGGGGCACAGCCTGAAGAAGTCATTGCCGGCTTAAAAAGGCATGACATATCATCTGTTCTTGGAAATCACGAACTGGCATTGCTGGATAAAGATTATTTGGCGACCTTTAACCCCTATGCAAGAAAAGCTCTGGTCATCAACCAAAAGAAATTATCCGATCCTGCAAAATATTATGTTTCAACTCTGAAATCTTGTCTTGTCCGTTATGGGTGTAGGTTTGTCCATGGTGTGCCGCCGGACAACATTGCCCGCTATGTTTTTCATGAATCTGATCAACGATTGATTCAGATCATGGAACTAATTAAACAGAGAATTGCATTTGTCGGCCACACTCATCAATTGAGAATTTATGAACTTGATCGGGGAAATCTTAAAAAGAAAAGTTTTATGAAATCAACCGTTACTCTTGAAAAAAACAGACGGTATATTATAAATAGCGGAAGCGTGGGGCAGCCACGAGATGGTTATAATGAAGCCAAATATGTGGTATGGGACTCCGTCCGGCAGAGTGTAACGTCAAGATTTGTGCCTTATGATTATCACGCTGCTGCAAAAAAAATTAAAAAGGCCGGCATACCAGGACTATATGCGGATCAGCTTGAGAAATCGGAACTTTGACAATAGCCTTCAACATAGAATGAAAGGTGTTAATAATGTGTAATCATTGTAGCGATCATAGTCATACTCACCAAACGTATCCTGAAATTGTTCAGATTATGCCGGTGCAAACAAAACTGTATGCTGTTTACAAAACAATCAAGCCCCTTGAATTTTCAGTTCAAACAGGGAAGGCAAATATCTGTCTTGTCCCTGTGCTGTTTATGGCTCTGATAAGGCAAGGGGAAAAAACCATGGTTGAGGGTTTTTTTGCTTTTGCCTCCATTAGCTCCTGCGAAGATGTTGAAGGGTTCAAAGGATATGCCTCATCCCTTGAGGACGCGGAAAAATTATATGCATAATAATTGTAAACAGCTTTTAAATTAAGGAGAACAGATGCACAAATTATTGAATGACAGCCCGGGTGAAAAAATCATGCTCCTGGGGAATGAAGCCATCGCAAGAGGTGCTGTTGAGGCAGGTGTGGCATTTGCCACAACTTATCCGGGCACCCCTTCTTCTGAAATTTCTTTGAATCTTTTTCAGATGTCTCAGGAATCAGACCTCTATTTTGAATACAGCACCAATGAAAAAGTCGCCCTGGAAGTGGCGGCTGCTGCTGCCAACTCAGGACTTCGCACCTTTTGCATGATGAAACATGTGGGATTGAATGTTGCGGCTGATCCTCTGATGACTCTGGCCTATGTCGGAGTGACTGGCGGCATGGTGATCCTGACAGCTGATGATCCGTCCATGTTTTCAAGCCAGAATGAGCAGGACAACCGTTATTATGCAAAATTCGGCAATCTGCCCATGCTTGAACCCTCATCCGTACCTGAAGCAAAAGAGATGATCAAGTATGCATTTGAACTTTCAGAGGAACTCAATCAGCCGGTCCTGTTAAGAACCACTACCAGAATTAACCATTCCAATGCCTATGTGACCTTTGGTGATATAAAACCAATGCAAACCAAAGGCAGATTTGAAAAAGATCCGGGCAGATGCGTTACGGTTCCGGTGGTCTCAAGGCAACTTCATGTCAAAGTGCTTGAGAAGATGAACCGAGCAAAAGGCATTGCTGAAACCTCCGAGTTTAACTTGATTGAAGGATCTGGAAAATTTGGTATTATTGCCAATGGTGTCAGCTATCACTATGCTCAGGATGCTGTAAAAGATCTTAGCATTGAAAACGATGCGAAAATTTTACGCCTGGGACTTTCCAACCCCATGCCGGAACAACAGATCAAAGATTTTCTGGCAGATTGCGAAAAAGTTCTTGTCATTGAAGAAGGCGAACCGTTCATGGAGGAAGCTGTAAAAGCCTTTGCCCAGGAGGCCGGGATAATCATACCCATTAGAGGTAAATCAGAAGCATTGTTTTCACGCCTCTATGAATATGATCCTGCCATGGTCAGAAAAAATATGGCTGATTACTTTGGTATTGAGTACACACCAACAGAAAAACTATCTGTCGACAATGTTCCTGAAATTCCCATGCGTCCGCCAAATCTTTGCTCCGGGTGTTCACACAGGGCAACATTTTATGAGATTCAGCAGGCAGCCAAAGATATGGATATCATCTGCCCCAATGACATCGGCTGTTATACTCTGGGATTTATGCCGCCTTTAAGTACGGGTGACTTTGTTATCTGCATGGGTTCTTCGGTCAGTTCTTCCTGCGGATTCAGCCAGGCCACGGATCAGAAAGTGGTCTCGGTTATCGGCGATTCCACCTTTTTTCATTCAGGCATGACAGGACTTGTCAATGCCGTATTCAACAACCACAATTTCACCCTGGTCATCCTTGAAAATGACATCACGGCCATGACAGGACACCAGCCCCATCCTGGTGTTGACATGGAAAGGTTCGGCCTGAGCGGATTCGGCCGGGTGAATATCGAAAAAGTGGTCAGGGCCTTTGGTGTGGAACATGTTTCCATCATCAAACCGTTCAAGGTGAAAAAGAGCATCGAAACCATCAAGGAAGCCCTGGCATACAAAGGTGTTTCCGTTATTATATCCCAGGAACCTTGTGCTTTATATGCAAAAAGCTTGAAATTGCTCAAGCCCAGAGCATTCAAGGTTTCCGACAAGTGTGTGGATCACAAGGATTGCATCAATACCATTGCCTGTCCATCCTTTTATCTTGAAGACGACAAGGTGAAGATTGATGCAGATACCTGTGTAGGGTGTGCAGTTTGTGCCCAGATATGCCCTGAAAATGCGATCACGCCTTTAAAAAAATAACCTTTAAAAAGAGGATCATATAAACAATGGAGACAACCAGATTAATCATCGTAGCTGTGGGCGGCCAGGGCAATCTTCTGGCATCCAAGGTGTTGGGTGAGGCGGCACTGATTTCAGGCGTGCCGGTCAGAATGAGCGAAATACACGGAATGGCCCAGCGGGGTGGTGTTGTT
Source organism: Desulfobacula phenolica (assembly GCF_900105645.1). Classification (NCBI taxonomy): domain Bacteria; kingdom Pseudomonadati; phylum Thermodesulfobacteriota; class Desulfobacteria; order Desulfobacterales; family Desulfobacteraceae; genus Desulfobacula; species Desulfobacula phenolica. The sequence goes on along the minus strand of NZ_FNLL01000002.1, from coordinate 276,618 downwards.
GAATCAGCCATCGTTTTTGGAGATGCAACCAGTTCAATTATTTCAGACGGTGAGGCAGATATCCTGATGGGATTTGAACCTGCTGAAACATTGAGAGCCTTAAACCGGTGCAGCAAGAACACAAAAGTGATCACCAATACAGCAACCCTGCCGCCTTTTACCGTGGCTATCGGCAAGGGGGTTTACCCGGATGTTGAAAATGTGAAAAACCTGCTCAAAGAAAAATGTGCAAGCCTTGTTGCCATTGATGCAATGAAACTTGCCAAGGAAGCCGGAAGCCCCATGAGTGTCAATATTGTTCTTTTGGGTGCCCTGGTCCAGTCAGGCGGACTTGGGTTTACAAAGGAAAATGTGATAGAGGCCATTAAAAGAAGGACAAAAAAAGCGTTTTTAGACATGAACCTTAAAGCTTTTGAAATGGGATATGAGGCGGCAAAAGGCGAATGACACAGAAAACAAAAAAAATTCAAGCGATTAACGGCCCTAATTTGAATATGCTGGGAAAAAGGGAGCCTGAAATATACGGTTCCCTTACCCTTGATGAAATCAATAAGGATCTTGCCCAAAAGGCGTTAAAATTGGGGGTGGATATTGTGTTTTTTCAGTCCAACCATGAAGGGGCAATTGTTGATAAAATTCATGAAATGTTTGAAGACAATATTGACGGCATCATGATCAATCCGGGGGCATTTACCCACACAAGTGTTGCATTGAGAGATGCCATGCTTTTAATGTCCTGCCCGGTCATTGAGATCCATTTGTCCAATATTCATAAAAGAGAAGCCTTCCGCCACAAATCATTGCTGGCGGATATTGTCACCGGACAGATCACCGGATGCGGTCCTTATGGATATACAATGGCATTAAATGCCCTGGTAAATATGATCAATGAATCCTGATCTTCTCATTTTATGTGCCACTCAAGTTGAGATGTCTCATTTTTTAACCCTGTGGCCGGGTGAGTCTAAGCAAGTGACCAGAACAGGTCTTACAATATTGTCCGGTAAGGTTCATGAAAAAACATATGACCTTGTACTGACGGGTGCAGGTGTTTTCAATGCCGCCCATGCGCTTACAGCTTATCTTGAACACGCATCTCCCGTATTAATTTTACAGACAGGTATTGCAGGCGTTTTTCAACAAACCGGTTTGAATATAGGTGATGTTGCCATTGCCACCCAGGAGCATTATATCCATACAGGTGTTCAAACAGATGCTTTTAAAAATGCTCCCCTGCCTTTTGATGTGCTAAAAGACGAGCCTTTAAGCCGGCAGGGGATTTATCCTTTTGACCCGGACATGGTCGATCAAACCCATGACAGGCTGTGCCGGGTTTTTTCAATCACAGGGACCCGGATCGTAAAAGGTTTGTTTATAACTGTTTCAACCATTACATCTTCCCTGAATCGTGCAAATCAGCTCTATTGCACTTTTTCTTCAGTGATGGAAGCCATGGAAGGCGCAGCCTGTAATCACATTGCGGCACTCTATGGCATTCCCATTATTGAAGTCAGGGCAGCATCCAATTTTGTGGGTGAAAGAGACAAGGAAAAATGGGATATTGATTTGGCGGCAAAGCAATTGGGCGTGGTTTGCACTTGTGTTTCCCATTTGATTTGATTGTGAAAGAATGAATTTTATTGATTCACATTGCCATTTGCATGATTCACGGATACTTTTTGATATCCCGCATATATTGGATCGCGCAGACAAAGCAAAAGTCAGGTACATGGTGTCCTGTGCCACCAGTGAAGATAATTTTGAGTTCACGGCAATATTGTCAGGGCAGTATCGTTCGGTTCTGCCCTGTTTCGGGATTCATCCCTGGTTTGTGAAAGCCCGATCCAAACAATGGAAAGAACGGCTGGAACAGTATCTTTTGGCTTATCTGTCCGGTATTGGCGAGACAGGGCTTGATTTTACCGATAAAACGGTTGACCGGGATGAACAGATCAAGGTGTTTGAACACCACCTGGCACTGGCAAGGGAGCTGGAACGTCCCATTACCATCCATATCAGGAAAGCCTGGGATGATTTTATCCATATTCTTAAAAAACATGGAAAACTAAAGGTTCCGGGATTAATTCACTCTTATTCGGGTTCGGCAGACATGATTCCTTTTTTTGAAACCCATGGCCTGTTCATCTCTTTTTCAGGTTCGGTGACAAATCCCGGGGCCAAAAAGGTTGTGGCTGCATTGAAACGGGTATCCAAAAATCGCTTTGTGATAGAAACGGATTCACCGGATATTTATCCGTATCTGTCTGAACCAACTGTTTCAAGACTCAATGAACCTAAAAATCTACCGGCTATCGCACAATTGGCATCCAACAGAATCGGCATGGAATTTGAAGATTTTTCACGGCATGCCTATGAGAACAGTTTGAATTTATTTCATTCAATATTCAAATGAAACTCTTTGCAAATCAAATGTTTGACATTCATTTCTTGTTGTACACAACCCCTTGGGTGAAATGACCGGTCTGCCATTGCAGTTACAGGGAAAAAAAGACAAATAATAAAAGGACACATAATGGATCAGTTTGCTCGAACCCGACAGCTTCTCGGGGCATTGGCAATGGAAAAGATACAACAGTCAACCGTGGCGGTTTTCGGCCTGGGGGCAGTGGGGTCGTTTGCAACCGAAGCCCTTGCCCGTGCAGGGGTTGGAAATTTGCATCTCATTGATTTTGACAGGGTGGATGCAACAAATATCAACCGTCAGCTGTTTGCATTGCATTCCACTATTGGCAGACAAAAAGCCGTCATTGCCGGTGAACGGGTAAAAGATATTAATCCGCATTGCCGTGTTCAGATCCACAGTTCATTTGTCAATGCCCAAAGCCTTGAGGATCTGTTATTCAAAGATATTGATGTTGTGGTGGATGCCATAGACGGTCTTAATTCAAAGATAAACCTGCTGGTCGAAGCAAGACAGATGGATCTTGCCGCGGTTTCCAGCATGGGGGCCGGAGGAAGAACCGATGTCTCCATGATAAAAACCGGAGATATCAGTGAAACCTGTGTCTGTCCTTTGGCAAGGGTGGTCAGGCAGCGCCTTCACAGGCGGGGGTTTTATGAAGGGGTAAGAGCGGTTTATTCTATTGAAAAACCTTTGAACAAGCAAGCCTTTCGCCCTGAAGATGCTGTTGATGCACTAAAGGGTCACGGCCGGTCAAGACCCCCCATTGGAACCGTATCCTGGGTTCCCGGGGTTTTCGGTCTCACCATTGCAGGCGAGGTGATCAATCAGATTACCCAACGTTCTTAAGCTCTTCATCTCTGAGAATCCGTCTTAAGACTTTGCCGACATTGGATATGGGAAGCTCATCCCTGAATTCAATGATTTTAGGCCGTTTGTAGCCTGCCATGTGTTGTTTGCAAAAAGCGTTTATTTCTTCCTGGGTGGCAGTTTCATCCTGTTTTAACTTGATAAACGCCTTTACCTTTTCTCCGCTTTTTTCATCGGGTATTCCCACTACAGCCGCAAGCTCAACTTTGGGATGGTTATATAAAATATCTTCCACATCCCGCGGGTATACATTGAAACCGCTGACAATGATCATGTCTTTTTTCCGGTCGGTAATGGCAACATACCCGTTGCTGTCAATATGGCCGATATCTCCTGTAAGAAAATACCGGTTTCCGTCAATATGGACAAAGGATTCAGCATTGGCTTCCGGGTTTTTCCAATAGCCTTTCATTACCTGGGGGCCGCAAATGGCAACTTCACCGTCTTCTCCACGGGGCATCAGGTTTGAGGGATCTTCAATATCAAGTATTTTTATGTCTGTTCCAGGCAGGGGAAATCCAATAGAGCCGATTTTTCGGTTTTGTTTAAACGTCGGGTTTGCACTGACAACAGGTGCGGTTTCCGTTAATCCGTAGCCTTCAAAAATAATGGACCCTGTTTTGTCTTCAAATTGCTTGCACACTTCAGGAGGAAGGGGAGCGCCACCTGAAAAACATCCCATTAATGAGGACAGATCATATTGATTGATGAGGGCATGATTTGTAAAGGCCACAAAGATGGTTGGTACGGCCGGCATGAATGTGGGTCTGTATTTTTGAACCGCTTTGAGAACCTCTGTAAAAGGCGGTTTGCCTGCCCTGGGGTCTGGAATGCAGATCAATTTGGCGGAAAGTTTTACCGACAGCAAAAGGGCCACGGTAATGCCAAAGCAATGATACCAGGGCAAAACCCCAAGAAACGAGTGAAAACCTTTTTGATAAAGGCGTTCGGGTTTTTTACCGTCACCATGGACAAACCTGGCATATTCTAGTATGGCCATGACATCATATGTGAAATTGGTATGGCTTAGTTCCGCACCTTTTGGCACGCCTGTTGTGCCGCCGGTATACAGCATGATCGCTGTATCTTTTTCAGGGTCTATGGATATTGACGGCGGGATGGGTTTGGAGTATGCAATTATGTCATCAAACATCAGGTGGCCGGGGGCTATTTTGCCGGCCCTTGGAATTTTACCCAAAAGCCCGCCTAAAAATGCTTTGAATTTCGGCAGATAGGATTTGATATTGCACACGATAACCGTATCAACATCCGTACCTTCAACGGCTTTTACAGTGTTTGGATAGAAAACGGGATGATCCATGCAGAACACCATTTTGGATTGGGAATCTTTTAACTGGAGATGAAGTTCGGACGCCGTGTAAATCGGATTGCAGCTGACGGCAACCGCACCTGCCTTGAGAATACCGAAAAGAATTTCAGGAAACTGGGGCAGATTGGGAAGAAATATGGCAATTTTATCTCCTTTTTTGATCCCTTTACCTGCCAGAAAAGCTCCAATCCTGTCGGCAGTGTCTTTGACCTGGGCAAAGGTTCTTGACGCACCATTAAACAGGGTAAAGGGTTTGTCGGGATGCTCCCTGGCAGAATCATCCAGGAATTTAAACAAGGGAAACTTGTAATCCGTACACATATGTGCCACGCCTTCCGGCCAAAAAGGGGTTTTCCATACAGGATCAATCATTTTTATGTCTCCTCTTGCTTAAAGTGTGTTGCCGGGGATAAAGTCCGTGTTTGTACCAAATCTTCATACTAACGGCCATGGCAGAGAACTGCCACAACAAAACCTGAAACTCTTTTATATGAAAGAACTTTTAACCTACTGAAATCAAATATCTTTCATTATTTGTTGTGGCACAGTGATCTGCCATGGCCGTTATTACTACAGTATTTTGTACAAGGTTCATATAAAAAAACAGTAAAACAGTATGAATATGATTATACATAACTATATTCAGGATTGAAAATGTTTTTTTTTGATTTGGCATGTCATGAAATCCCAGAGAGTCAACCTTTTAGCACTGCCATGGGCCGAAGTTTTGCCACCTTTTTGGACAAGCCTGCACCGTGGACAATATCCACCACCTGGGAAATATCTTTATATGCATCGGGCATTTCCTCGGCTAAAGTGGATCTGCCGGTCCATTTCACAAGAATTCCAAGGTCTTCCAGTTCTCTTTGGATGGATCTGCCTCTGCTCGCTTTTTTGGCGGCTTTTCGGCTTAAAACACGCCCCGCACCGTGGCAGGTGGAGCCAAAGGTCTCTTGCATGGCCCTTTGGGTGCCGGCCAGCACATAGGAGGCAGTGCCCATATCGCCCGGTATCAGGATGGGCTGGCCCACTTTTCTGTATTCAGGGCAGATGGACGGGTGTCCAGGACCGAATGAACGTGTTGCTCCCTTGCGATGGACGCATACAATTTGTTTTTTTCCATCAATGATGTGGGATTCTTTTTTTGCAATGTTATGGCACAGGTCATATACCAGGTTCATGCGCAGCGTCTTCGGGCTTATGCCCAGGATATCCATCAGGACAAGGCCGGCCTTGTGCATGAGGACCTGGCGGTTTGCCCATGCATAATTTGCCGCACAGGCCATGGCGCTCAGATAGTGACGGCCCGGTTCGGATTGAATCCTGGCGCAGACAAGCTGTCTGTCCGGAAGGTTTGTCCCCAGCTTATTGGCCTGTTTGGTCATCATGGCCAGGTGGTCGTCACAGACCTGGTATCCCAATCCCCTTGAGCCGGTATGGAGCATTAATGTGACCTGGCCTTCAAACAAGCCGTATGCTCTTGCCGCTTCAAGGTCAAAAATTGTTTCTACCACGCCGACTTCAAGAAAATGGTTTCCGGAACCCAGGGTGCCCAATTGTTTTTTTCCCCGTTCCAAGGCCCGCTTGCTTAAAGTTTCCGGGTCCGCATCCGGCATACATCCGCCATCTTCAGTCCGCTCCAGATCTGACGCATGGCCGAAGCCCTGCTGCACAGCCCACAGGCTTCCTTTTTTCAGGACATTTTTTTCTTCTGAATTTGTGAGTTTCAAAGATCCCGTTGATCCGATACCCGAGGGAATCTCCCTGAACAGGGCATTGATAAGATTTCTGAGATGCGGTCGAACGTCCTTTTCTTCAAGATTTGTGCGGGCCAGGCGTACCCCGCAGTTGATGTCATATCCAACTCCGCCGGGTGAAATCACACCGGTTTCCCAGTCAAATGCCGCAACCCCGCCGATGGGGAATCCATAGCCCCAGTGAATGTCCGGCATGGCCATGGAAGCCTTGATAATTCCGGGCAGACTTGCTACATTGCAAACCTGTTTGAAGGTTTCCTCTTTTTTAATGGCATTCAGTCCTGATTCATTGGTATATATGATTCCCGGTACGCGCATGGAACCTGTTCGGGGTAAAAGCCATTGAAAATCATCAATTTTTTTTATCTGCATGAAGGTCTCTTTTCTTTGTTCGGGTTTGATAGCAAAGCCTTAAAGATTGCGCAGCGCAAAGGAGTGTTTAAATATCAAAAATAATCCGGGCATTCCAGTCATGAGATCTTTGGGTGACGGCAATCTGGTGATAGGTGACGGCTTTGATTTCATTTTTAATTTTATCCTTATCCGGATCAAAGGGATACCAGAGAACACAGGCCTTAATTTCATATCCCGTTAAATTTTCTATTGTAACAGCGGTAATCAGCTTTTCTTCGCCATTCCATAAATACAGCATTTCCCGAAGCCAGTTTACCATCAAATCCGGCCAGTCATCCCCTGAAATATCTAAAAAAAGGTTTTGTGTCTCCCTGTTTTTATCTGTATCCGCGATCAGATCAAACATGGCAAGGGCTGCATTGACAAACAGTGTTTTTTTGTTTTCAGCAGTAACTTGAATGCCGAAATCCGCAGTATGATCAATTAATTTGTATTGGATCATTTTTTTGTATTGCACCATCACATATCCACACTGATTTGTTTTATAAAATCCACACTTGTTTTTTGGGGAAGACCTGTTTTCTTTGTGATATTTTAAAACATATTAAACAAAACATTTGATCTGAAATTTTAGATAAGATATCTTCTTGTGTCAAGAACGGTTTGATAATCTTGGACTTTTCATATTTTATCTGTTCATATATAATAATAATTTTAAAGGTTTTTATGTATGAAAGCCTTTAAAAATTCAAACAGCGACTTTTATGTTTTGTTATGGGCAAACCAATGAGAAAGGCCAAGTCTGCCCGTAGTAGTTATAAAAAATGAAGATGTACGCAAAGTAAAATTATTTTTAGGATGGATACTGTTCAATATTATAAATCCAGATGATTTTTCATGTTGATCTTGACAGGAGGCAATGATAAGGGATGGGACATAAAAATTACGAATTTAGAAAAGGAGACAGCGCTCGGATGAAAAAAAAATATCAATACACTTTGATCCTGTCTTTATCAATGGTGTTGTTTCTTGTCTGTATTTCGTTTGCTGAAGATATTTATGTGACAGGGGTTACAAAAATTACAATGCGGACAGGCCCGGGAGTGGAACACAAAATTGTTCAAATGTTAAAATCAGGCACCAAGCTTGAAATTGTTGAATATCAAACAGACTGGTCCCAGGTTAGAACCAGCGCAGGAAAAACCGGTTGGGTTTTGTCAAGATTTTTAACACAGAAAGTACCGGATGCCCTTTTGGTTGAGCAGTTGAAAAACAGCAATCAGGGCCTGATTTTAAAGTTGGAAGCGGTTCAGGCAAAAAACAAAGATCTTACGGTTAAAAATGCGGCATTGATCCAGGTAGAAGAAAAATATAAAAAACTGAAACAGGAATCTGCTGAATTCTTAATGCTTGATGCAAAGTATAAAAAAATGATGCAGCAGTATGAGACACAGAAAAGCCGGATTGAGACTTTGGAGAGTGAGTTGAACAGTGAGCCCAAACTTTGGTTTATCATTGGTCCAAGTGTTTTTATTGTGGGTCTGTTTTTTGGTTTAGGTACTCGTAAAAAGAAAAGAAGTAGCCTGTTATGATTAAAAAAACTGATTTTTTGGTTATCGGAAGCGGGATTGCCGGCTTAAGTTATGCCTTGAAAGTGGCTGAATTCGGCAAAGTCACCATCATTACAAAAAAAAAGATCCAGAAAACCAATACGGCTCTGGCTCAGGGAGGAATAGCCGCAGTATTCAGCTCCATTGATTCCTTTGACCTTCATATTCAAGACACCCTTGGTGCAGGTGACGGGCTTTGCAACAAAGATGTGGTCAAAATGGTGGTGGAAAACGGGCCAGACAGAATAAAAGAGCTTGTCAGGCAAGGTGCCCATTTTAATAAGGACGGTGAAGGCGAGTATGATTTTGCACTGGGCAAAGAAGGGGGGCATTCTGTTAAAAGAATTGTTTATGCCCATGATCTGACCGGTAAAGAGATTGAAGACACTTTGGTGAAAAATGTCGAGGAAAATGAGAATATAACGATTTTAGAGGATCACATTGCCGTCAACTTGATCACGTTTTCCAGCAGTATTCGAAGCGGCCTTGTTGTCACCCAGCATGAAAATATCTGCTGCGGGGCATATGTACTGGACAATAAAACCGGTAAAATTGAAACCTTTTATGCCGGGGTTACCCTTCTTTCAACCGGGGGAGCAGGCAAAGTTTATCTGTATACATCCAATCCTGACATTGCAACCGGTGACGGAATTGCCATGGCCTACCGGGCCGGGGCATCGGTGGCAAATCTTGAGTTCGTACAATTCCATCCTACATGTCTGTATCATCCGGAAGCAAAAAATTTTCTTATTTCAGAAGCCGTCAGAGGTGAGGGCGCTGTTTTGATTGATTCCAAAGGCCGGCGGTTTATGGAAAAATATGCCCCTGAAAAAGAGCTTGCATGCAGGGATGTTGTGGCAAGGGCCATTGACAGTGAGTTGAAAAAGACCGGAGCGGATGCTGTTTTTCTGGATATCACCCATAAAGATCCTGAATTTATCAAAAAAAGATTCCCCAATATTTACGCCAAATGTCTTGAGTACGGGATTGACATGACAAAAGATCCCATACCTGTTGTTCCTGCTGCCCATTACATGTGCGGCGGAGTGGCCACCGACCTGAACGGTAAGACAGATGTTCAAAGGCTGTACGCAGTGGGGGAAACCGCCTGCACCGGACTTCACGGTGCCAACCGGCTTGCCTCAAATTCCCTGCTGGAAGCATTGGTTTATTCTCACAGGGCCTATCAATCCTCAGTTGAAGAATTTGAGTCCATTGACAACAAAATAACCGCTTCCCTTGATCCGTGGGATGAAACTGATGCAGCAGACAGTGACGAGGCTATTGTTTTATCTCACAACTGGGATGAAATCCGGCGGCTGATGTGGAATTATGTCGGCATTGTGAGGTCTGACAAACGTCTGCAGCGGGCGTTAAGAAGAATCCAAAATATTAATGAAGAAATCAATGAATATTATTGGGATTTTAAGGTGACCTCTGATTTGATTGAAATTCGAAACCTTGCCACGGTGGCTGAATTGATCATTAAATCCGCATTAATGAGAAAGGAAAGCCGGGGACTGCATTATAATATTGAATACCCTGAAAAAGATGATTTAAACGGGTTGCAGCATACTATTCTTAAAAAAACTTTTTAAGACGGCAAATGATATATCAAGGTTTTTGACCCGGCAAATCAGTGCAGCTGTAAAAATTATAACTTTTTCCTTAAAATATAGCCGGACACTATGACAGTGTCCGGCTATATTAAGGCTTGATACCGACAAACAAGGTTACAATTCCAAAGGTCATTTGTTTGAACCGGATGTTTTTAAACCCTGCTGTTTTCAAGATTTTTGAAAATTCAACCGGGGAGGGGAACTTTAATACAGATTCCGGCAGGTAGGTATAGGCTTGCCGGTCTTTTGAAAAAAATGAACCGATAACGGGCAAAAGTTTTTGAAAATACCGAAGGTATAGCGAACTCAAAATTCCTTTTTTCGGGGGGGTCAGTTCCAGAACAGCCAGCCGTCCGCCGCTTTTTAAAACATTGAAAAATTCGTTTATGGCCTTTTGCCGGTCCATGATATTCCGAATGCCAAAAGCTATAAATATGGCATCAAACATATTATGTTGAAACGGAAGACAAAGGGCATCAGCATTTAAAAGAGCAATGTTTTTTTTGTTTTGCTTTATCAGTTTTTGTTTGCCGAGCCTTAACATGCCAAAAGAAAAATCAAGTCCGAAAACTTGAACCTGTTCTTTTAGCTGGGAACTGATTTCCAAAGCCACGTCACAGGTTCCGCAGGCAACATCCAGAATCCTGCCGTCTTTTTTGACAGCTGCAGCCTTTACCATCTGGGTTCTCCAGACCGTGTCCTGGCGCAGACTTAGAAGGCGGTTTAAAAAATCGTATTTTGGTGCAATACTGTCAAACATGTCTTTTACAAACTCAAGTTCTTTATTCATCGTTGACAACCTGGATTTTCGGGTTATTTTATATTGTTTGTCAAGGCAGGTGGAAAAAGTATCATACTAAAGCAAAGATTACAATAGAACGGTTGGGAACCATATGACAGAGAAATGTGATTATTATGAATTACTTGGCGTTGCCAGGGATGTTTCAAAGCAGGAATTGAAAAAAGCGTATCGGAAACTTGCAATTAAGTATCATCCTGATAAAAATCCGGACAATAAAGAAGCCGAAGATAAATTCAAAGAAGCATCTGAAGCCTATGAAGTGTTAAGTGATGATAACAAGCGTCAGATTTATGATCAATTTGGTCACAGGGGACTTGAAGGTGCCGGTCATTCCGGTCCAAGCGGGTTTGAGGATATTTTTTCCAGCTTTGGTGATATCTTTGAAGACTTTTTTGGATTTGGTTCGGGAGGAGGTCGTGGCAACAGGGTGCAGAGAGGCTCTGATTTAAGATATAACATGACCATTGATTTTATGGAGGCTGCCTTTGGTACTGAAAAGACCATTTCCATTCCAAGACTGGATACCTGTAAAGAGTGCCATGGATCAGGATGTGAAGAAGGTTCACGCCCGGAGACCTGTTCTAAGTGTCATGGATCAGGACAGTTTATTCAGAGCCAGGGCTTTTTCAAGGTGAAAACCACCTGTCCGTATTGCAAGGGCAGGGGAACCATTATTGCAAATCCATGCAGCACATGCAGAGGAGCCGGCAGGGTTGAGAAAACACGTAAGGTCCAGGTGAAGATTCCGGCAGGAGTGGACGTTGGATCAAAGCTTCGACTGTCCGGTGAAGGAGAGGCATCACCTTCTCCCGAAGGAACTTCAGGAGATCTTTATGTGGTGATCAATGTCAAGCCCCATAAGTTTTTTCAACGGGATAATGTCGATATTATCTGTGCCATTGATATTTCATTTATTCAGGCCGCTCTTGGAGATGAAATCAAGATTCCAACCCTTGTGGGTGAGGAAAAATTCAAAATTCCAAAAGGCACTCAGTATGGGGATGTTTTCCGGTTGAAAGGGGAAGGTATTGCCTCGTTAAGAACCGGTAGAAGAGGTGATCAGATTATTAAAGTTATTATTAAAACACCCACAAAGCTGAATAATAAACAGATTGAATTGTTGAAAAAATTTGACAAGCTTGATTCAAATAAAATATCCAACAAGCTGAAAAATCTTTTTAAGAACCTTTGAGCCGCTTAAAGGAAAAAAATAATGTTTGAACTTAAGGTAAAAACCCGTTTTGCCGGAGCCCATCAATTGACCATGGTGGGACAAAAATGTGAGAATCTGCATGGACATAACTGGCACATAGAAGTTTGTGTTAAAGGGGAAAAATTAAATTCCGCAGGTGTGCTTGCTGATTTTGGTGATATAAAAAAGGCTGTCCGACAGATTGTCAAAGGAGAGCTGGATCATAAATTTTTAAATGAACTGGAAATATTTGAGGGCAAACAGCCGACATCCGAGCGTATTGCCGTTTATATTGCGCAAAGAGTTCAGGTTCTTTTGGATCAGAGCCTGGATAACGATGTAAAGGTTTCAAAAGTAATGGCCTGGGAATCGGATGATGCGTGTGCCACTTATTTTGCCGGATAGTATTGAAACAGTATGAGTCTCGAGTATTGAGATATGAGTATAAAAATATATATGTTTTGGCATTTCTCAATACTCACACTCATTTTTCACCGCACCACTTATTTCAATAATGTGTTTTGCCGGAATAATACCGGTTGCGGCCGCTGATACAATGTTTCCTGCTACGCCCGGCCCGTCACCTGCCACATACATTCCTTGAACGGCAGTTTCAAGATGGTTGTTTGTTTCCACCTGTGTGGCAAAAAATTTTATTTCAGGTGCATACAGCAGGGTTTCATCATTGGACACCCCGGGTATAACCAAGTTTAAGGATTCAAGGCCTTCGATCAGGTTGGTTAGAATCCTTTCGGTCAGCGCCATGGCAATATCACCGCAAACCACATTGGTCATGGTAGGTTCAATATACCCTTTTCTGACTCTGTTCCAGGTTGAGCGCCTTCCTCTCTTTAAATCTCCAAATCTTTGTAAAATAGGTTTTCCTCCACCGATAATGGTGGCCAGTTTCCCAATGGATTCACCATATGCCTGGTTGTCGGTGACCGGCTCAGTTAAAATTACCTTTGAAAGAAAGGCAAAATTTGTGTTTGCTGATTTTTTATCTGAATAGGCATGACCGTTTACACAGACAAAATCCTGATAGTTTTCCAGGGAAATAAATCCGCCCTGGTTGGTGCAAAACGTCCGGGTCTGATCATCATAAGTATGGGTTTGAATGAAAAAAGTGGGATCGTAAATGACATTGCAAAGATCTTCCATGATCTCATTATGGACTTCGACACGGACCCCGACTTCTATTCCTCTCTGATTAAGATTTATTCCATATTTGCGGGCAAGCGATGCCATCCAGTTTGCCCCGATTCTTCCGGGTGCAAGAATAACATTGGGTGATAAATATTTATCTTTATCCGTTGTGACTCCCTGTATATGCCCGTCTTTTTCAATGATATCAATCACATTTTCTTGGGTTTTTATTTCAAGTCCTTTTGACTGAATATAAGTTGCCATTTCTGCAATAAAGCCGGGCAGATTATCAGAGCCCAAGTGCTTTTGTTTGATCAGCAAAAGATCTATTCCAAAACGTTTGGCCTGTTTTCTGATTTGTTTTGCTTTTTCCATGTTGGTGGGAAACACAGGGCCGTCCATTTTGAATTTTGTAAAAATTTTTTCTGTTTCATCAATCAGATCCTGGGCGGAACTCAACGCCATAAATTGGGTTAAATCCGTTTTCCCAAGCTTGGGTATAAAATTGAGTTTGCCGTCAGAATAAAGGCCAGCCCCGCCGATTCCGGATAAAATATTGCAAGGATCACAGTGAAGACATTTTTGAAGATTATGGTTTGGGCATTTTCTTTTTAAAGGGCTTTTGCCTTTTTCGATTAGCAATACATTTAAATGAGAATACTCTTTTAAGTAATATCCGGCAAAAAGTCCGGCAGGACCACCGCCCACGATAATCACATCATATGCCATATACCACCTGAATATTAAAAATTAGTCTATTTCTTTAATACTCCGGTTTTAGAACTATAACAAGTATGATTTCCATTTCAGGAGCTTTCCTTTTGGTTGCGACAGGTGCCGACATTTTTTCAGACCCGGCCTAAATGAAAAAAAACAACGAAATAGTTGACTAAAAAGTTTCATAAAATTATTAGGAAGGGATAAAAAACATTTTTAATTTATAAATAGCTCAACCTGATGTATATTTGAACATCGTGACTCGTTTTTACACCATTTAATACAGCTAAAAATCAGTACAAAGTTAAAAGTTAAAATCAGTATTGAAATAATTGATATCAGAAAATGGGTTGAGATTTGATTGATCAAATTAGTCTTGATCTTTATTAAAGGCAGGTGAAATGGATTGTAAGCCCACCTATGAAGAATTGGAGCAGAAAGTTGCAACCCTTGAAAAAAGGCTTGGTCAAGCAGAGCTTGAAGTTAAGGCATTGAAAACCAGCGAGATTGAACAAACTGCAATACTTGCCAATATCCCTTTGTTTATGATCATTGTTGATCAGGAAAGGCGTGTGAAAAATGTAAGCAAGTCTATATTACAATTTACAGGCCGAAGACCTGAAGAGCATATCGGTGTCAGAGGAGGAGATGCACTTCGGTGTGTTCATCATCTTGATGACCCGAAAGGTTGTGGATTCGGTTCTTCGTGTTCTGACTGCACTGTTCGGCAAATAGTTCTGGATACACTGAATACAGGAAAATCTTATGTTCAAGTTGAAACACAATTGTCATTTTTTGATGATGTTCAGGCAAAAAGAAATTTACTTGTATCGACAACTTTATTGAAAACTTGGAATAAAAATGTGCTTATTTTTATTGAAGATATAACAGAACGTAAAACAGCTGAAAATTTATTGAGGGAAAAAAAGGATTTTTTAAATGCCCTTCTTGAAACAATTACCAATCCAATTTTTTACAAAGATGCAAATGGAAAGTATGTTGGTTGTAACAGGGCGTTTGAGAAGTTCATAGGAAAATCCAGGTCTCAAATTATCGGCAAGTCAGTTTATGATATAGGGTCCAGGGAAATTGCCGACATTTACTATAAGAAAGATAGAGAACTGTTCAATAAACCGGGTAAACAGCGCTATGAATGGAAAATAAAAAGAAACGATGGAGAATTAAGAGAAGTTATTTTTGACAAAGCTACCCTTCATGATACCAATGGTAATATTACCGGTCTGGTCGGTGTCATCTCGGACATTACCGACCGGAAACATTCGGAAGATCTTGTGCGGGATCTTTCGCAAAGGTTGATACAGGCCCAGGATCTTGAGAGGAAGATGATTTCCTGTGAATTGCATGACAGCATTGCTCAGAATCTTTCCACATTGAAATTATACTGTAAAAAGCTGTTTGAAAATCAATCATTTCCAGAATCAGATATCAAGGGTTTGCCGGAAGATGTTTCCTCTCTATTAGATCAGACCATTACCACGGTCAGAGACCTGGCTTATCATTTAAGCCCGCTCAGCCTGGATCATCTGGGTCTTGTTCCTGCCCTTGAAGTTTTTTGTGAGGAATTCGCTGAAAAAAACGGTATCACGATTGACTTTCAAGCTGCTGGTATTCAGAGGTTAATACTAAATTCCGATACTCAAATCAATTTATACCGCCTGGTGATGGAAGGACTGAATAATATTCGGAAACATGCTGCCGCCTCTAAAGCTGTAATAAAGCTTGTCGGGGCATGTCCGAATATCATTCTTAGAATTGGAGATAACGGTAAAGGGTTTGATGTAAGGCAACAGGAACGTTCAATAGTTAATGAAAAGCGAATGGGTCTTAGAAGCATGAAAGAAAGGGTTAACCTGCTTCAGGGCAGAATGTCAATTAATTCGCAGTTAAACAAGGGGACTGAAATAGTCATCAAGCTGCCGTTAAAGGAGAAATAATAATGGATCGAAAAAAGCGTATTTTAATCATTGATGATCACCCCCTTTTCAGAGAAGGAATTAAAGCCATCATAAAGAACGACAGCCGGTATGATGTGATCGGTGAAGCAGGAACCGGAAAACGGGGTCTTGAATTAACAGGAGAACTCAGGCCGGACCTTGCTTTAGTTGATGTTTCTCTTCCGGATATAAGCGGTTTTGATCTTGTCCGTGATATTTTGAAATATTCTCCGGATATACGAATCCTGGTATTGAGTATGCATTCCAAGGTGGATTATATCGTAAAAGCTTTTCAGGCTGGTGCCAGTGGCTATCTGACGAAAGAATGTGCGGCAGATATGCTGATTAATGGAATTGAGCATACCTTAAAAGGCGATTACTTTATGGACACTTCAGTATCTCAGCAGGTGGTGAAAAAACTGGCTGAATTACCGGGCAAAAAGCCTGTTGCAGCTGTTAAAGGCTATGACGCGTTAACTTCCAGAGAACAGGAAATCATGGTACTTGTGACCAGTGGATTTTCTTCCCAAAAAATTGCAGACAAATTGTTTATCAGCCCTAAAACAGTTCAGAACCACCGTTCTAAAATAATGCGCAAATTAAATGTCAGCAATGTGTTGGATCTGACTAGGCATGCAGCCAAATTAGGTCTGGTTGATCTGGATCTTTGGAAAAAATAATAAAGTATTTTTCCATTATTTTGTTGAAAATATCCTTTGTCTTTACTGGGAAATCATCCCAACTATGCAATTTTCCCCGGTTAAAATAGGTACTTTTACCTATTTACAATAAAAAATAACTTCAGTAATGAATGTCATATCAATAAAATATATTTGCTGGTTTTGATTCTTAGGAATCAGGCGATTTTCTGATCTAATGACAAATTGAGAAATAAAAATGGTTAATGATAAAAAAAATCCTGACAGAGGATATCCGGATTTAACAAAATTTATTCGAAGTATTCAGCGCGTTGAAGGAAAACCGGATTGCTTTGCCCGGAGTGCTTTTGATTGTAATATTACAGATTGCCAATGGCAAAGCTATTGCCTTGAAGAACTAAAGAAAATAAAGGGAAAAAAGTAATGAGCATTAAAAAACAGTATCTTAAAAGCAAGCCTGTTTGCAAGGTGACCTTTCGGGTTCAAAAAGAAGCCAATAACGGGGCGAAAAAAATACATGTGGTTGGAGAATTTAATGAATGGAACAAAGATACAATTCCGATGAAATCCTATAAAAACGGTTCATTTTCAGCAACCATTGATCTTGAGTTGAACAGAGAATATCAATTCAGATATCTTATAGACGGTGTGAGTTGGAGAAATGATTTGGATGCAGATACTTATGTTCACTGTTCCTACGGGAATTGTGAAAATTCAGTGATTATCACTTAGGGCTGCGGATTTGATTGATTCTTGAAATAGAATGTTGAGTGGTTTTGGGTGTTATTAAATTTTGAGTAATTAACCATTGGATTTTAACCCCTTATCTTATTCGCAGATAAAATTTTGTTGCAGACTTTTCAGCAGGCTTTGGGCACAATTGATAAACCATCAGATGAAAGAGAGTTATCATGAGAGATGAAAAAAAAGATCCTTTAGACATTGAATCAATTATGAATACCTGGGCACAGCCCATGGGCGATATCATGGGAGCCATGTCGCAAATATGGTCTGCTTGTCAGACAGCTCGTCAATCCGGGCAACAGGACGAAAAAAAATCAGGCAACTATACAATGGATAACATTAACATAGCGTTAAAAAACTGGCATACCATAGTGTTGGCAATGGCAACACCGGAATCCATGGCCTCTTTTTTTAAGGGATGCAGTACCGTGCCGGACATGTTGACCAAGTTTAATCAGTCGGTTTTGGGCAGTCTTGCTGAGTTTCAAAAAAAAATGAGCCAAAGTGCGAATAGGTTTGGTGAGTCCGTAGATGCCTACCGCTTTGAAAAAATAGATGAAAATGTTTTTCATGTCTGGACTGAATTATATGAAAAAGAATTTCAAAAGTTTTTTTATATTCCCCCGTTAGGATTGACAAGGGAATACCAGGAAAGAATCAATCATATGATGGATAAATTTAATTTGTTTCAGGCAAATCAGGCAGAATTTATGAGGCTTCTTTGTCTTCCCTTTCAACGTTCCATGGGAGTGATGCAGGAGAAAATAGCCGCCTTGGCTAAAATAGGCGAACTGCCTGCTGATTCAAATGAATACTACCAGATGTGGATCAAAATTCTTGAAGGGCATTTCATGACCTTGTTCCAAACCCCTGAGTATATTAAAGCTTTAACAAAAACAATAAGCTCTTTGACCAATTTTTCAGAGGCGAAAAATGCAGTTATTGAAGATATGATTAAAGGATTGCCCATCGCCCATCAATCGGAAATAGACGATTTGTCCAGGGAAGTGTATGAATTAAAAAGACGTATCAGAAGGCTTGAAAAATCCAATTAAACAATGCTGTCAATCTTTTAATGAACAGTAAGGATCTCAAATTTTATAGCTTGAACGAACTTGTTTGTATTTTGGCCCATCTTCTTTTTTTTGTGGGTAAATCAGGGCGAAATATCAAGTCTGGTTTGGGCGTAGAGGTTATTTTGTTTGTGATATTAAAAAATCGTCAGGAGGTTAAAGTTGAAAAAATTTAAGGTGCCGGTTGATCTTATCATGTCAAAAATGGCTGATGATGTGGAAAAGGTTCAAAGCCGTGCCCAAAAAGCTTCGGAAGTCCTGTTGGATTGTCTGGAAACAAAGCTTGCTCAAACTCCTTATGAGGTTGTGTATCAGGAGGATCGTGTCAAATTAAAACATTATCGCGCAACAAAAAAATCAAATTGTAAAACTCCTCTGCTGATTGTTTATGCATTGATCAACAGGGAAACAATGCTGGATCTGCAACCGGGACGCAGTGTGGTGGAAAGGTTTTTGGACCAGGGCATTGATTTGTATATGATTGACTGGGGATATCCAAAAAGAAAAGACCGGTTTCTAGGGTTTGATGATCATGTTAACGGATATATGGATAACATTGTTGATTTTATATGTAAGAAAAATAAAGTCAAAAAGATCAATCTCATGGGAATCTGCATGGGTGGCACTTTTTGCGTTATGTATGCCGCATTGTATCCGGAAAAGATTAAAAATCTTGTCACAACGGTTACCCCTACTAATTTTGACACCCAAAAAGGACTGTTACATATCTGGATGAAACATATGGATGTTGATGCTGTGGTGAATGCCTATGGCAATTTTTCTGCTGACGTCATGAATTTTGGATTTCTTTTGATGAATCCTGCCCGGTTAATGATTGATAAATATATCGGGTTTATAGAGCATATGGATCAAAAGGAGTTTGTTGAAAATTTTGTCCGGATGGAAAAATGGATTTTCGACAGTCCTGACGTGCCTGGTGAGGTTTTCAGGGAATTTGTCAAAGAATGTTACCAGAAGAACAAGCTGATCCAAAGCAAACTTGAAGTTGGAGGTAAGCGAGTGGACTTGAAAAATATAACCATGCCGCTACTCAATATTTACGGGAAGTACGATCATCTGGTGCCTCCTGAGGCCTGCAATCAACTCACCAGGCATGTCGGCAGTAAAGATACCAAGGATATCTGTCTTGATACAGGACACATTGGGATTTATGTCAGTTCAAAATGCCAGGAAGCCTTTACACCCGGGGTAGGCACCTGGCTCAAAGAAAGAGACAAGACAACAAAGAAAGCTCAAACAAAAACAAGGATAAATAATAGCAAAATGGAAGGCTTAAAAAATTCCCTGACGATAAACAGCGCTTCTGATATGAAGTATACAGAACAGGCATCATAGAGGAGAGAATTATGCCCAAGAGAAAAGATTATTTTGATATTTTTTGTAAACTAAGCAAAATATTCGGTACTGCGGCAACCCAGTCTACACTGCTTAATCTGATAGTCGAGAGCGCTGTTGAAACCATGGACGGCAAGGCAGCTTGTCTTTTTCTGCGTGATGTGGGTAATGAATATTTCATACCCAAATCCCAGATTGGTTTGTCTGAAACGTATATGCATGCAAGTCCCAGGGAATCTGCCGGTATCGTCAATGTATTGGAGAAAAAAGGTTATATTGTTTTTGAAAACGCTGCAACTGATGAGCGTCTTGAAAATCATAAAGCAAAAAAAAACGAGGGAATTGCCTCTATTTTAACAGTTCCCGTGCGTGTATCCAATGTCACCCAGGGTGTGCTGTCTCTTTATACGGCAACCCGACGAAAATTTGATAAAAGCGAGATTGATTTTTTATGTGCCTTGGCTGATCAGGGTGGCATTGCTGTTCATACAAACAATTTAATCAATAGACTCAGAAACAATGCCATGTTTTTCCTGGAACTGGCTTCCAGTATCAATTCAAGTCTGGATATTCAAGAAATTCTGGGAAGTTTGACGGTAAATATTTGTGACACCTTGGGGATGAAAGGCGTGACCATTGGGCTTCTGGATGAAGATACAAACTCTATCCAGCTGGTTGCAAGCCATGGGTTAAGTGATGAATTTTTTGAAATATTAGGGGTTATCAATAATGAAACCGCTTCCCGGGCACTTAAGGGAGAAACTATTATTGTCAGTGATACCGAGGCTGACAAACGAATTGAATTTAAAAAGGAAATGAAAAAAGAAGGTATTAAATCCATGATTGTGACCCCGATCCTTGCAAGGGATAAGGTGATTGGGGTGATGCGTCTTTACAGTGCCGATTATACCGGATTTCCTTCTGATGTTTTGGTCATGATCGAAGCATTGGCACACCAGGGCGGTCTTGCCATCCAAAACGCTTCCATGTACCTGAAACTCAAGGAAGAAAAAATCAATTTGGAAAAAGACATATGGAGCCATAGAGCATGGTTTTAATTCGGAATCTTATATGGGATATTTTCCCGGCCATGAGATTTTCCCGGTAAAAAAAGAGTTTTTCTGCCTATTTACAATGGAACTTGAAATTTGTTAAGTTACTAAATTAAAATATGGGTTCATTTCCTGCAACAATTGAGTTTAACATGAACAAAGTCTATCAATATTGAATATCGCACGGATACAGTGTTCTGGAAAAAGTATAGAATCAGCCACCTGAATTCACACTTCTTGAGATGCAGGTTAAACTTAGAAACGGAAAATATTTGGAAAGCTGTTTGGGGATTTCGATTTAGACATTGGGTTATCCCTTTTTTATCTGGGTAGGAGAAACTTTTATGGAAAGAAACAGACGTTTTGAAGTCCGTAAAAATATAAATATACCTATTCTTTATGCAAAAGGTATTGACGATTCGTATCATAAAGCCTTGCTGTATAATATTAGTATGAATGGGATGAATTTTGTATCAGATAAGATGTTTTTAAACGGGGAGTATTTTTTTATCAAAATCAAGGATTCTTCTCCCGGTTTTGAATCACTTAAACCCTATGACGCTTGTACGGCCCAGGTAATATGGTGTGTCAAAACAGATGCAGATTTCAGTTACAAGGTTGGCGTGAAAAGGATTGGTAAGGCAAAAATAGTTAAAAAAGAGGCTGTTGAAAAATCCCATCTTTGTTGTGAATTATGTGCGAATTCCTCTATACAAGAGATCGTAAAAACCGATGAATCTTTGTGTCTGTGCCTGAATTGTTTTACCTTTGTTTCAAAATTGCCATGCAAAGCCTTAAAAAAAACTTTTAACAGATTTATGCTCGGAAATGTTATCTGAATAACTGTCATGGCAGACCTGTTATTTTATATGGGTTTGCCCACAACAAAGAATGAAAGTCACTGTTAAAATTTTTGAAGACTTGTATATGAACTGCCATGACAGATGTGGTCTTTTGTTAAGAATTACCATAATAAAAAATGGAAGTCATGATTGAGGTTGGAAGTATTTTAATACAATTTAATAGTTTATATTATATGAAACAGAAAATGAACATTTAAATTTAAGGAGGAAAGCAAGTGATTTATTACACAAAAATGGAAAGCCAGGATCATGGTTTGCTTGTGTTTAAAGTTATTGGTGTAGAGTCACAACAGGAAGCTCAAAAGATCACTGCGGAAAATTGGGGAAAAACATTAATGGAGGGGCAGACACTGGAAGGCCCCCCAACTATTTGTCCTCTTTTCAGTGATTTAAAACAAAGAGAATATAAAAAAATTACGAAATAGCAGATATTGTTGTTTGCTTTTTTTTGGGGGGTGGATACCGCCACGATAGAGTGGATGGTTGAGTAACCTATTCTATTGTGGCGGTTATGGTTTTTTCTGCGATAAGAAAGACAATTTGTATTATTTGCAGATAAAAATTTTATTGGGTGTAGTACTCAAAAAACATGAACTGTTTTTCGTGATTTGAATAACACTTTCAATACCGGCTGCAAACTCATTTTTAAAGATAAATTTAGGTTCGACGGCAAATACCATTCCGGGTTTTAGTATATCCTTGTTCCCTTTGGATATAATGGGGCTTTCAACCAGTTCCATTCCGATACTGTGTCCAATAAAGTTTGATTTTATACCGGGAAGACCTAAGAATTGTTCCTCATACCCCAGATTTTTAGCGGATTTGATGGCTTTTTCAAAAATATCACCCATTGTAACACCCGGCTTCATTTGAGATAAAAGCGTGTAAAGAATTTCCAGGGCAGCCTTTGAAGCGTCCATAGCCTTTTGGTCCATGTCTCCCAAAACAAACATCCTGGTTTCATCCATATGATACCCATTCAATATGGTTCCAAAATCAATAAGAATAGGTTCATTTCTTTCTATGATTTTTGCTCCTGCTCCAAACGGATGGCTAATGGATGTTCCGATCCCGCAGCAGGGCGTATCCACAGCACCGGCAACCCCTCCGTTTTTACCGCTCAATAAGTGAAAGGGAAAACCTTCTGCACGGTAATGCCTTGTCAATAATGTGCCGGAATGCCCAAATTTCCGTGCAAATGTTTCATATATACCGCAAAATTCCATCTCTGAAATCCCAGGCCTGATGTTTTCTTGGATATAAGAAAAGGTTTTTTCAGATAGTTTGGCTGCGGTTTTCATTTGTTTGATTTCATGGTCAGATTTAATCTGTTTGCAGTCATTGACCACAGGGGTGCAATCAATAAAACAAGTGGATGTAAATAATTTTTGGTAAAAATAAAAATCCCTGACCGGGACAACATCAAAGGTAAGGCCGCATGTTTTGGGTAAATTTGAGTGGAGATTTATTATTTTTTCAGGGATATGAGTTATTGATGGAATTTGAAAGATATTTTTTATGCAGCTTTCTTTTCTTGCTCTTGGTAAATATCTTTTGACAAAAAGAACCGGATCATGATCAATGTTGATATAAAGGTAGCAGTCTTGGGATGTCCCTGAAAAATAGCAAATATCAGGTTTGTGTGTTAAAAAAACAGCCTCAATATTATTATTTTCCATTTTTTGTTTCAGGGTGTAAATTCTATTTTTAATCTCATTTTCAGGTATTTTTGCTAATTCTGTTGTCATGGTTTTTTAATGTCTTACCTCTATCTTTATTTTTATATGAAAGTCTTCAAACATTTAAATAGTGACTTTCAATCTTTGTTGTGGACAAACCAAGGTGACCAGATCGTAGTATAAAATGGCCAAGTCTGCCCGTGGCAGTTATAAGAAAGTCTTGAAAAATCCAAACAGTTATTTTCATGCTTTGTTGTGGACAAACCAAAGTGCAATAACAGTTTTGTCCATGGCAGTTGTTTGAATATGATTTTTGTATTGTACACTTGAATGATAGGCTTTGGCAGAGCATCAACAAATGGTTCAGGGGTTGTCTTTGCAAAAGTTTTTTTTGAGAGTTGAATTTTATCTGGTATGTTGGATAAATTTTCATGAAATGTAAATACACGAAATATCATTGTTGTTCAATGAAAGAAGGTAAGAACTGTTATGGGCAGGCTTGGTATTTTACTTTGCTTTGCACAAAATAAAGCATAAAAGTAGTTTTTTGAATTTTTGAAGACTTTCATCTAAAACGGACATGGCAGCTTGATCTGTCATAACCGTTAGTCAAAAAAATATTGTTAAAACAAACAAAATGTCGCATTGTGCTGTGTGGGCGAACCTATCCTTTCTTTTTACCATCACATTTGCCGGTAAAATAAAAATATATCGTCAATTAAAATTGTTTGATTGGTATGATCGTGTTGCGGTTCTTTTTTATTTTTTCTTTAGGCGGATGGATGATTGCTTTTCCATCAACCACAATAATTTTGTTTTGGTTAAAACAGCTTGTTTCAAGGGTTATTTTGTTTTTTTCAATATTGATTTCTTTGACTTCAACTCTGGCTGTGATGGTATCGCCAATTCGTACGGGAGCCAGAAACTTGAGTTGCTGTTCGCTGTAAATGCTGCCGGGTCCCGGAAGTTTTGTGCCGATTACGGTTGAAACAAAACCGCCAATAAATAGTCCATGTGCGATTCGCCCTTTGAAAAACGTGTTTTTAGCATACTCTTCATTAATATGGGCAGGATTCAAATCTCCTGTTATGCCTGCAAACAGATAAATATCAGATTCGGAAATCGTTTTGGTAAATTCATCCGAGTCTCCAATCTTTAATTGGTCGATGGTTTTGCCAATCATTGTCCTCTCCTTTTTGTTTCAGAATTAAATTAAATCTATGAATGCGGCCTCAAGGTCGTTTCTTTAAGATCCTCTTTTTATTCCTTACCGAGTGGGAAAAAACTGTATGATATTTTAGATTAATCTTCTTTTTTTTGTTTTTTCAGAGAATTGGAAAAAAAATTCATGGGATCCATATTCCTAAAAGTTTTTTCTGCCAGGGTGGAAAAATCCATCCCCATTTCCATGTATGCATTAATCTGGTCATCCATTTGTTTTCGATATCCCAGATAATTTTTAATGGTTGTTTCAAGGTATTTTTCGAAAAATTCATGAAGATGGCTTTCTCCATATTGAATGACAAGGTGAAGCAAGGATACCGGCAGAATGGCATTGTCCTTTTTTGCTTTGTTCATGATGATCTGTGTCAGGACAATAGAAGTGACGTCATTGCCTGTGTTGACATCAACTACCTGGATTCGGAATCCTTTTTTAATGAGATCTGAAACATCTTCAAGAGTTATGTAAGTACTTTTTTTTGTGTTATACAACCGTCTGTTCGGATACTTTTTAATTGTTATGGTATCAGGCAATTGGCTTTCCTTGTTTTTTTACATCATCTGCGGTTAATAAAACACAGTATGATGTTATGTTATATTGCAATATAAACTTTGTCAATATAAATTTTATGGATATTTAATAGTTTGTTTTTATTATATATTTTAAAAAAAATGTATAATAAAACAAATATTGTGCAATGCACAATATTTTTATTGACAAAAATATTTTAATTGATATATTTCAAATATTGAAATCATAAATTTGAGATCCGGTATTTCGTTTGTCGGATAACAATCATCGGATAACAATCAAATGATGTGTCTAAATTAATTACAAAAAAGGAGAATCATTATGGAAACAGCAAATATCGCAAAACAGATGATCGGGTTTCAGAAAAGCGTTTTTGATAACAGCTTTAACGCCATAGCAGTTGTTCAGGATCAAACGGAAACTATGATGAATAATTTTATGGGACAATTTCCCTGGGCCACAGAGGATGGGAAGAAACAGCTAAATGAAACCTACAACTATACTAAAAAGGCCAGGGATGAATTCAAAAAAGTGGTTGATCAGGGGTATAGCCAGTTCGAAAAACTGTTTGATCAAAAATAAATGCATTTTGAACCATCTTTTGGGGGGTAATTATGTATAGCAATAAAATGTTTACCCATTTTGTTAAATGCCAGAAATCCTTGTTTGATAACTCTTTTGCCATGATGGCAACACTTCAGGACCAAGGGCATCAGATGATGGACAAGGTTTTTGAAAAAAGTCCGTTATCGCAGGGTGACAGTAAAAAAATGAGTTCCTATTGGGTTGATTTTCTCAAACAAAACAGGGAAAATTGCAAAGGATATGTTGACAACGGTTTTGATAAAATAATGGACTTATTGGCAGAGTTCGAACCTGTATCATCTGTAAATAAACCGTCAGAAAAGACATCAGAAAAGACATCAGAAAAGACGAGCAAAAAGTAAGAATAAAAGAGATGTCGGCTGAAATATTTTAGTCGACATCTCTTTTGTATGAAAGTCTTTAAAAATTCACACAGAGACTTTCAAACTTTGTTATGGGCAAATCAAGTTGAAATACCAGGGCTGCCCATGGCAGTTATATTGAGATTTACATGTATAAAAATATAATCGGTGGAATGGTCTTCTGTTTCTTGCGTTGACAATATCTTAAGGATGTAATCATGGAAAACTTGTCTAAAAAAAATGAATCAAATCCCAGCTTTTTTTTTGATCAGATGAATGCTGCGCAAAATTTATTCGCAGGATTAATAAAATATAATAACGAGTTTCTTATTCCATATCTGATTTCCACTGCTTACTTCAGCACAGCTGAATTATCAAGGCTGGACAAAGACTCGCTTGGTGAACAGTGGGATGACTATGTCAGGCTTCTTAAATTTAATATGGATCTATTCGGCAGAAGCCTTTGCAGCAGCATGAGGGCTGTAGACGGCTTTATTAATAAAGAGCTGGAAAATTATTTTATCGCTTTTTGTAATTCATTGTCACAGAGTAAAGGAGAAAATCTATCGGATTTTTTTTCGCGACAATTCGACATGATTACAGGCGTGAGCAAAACCCTTCCAAAGGCCATAAGAGACATTGAACCGGAATTTGGTTTCCACTTTGAACGGCATCAAAATCTTTTGTTTGCAGAAACCGAACGTTTTTTGCTTTACAGAATTCAACCTACGGATAAAGATGTAAAAGTGGATGAAAAGGGAAAACCGATAATTATCATCCCTCCTTTTGTTTTGGGCAGCAATATATTAAGTTTTTTACCAGGAGAAAAAAAAAGTTATACCCATTGCTTTGCAAATCAGGGGATTCCCACATATATTCGCATAATGAAAGATATTCACACCACACCGTTTTGTCAGATCATGACCATGGAGGACGATGCCCTGGATACACGGTATTTTTGTGAAAAAGTCATGGAACTTCATGGTAAAAAGGTTACCCTGAACGGATATTGTCAGGGCGGTTTTTCCGCTGTTTGTAATATTCTTTCCAATGAGCTTGACAATGTCGTGGACGCATTAATCACCTGCGTTTCACCCATGGATGGTACACGAAGCAAGGGGTTGGGGGATTTTTTGAACAGCCTTCCCCCCCGTTTCAATGATTTGCTGTATGGAACAAAAACCTTGCCCAATGGAAATAAGGTTGCGGACGGGCAGCTAATGGGTTGGGTATACAAACTCAAAAGTGTTGAAGACCAGGCCCCTGTGGTATCATTTTTAAGAGATATGTTTATGGTGGCACAGATGGAAAAACAATCTCACAGCATCAGTAAAACCGCTGCAGCCATCAACTATTGGTTGCAAAATGAGCGTACGGATATTCCATTATCCATAACTCAGATGAGTTTTGCGTCTTACAATATTCCGGTCACTCCGGACGGCATTTTGCCTGTGAAAATCTTTGACAGGGAATTGAATTTTAAAGGTATTAAAGAAAAAAAGATTCCCTGGCTGATTTGTTATGGCGAAGATGATGATCTGGTGGAAAAAGAGACGGCTCTTGCTCCCCTTGATTATATTGATGTAGAGACCACGCCTTTTCCCAAGGGGCATATTGCCATTGCCACTTCCTGGTCACATCCGGAATCCGACTATGCACTTCACACCCGGTTTGGCCCGAACAAGGAATACAGAGGCCCTGTCCGTTTTCAGCTGGATTTAAACCAATCCCTTGATAAGTCGATATCAACCGTAAATTCAGAATCTAAAATTGAACTAAAAAAAGAACCTGCGGGCCCTCCAATGGAAAAATCTGCAGAAAAATTGGCAGAAGCAGAAAAAGTATTGAAAAAACCAATAAAAGCGGACATAGAGAAAAAGATCAGTCAAAAAATAAAAACAACTGTCGGGGGAAAAAAAATGGCAAAGCAGGCACAAGAGGATTCTAAAAAAAAGACAAAAAAAGCATAGAGTCCATAATATTTGGACAAAAACAATCAAACTCTCGGCCCTTCTGGACGGGAGTTTATTGTTATGGATATCAGCCCGGCCCGATAAGATGGAGTGCTGTGCTGTCCATCTTATCCCGGCAGGCTGCTAATGAATGCAGATTCCAATAAAATTATCCACAATATATACCTATATTGAGGTATGTTTATACAACAAGAATTCGTTTGGGTGTTTTTGTAAGATTCATTTAAATGCCCATGATCTTTTTTTTGTAAAGAGAAGAGTCCAAATGCTTGCTAAGAATTTGGTATATTGCTATAGACTGTGCTTTAACGTATTTAATTAAAATGAAATAAAAATATGGGATTGATAAAATTGGGAGATCAAAATAGATTTATTGTTATTGAAGGTTTGGATGGGGCTGGAAAGTCCACACAAATAAAATTATTAAAGAATTATTTCAATAAAAATGAAATCAAATATAAATATCTCCATTTTCCTCGCAGTGGAGAGGGTTACTATGGAGATTTGATTGCTAAATTTCTAAGAGGAGAATTCGGAAGTTTAGATTCTGTTGACCCTTATCTTGTTGCTTTGATTTATGCCGGTGATAGAGATGATGCAAAAAAAAAGATAACTGGTTGGTTGGAAAATAAATATTTTGTAATTGTGGATAGATATGTTTACTCAAACATTGCATTCCAGTGTGCGAAACTTGACGATGAATCAAAAAAAAATGAATTAGAACATTGGATTCTTGAATTTGAATATTTCTATAATAAAATACCAAAACCGGATTTGTCTATATATTTACATGTTCCATTTTCTTTTGTTGAAACTGAATTAAAAAAAGTCAGGGTTGGAAAAGATAGGGTATATTTGAACGGTAAAAGCGATATACATGAAGCAAGCATCAATTTGCAAAAAAATGTTGAGCAAGAATATTTAAGGGTGGTAAATAAATACAATGATTTCAAAATGATAAATTGCTTGGATACTAATGGCTCAATTCTGTCCTCAGATGCTATTCATAATAAAATGATGTTGCTTGTTAAAAATAAAATAATGTTAAAATAATGAAGTCAGAAATATTTTTAAAATTGTATGAAATAAATTATATAAAGGCAAACAAATAGTTATGGGAGTGAATATCCAGAAAAAAATTTGTGTTATAGATGGCCAGGGGGGAGGCATTGGATCTGCAATTATTAAAAAACTCAAAGAACGGTTTGAAGAACGAATAGAGGTCTTTGCTCTGGGAACCAACGCCATTGCCACGGCCCAGATGCTGAAAGCAAGGGCAAACAAAGGGGCTTCCGGCAGTAATGCCATTGTTCAGACCGTAAAGAAAGCAGATGCTATTATCGGGCCTGTGGGAATTATCATGCCCCAGGCAATGATGGGCGAGGTAACCCCTGAGATGGCGGAAGCCATATGTTCTGCCGATGCTAAAAAAATTCTTCTGCCTCTGACCCAGGAAAACCTGGAAATTGTAGGGGTAAGCGGTCTGCCCCTGCCTCAACTGGTGGATGAATTGTTGGATAAACATTTATCTTTTTTATAAATGCCACGGGCAGACCTGGTATCATATCCTGGTTTGTCCACAACGAAAACTGAAAGTCACGATTAAACTTTTAAAGACTTTCATATAAAAAATATACAAGGAGTGATGGCGTTATGTGTGAAGCAAATGCATATTTACTTGGAAATGACGGCGAATCTGATGAAACATTGTTAATGGAAGCGGTTGACAAGATTGAGCCGGATGAAGATGGTATCCGCCTGGTTTCTATCTTTGGCGAACAAAAATTTATTAAAGGCCATGTTCATTCTTTGTCATTGGTGGACCACAAGGTTTATATTAAACAATAACTGCCGCGGGCAGACATGGTCTTTTGCTCAGATTTGCCCACAACAAAACATGAAAGTCACTGTCTGGATTTTTGAAGACTTTCATATAAAAAGAGAATGGATATAAAATTAAGGTTGGTCAGTGAAAAATTTTTCAATGGCCAACCTTATTATTTTACTTCGCTTTTGAAACCCTGGCCCTCAGGGTCAGGATTTTTATCTTTGTGTTACAAGTTTCCGTTATTGTTTACCCGTAACCGGTTATCCATTACCATCCCAGTGTCAGATAATCGTGTATTGAGTTGGCTGCGGCCCGTCCCGCACCCATGGCAAGAATGACTGTTGCGGCTCCGGTTACAATGTCCCCTCCTGCCCAAACTCCTTTTTTTGATGTTTTCCCGGTTACAGGGTCACCTATGATATTACCCCATTTGTTCAAGGCAATATCAGGTGTGGAATTTGTCAGCAGAGGATTGGCATTTGAACCGACGGATACAACCACAAGGTCGCAGTCAATCATGAAGTTTGATCCTTCAACGGGTATAGGCCTTCTTCTTCCTGATGCATCCGGTTCTCCCAATTCCATTTTAAGGCATTCCATTCCGGTCAGACGCCCATTTTCATCTCCAAAAAATTCAGTGGGATTAGTCAGGAGAACAAATTCAATTTTTTCTTCTTCGGCATGGTGAAGCTCTTCTTCTCTTGCCGGCATTTCTTCTCTTGATCTTCTATATACAACTTTTACAGAGTCAGCCCCAAGACGCATGGCGGTTCTTGCAGAATCCATGGCCACATTGCCGGCACCCAGAACAACAACATTTTTTCCCCGGGCAGTGGGCGTGTCATATTCGGGAAAGAGATACCCTTTCATCAGGTTGGTCCGGGTCAGGTATTCATTTGCCGAATAAATACCAATGAGGTTTTCACCAGGCAGGTTCATGAATCTTGGCAGGCCTGCGCCCACACCAATATAGACTGCGTCATACCCTTCTTCAAACAGCTCATCAATGGTGACCGAAGCGCCTATCACGGTATTGCATTCAATGTTTGCGCCCATTTTTTCAAGGGTGGCCACTTCCGATGCAACAATTTCTTTTGGAAGCCTGAATTCAGGAATTCCATATACCAATACCCCGCCGGGTTTGTGAAACGCTTCAAAAATAGTTACATCATGGCCTTTGGTCAAAAGATCTCCGGCAACCGTCAGGCCGGAGGGGCCGGAACCAATAACCGCCACTTTTTTCCCTGTTTTTTGGGCAACAACAGGGGGGGCTCCGGTTCCGTTTTTACGTTCATGGTCGGCTGCAAATCTTTCAAGATATCCAATGGCAACAGGAGAACCTTTTTTACCTAAAATACACCTGCCCTCACATTGTTCTTCCTGGGGACAGACACGCCCGCACACAGCAGGAAGTGCATTGTTTTCCCATAATTTTTTTGCTGCGCCTGAAAAATTGTTTTCTGCAATTAATTGGATAAACTCGGGTATTTGAACGGAAACCGGGCATCCTTCAACGCAGGCTGGATTTTTGCATTGAAGACATCTTGAGGCTTCGGCCATAGCCATTTCAGGGGTAAGTCCCAAGGGGACTTCTTCAAAATTTCGTCTTCTGATATCCGGGTCTTGTTCTGGCATTTTTGCCCGTGGAATTTTTATCTTTTTTGATTTTTTGTCTGCCATTTATTCCTCCATGTATACAACCGTGATGGTATGGTTTATTGCAGTTTGCATTTTTCATAGGCTTCCAGGCTTAACTTCTCATCCTCAAGGTAGGAAGCAAGGCGCTTGGCCAGTTCATCAAAGTTCACTTTGTGCCCGTCAAATTCAGGGCCGTCTACACAGGCAAATTTGGTCTCATTGCCCACTGTAACACGGCAGCAACCGCACATACCGGTTCCGTCCACCATGATTGGGTTAAGGCTGACAAGGGTTTTAATATTTTTTTCTTTGGTGATTAGGCTGCAAAATTTCATCATTGGGATGGGGCCAATGGCAACAACAAGGTCGATATCATTTTTTTCCAGAACATCTTTTAAAACGTCGGTCACAAAACCGTGATGGCCGTGTGATCCGTCATCGGTACAGATATTTAAAGTGGTGGATGCGGCTTTCATTTTTTCTTCCATAATCAACAGGTCATATGTTCTGGAACCCAATATGGTTGTTACTTCATTGCCGGCTTCTTTAAGTGCCCGGGTAATGGGATGCAGCACTGCAATCCCGGTTCCGCCGCCAACGCAGACGACTTTACCGACGTTTTCGATATGGGTGGGTTTTCCAAGGGGGCCGATCAGGGCATAGTATTCATCGCCAACCATTAACTCTTTAAATCGGGTCGTGGATTTTCCAATGACCATATAGATAATGGTGATAGTACCTTTTTCCGGATTTGTATCTGCCATGGTCAAAGGGATGCGTTCTCCTGTTTCATCCGCCTGAAGTATTACAAATTGTCCGGGTTTGGCTTTTCGTGATATGCGAGGCGCATCTATTTCATTTAGAATGATAGTGCCTTGAGCCATTTCCTCACGAGCCACAATTTTTCCCATTTCTTCCTCCTAATTTCAATGGATCTGTGTATGGATCTGTTCGGTGATTAATGTTTAAATGAAAAATTCAATTCAATTTATGTCTTGAATTTAAGGATTCTATAATACCCTAAAATATTCCATATAATCAAGCGAAAAGACACCCGGGTGATTGAAAGACAAGTGCGTCGGCCTTACAGCAGTGGGATAGCTGGAATGTGACTATGGGTTTGATTGTACTGTGTCCGGCAGATAAAATGATTTAAAATCTATAAAAATAAGGCCATGAAATTTTGAGCTTGACTTAATCACATAAAAATAGTAGGAAATAATCCTATTGATTTAGTTGGGTATATTTGAAATAGTGTTTTTAAAAATCAATCAGGGGATTGAACCATGTCAAAAGTAAAATCATTTCAGCTGATATTTTTTGTGATGATTGTTTTATGCATTTTGTTTCCCTTTATAGGGCAAACCAGTACAAACAACAGTGATGATGAAAAAAAACCGGGGCTTATAAAAATTGAGCTTGAGGATGAGCTTGGCAAGGATGAAATGCCTGCTGTCGGTTTTTTGCATGATCTTCACACTCAGGCTTCGGATGGCGACTGTACAGTCTGTCATATGGAAAAAGACAATACCATTGTTTTTGAATTCAAACGAACAGGCGAGAAAGCATCCATGGATTTTTATCATGACCAGTGTATTGCCTGTCATACGGAAAAAAAAGCCTCTGCCAAGAAGACTGGGCCTGTTGCCGATCAGTGCGGGGCATGTCATGTCGCAGGGGAGCCTGAAGGGTCTTTGCGGGAAAAAATCAGTTTTGATAAATCATTGCATTTTATCCATGAAAGTTCAGAACGGATTAAAGGTATGGACTTGTCAGCTAAAGACAATTGCAGCGCCTGTCACCATAAATATAATGAAAAAACAAAAGAGATTTTTTATGTTAAAGGTGAGGAAGAGTCCTGCTTTTATTGTCATAAGTCTGAAAAAAAGGATGAAACAAGGTCTATTCAAGAAGCGGCTCATGATTCCTGTGTAGCCTGTCATCAAAGCTTTAAAGCGAAAAGTATCGCAATTGATGCCGGGCCTGTAACCTGTGACGGCTGTCATGATAACGAAAAAATAAAAAAAATAAAAAAAATAACCGATATTCCCAGGCTCAAGCGAAATCAGCCGGATGAAGTTGCCATTACAGGCTGGAAGGCGGACGATCAGACAAAGAAAAATTATATGGATGCCGTTGCCTTTGATCACAAATTTCATGAAACAGCAGCGCAAAGCTGTAAAGACTGCCATCATGAGACCTTGAAAAAATGCAATGATTGCCACGGGGCAGAAGGGGGAGAACAAAAGGGCGGGTTTGTCAGTCTTGGGCAGGCCATGCACAAACAAGACAGTACCCGAAGTTGTATCGGATGCCATAAAGACTTCACGAAAAGTGCTGATTGTGCCGGCTGTCACAGTTTGATGCCTGCAAGCAACAGCAATCCCGAATCCTGTAAAACATGCCACAGTATACCGCCGGTTCAATTGGAATCAAAAGACCCTGCTCAAGCGGCAAAAACGGCATTAACAGACCTTTCGTCAAATTATACGATTGTTGCAGAAGACAAGATTCCTGAAACAGTTGTTATTGACGGTCTGGCAGATGAGTATAAACCCAGCCGGTTCCCCCACCGCAAAGTGGTTCAGGCCATTGCCAAGAGAGTTGAAAAGAGCGGAATGGCAAACGCATTTCATAAGGATCAGGCC
Organism: Desulfobacula phenolica; assembly: GCF_900105645.1. Taxonomy (NCBI): domain Bacteria; kingdom Pseudomonadati; phylum Thermodesulfobacteriota; class Desulfobacteria; order Desulfobacterales; family Desulfobacteraceae; genus Desulfobacula; species Desulfobacula phenolica. The sequence goes on along the minus strand of NZ_FNLL01000002.1, from coordinate 242,631 downwards.
GGGCTGTGCATGGGATGCCATCACAACAGCCCTAAAACCCTTGAGCCTCCTAAATGTGCGTCTTGTCACAGTAAAGTCGTTCCTGGCCAGGGTGATGGATCTGATGCCATATTTGATGGTGGTTTGGACGGCAGGCCTGGATTGAAAGGCGCATATCATGGCCAGTGCATTACCTGCCATCAGAAAATGGACATTAAATCCGTAGTCGCAACAGACTGTGTCAAATGTCATGAAGCAAAGAAATAGAAACTTCAAAGGATATAAATAATAAGGGTAAAATTATGGCTATTTCTCGTAGAAAGTTTTTGGGGTCGCTTGGCGCGGCCATCGGTGCCACCACAACCGGTGCCCTGACAAAAGCCTATGGTGCCGCAAACAAAAGTTTCAAGGGGTATCCGGGAAGCTCCGGCGTTCTGCACGACACCACCTTGTGTATCGGGTGCAGAAAGTGCGAACAGGCCTGCAACAAGGTGAATAAATTGCCGGAACCTGAAAAGCCGTTTGACGATTTAACTGTTCTTGATCAAAACAGACGTACCCAGGCGGATGTTTATACGGTTGTTAATAAGTTTCAGGCCACAGAACAAGTGTTTGTAAAAAAACAGTGCAATCACTGCCTTGAACCCGCATGTGCATCTGCCTGTTTTGTTAAGGCGTTTAAGAAAACAGCAGCCGGACCGGTTGTTTATGATGCCTCCCTGTGTGTGGGATGCCGATATTGCATGGTTGCATGCCCATTTGAAGTTCCGGCCTATGAATATGACAAGGTGCTGACCCCCAAGGTAACCAAATGTACCATGTGCGCTCCCCGTCTGGAAGAAGGCAAGCTTCCGGGGTGTGTGGAAGCCTGCCCCAGGGAGGCACTGATTTTCGGGCAAAGAGACGCATTGATCAAGATTGCACGATCCAGAATTCACAAATACCCTGATAAATACATAGATCATGTGTATGGTGAGCATGAAATGGGAGGCACAAGCTGGCTTTACCTTTCCGGTCAATCATTTGAAACCATTGGCATGAGAGAGGATTTAGGAACAAAATCAGCGCCTGAGCTTACGTCAGGGCCGCTTTCGGCTGTTCCCATCGTGGTTGGTTTGTGGCCGGTATTGTTGACCGGCGTATATGCCATTTCCAAGAGAAAAGATAAGATTGCCAAAGAAGAACAAGATGATGCATTGCAGGCCGCAAGAGTTCAAGCCAATGAAGAGATGACCCAGAAGATAGAAGATCTCAAGGGAAAAATGAACAAAGAGAAAACAGCTGCCATCAATTTTGAAGTCAAAAAAGCCCTTGAAGAAGCTGAAAAAGCAAGAGAAGCTGCAAAAGAAAGCGAGGCTGCAAAAGAAAGCGAAGCCGCAAAAGAAAAACAAGCTGAAGTTCAGGAAGAGCAGACCGCTAAATCGATTGGCGAACCTGTTGATTCCCTGGAAAAAGGCAAACAGGAGGAATAGATGGATTCGGATAACAGGATTCCTGAAAATAAAAAATTTACTGTGTTTAATGTGGTAACCGGTATTATCCTTGCCGTGGGGCTTGTGTTAACAATCTTGCGGTTTACCATGGGACTGGGTACGGTTACCAACCTTGACAATAACAATCCGTGGGGAATATGGATCGGCTTTGATCTGCTGTGTGGGGTTGCCCTGGCAGCAGGCGGGTATGTTACATCAGCGGCCTGCTATATTTTTGGGTTGAAGCGGTTTCATTCTGCGGTCAGGCCTGCAATCTTAACGGCCTTTTTAGGGTATGCGCTGGTTGTTCTGGCCCTTCACTATGATGTGGGCCGTCCCTGGCGCCTGCCATATCCGGTGTTTTATTCCCAGGGAACTTCGTCTCTTTTGTTTGAAGTGGGACTTTGCGTGTTCCTTTATCTGACCGTATTGTTTATTGAATATAGTCCTGCCGCCATGGAATGGCTGGGGTTGAAGAAGCTGCGAAATATCGTTGTGAAATTAACCTTGCTGCTTACGATTTTTGGCGTGGTTCTTTCCACTCTTCATCAGTCGTCCCTGGGTGCCTTGTTTATGATTGCACCGTCAAAACTTCATCCCTTATGGTATTCCTCCTATCTGCCGGTATATTTTTTCATATCCAGCATGTTTGCAGGCATGTCCATGGTGATTTTTGAGGGCAGTCTGGCCCATCGCCATCTCAAAGATAAGATGGATGAAACTCATTTAAAGGAAAGCACAGGGGTTGTTCTGGGATTTGGCAAAGCAGCTTCCTTTGTCATGATGGGATATGTCGGTATCAAGATCATCGGTATTTCCATTGACAATAACTGGCACTATCTTACTACGGGCTGGGGACTATGGTTTCTTGTGGAGCTTATCGGGTTTGTTGTTTTTCCCGCCATTTTGTATGCTGTGGGGTCAAGGGAAAAGAATCTTACCTTTATCCGGGTGGCATCTGTCTGGACGGTTCTGGGAATCGTACTGAACCGGCTCAATATTTCCGTTGTGGCATTTAACTGGCACCTGCCTTCCGCCCAACGCTATTTTCCCAGCTTTATGGAAATCGCAACTTCTGTTTTTATTGTAACCCTTGGAATAGTGATCTACCGGTTTATTGCAACCCGGATGCCCATTCTTCATGAGCACCCGGATTACAAGACCCATTAGAAGGAGGATACCTTGGAAAACACTATTTTTACACTTCAGGATTTTATGACGTTTACCAAAGGAATGACCTATCTCATTATGGGTGGAATCCTTGTTTTTATGCCGCTTTTCTGGAAATTTCTCACGGACAGAGAAGATGATTAGAGATAATTTTTATTTATATGGAGGATTAAACAATGCATGATCTGTTAACAGGCGTATGCTTCTGGATTGCTCTGGGAGTCTGTTTGATTGGAATGCTTGCCAGATTTATCATGTATTTCAGGGGCTTGAGCTGGCAGTTGGACAGGGTGGCGTACAAAGCTCATCTTGGGGCAGGCTTTAAAGGGGCCTGGCGGTCTATTTACAAATGGCTGATTCCTTTTGGAACTTATGGCTGGCGGACTCAACCGTTTATAACTCTGGCCTTTTTCGGATTCCATATAGGTGCTGTTCTGCTTCCGCTTTTTTTGCTGGGCCACAACCTTTTTCTTAAAGAAAAACTGGGATTTTCATTTTTCACCTTAAATACAAGTGTCGCAGATGTTTTAACCTGGGTTGCGGTTGTCAGTGCAGTGTTTCTTGTATTAAGACGACTGGTTTTACCCGAAGTCAGGATAATGACCACGCTATATGACTATTTTATTTTATTGATATCCCTGGCTCCCTTTGTAACAGGCCTTTTTGCCAGATACCAGGTAGGGGATTATTCATTTTGGCTGAATATGCATATATTTTGTGGAGAACTCCTTTTGATTGCCATACCCTTTACCAAGCTGTCCCATGTGTTTTTGTTTTTCGCATCCCGTGCCCAGCTTGGAATGGATTTTGGAATTAAGAGGGGCGGAATGAAAGGAACAAAAATGGCTTGGTAATGGGATGCCCCATATGCTTGAGCTGTAAGGAGAAATATATCCATGCCTGAAGGAAAATTTTGCAATAAAAAACCCGTTGAAACACCGGAAGGTGTTAATGAATTGCTGTCAGATACCAGTGGGAATATGTATTATAAGGAAATGAAGGAACTGGATGTTGACAGTGACCTTTTGTGGAAAACCATACAAAATACCTGTAAGTCACGCACAAAAACCTGGCTTGAGATCTGTGCCCATTGCGGAATGTGTGCTGAATCGTGTTTCCTTTATCAAGTCAATGGCAGAGACCCCAAGCAGGTTCCAGCCTATAAAATTCAGTCAACCCTTGGCGAAATTATACGCAAAAAGGGAAAAGTCAGTAACCAGTTTATGCGGGATACCATGGAGGTTGCATGGGCAAAATGCACCTGTTGCAACCGGTGCGGTACATATTGTCCCCATGGAATTGATACCGGTATCATGTTCGGATATCTTCGGGGTTTGTTGTACCAGCAGGGTTTTGTGCCCTGGGAATTGAAAATCGGTGCTGGAATGCACAGGGCTTATCGTGCTCAAATGGATGTCACGGATGAAGATTTTGTGGATACCTTTGAATGGATGGTTGAAGAGTATGAAGATGACTATCCAGGGCTTACAGTGCCGGTGGACAAAGAAAACGCCGACATCATGTATACGGTCAATGCAAGGGAAGTAAAACATTACCCTGAAGACCTTGCCGAAGCAGCAGTTTTGTTCCATATGGCAGGCGAGAACTGGACTGTTCCGTCCAAAGGCTGGGAAGAGACGAGTCTTGCCATGTTTGCAGGAGACTGGGCAGCCTGCAAAATGCAGGTGGAAAGCGTGTATGACGCCATGGAAAGATTAAAGCCCAAACGAATGGTGGGAACCGAATGCGGCCATGCCCACAGGGCAACCGTTATTGAAGGGCCTTACTGGGCAGGACGCGAGAACGGTCTGCCGCCTGCCGAGTCAATTCATTATGTGGAATGGCTGGCTGAAGCCCTTAATACGGGAAAACTCAAAATTGATCCTTCCAAAAGGATCAAAGAGCTTGTAACCCTCCAGGATTCCTGTAATTACATCAGAAATCAAGGCTTGAAAAAAGCGACCCGCGATATTGTCAGTCATATTGTTGAACCGGGGTATTTTGTCGAAATGTCACCCAACAAAGAGCATAATTATTGTTGCGGCGGCGGCGGCGGGTTTAATGGTATCGGCCTGTTCAGAAAACAGCGAAATGTCGCTTTGAGAAAAAAACGGGACCAGATTCTGGCCACCGGGGCAAAACTGGTTCTGGCACCGTGCCACAACTGCTGGGATGCCATAAGGGATCTTGAAGAAGAGTATGAGATCGGCATCCGGTGGTCCTTTTTAAAACCGATTATCATTAAAATGCTGGACATTCCGGATCATTTGAAACCTGAGGAATAGGCCGATCATTTAAAGAAATGAGAGGGGTTTGACATGTTTAAAAAGATTTTATTTGCAACATCTGCAAGCGCGGCAAGCGATCATGCAGCAAGGGTGGCCTTTAATATTGCCAAAAGTTATCAGTCCGACTTGAATATTTTTCATGTTCTGGGAGTTCCCTCAAGGGGATACAGCCAGTTTGTCGTGGATGTGAAAACCAAAGAAAGAGTGGATGTTGATGAAGATTATATTGCCTGGGTAAATGAAGAGATTAAAACCTATTATGGCAAATACCTGGATGAAAATCTGAATTATACAATTGATGTTGCTGTGGGATGGCCTGCCCGAGAGATATTGAGACAGGCAAAAACCTTGAAGCCGGACTTGATCCTGATTGGAGGCAGTACCGGTGATGAAGATGAAACGGTTTATAAAAAGAGTTCAGCCGGCACAACCCTGCAGAAAGTTGCCAAAGCAGCCAATTGTCCTGTTCTTGTTGTTAACAGGCCTGCGGCTTCTTTTTGGGGCGGAGTGTCAAATATTGTTTTTGGTACGGATTTTTCAAAAACTTCAGACAAGGCATTTGAATTTGCTCTGAAGGTTGCCAAAACCCTTGATTGTGAACTCCATGTGTTCCATGCACTTGATATTTCTCCTTTGAACAGCGGCAGAATGTTGAGTCAGGATGAGATAGAGCAGCAGATAAGAGAATCCATAAGAAAGATCAGGGCATTGTATGGAGAGCGTTTAAAAGAGTTGAGCAATTATTCCATGGATGTATGGGAAGGCATTCCCTACATGGAGATTGTTAAATATGCCAGGGATAAACATGCGGATTTGCTCATTATGGCGCATCATTCAAGGAAATTACCCTCAGAGGATATACGGCTTGGGGGGAATGTCGAACAGGTTATCGTCAGGGCCGGATGTCCGGTCATAAGTGTAAACAAATAAGTATCAGAGGGTGTTATGAAAAAGAAAATTCTGGTGATTGACGACGATTTGAATGTTAGAGATTATCTGGTTTCCCTGTTTACAGACAATGGATATGAGGTAAGTGTCGCAGGCGATGTAAAAGAAGGGTATGCCGAGGCCAAGAAGGTCAAACCGGACCTGATTACATTGGATATTGAAATGCCCGGAGAATGGGGCCCCAGATTTTACCGCCAGCTTGCACAGGATACTGAACTGAAAAATATTCCGGTGATTGTTATCAGCGGGCTTTCCGGGCATCAGTATGCGGTTGTCAAGGCAGTGGCGTCCATTTCAAAACCCTTTGACCGGGATAAATTGTTGAAAATCGTCAAAGAAACTCTTAATTGATTTGAATATGCAGAATCAATCATGGCAAAACAGATATTAATTATTGACAGGGATGCCGGGCACGCAGGTGCTTTGAAAATTTATACAGAGCGCCTGCAGTACGAGGTTACCATTGCAACCACCTTTGAGCAGGTGGGCTTTGAGCTTGATAACAATATCTTTGATATTATTCTTGCAGATTTGTTCAGCTTTGACGAACTGTTGCCATGCCTTGAATCCATAAAAAAAAAATATCCTATTGTCCAGATTCTGATTTTTGCCGCAAAGGACAAGCTGGATGATGCAATGGATATCTTTGGATCCAAGGCAACCAATTATCTTGACTTGCCGGTTAACAGCAAAGCCCTTGATCTGGCACTCATTACCGCCTGTAAAAATATTTCAACAGATAGAAAGATTATCCGGTATTCCGAGAGGCTTGGAGATCTTCGTCACGCACAAGAACTTTTAAATCAGTTGTTTGATGAAGTTCCCTGCTATATTTCCGTTCAGGATAGAAACTTGCGGATAACGGCTGCCAACAACAGGTTTAAACATCATTTCGGCAGTCAGGTGGGCGGGTTTTGTTATGAACTTTATAAGCACAGAACCTCGCAATGTCCGGATTGTCCCGTGGTGGAAACTTTTCAGGATGGCAAATGCCATCATACCGAAGAGATTGTTACCTCAAAATTCGGCAAGCAATATAATGTGTTGACCCAGACAGCACCCATCAGGAATGAACAAGGCGAGATTACCCAGGTGATGGAAATGTCCACCAATATCACCCAGATCCGGCAACTCCAGAACCATCTTATTTCCCTGGGGCTGATGCTGGGTTCCATGTCCCACGGGGTAAAAGGCATGCTCACTGCACTGGATGGAGGTCTTTATCAGCTTGAAACCGGCCTTGCCCAGAAAGATGATGACAGAATTTCCAAAGCTTTTGGGCTGATTCAGCAGATGTCGGATAAAATCAAGAAAATGGTGCTGGAAATTTTATATTATGCCAAATCCAGGGAACTTCAATATGAAGATATGGATGTTGCACTTCTTGCCGGTAATGTAATTAACACAATTCGTCCGCTGGCTGAAAATTATGCCGTCAAGTTAGATGTTTGTATCCCGGAATCTCTTGGGAAAATTGAGGTTGATGCTGCCTGGATGGAGGCGGCCCTTGTTAATTTTCTTGAAAATGCAGTGGATGCCTGTGTCTTTGACAGGGATAAAAAAGAGCATTGCATACAATTTCATGTCGGTAAAACATCTGATGAGTTTATAGTTTTTACTATTTCAGACAATGGGATCGGCATGGATACGGAAACAAAAAATAAGATGTTTACCCTGTTTTTTACGTCCAAAGGGTCTCAGGGGACAGGGCTGGGGTTGTTTATTGCCAACAGGGTCATTAAATACCATGGTGGGACGGTTGAGGTTGAATCTGAACAGGGCAGGGGAACAAAATTTATTATTCTTCTTCCCCTTCAAAAGCCGGATAATGCAAAAATAGTTGAATTTCCCAGGACAACCCGTTAGACTCATTCCCTTTGCCGTTGATTTTGAGTGATGGTGAATTGTGGGAATGAGATTTTGTGCCTGAATTCCATAAATGGCACATGAATTTAAAATAGGGATTATGTTAGGAAAAACTATGCGACTGACAACCAAAAGCAGATACGGAACAAGGCTTATCCTTGATATCGCAGTTCACGGCAAGGAGAAACCCGTTCCTTTGAGCGATGTTTCCAGTCGACAGAATATTTCATTGAAATATCTGGAGCAGCTTACGGTAAAATTAAAGAAGGCAGGCATTTTAAAAAGTCATAGAGGTCCTTTTGGCGGGCATATGCTTTCAAAATCTCCGGCAGACATAACCATTGGAGATGTTGTAAGAATTCTGGAGGAATCCACGGCCATTACAGATTGCGCAGAAGAGGAAAAACAGGTATGCGGTGTTTGTAACAGAGCTGGTGAATGTCTTTCCAGGTGGATTTGGGTTGAGGCCAGCCGGGCAATGTTTGACAGGCTTGATAAAATAACCATTTCAGGTCTTCTGGCTATCGAGAACAAAGAGTTTAAGAAAAAATAGAAGCAAGAATATCCCGCTCCTTATTTTTGCCGATTTGACGCTTCATCACCAACATCAGGTTGGTCATGCCCGAGGTCTTTGTTGTCCATTTTTTTATATATATGGGAAATCAGCAGGTGTGTGTCTTTCATATCGGGTTTTATCTCAAGACTTTTTTTTGCATGGGCTAATGACGCTTTATACTGCTTTAGAGCAAATAATACCTTGGCGACAGTATAATACACATCAGGATATCGGAGTTTCTTTTTCAGGACATATTGCCCATGTTCAAGGGCTTCTTTGTTTTTTCCATTTTTATGGAGGGTTTTGAGCAAATTGATGCGGGCGGTTAAATAATCAGGATTCAGTTCTACTGCAGTGGAAAATGCTTCTTCTGCTTCTTCGTTTTTTCCGCAAAGTAACAGCTGTGTTCCAAGACTGTTACGAAGATCAGGGAAGTTTGGATTTTTTCTGATATGATTTGATATGAATGGAAGAATTACTTTTGACATACCTGCTGCAGTTTCATTCGAATATTTTGAGCCGCAGAACATTTCAATTATCTCAGAAAAGTTAGGCATAATGTCAATATTTTTATGAAACTCGTCAATGAGTTGTATCTGCAGTTGTTCTTCCTGTAAAAGATTATCAATGGACGCAAATAAATTCTCTTGTGGAAACTGCCTGATTTTAAGGATCATTTTTTTTAATGTTTCAAGGCGATTGTCATTTGGGTAGTAGTAAGTGATTTCTTTGAGATGTTTTTCCGCATCATTGATTTTGCCTGTTTTACAATACAAAGTAATCAGTTTTATCCGGGCGGTTTTATAACTGCCATTAATTTTAACTGCTTTCAAAAGCCATTGAATGGCTTGTCCAATCTCATTGCAGTCTTCTTTCACTGTAGCGATAAGATATATGACATCCGCATAGTCAGGATATTTTGAATGAATTTGATTCAGGTTGTTAAATGCCAATCTGTATTCTCCCATGGCAGCCTGAGCAATGCTCAGTTTCAATTGGGCTTTGATGTAATTTGGATTAAGGTTCAGTGCTTTTTTAAATGAGACAGCAGCCTCGGAGAGTTTGCTTGCGCTTAGCAGGCAGAGTCCAAGATAGAAGTGTACATCTGCGTAATGGGGATTTTTTTCAAGAATATTTCGGTGAATGGCTTCGGCATTTTCCCACATCCCCAGATTATTGAAAACAATGGCCATTTTCAGTTTATTGGGGATATTTTCCGGGTCCAGCTCTTTTAATTTGCTGAAATATTGAATAGCCTTGGTGAATTCCCCTGTATTATTAAGGCAGATGCCGATAAAATAACTCAGTTCCGTATGGTTGGGGTTGTATTTTTGTGCGTTATTGAAATGGTACAGTGCGTCTTCATATTCGGCTTTTGCAAATTTTGTGATGCCTATGTTTCGATGGGCCTGGCTGCAATAGAATTTGGCAAGATTATTTTCAAGGGAAAGTGATTTTTTTGACATGACCCACTTGAATTGGTCAATGGCTTTTAAAAAATTGTTATTGTTATAAAATTTAATTCCTTCTTTATATGCTCGCTCGATTTTTATTTTTTGTGAGCCGAATAATTTATTAAAAAAATCCATATCTTTTCTCCCTATAAAAAACCCGAATATTTAATATAACATAAGGGTATTGAAATAAATCGTAAAGCAATTTAAATGTCTTGTAATTACCAATTCATTTGTTTTCATTTTGTTAAAGGCAACATCCTTTTAATATGCGCCGTTTTTAAAGATAACTGCCGGTATGGTTTTCATAAGAATGATAAGATCAAGTGGGATAGACCAGTTTTCAATATACATTAGATCCAGTTTCATCCATTCGTCAAATTTGATATTATTTCTGCCACTGACCTGCCAGATGCAGGTGATTCCCTGGACAACCGACAACCTTTTCCTTTCCCAGGGGCGATATAGATGCACTTCTCGTTCAATAGCGGGCCTGGGTCCCACAAGGCTGATATCCCCCCGGAATACATTGAACAATTGCGGAAGTTCATCAAGGCTTGTTCTGCGTAACAGTTTGCCTGTGATCGTCTGCCGGGGATCATTTTTGATTTTAAATGCCGGCCCGTTCATCTCATTGAGATGCATCAGTTCATGTTGTATTTTTTCAGCTCCTTTCACCATGGTACGAAATTTAAATAAAATAAATTTTTTTCCATATTTGCCGATACGTTCCTGCCTGAACAGCACGGGTCCCGGGGATGATAACTTTATGGCAATGGCGATAACAATCCAGAAAGGCAGGCAAAGGCTAATCAGGAGAGAAGATCCTGAAAAATCAAAACACCGCTTGAAAAATATATATTTCGGAGTTCTATAAATAAATTTAAAAATTTTAATCTGAATAGAGCCAATGCTTTCTAAATGGTTTATGGTAAATGGTTCTATGTATTTATGATGAAGTTCAAGTTCTGTGGTTGCAAAATTAAGTCCTATGGTTGCACATGTTGTTGAGACAAAATCAAGTGTGGCTTTGGAGTTAAGTGTTGTTGTGCATAATATGTAATCTGAATAGTGTGCAAGAGTAATTTCCGAAAGATTGTTTACAAGACCTAAGACAGGTTTGCCGGATATGATCTTTCCTATATCGTTTTGCTGCTCACTTAAAAACCCTACGATTCTTAACCCTTTTTCCGGGTGTTGATTAATGTGATCGGCAATTTCCAAGGCGTTTGGGCCGACTCCAACGAGTAAAATATGTTTTATGATATTTTTATGGGAGGTTTCATGTGTGATTGTATGCTTGATGAGAAATCGGTTGAAGGCTAATATCAGCCATAGAACTGTTGCTGAGAGCAAACAAAAAGTAAGATTGACGATGAAGGTAAAGCCCATCTTTTTAAAAGGCAATAAGAGCAGAGTTGTTGTTATAAGGCATAAAAGAATGGATTGATATGAAATCGTTTTCAGAGAAAATAAATATTTTGTCTTATAACAATTTGAAAAATAGATAAAAACAGGGGGAAATAAAACAATAAGTGGAGAAAATTGAATATATAAAAAATTTTTATAAAAAAAGGATTTGCTTGCCAATGCGGAAAAAAATGGTAAGGACTTCAGGAAGAATGTCAAAACAGGTATGATTAAAAAGTATAAGATAAGCAAAGATATGAAATCAGAAGTAATCTGTGTTAACCGCACATATTCTTTTTGATCTTTAAACATGTTAAACATAATCCCGTTTTTTATTGTTGGACTTCAACATAATGTATAATACCTTGTAAAATCCCAGTTTTTTCAGGTCATGGAACTAATTATATGACCTTTTGTCAAGTCTAATTTGATACCAGTTATTGATCCTTTATAAACAGACTGTTCGGCGATTACAATGGGGATATTTTTTTGTCTGCGGTGTGCTGTATCAGAATCCAGCATAATCCTTGATTGTTTCTTGCTGGTATACTATATATGATCAATTTTTTATATTGCTGGTTATTTAATATAGTAATATTGTCAATGATTTTATAGTAACCAGACAGTTGATTTGATTGCTTATTGTAATCAAAAAGACGGAGTTATATAATCACACGGATGAGTCTGATTATGATTCAAGCCGTCATCTGACTGAAAATTATCGTCTTTCAAAGATATTCCCCATAAAATTTTAAAAACAACAGGCATCAATAATTATGATTCCATCTGTTTTTTCATCAATTGTAAAACGTTACCCTGATCATAAGGCAGTCTGCCACAATAAAAAATCAATCACATACCAGGAGATTGATTTTGCAGCAGAGTGTCTTGCGTCTCTATTTAGGACAAAACATACAACCCCCGGTATGGTAATCGCCCTGTATCTGCCTTCAGGTATTGAAGCGATAGTTTCAATGCTTGGGGTCTTGAAAGCCGGTCATGCTTATCTTCCACTGGATATCAATGACCCCCCGTCGCGAACAGGGGAGATTCTTGATCTTTCTAAACCGGATATGATTATCACGTTAAATTCTCATAAATTAAATTTTAAAAATAGAGATACTGAATTATTGATTTTGGACACTCTGCTTGATTCTACGGATTTTATTAAAAACAGATCAGAAGATCTTCTATCTGCAAGTGTGTCTCAAGAGACAGACAAAATCTCTCCCAATTGCCTTGCATATGTGATCTATACATCCGGTTCCACTGGAAAACCAAAAGGGATCCCCATAAAACATAAAGCTGTTATTAACCTTCTTGATGATTTTCAGCAGCGAAAATCAATTGATTATACTGACAACTGTTCTTTATGGACAAATCTGAATTTTGATGTTTCGATTTATGAAATATGGTCAGCCCTATTATCAGGCGCAACGCTTTTTATTCCGGATCAGCAGATTAGATCGGATGCTGACCAATTTCTCCAATGGCTTAAAGATAATAATATTACAAGTGCTTATATTCCTCCTTTTATGATAGCTGATCTTGCAGAAAACCAGATGAGAACCCCAATTGCTTTTAAAAGAATATTAACAGGGGTAGAACCCATTCCGGAAAGTATTTTATGCACCATTAAAAGAAATACTCGCGGCCTTTGCCTCATTAACGGATATGGGCCTGCGGAATCAACAATTTGTGCAACATTATATGAAGTTCCTGATTATTCGGAAAATCCCGGAAATGCTCCCATTGGAAAGCCGGTTAATAATTTAAAAGTATATATTCTTGATGAATCAGGAAAACCCGTGAAAAATGGAGAAAAAGGTGAGATTTGTATTTCAGGAATTCAGGTTGCGGAAGGCTATTTAAGAGAAGAATCACTATCTGCAGAAAATTTTCTTGAAAATTTTTTTTCAGATGATTTGCCTGGGTTTTTATATAAGACCGGCGATCTTGGAATCATGTTAAAAACCGGTAATATAATGTTTTGCGGCAGAAAGGATTTTCAGATTAAACTCAGGGGATTTCGCATTGAACCCGGGGATATTGAGAATGTCATCAAGGAGTTTCCCGGAATATCTCAGGCGGCAGTTGTTCTAAAGGAAAATACAGCACAAAGAAAAATATTAACGGCTTATGTTGATTCTCATCCTGATCAGGAACAATTTATCAATTTCTTAAAAAGCAAGCTGCCAAAATATATGGTGCCGACGGCTTTTATTCCTTTGGAAAAAATGCCCCTGACTTCCCAGGATAAAATAGACAGGAAAAATCTAATACAAAGAAAAGATCTGGATGTTCTTATTAAAGAATTACCTCAAACAAAAACAGAAAAAAAAATTGCAGAAATATGGGAGAAATCTTTAAGTATAAGTCCAATATACCGGAATGATAACTTTTTTCTGCTTGGAGGAGATTCCATTTCCGGGGTGAAAATATTATCAAGATTAAACAGGCTTTTCTTGAAAAATATTGAAATTAATACTCTTTTTGAGCATCCTCAGTTAAAGGAATTCTCATTTTTTTTTGAGAGAGATACAAACAAAAAAATAAAGAAAGATATAGTAGAGCAATCTTTGTTCAATCAAGACAGAAACAACAAAACAGAAGGTCTGCCTCTTTTGGATGATCAAAATTTGATTTGGATTTTTGAACAGATCAATCCTGGCAAATCTATTTACCACATCCCCCTAGTTTATAAAATTACGGGTAAGTTAAATCATGATTTTCTCAAACAATCCATTGAAATAATAAAAGAACGACACATATGTTTGAAATCTGTATTCCTTTTCCAGGATGAGGTTACAATCCAAAAAAAAGAGGATGATGTTACCAACCATGGTAACCGAGAACCATTGCATTATAAAATTGATGATATGTCTGTTATTTCCAGTGCAAAACAGGAAAACCTGCTTGAACCGGGAGACAGTCTTACCAATAATGATTTGGAAGAAAGCTGGATTCTTGATAAAACAAAAGAAAATTTCAATCTTGAAACAGGCCCTGTTTTCAGGACTGATATTTTAATGACAGGGGAGTCAACCTGTGTGCTATGTTTTACATTTCATCATATTATATTTGACGGCTGGTCGGCTGGTTTGTTTGCACGGGAACTTGGCAAAATATACAACAGCCTTATTAAAGGTGAAACTCCAAGATTATTGGTGCCCAAAGTTTCATATCATGATTATATTATACCCAGGATTCATGAAGTTAACCATGACTGGAAAACAGCTAAAACGTTTTTTGCATCCTATTTAAAAGATCTTCCCCCAGACAGCAAAAAATATTCCAGGGAGTTAAACGGGGCTTGCTTCCCTGTAAAAATTGATGCCAATACATATAGTAAAATTAAAAATCTTGCTATAGAAAACAGAACCACATCTTTCACTGTTCTTCTTGCTCTTTTTCAAATTCTTCTCTTTGCCGAGACCGGTCAGAATGATCAAATTACAGGAATTGCATATGCAGGCAGGGACAGTGTTGAAACAGAACCAATAATCGGTTTTTTAATGAACACACTTGTCGCAAGAAATCTCATTAAGATTGATCATAGTTTAAGCTCTTTTCTGGGTACTGTTAAAACAAACCTTGAAAAGATATTCAGATATAAAAATATTCCTTTTCAAAAAATTAACCGATTATGCCAAGAGACAAGCAGGCGTGAAAAACTTTTTGAATCCATGTTTCTCATGCAGACAATGGATTTTCCACATCTTGATTTGCAGGAAACCAAAACTGAATATGTACATGTTGACATGGGAAAAGCAAATTGTGACATAACTCTTGAGCTGTATGAGACTGAATCAGGGTTAAATGGATGGTTTGAATACAGAACAGATATTTTTAGCAGGAAAAGGATAAAAAAGGTAACCAAACATTTTAATCAAATTATAGAAAATTTAATTGATAAACCAGAATCAAAAATAAATTCTCTTTTGCATCAAAATATTTACCCCATTTCTCCAATGCAGCATGGAATGCTCATGGAAACCCTTAGATCTCCACAGGGTGCGGGTTCCTATATTGAGCAGATTGTGTTTGATATTCACCAGGATATTGACCTTGAACGGTTTAAAAAAGCCTGGCAAAAAATTATTCGTCACCATGAAATAATGCGACTTGGATTTGCATGGAAAAATTTAGATCAGCCAATGCAGTATATTTCACAAGTTGATGAAATAAATATTGAAATCAACGACTGGAGCCAGGCATCTAAACCGGAAATAGACGAATTTCTGGAAATGTTTCTTAAAGCAGACAGGCGACTTGGATTTTCTCTTTCAAAGCCTCCTCTTTTTAGAATCGCGCTTTTAAAAACAGAAGAAAATCGATACACTTGCATCTGGAGCTTTCACCATGCCATTGCTGATGGAAGAACCATGGTTGTAATATTAAAAGATCTTTTTTCAATATACCAGGACTTGAAAGCTGAACTTCTCCCATCAGGATCATTTAAAAACTATATATTATGGTTGAACAAAGAACAGGGGAACCCAAAGGCACGTGGATTCTGGGAAAATCAACTGAAAGGTTTTACAGAACCTCTCACAATTCCTTTTAACATCCAAAAAAGAGATGGTATGGAAAACAGAAGACAGGAATTTTCCATAGCCATAACAACTGGAAATCAACATACCCGGATATCTTCTAAAAAAACATCTGTTTTGAAAAAAATTTGTCAAAATAATTCCATTACAATGAACTCTTTGTTAATGGGCGCATGGGCCATACTTTTAAGTCATTATACAGGGAAAAAGGACATTGTTTTTGGAACTACAAGATCTGTCAGGCAATGGAGAAGCAATGGTTCCAATGATACAGGTTTGTATATAAATACGCTGCCCATAAGAATTAAAATAAATCCTGAAGAGAATCTTTCAGAATTTTTAAACAGTATTAGAAACGAATGGATGAAAATAAAAGAGTTTGAACATACTTCACTTTCAGATATTCATGCATGGAGTCAGGTTAAGGGAGGTTCTCCCCTGTTTGATATTTTCTTTTCCTATGATTATCATTCCATTGATGCCGCACTTGAGGGTTATAAAGAAAAAATATTTTGTTCCAACGTATCTTTGTTTGAAAGAACACCAGCCTCTTTTTTTTTAACAGTCAATGGAATTGATGAACTCTCTGTCACCATTGAGTATGACAGAAGGAAATTTGATCCTGCCGTCATAAAACAAATACTGGGTCATTTTACTACATTTTTGGAATCGATCTCTGAAAATGTTGATCCAAGGCTAATGGATGTGCCCATATTAACGAATATGGAAAAAAAGGAAATTTTCCGAAAATTAAACACCAATAAAATTCATATCAGACCTGACAGCTGTATACACCATCTTGTAGAGATACAAGCATCCTTAAATAAAGAGGCAATAGCTGTAACAGATCATAAAAGCAGTAGAAGCTATGATGAATTAAACATATATGCAAATCAAATCGCCCATTATCTTATAAAATTTGGAGCAGGGCCTGAAAAAAAAGCAGTTCTTCTGCTTGAACAGGATGCGGATCTTATTGCCGTGATTCTTGGGGTATTAAAATCCGGATGTGCATATGTTCCGCTTGATCCAGGGTATCCGGATGAAAGAATTAATTATATCATAAATGATGCAGTTCCTGAAATTATTATCACCTCAAAAGTCCATGAGCGAAGACTATACGCAAATGGTGCTGCAGTTATTCTGCTTGATAAAAAAATATCAGAAATAACAAACATGGATACGGCCAACCCCAAGACAGGTCTAATTCCTGAAAATATAGCATATATAATCTATACGTCAGGATCAACAGGAAATCCCAAAGGGGTAATGGTGGAGCATAGTTCTTTGGTTGCCTTTACAAGATCTGCAAGCGAAATTTATGATATTAGACCTGATGACAGGGTTCTGCAATTCGCATCCATCAGTTTTGATGCATCAGCAGAAGAGATATTTCCCACTCTTCTTTCAGGGGCAACCCTTGTAATGAAACCCAGAGATATCGTTCATACTCCGTCCCAGTTTTTTGATTTTTGCAGGAAAAAGAGTGTTACGGTTATTGATCTTCCTACATCATACTGGCATATGCTTGCTGACGAGACTGACGCCCTGACCCTGCCGGAACACATAAAACTCATCATAATTGGAGGAGATGAAGCAAATCCCGATAAAGTTGAAAAATGGAACACCAATGTCAATTCAAATGTCAGGCTGATCAACACCTATGGTCCCACAGAAACAACAGTGGCAGCAACATGGGCGGATCTTTCAGCCGGGGCAGGATCAGGATCTTTAAAAGGAAAAGTATCCATTGGTTTTCCATTCCCTAATGTCAGTTTATGCATATTAAATCAATTTCAACAGCCGGCATTGCCGGGAACTATTGGGGAACTTTGCATAGGGGGTACCCAGACTGCAAGAGGGTATTTAAACCGGGACAATCTTACCGCCAGATCCTTTGTTAAATTTAAAGAGATCAACAAAGACACAATTTTTTTTAGAACCGGAGACAGGGTTGAACTGTCAGTTGCAAACGGAATTCTTTTTTATGGAAGAATTGACCGCCAGATAAAAATAAGAGGATTCAGGGTTGAGCCGGGTGAAATAGAACGAACAGCATTGCTTCATGATTCGATTTCAGAATGTGCCATGGTTGTTTCAAAAGATTCTGATGATAATATAAAGACTGCAGCATTTCTCGTATTGAATCAAAAAAACAAACAGGAATTTTCAATAAAAGAATTCAAGGCATGGCTTTTATCCAAACTTCCTGAATATATGGTTCCCTCTTTATTCATTACAACGCAGTCTCTTCCCTATACATCTTCCGGCAAAATTGATTATAAGGCTTTGGAAATACCGAAATTATCAGATGTCCCTGCTGAAAGCACAGAGATTAAACTGTTTAACAATCCATATGAAAAAGATTTAAAAGATATCTGGGAAACCATACTGAATTTTGAAGTTTCCGGGCCGGATGACAATTTTTTTGATATTGGAGGTTCCTCACTTTATGCTATTAAACTTACCAGTGCCATTGAAAAAAAATTCAACGTTTCCATTCCTGTGATAGCTGTTTTTAAATCTGCCACAATAAAAAAACTTGCTAAAATAATTGAAAGAGAAATTCAAGTTTCAAAGCTTAATCCCCGGAGATTAATCAGTAAAAAAGGGGAAAAAATACCCATAATTTTAATTGGGAATTCTGTTGGCAGTGCCCAAAAATATAAAAAAGCAGATCTAAAGGGGCATCCTTTTTACCATGTCCCCATTTTTATTCATTTTTATAATACTGAAAAGAACAAGACGCTTTCTCTTGATATTTGGCAGCTTGCCCAAAAATGTATTAATGATATCAATCATTTTTCACCGTCTGGACCATATATTATAATGGGATCATGTCAAAATTCCATTGTAGCCTATGAAATTGCCTGTCAGCTTACAAATATGAATAAAAAGGTTGAGCTGCTTATTTTAATTGATGAAAATTGGGACAAGAAGACAAATGCATCAGTTGATGGCAAACAAATCAAGGTGTTATCATCATTTTTAAGCAAGCAAATCAATGAAATCAATCAATCGGGTGTTGTGCATATATTCAAAAAAATAATATCAAGGCTAAAAAACAAATTTTTTCTTTATTATAGTTCTCTGGACGGCATAAAGGAGCGCCTTTACACTATGGTTGGAAAATCTGTTCCAGAGGCGGTACAGTTCAGACTCATGGAAAATGTTTTTTACAATGCATGCGAATCCAACCCCTATATGCCCATACCTTATTATGGACGGGTGCTTTTGTTTGATTCAGAAGACTGGGTTAAAACATATTCTCCTAAGCTCAGAACCTATTGCAAAGGAGATATCAAAAAAAATGATGTAAAGACAACACACTCAGGATGGTTTAAGCCTGAAAAGATAGAAATTATAATCAAAGAGATAGAAGAAAATTTAAAATAACTTATATTACAGGTTTCGTAACTTTGACATGAAAGTCTTGAAAAATCCAAACAAAGATTTTCATGTTTGTTTGGAAAATTTTCAAGGAGAACCGTTTATATGTATCTGGAATTTGCAGGCCTGCCGGCTTCAGGTAAAAGCACGTTATCTTCAACTTTGAAAAAATATTTGGATACCTTGCCAAAGCAGGTCTTTTCCAGAAAAGAAGCAATGATACAATCTCTTAGAAGACGGGATGACGGCCACGTTAAGAATGTTTTAAAACTTTTACCATCAAGGTTTTGGTGGCCTTTGATGGGGTCACAATTTGCATTGCCTGAATTTGTTTCCTTGTCTTCCCGTCATTTGAAATTTATTATTTTTATATCAAAAATGCTTTCAGAGTCAAATTTGCCGAAAAGACTCATAGAATCCATATGGGATACGACTGTAAGAACTTTTTCTGAAATACAGCTGATCTCCCAGCATATTGGAGATTCAGAAATTATCATAATGGACGAAGCCTTTTTCCAGCGATGCTTTACTTTGTTCGGATATATGGAAAGTACCATTTCTGATGATTTAATATCTCATTATGCAGAATTAGCACCAATTTCAGATCATATTTTTTGGATCGTTACAAGTCCTCAAAGCTGCGTTGACCGACTTAAATTGCGGTATCAAAATCAAACCTCGCCTTATGAATTGAGTTCAAGGGAGCTGATACGTAATTTTGAATCAGGTAATAATGTCTTAATGCGTTTGAGCAATGCATTGGAATCCCAAGGCAAATGTGTCCATCGCATACCTGGAGATGATGATAAAGACGTATCAATTGCCAAGATTTGCAAGGCAGCAGAGATGATTTTGGCCCAAAAGGATCTAATCAAAAAGGTTTGACAAATGAAAAAAATTGTTTTTTTACATCCGTCTCATTGGGAACAGGCTATGGGAGGTGCGGAACTTCAAATTTCATACCTTGTCAAATATTTTAAAAATATGGGGCATGAAATTCATTTTATTTATGAAGATCAGGGCAATTGTGTTAAAAATAATGAAAACATTAAACTGCACCCGTTAAAAAAAATAAGAATAAGAAAAAAATTGGGGCAAAGATGGTTCTTGTATAAGAAAACAATTAATATAACTTTGGCAAAAATACAACCGGATTTGATTTATACAAGGCTATATTCATCGTGGTCTGGAATTGCTGCGGTATACTCAAAAAAAAATAAAAGTATGCATATCTGGGCACTTGCTTCTGATAAAGATGTTCAGAAAAAAAATATTATTTTATCGTTGTTTCGCCCGTTTGATTTGATAGAAAGAAACATGGTAAACAAGGCATTTTACAATGCCGACAGAATTATTGCTCAAAATATTTATCAACAAAAAGAACTTTTTGCCCGTTATAACCGCAATAGCACCATAGTTCCTCAAATGACACCATTAGTAGAAGAGACGAGAATAAAAAAGGATGCATTTCCTTTACAGATACTTTGGATAGCAAATTTAAAGCCTTTAAAACGGCCTGAAGTATTCATACGGCTGTCGAAAAAATTTGCAGCAGATAAAAGATGCAAGTTTTTAATAATTGGGCGTATGGGCAATAAATATTCACAACTTATTGACAGTGCATCTCAGGAGTTGAAACATTTTCGTTACCTCGGAGAATTATCCAACAATAAGGTGAATGATATCCTTTGCAGATCACAAATTTTAATTAACACAAGTTATTTCGAAGGATTTTCAAACACATTCGTACAGGCCTGGATGCGAAAAGTTGTGGTATTAAGTATGAATTCGAATCCGAATTCCATTTTGACAGATCACAAAATAGGATTTGTTTGTCCAACCTTAAAAGAATTAGTTGAAAAATTGGAACTATTGGTCAGTGACGACCTTTTAAGGGCAGATATGTCTAACAAATCCTATAGATTTGCAGTTCAAAATCATACTTTTGAAAAAAACATTTCAAAAGTTTCTGATCTGATGAATCTATAAAACATAATTCTCCAAAAAGTTCGTCTGTTTTTTTAAGGAATTTGAACATGTCAAGTGATAATGGTCTCACTCAGCCAACGGATCTTTACCCGGATCTTTATGAATATATCCAACGTATTATATTAAAAGAAAAAATTCATGTAATGATTTCTCTTCTGCCATATATTCCAATAGAATATATCAAAAGAGCATCAGAAAAGCTTGACGGGAAGTTAGATGTTTTGTCTGTTTTTGATGGAGGTGTACTTAATACAATTTTGAAATTTTATAAAACTAATTATTACCAGATTATCAAATCTAAAAATCAAATTAGTTTTTTTTCTTTATGTGTATACATGATTAAATTTTACAGATATTCAAGATATATAAAAAGTTTAGGATTTGATTTACCTCTTCTTTTTGATGAACATCAAAAATATGATCCATCCAATCATCTTGGTAAAATTGTTGATTATGACGTTGGAAAAATCCTGTCCGCCAAAGAATTTATTGCTTATGACAAAGATATATTGATGCTATTTGAAAAAAATTTTTTTAGCATCGTTAAAGGATTAAAAAGCACGAATTACTTTCGTATACAGCGGACCAAAAGAAAAATGACTTTAAAGCAAACGCTAAAATGGATTCATAAGTATTATAAACTGTATTGCTCTATGAAAACAGATGGATATAAGATTTTTAACAAAGGGTTGAACTCCTATCCTTGGCTTTTCGTATCAGGTAAAATAACAATGCGAATAGATGGACATCATAGATGCGCTGTGGCAAAACACCTACATATAAAAACGATTCCGGTTTTGCTGGTTGTGCCGGAAGACTTAAAAAACCGTAAGGATATAAACAGTAAATTTCTCGAACAATTATTTGAAGTCTGAATTTTTTTATCAAAACATTAAAGATTATTGGAAAAAGCAAAAATATGAAGAGTAATATTTCTGTCCTTATTTATTCAAGCAACTCCAAATATCAGAAGAAAAATATTGGTGGAGCTGAAACTTCGTTGGGTCTTATTGCAGAAAAATTGGCTGAAAGAGGAATTAAAGTAACATATTTCACAAATGGTTTTTTAAGAATTCCGGGCATAAGAAGAAAAAAAATTAACGGTGTGGATGTCTATTTTTTTACTCCCTGGAGATGGCCGACTTTTAACAATAAGTTTTTATCATTACTTGCATCAAAATTGATCAGAAAGCAAAAACAAACAGCACTTTACCGATTAATTAAAAAAAATAGTATTAATGTTGTTCACACATATGATGCTTTTCCTGAAACATTTGATATTATTGAAATACGGCGCAAATACAATTTGCAGTTTAAAATAATGATGAGGGTTGCCGGATTGCACTGGGCTTATCAAATGGAAAATCATTTGGTTAAACCTGCCACCATCGAATATGTATTTAAAAACATTGATATAATAAATCTTTTGGATATTGGGTTTAAAAAGTTGTTTAACGAAAAATGCAAACAATTTGGGATAAATCTTGTTAATCCTAAATTGTTTATTCATGATATTGGAGTTGACTGCAAATTTTATAAGGATAGGAAAAAACAACCTGAAAATAATAATTTTACAATTGTATGTGCCGCTAGATTCAGTCATATTGCAAAGAGACAGGATTTATTGATAGAAGCTATTAAAAAAATAAAAAATCATAATGTACATGTAAAATTTCTGGGAGACGGGTCATTGCTTAAGAAATATAAAAAGCAGATTGACAGTTTTTCCCTTGGGCATTTGGCTCAATTTTATGGTTATGTTTCAAAAGAAAGATTAAAGGCTATTACGGAAACGGCAGATTTGGTTGCTCTTCCGACTGATTATGAAGGAGTCAGCAAATCTGTCATTGAAGCAATGGCAATGAAATTACCAGTATTGGTTTCTGATGTTCCGGCTCTAAATAGCTTTTTAGTACATAATAAAACAGGCTTTCTCGTTGAAAATACACCTGAAAAATGGGCTGAAATAATATTGAAACTCAATAAAGATCGAAAATTGCTTTGTGAGGTTGCGGAAAGAGGATATCTTTTTACCAGTAAAACTTATAGTGCTGACAACAACATTTTTCGTTTTATTGAAGTTTTCAAGCAGAT
The DNA here is from genome assembly GCF_900105645.1 of Desulfobacula phenolica. Taxonomy (NCBI): domain Bacteria; kingdom Pseudomonadati; phylum Thermodesulfobacteriota; class Desulfobacteria; order Desulfobacterales; family Desulfobacteraceae; genus Desulfobacula; species Desulfobacula phenolica. Next base: position 219,462 of record NZ_FNLL01000002.1, on the reverse strand, counting down.
TTGAAATATTTTTAATCCGACTGTGTGTCATAGGATTACTTTGTTTGATATTGAAAAAATAAGCACAATAGAGGGATAATGTCCAAAATAATATATGTGTACACTCGGAATAATTCTTTTCGCTTAAAAGATAAGGATCGGTTGTTAAAAATATGCAAAGAGCTTGAACCTGAAAATATTGCGTCCAAAATACATCACAAAGCTTCAGTTAATGATCACATTGCCTTTGCAATAATGAATTACACAACTTCTCTTATCAAAAAAGGAAACAGTGTTTTATTGGGATGTTTGTATGATCAATGTGAGAGTTGGGATGAACCGCTAACTGATTTCATGGATGGTTCATATGCGCTTTTTCGTGATAATGAAGATTGTCTTGAAGTGGTAACTGATGCTGTGGCCTCCAGAACGATTTGGTATTATTTTGATGAAAATTGCTTTGTAGCTTCTACTTCACAAAGAGCAATACTTATGTTTATTGGCAGCTTTCATTTCGATGAGAGGGTAATCCCTTGGTTGCTATCAACGGGATCATTAGGGCCGGAACTCTCCTGGGATAAGCGATTAAAAAGACTTCCTGCTGATTCTTCAGTTCTTCTTGAAAAAAAAAAATGGTCTATATCTATGAAACAAGCCCCTATAAATTTTGCGGAGTATAGTCGATCTGATAACGAGCATAAGAAAAAAATGGAAGATGCTATTGATAAAACTATGGAGTGTTTTAAGCACATGAATTTTGAAAAATGGGCGCTTCCGCTTTCTGGTGGCTATGATAGCAGGGCTATTTTGTGTTTTCTTGTTAATAAGGGTTATGTCCCTGAAAATTTTACAACGATTACATGGGGATTGGAACAATCTATCAAAGAAAAAAAAAATGATGCAAAGGTTGCAAAAGATATAGCAAACACATTAGGTGTAACGCATAAATACTATTATACAAACGTGTCTGATGAACCAATAAAAAAGATAATTGATCGGTTTCTTCTTTGCGGGGAAGGACGCATTGATCATCTTTCCGGCTACATGGACGGTATGAAATTATGGAGAGATCTTTTTGATGATGGCAGAGTGGGTATAATCAGGGGCGATGAAGGATTTGGATGGTCTCCTGTATCGTCTGCATTAATGGTCAGGTACTCAATTGGTTGTGCATTATGTTCGGATTATTCTAACTTAGTCAATGTTATAGAAAGGTTTGGTTTATCCAATCAAGTTTTTCCCGCTGAATTAAAGCAAAAAAATGAGTCGCTCAGTACATGGAGAGATAGACTTTACCACGCATATCGTATTCCAACGGTACTGGCCGCACTTTCTGATTTAAAACTGTCTTATGCTGAGCAGATCAGTCCTTTGTTATCCCGCTCAATACTGAATCGAGTAAGAGAAATGCCGGATCGGCTGCGCACAGACAAGGCGTTATTTAAAAAAATTGTTGATTATATTACACCCAAAATACCCTATGCCAACAAAGGGGCAAACGCATCAGTGCAAGATATTTTAAAAAAGGGGCCGGTTATCGAGCTTATTCGAGATACACTCAGGTGTGATTATTCTCGAACTTTGTTTGGTTCGGAATTTTTAAATTATATTGAAAAAAATATTAGTTTTGAAGGTTCTTCAAACAAGAAAAATTCTGTTTCTATTAAGCAATTTATCAAAAAACTGATCCCAAAATTTATCAAAAACTGGCTTAAAAACAATGAGTTGGTATTACCAACTATAGATCCTAATAAGTTAGCATTTCGTGTTTATATCGTAATAAGAATGCATCAAATACTAAGTAAAGATTGTAATAGAATCAAAAGTTATTAGGCGACCGGTTTGATAATATTTTGTCTAAAAAAAGCTGCCATTTTAAGCTGAATACCCAGTATAATAAGGCTTTTCTGAGCGGCTTTGTTCCTGAGGCTTACGCTCTTGAAGATTATCATCAATCGGTGCAAATTGTCCTGTTTTATGTCAGTAGCCTAAAAAAAAATATTTTTAGAGTAATAGGTAACGATAATGTTTGACACTAAAAAAATAAAAATAATTGTCAATAATATAATATATCTGGTGTCTGGAAATATTGCTTCCCTTATATTGGGTTTTTTGTTCAATATTTATATTGCAAAGAATCTTGGTGCATCAGAATACGGGGTCTTTAGCACAGTTGAGGCTTTTGTCGCCCTGTTCGGTTTCCTTGTTTTTGAAGGATATCAAAAAGTTGCAATTAGAGAATGTTGTAAAAATACAGAAAAATTAGTGAATATTATTGAGAGTATTCTTGGGATTAAAATTGTGTTATCCCTTTTGGGGGTGTTTTGCACGATAATCGCGTCATTATTTTTTAATTATACCCAGACGCTCATTATTTATATATCAGTATTCTCATTTAATTTGCTTTTTGGCAGTATCAGTTCAATGCTTCAAGTTGTATACCATGTTAATTCAAAGATGAAATATATAGCTTATACCGATTTGATTCGAAAGCTTATTTACATATTGAGCGCAGGAACCTGCGTTTGGTTTAAGGGTGGAGTTAAGTATTTGATTATCTTTTTTACGATATCAACATTTCTTGATATATTCATCAATTTATATGTAATAAAGAAAGTTTTTTCTATTTCATTTTCAGTTAAAAATTTATTTGTTTATAAATTTAACATTATATTCTTTAAAGAAGCATTTGTTTTCTCTTTATTGGGATTTATTGGCTATTTTCATAGAACCATTGATATTACTATGCTCTCTTGGATGGTTTTATCGGAGGGCGTGGGATTTTATTCAGCTGCAAGCAGATTGATTATGCCATTACATTTGCTTGGAAGAGTGACAAAAGTTGCTTTGTTTCCACAATTTATGGAAATTTTTAAAACTCAAAAAACTATAAAAGCATCACACCTTTTCAAAATATCGGGATTAATAGCTATCTGCATGATACCAATAGCTCTTTTTATTTCAATATTTTCAGAACAAATTATCTTTTATACATTTGGGGAAGATTTTCTGGGTTCAGCAGAGGTGTTAAAATATCTAAGCTGGATGATCCCTTTCGGCATTTTAGCACTCCCTTTTTCCGTATCCATGACAGCAAATCATCATGAAAAAAAAATGATTATGCCTAATATTTTGAGATCAGCAAGCAATGTAATATTAAATTTTATCCTTATTAAAAAATATGGTTATATGGGGGCTGTTTATTCAACTGTAATAACATATTTTTGGTATCATATTATAATAAATTTCGGTTACCAATATTATGTGTTAAAAAAGGCTGGTAATATCGTTTGACTACTCGTCATGAGTGGAGTGCGGAAATATTAAGAAAATATTTTTGAAAAATGTGATAAAGTTTTTGACAATGACCAAATAAAAATTCCATGAGATCAAAACAAAATCAGATTATTGTGTTTCTATTGTTGGTGATCGGTTTATTGGTTGCAGTTAGCTATTTTCAATCAAAAAGCCAGGATGCCGGCTATTCAGAAACCACAAAATACAAACTTGTGAAAGAGATGTTCAGCGACCAGAACCTTACCAGTTCAAAATTTCAAAAAAATATTTCACAAACATATTACATAGATAAGACAAACGGTGATAATAGCGCGGATGGAACAAGCATAGAGAGCGCTTGGAAAGATTTTTCCAAAATTAAAAACGTATCTTTTGCTCAAGGGGATAGAATATTATTAAAAAGAGGAGAAATATGGAATCAGCCATTATATGTTCCCGCCGGTGGCATTGAAAACAAACCGATCATTATAGATGCTTATGGCAATGGTAATATGCCCGTTATTGACATAAGGAACAATTACCTAAATGGAATCAAAATATATCATTCTAATATTGTCATAAATAATTTAATGATACAAAATTCCATTAAAAATTGTATCGCTATGGCAAAAAGTAATGGCTTGAAAAATATCAGGTTGAATAATTTAAAAATATACAATGCAGGTCTTAATGGTATTGCAATAAGTAAAGGTGGAACAAATTTACAAATAATCAACTGCTATATTGAAAATGCGAAAAATAACGGCATAGTTTTGGAAGGATCAGCAGAAAATAAATTGAGTAATGTTATTGTGCGTGATTGCCACATTAAAAAAATTATGGATAATGACGGTATTACTATTCATCAAGATAGCTATGGCAATACTGCCGGATCAAATTTTTTATTGCAGAACAATATTGCTGAAATGTGTGCTGAGCAGGGTTTTGATATAACCACAGGCAAGAATGTATTATTAGTAAACAATATATCGGATAAAAATAAGCAAGGAGGTATTTTAGTCGGTCAATCCGCAAAAAATGTTACGATAAAAAGACACATAAGCACAAATGAGCCTACTGAAAAAAAATCAGCTGCTATTAACCTGCAAAGAAATTTTGGGAATATAAGGCTTTTAAAAAGTATTATAAAAGGAAATGGTTATCATTTGTTGCTTATAAAGGCTAATAATGTAGCTGTTTTTAATAACAATTTTATTTGGAATGGGGGTAGTTCGCCGGTTGATGTATCTGGGGAAATTGATAATATTTATTTTATTAATAATATAATATTATCAAAACAAAACAAAATGAGTCGAATTAGATTTTTAGAAGCATCAAGGCCACCTAACCATAAAAGCTTTTATTTTAACTATAATATATATCATGTGCCTGGTAAGGATGTTGTTTTTTATTATAACAAGAAAAATTATAATTTTAAAAAGTATCAAAAAACATTCAAAGTTGGTAGTCACAGCCTTAATATCAATCCTGAATTCGTAAATTCATCTGGACATGAATTAAAAATTGATTCCCCGGCAATTGACAAAGGATGTTTTTTAACCCATCCAGTCTCACAAATTACCCCAAACAAGGTCGTGGTTCAGAATACATTGTTTTTTTATAAAAATTTCAATTTTAAGAATCGTCAAAGTATAATGTTCAAAGGTATCAATGAAACCTTTAATGTTATTGATGTCGATTATAACAATAGAATTATAACTTTGGATAAAAATATAAATGTAAATCAAAACCACTTAATTGGTTTAAATTATAAAAATTCAGCATTGGATATTGGAGCGTATGAGTTTATAGACTTGTCGCTGCCAATAGATTAGACATCTAATCAATACAGACTTGTTAATATCCTCACTTGAGTCAAAAAGCCTTTTTATTTAAGATCAGAAAAAAAATTATGAACCAAAACCGATTTCTTATTATTAGTCAAAATCAATTTGGATATCATACGGATACATATTATTACTGCCGATATCTCCAAAAATCATTTGATATTAGCTATATATGCTGGGATTACAATTATAAAAAAATCAGCATGGATGGAATTAAGGTTATCTATATTTCAAGAAGAGGAAATATTGCGTTAAGAAATTTAAGGTTTCTGTTTCGAGTTATAAAAGAACTGAAAAATGAGTATGACTTTCATATTATCAAATATTTTAGGGGGTGTTCTTTTTTAAAAGTTTTATTTTACAGACAAAAGTTTTTATTTGATATCAGAACGGCTTCAGTGAAAAAAAATAAAAAGGCCAGATCTTTATATAATTTGATAATGTTATTAGAAGCAAAATTTTTTAAACACGTTTCTGTTATTTCAAATCATCTTGTTGAAAAGCTTGGTTTCTCAAAAAAAAATATATATATCCTTCCACTTGGGGCAGATGCTATTTCGAACACACAAAAAACTTTTAATATAATGAAGCTTTTATATGTGGGAACGCTGGAGAACAGAGATATTGACCAGACGCTAAAAGGTTTTTCAAGATTTTATCATGAATATAAAAATGAAATTAAAATTATTTACACAATCGTTGGGGGTGGAGATAATAACAATGAAAATGAATTAAAAAAAATTGTAACACAAAACAAAATTAATAGCGTCGTTGATATCACCGGACCAATAGCCCATAATAAACTTAAATTTTTTTTTGATTCCCACAATATTGGGGTTTCTTATATTCCTAAAACAGAATATTTTGATGCCCAGCCTCCAACAAAAACATTTGAATATTTAGTTTCGGGAATGCCGGTGATTGCAACCAATACTTCGGGAAACAAAGCGATTATAACTGATGAAAATGGTATTTTAACAAATGATACATCCGATGCTTTTTATAATGGGCTTGTCAGATTCTATGAAAACAGAGAAAATTATTTGTCCAGTCATATAAGATTAAACTCAATGCAATATACATGGGAAAAAATAGTTGATGATCTAAAAGAACATATTTTAAAAATCATAAAATCTAATATGGACTAAATTTATAAGGAGATTTGTATTGATGGGAAATTATGCAGGGCCGATTTTTATTACCGGCATGCCAAGAAGTGGAACAAAACTCTTGCGAGATCTTTTGAATGGACATCCAATGATTTCAATTCCCACAATAGAAACAGAGTTCCTCCCATACTGGGCAAGCCATTGGGAAATTTGGGGTGTATCCCAGGGCAGTTATGAATCATTTTTGAAATTTTATCATAATATTATCCAATTACCATATTTTATTTATATGGCGGAGATGGAAAAACTTATCAAGCCTGATGTCTGGTATCATGCATGTGCTGACTTTAATGTTTCAGCTGTTTTTGAAGCTCTTGTACGACATGATGCCAATATTGAAGGAAGAATGATATGGGGAGACAAATCACCAGGTTATATTCGACACATTCCTCTTTTGAAAAAAATCTATCCCCAGGCAAAAATTATTCATATTATAAGAGATGTCCGCGATTATTGTCTTTCAACCAACAAAGCATGGGGTAAAGATATGCGTCGTGCAGCTCAAAGATGGATTGATAATATTATAAAAGCAAGAAAAGACGGCGAGGATATCAAAAATGACTATTTTGAAATAAGATATGAGGATCTGCTTGAGGATACGGAAAAATCTTTAAGACAGATATGCCTTTTTTTAGATATTGCATACCAACCTCAAATGGTTTGTCTTTTAAAACCAAGTGAAAATATAGGTGATGCCAGAGGGATATCAGGCATCCTTAAACAAAACACAAAAAAGTATTTAACAAAAATGTCTTTTCCCTTAAGAAAAAAAATTGAACACATTTCATATCCTCTGCTTCTGGATTTAGGATACGAATGTAAGGTTTTTAGCTCGGTTAAAAAAATTGGCCGAATAGAATTAATATTTTTAAGAGTTCTTGATGGTATCAATTTGATTCGACTTAGAGGCAAATCCCAAGGTTTCCTGAAATCTTTATATTTTTATATGAATTCTTTCATTCAAATAAAAGAAAAATGAAAATTCTTATAACACTGCCCTTGCGAAAAGATCCTGGAGGCGTTGCAAGTTATTATAATTCAATATTGCCTTATATGCATCAAAATAGAGCCTTACAAATAGAAACAATAGAGATCGGCAGTACCCATGGTAAAAAATATTACAACCATCAAATTATAGATCAAATTCGATTTATAAAAACAATAATTTCTATAAGACCTGATGTCGTTCATATTAATCCATCCTTAAATTTTAATAGTTTTATCAGAGACGGACTATTTGTTTTTTGGGCAAAAAAACAAAAAATACAGGTCGTAATTTTTTTTCACGGCTGGCAAAAAAAATTTGAAAAAAGAATATATGGAATATTAAAATTATTTTTTAATTTTACATATAAGAAAGCAGATTTATTTATTCTTTTAGGTTCAGAGTTTAAAAGTAAACTAAGATCATGGGGAATAAGCAAACCCGTATATTTTTTAACAACAGCCGTTAATGAAATTCTTCTTGATAAATTTTCAATACAAAAAAAAATAACACGTATGAAAACATCCAAATCAGTTCGTCTTCTTTTTCTTTCCAGGCTTGAAAAAGAAAAAGGTGTTTTTGAAACCATAGATGCTTTTAAATTATTGATAGATAAAAAATATAATATAACACTTTCAATAGCCGGGGATGGAAGCGTAACAAAACAAATTGATGCATATGTAACCAGACTTGGTTTAAATGATAAAATTTTTATGCTCGGCTATTTGACTGGAAACAAAAAAGCAAATGCTTTCTCAAAACATGACATTTATTGTTTACCATCATATAGTGAAGGAATGCCAAATTCTATTCTTGAAGCAATGGCATTTGGAATGCCGGTCATTACAACGCCGGTCGGCGGTATTAAGGATTTTTTCGAAGATGACAAAATGGGGTGTTTTTCAGAATCAATTAATTCCGTTGAAGTTGCGGAATGCATAAAAAAAATATTATCAGATAAAGACAAATTATGTGATGTTTCCTACTATAATTATAACTATGCAAAACAGAATTTTATGGCATCAAAAGTGGCTGCAAAATTGAATCATATATATCAAAGATTAAATACGCAGTAAATTGTACAAGATCATATAGCAAAATCTTGAAGATATCGGATATCGATATTATTGATAGAAAGCTTAAGATAGGGGAAATAGAGAATCAATACCTGGTATATAAAACGTCTTTCCAAAATGTCTTTATTGGAAATCTTTTGGAGAATTTTAGAACAAACTAAAAAAATTATAGATAAATACAAGTATCATAAAAGGGATGATTCATTTTTTTCTCCCGGGAAAAAAATATTCCGTCTTGCGGTTCATTGCGATAATAAAATGATAGCGAAGCTTTTTCCCAAAACCGCACAATATCATTTATCCATAGCCGAGCAAACAATTCACAATCAATTATCAGCCTTTGGGATTGATATTTCTTATGGAAAGAGAATTGAATGGAACCGTGATCCTGTGACCCAAAAATTTTGGCCGAAAAAATTCTGGGGGGATATTGATTATAGAAATAAGACATTGGGTGGGGTTAAGTTTGTTTGGGAAATAAATAGGCTCTATTTTCTTGTGTCTCTTGGGATATCCTACAGACTTACAAAAAATAAAAAATACGCAGATAAAGCTGTCTGGATTATCAAATCATGGCTTAAAGACAATCCATATCCGGTTGGAGTAAACTGGGCAAGTGGAATTGAAGCTGGTGTCAGACTTGCCAATCTCATATGGACACTTTCTTTTTTTGAAGACTATTTACTTTCACATGATGATAGAAAAACAATAAATTCATTTGTATGCTTTCATGCTGATCATCTTTACAGGTATCCTTCCAAATATTCCTCTTCAAACAATCATTTTCTTGCCGAAGGGTTTGGATTGTTCATTGCCGGCCTTTATTTTCCACATTTAAAACATTCAAAAAAATGGTTTGGAAAAGGCAAGCTGATTCTTGAAAAGGAAGTGAACCGGCAGATTTTAGAGGATGGTGGAAGTTTTGAATATTCGACAACATATCTTTCCTTTGTTTTTGATTTTTTTTTATTATTTAAAATATCGTGTGATACTTGCGGAATTAAATATAACCTGAGTTTAAATAAACGCCTTGAAAAAGCCTGCGAATTTTTAAAATCTGTTATGGATAAAAATGGTAATATCCCAAACATAGGAGATCAGGACAGTGCCGTACTCGTGAATTTTGGCCTTTCAAATCTTGAAAATTGTTCCTCTATTTTAAATACAGCCTCTTTACTGTTTAACAGAAAAGATTTTTTTACAGGTACTCCAGATTTAAAAACATGGCTCTTAACAGGAGTTTATCAAAATTCCATGTATAGAGATTCTGACAAAAGGCAAAAAAAGAATTCCCGGGAAAATCAAAGTCGGGTGGGCAAACCGTTTGAATTACCGAATAAATGTTCGTTACTGCTACACAAGCAGAGTGGACTTGCCATAATTCGAGATTATATTGAAAAAAAAGAGGTGCTTTTCGTAGGCAACGCAATGCCCCTTGGTATGGCTCCCCTATACGCTCACGGGCATCTGGATGCTCTATCATTTACACTTTCCCTTGATGGACTGGAATTTTTCATTGATCCTGGAACCTATCTTTATCATAGAGGAGAGAAATGGAGAACATACTTTAGATCCACTGCGGCTCATAATACTATTCGGATTAATGAACAGGATATGAGTAAACAGATAGGGGATTTCATGTTTGGAAAGCCATACAGGATAAATAGAAACAGTCTGAAAAGGCATGATGGATATATTGTATGGGAAGCTGGGCTTGAAGCGTATTCAAAGCAAATGCCATGTTTAAATATAAATAGACAGGTTGTGTGGAGATTAAAAGAAAATCAGTTTGTTGTTTCAGATTTTATAATATCTAAAAAAAAAGTTTTAGCGGAGCTTTTTTTTCATCTTCACCCCCTTTGCAAGGTTAAAAATATTGACGGTGAGGTTGTGATACAAAGAGATGAAATAGAGATTATAATTTTGCCGGATATAAGAGGAAATATTGAAATCCTTAAAGGATACCATGATCCAATTGCTGGTTGGTACTCTGCTAATTTTAATGAAATCATAGAAACACATACTATTAGATTTTATAAAATTTTAGATGGTAAGGAAAAAATTACCACCAGCATAAGTTTAAAATGCAATTAGTAACTATATAAAAAAATCAACAGGCTTGTATGTCTAAATAACAATAGTAGCAACTGGAAGAAGGTTACAATGAAGATTAGTATCTTTGGGCTTGGATATGTTGGTGTGGTTTCTGCGGCATGTTTTGCAAAGGACGGACATACGGTAATAGGCGTTGATCCTGTAGATGTTAAAGTGAATATGATAAACAGGGGTGAATCGCCAATTATTGAAAAGGATATAGGGGAAATAATAAAATTTGTGGTTGAGAATGGAAAATTGAAAGCAACCACAAATGCACTGGAAGCGATTGAAAACAGCGAACTTTCTCTTGTCTGTGTGGGAACTCCCAGCAAAATCAACGGCGATCTGGATACAAGCTATGTTCAAAGGGTATGTGAGCATATTGGCGCAGCAATAAAGAATAAAATTCAACGCCATGTCGTGGTTATTAGAAGTACCATAATTCCCGGCACAATTAAAAATATCGTTATCCCGACTCTTGAGGCAAGCTCCGGTAAAATTGCCGGGCAGGATTTCGGTGTATGCAATAATCCTGAATTTTTAAGGGAGGGAACTGCTGTTTATGATTTTTACAATCCTCCTAAAACCGTAATTGGTGAGACTGATGTCGTAAGCGGAGACCTTTTGGCATCCATATATCAAAATCTGGACTGCCCCGTTATCAGAACAGCCATTGAAGTTGCAGAAATGGTAAAATATGTTGATAATGTCTGGCATGCGCTTAAGGTGGGATTTGGAAACGAAGTTGGAAATATCTGCAAATCCCTTGGGGTGGATAGCCATGATGTTATGGATATTTTCTGCAGCGACACAAAACTTAATATTTCACCGTGTTACTTAAAACCCGGATTTGCCTTTGGCGGTTCATGTTTGCCCAAGGATGTAAGAGCGCTTGCTTATAAAGGCAAATCATTGGATATTAATCTTCCCATATTGAATTCCATTCTTCCAAGTAATGATTTGCATATTGAAAATGGTTTACGCATGGTTATGGAAGATGATAATCGACAGATTGGTTTTTTAGGTTTCAGTTTTAAGGCAGGGACTGATGATTTAAGAGAGAGTCCTGTTGTTGAGATGATTGAACGGCTTCTTGGAAAGGGATATGAAATAAAATTGTATGATAAAAATGTAAATCTTGCCGCTTTGGTTGGGGCAAACAAAGCTTTTATATTGAACAAGATTCCGCATATTGCAAAGTTAATGGTTAAAACAATGAATGAAGTTCTTGAACATGCCCAGACGATTGTGATTGGAAATAATTCATTTGAATTTAAGAATATTATGGATAATTTGAGAGAAGATCAAAAAGTGATAGATCTTGTGCGCGCTGTTGACGGCATAAACAGCAATGGATTTTACAAAGGGCTTTGCTGGTAAATAAATATGAAAGTATTAATAATTGTTGAAAATCTTCCTGTCCCTTTTGACAGGCGGGTATGGCAGGAAGCAACAACATTGAAAAACAATGGATATTCTGTTTGTATCATATGTCCTGCAATGAATGGATATTTGAAAAGATATGAATTAATTGACGGGATTCACATATACCGTCACCCTTTGCCTTTGGAAGGCAGGGGTGCTTTTGGCTACATGGTTGAGTATTCGTCTGCGTTGTATTATCAGTTTGTGTTGTCCTTGAAAATTTTTTTTCAACATGGCTTTGATGTCATCCATGCATGCAATCCTCCTGATAATATTTTTATTATTGCTGTTTTTTTTAAATTTTTTTTCAGAAAAAAATTTTTATTTGATCACCATGATATTAATCCCGAGCTGTATCTTGCAAAATTCGGGAAAAAAGATTTGTTTTACCGGCTGATGCTTTTATGGGAAAAATGGACGTTTAAAATAGCTGATGTTTCCATTGCAACGAACGAGTCTTACAAAGCAATTGCCATAAGACGTGGTGGTATGAAGTCTGAGAATGTCTATATTGTCCGAAGTGGGCCTAATTTAGAACGTACAAAAAGAAGGCCTGTAAATGATAAGTGGAAAAAAGGTAAAAAATACTTGGTGGGCTATGTTGGAGTGATGGGTGGTCAAGAAGGGCTTGATTATCTTCTAAAAGGAATATCCTTTCTTGTACATGTATTAAAAAGAGAAAATATCCATTTTATTCTTGTAGGAAACGGAACTGAACTTGAGTTGCTCAAGACCATGGCCCGGCAGTTGAAAATTGAAGCATATGTTACTTTTACGGGCAGAGTGCCGGATGATACGTTGATGGAGATTTTGAGTACCGCTGATGTTTGTGTTAATCCCGATGCTGTAAATGATATGAACGATAAATCCACCATGAACAAGATTATGGAGTATATGGCTCTTGCCAAACCCATTGTTCAATTTGAAATGACTGAAGGAAGATTTTCAGCACAGGATGCATCACTTTATGCTGAGCCCAACAATTATGAATCTTTAATAAAGAAAATTATTGAAATAATAGACAATCCGGAAATGGGAAAACAAATGGGCAATTATGGCAGAATGAGAATTGTTTCCAAGCTTCAGTGGAAACATGAAATTCCAAAATTGCTTTCAGCCTATAACGGTTTAAAATAAACTCCATATCATATCACAGTTTCTATGCTTTTCTTACTGTCATGGAGGTAGGCAATCTGTCCGGCAGCCAAAAAGAATATATACACAAAAATATTTTGCTCAAGGGTTTCAGTATAAAACATTGAAAGGAAAAAAAACATACTAAAACTGAGCATTCCTAAAGAAAAAGCACCTGAAAAATCGTCTTTTTTACATAACTTTGAGGAGTCCAAAAAAACAAAAAAAAGGAATGAATATATTAGGACAATGCCCATTGTTCCAATCTCCCACATAAGTTTAGTAAAAGATACGCTTTTTGCCCCATAATAGATCCCCTCTCTAACATATTTCCCATTAAGTTTCTTGGTAAATCCCTCTGATACATTTCCGGCCCCACGTCCAAAAAATAGAAATCTTATGTCCTTAACCGCGTTCTTAATTGAATTTTTAATGGGATCAATTCGTTTTCTGTTATAATGTGCCACGCGTCCGGGCATGGTAACAAAAGTTTCAATACCATAACCCCATGTTTGGGACTGAAAATGATTGTAAATACCTTTCAATATAAAAAAAGAAGCAACCAGAATTAATATGACCAGCATAATTCGAAAAATAGTTTTTTTTATATCTTTAATAAATATGGCTGGGAAAATCATGGTAATTGGCAAAAGAAGAAAAGTTATTTTTGTTTCATTCAAGGTTGTAGGAATAAATGAGGCTGCAAAAGACAACAGGAATATCGGCAGCGAGATTTTTTTTTTAAAATAGAAAGCAATAAGAAATGAGATTATAATAAGCAAAAATATTGACAATACACCTGATGCATGCACCCCGAGTGTTCCGCCTACTGGATCTCCTCCCTTTGTGGAAAATTCTACAAACCGCTGCCATAGTACGATAGGAAATTGGATCATTGCCAAGATGAATATTATAATGGTGATTTTTTTAAAATCTTGCGTCGAAAATGGAAATATAAGTGGAAGCAAAAAAACAGGAATGAATTTTGTATAAATTCTGAGTCCGGATAGCATTGTCCAAGCGCTAACGTCATTTAAAAAAAAGCCGACAAGCAAATTCGCTATGTATAAAAAGAGTAAAAAGGTATATTTTATTGGTATATGGGTTTGTTTGATAATTGCCATTTTAAATGGGATAGAAACAGCAATAACTATAGAAATAAATTCCGGCAGCCATGTTATCTGCCTTACCCCAATACCATATCTAAAAAAGAGCCAATCCAAAATAAAGATGCTTGTTATAAGCAAATAAAGTAAAGAATTAATCATTTCAGGCTCTTGTAGTCATTATATGAATTTATACACCCAGCCTGGAATGACCTGTTGCAAACGGTTAAGAACTACTCCCCCAATTTGACATTCATCGTTTTGCAAAAGAGATTTTGCTTTTTCCAGAACAGGTCTCTGGACTTGCGCAGACTGTATTATTAAAAAGGTAAGATCTGCAGCAGGAGCTACTGATAAGGCATCAGAGGAACTGAGAACAGGTGGGCAGTCGATAAAGATATAATCATACAATTGCTTACAATAATCAATCAGCTTAACAAAATTTTCCTGTTCCAGGTTACCAAAATCTTTAACCTTTCCTTTGCTGCAGGAAAGGACAAAGATATTAGAAGTTATGGGAATAGCCGCCTTGCGAATTCCAAGCCTGTTGTTAAATACATCAACAAGGTCAGGGGCTTTATTGGAAATATTAAAAATGGTATGCAGTTTTGGGGATTGCAAATTAGCATCAATTACCAATATTTTTTTTGTTGTTGTTTGAGAAGCTACATAATTAACCAAATTTGCCACAACAGTGGAGACGCCTTCTTTACTCCTGCTGCTGATAAAGTTAAAGGCCTTGAACCCGTTTTTTTTATTAAAAAACAAAATTTTTTTATAAAGATCACCAGTCTGTTTTTTGTTTTTCAAGTTTAGAAAACGCCATGCAGACGAAGATTTTTTATCACCTTGATTCATTGAGTTGTAGTCAAAAATAGGTTCTTTTAAATTATTTGCGGAATCCTTTGATTGATAACTTTTTTTGGATACAGGATCTATTGATTGATGCGTATCAATGAGAAAATTATCATCACTGTTTGAATTTTGTTTTTTAATGTGAGCAGCTTGAATATAGCGGTTGCTATATGTAGATTGCCGGTTTTGTTTATTTCCAATATTTTCTTTTTTACTTGATGCAATAGCTTTAAATCGATTTTCAAAAGAATCTGACGGTGAGTTGTCTTTTTCTTCCGGAAAATTCTTTGTAAGTTCAGATTGCCGGTTTGTTACGTTCATAAGTTATATCTCTATATTTGTATTCATGTTTTTATCATTGATAGCATATTAGCTGTTATTTTATTTCATTGTATGTGCAAATTACAGGTAAAGACAAAATAGTTTCAATATCGTCAGAAGTCTTTAATTTATAATCAAGTGTTTCCAGAATAAACGGCAGGATAAGTGCGGCAAAAAAGCCTAAAAAGATTGAAACCTCCAATGCAAGTAATTTGTTAGGTGACTTTTGCCTTAAAGGAGTGGCAGCTGCTTCCACAATGACTATATTTGATAGGTTACTGTCATTGCGTTTTGAAAATAATCTTGAGTCTTCTTTTTTTGACCCATATTTTAAAAGGTTTTTTCTGGCAATGTCTACATCCATCTGAAGTTCTTTATGTTCTTCAGTCTTCTGCTGGAAATCATTGGATTGTTCCTTTAAATTATCAATTTTATTCTTGAGCAGGTCTATTCGTATTTTAAGGGCTTCATTATTCATTTTGTTTGTTTTTGAGGCATTAATACCCTCATTTTTTATTTCCTGGCGCAGCATTGCAATTTGGTCATCAATCTGCTTATACTCCCTGCTTTGCTTGGTAAAGGTTTTACTTATTTCAGTGCGTTTAATCAAAAGCGGCACCAGACCTTTTGCCAACTCAACGATGACCGGCATAGACCGCACTTCTTTAGAAATAACAAAGTCGGTCCCTTTAATTTTTAGACCCTCCTCTAGCATTTTTACTTTAGCTTGATTTTCTGCAATTGTTATTTCCAGATTTTTCAGTTCTGTCTGAAATGATGAAATGAGCTGAATATTGGCAGACGTCTGACTTTCCATATTTACAATATTCCATTGATTATTAAATGCCTTTAATTTTTTTGTGGCTGCTGCCAGTTTTTTTGCGTAATATACCTTTTGTTCTTCATAGAACATCTCAGTATCGCCAAGTGAAAGTGTCTTTTTACGATGTTTCATATAAAATTCGATATGTTTATTCAGCACCTCGGCAACTTGTTCCTGATAGGGCGAGGTAAGGGAAATAGAGATGATATTTGAGGATGAAATTGGATCGACGTTCAAGGCACCTAACAATGCTTTTGCTTTTTTTTCAGAATCTGTCAGAGGTTTTTTAAAAAGTTTCAAGCTGTCAAAAATATTAGATTCGCTTTTTTTTTCCAGGGATTGCTCTGGCGCGGAACTTGTTTGATTATAGTATGCCACAGTACTGTTTATGACTACATCGCTTTTAAGCATCTCAATTTCGGTATTGATGTCTTGGTCGTTTACCGGGCTTGAAAGGTATTGACGCGAGTCATCACCCGGGGAAACAACCAACTCTCCGGCGGATTTGGGAAGAATCATAATTTTTACGGAACTCTCATAGAGAGGGGTCTGGGAAAAAGAATAAAAACAAATGCCGATAACTATGAGGCAGAAGATAAAAATAGCCTGTTTCTGCCAAAAAAACCAGATTCGTGCAAAATCTCTTGATGATTTTAATGTAGTAATTGCCATATTTATAATACCTTTTTTAACAGAATCTATTTTATTATGGGTTTTGTTTCAATCAAAGTCCCGCCAAATGCAGCTCCGCCCATTTCATACGGGCCAATAAGCGAAGTGGGAATCATTTTGTTGATATATTGATCAACAAATAAATTCCTGCGTGCTATTGCTGATTTTGGAACATATACGATATCATATTGATTTAGTACCAGATCCTGGCTTAAGTCGGCATTATATAAGACCTTTTCAAGATTCACAAGTCTGCCCCATGGTCTTCTTTTTTTGTCTCTGCTGATGACAAGTATGGTGCTTTTTTCTGCTGTATCCTTAGTGCCTCCGGCTCTGGCAATTAACTGAGTTACGGTAATGCTCCCATCTACAAGGTAGCTGTCTGGTCTGGAAACCTCGCCCATGATATATACCAGATTGGCTTTCATAACTTTTAAAATCAATGTTATGGTCAAGTTGTCTATTTGGGCCTGATACTGTTTGGTCAGTATTTCTTTTACTTCAGGCAGGGTTTTGCCACCGGCCATGACATCGCTTATGATGGGGAAAGACAGATATCCATCCGGCCTGATGGCTGAAAGTTTACTTTGCCCCCGGCTTGAGGTTGTGATTGCTTTTTTTAAGCGATCAATCGTCCGGTTGTATTGAATCATTGTAACCGTAACAATCGGATCAATGAAATCTTTACCGTATATGTTTTTGATTTTTTTTTGAAGTTGTAACGGTGTAAGTCCCAAAGCATATACTGCGCCTATTTTGGGCATGGTTATATTCCCGTCCGGTCTGACAACCAATTCCCTGTTCATATCAGGGTGATAGGCGAATTCAACTTTTAAAACATCTGCAACCGACAAAACATATGCTTTGGTATCCGGCCTGGGCGTATAATGGTAAACAATTTCCAGGACATCACCTGGGCCAAGCAGATATTCGTGTTCTACCTTGGGCATGGGCCGATCATAAATGGTTTCTTTGCTGATCCCTATCTCTGATTTTCCTGTACAGGAAGTACAAAATATTATTATTAATACCAAGGCGATAAGATTTTTAAAGTTTGTTCTAACTTTGAACTCCTGATAATATTTTATAATTTCTTGGTATTTCAAAATTTTGTTCATGCTTTGATTTTATTACTCCTGTCGTTTCTTGAATTTAAATTCCAGGCGGCGGTTCAACGCACGTCCAGCAGGGTTATCGTTCGTGCTAATCGGGATGGAAAAGGAGTGCCAGCTGATGGATAATCGTCCTGAATCAATTCCTCGTTTTTTCAGGTAATCAAAGCCTGTTTGAGCCCGTTGTCTGGAAAGTTTAATGTTATATTTCATTGAGCCGAAATTGTCGGTATGCCCGCTGATGTGCAAGTCCAGGAATGAGTGTCTTTTGAGCAAAGCCACTACCTGTTCAAGTGCTGTAATACCTTCGGGTTTCAGGATGTGCTTATCAAAGTCAAAGAGAACGTCAGCCTGAAGCACCAGATCCCAGCAACCGTTTTCGTCGACCTTGAGACCCGGCTTTGTCCCCGGGCAATCATCCCTGTCATCGGTCACACCGTCACCATCACTGTCTGGCTGTACCCTGGTCAGAAATATTTCATGGACAAATTGTACCATTTTTTCTTTATCCAGCAGATCATCACCATTGATTGCAAGTCCGCATTGTCCACTCATGGCAATCCTGTCCATAACTTTTTTACCGGAGGGATCTTTCCCGATAAGAATAGTATAAATACAAATATCTTCCTCATATTTTGCTTTTAGATCCTGGGCTGTAAGTACCTCTTTTTCACCCATGTCTTTGCCGTCACTGATTATGATTACGGCTATTTTTCCCTTGTGATTATACCAGTCCTTGCCGGTTGCTTTCAAAGTGGGGGCAAGTGGGCTTACTCCATCAGCATCCAGTATTTTATCAATTGCGTGGGCATATTCATTTTTATTATAATTCAAAAATTTTGTATTGTCATTTTCCTTTAATCCATATTCAAAATTGGTATAGACGGGATAACCAAAGGTCCTTATGGTGCCTGTGAAATCCAGATCCGGAATGGCTTGATTAAATCCTTTGGTAAGTTCCTTGGCAAATTTGAATTTGCTGTACAGAAGATTTTGGTGACAGCGATTGCATTCCATGGCGTATTGTCGTTTGTCCTCGTCGGCAAATTCAAGACCACCGTGTTTTACTGCATGATTTTCAGCATATTCTGGATGCTGATGATCTGTGTGGCAGGCAATACAATCATTGGAAGGTGTGTAAGTCTCTGTCATTGAGGCGGAAGGGTCAAATATAACCGTGAAATTGTCTACCTTTTTTACAAATTCTTTGGTATTAACAGGCTGATTTTCTTTAAAATCAAACCTGTGGAATTCCTTTGAAGCAGTTTTAATAACGTTTTTATCTACAACAGGTGGAGTAGTATTAGCGGCACACCCCAAAAAAATAATAAAGAAAAACAGCGGCATAAGTTTTAGTGTTATTTTATTTTGCATTTATTTTCTCCAGACAACAAAATACTCATTTCAACAAAAAAATTCATAGGGCGATCTACATGTACTATATACTGAGGGTATATGGTTTGTTTTGAAATCTTTTTTTTGTTTTCATTGAGTCTGATTTTTATCAACATAATTATATGCTGGCGCAGGGTAGATAGTTTGGTTGCTGTTATTTTGTAGGTTACTGATTTTGTAAGATTTATTCTGGTTGAAAATGTGAGCCGATAAAAAGAGAATGATTAAGATCAAAATAATAATGAATCCTTTTTTTCCATATCGAGATCCCAAATTTTTAAGATCAATTTTTTTTGGGGGCTTTTTCCCAGATAAATCCTCTCCAGTTTCTCCGGCCTGGGTAATTTCTGCGTGCATATCTTTATCCCGGAATTCCTCATCTTCAGACAACGGGTTTTCAATATAAGCATGGCTTGGTTTCTCATATGAGAATTGAGCAGTCCTTGGTTTTTGTAGATTTTTAATTCCAACCAGTTTTTTTTTTGCAATGGTTTGATTGACCATAGACTGGTCAATCAAATTGAGTTTCTGGTTGCTTGCCGATAAAAGACAATTATCACAAATATTATTGATAAGCCGGGGATTGCCGTTGCTTATCGTTTCTATTACGCTTATGGCTTCATCGTCAAAAACAGGCTTGCCACTTGCGCCGGAGTGTATTAAACGAAAATAAATATATTCTTTGATGTCTTCAAAATCAAAGGGGTCTAAACAATAAATTCTTTTGATTCGTTGCCCCAAAGCTATGTTTTGGGGATGATTCAGTGTCTCTAAAAAATTTTTATGAGCAAATAAAATGATCCGTATGGGGAAATATCCCAAATAATTGTAACTGGCAAAAAGCCTTAGTTTTGTAAGATAAGAATAACTGAATTCCTGGGCATCATCAATTACCAGATAAACAAATTTTTTTTTTCTTTCTTCAATCATATTCTTTTCAAAATATTCATATAAAATATTTTGAAGTTTTAATTCATCGGATGTATCAATTTCATCCATAGCAATTTTTAATTCCACAATAATTTTTTCAAGTAGCATGGGGAAACTATAGGTTGGCGTTGAGATATAAACTGAAGTTTGTTTGTTTTTTTTTAACGCTTTAATGAGCTTAAGCGACAAAAGAGTCTTGCCTGACCCATATTCTCCTGACACAAGAAGAATGGGGTCACTTCTTTTTATCCCTTGAGCAAGGTAATTCCAACAATTTTTATGGGCTTTGGATTTGTAAAAAAGATCTGGCGACGGATGACAGTCAAACGGTTCTTTTTGCATTAGATAGAATTTTTTATACATCAAATATACCCTTTTAAGCGCGAACAAAAAAAATAGTTTTCGAAACTATTACTAATTTTACCATATTAATCAAGATTTTTTGTGTAGCCGTTGTTTTAATAAATTTCTTCCCTATGCTTCTGATTGAAACAGCAAAATATGAAACCCGTAAAATTTGAAGAAAAAGTTCATTATAGTTTATCACTATCGTAAAGTTATAGTGGGATGGGTAGCTCTGATCAAAAGTCTGATATCATATTTGTCCAAATTTTCATATCATTTGTTTTAGATTGCCTTTTTGAAAGTTTGTACGGCCATTGCAAACTATGGATCTTTTTGTTATTCATTAATTAAAGCTCACCAATTTAAACTTTCAGGTTTGATCATAATGGTGGTTTTTGTGATCAAACTCCAAATTTTCAAAATTCAAGGAGACCGTAATGAAAATCCTCAAAAGACTTTTTTTGATTCTGATTGTTGTAATTTTGTTCAATCCGGATGCCTTTGCAAACGAAAAAAAAGAACAGGCTGTTGAAAAAGCGGATCTTGAAAAGCAGATCAGCTATGCACTTGGATATGATATTGTTGATAAATTAAAAGCAAATTTTGAACTGGACCTCAAATTTTTTATCATGGGAGCCAGTGACAGGCATAGCAACCAGCTTAAGCTGACTGAAGACAAATTAAAAGAACTCCTGGTTGCCTTTCAGCAACAGGCAAGGCAGAGGCAAATAGAGCAAATAAAAAAAGACTCCGAGGCAAACCGGGCCAAAGGAATCAAGTTCCTTGAGGAAAATATGCAGAAAGACGGCGTCGTAACCCTGGCGTCAGGGCTTCAATATAAAGCCCTTTTACAAGGCCAAGGGCCTTTTCCAAAGGCATCGGATACGGTAGAGTGTCATTATAAAGGAACTCTTATTGACGGCACTGTTTTTGATTCTTCCTATCAAAGGGGTACGCCTGCAACATTTCAGGTCGGCGGCGTGATCAAGGGATGGATTGAGGCGTTGCAGATGATGAAGGTGGGTTCAAAGTGGCAGTTGTTTGTTCCACCGGATCTGGCCTATGGTGACAGGGGAGCAGGGCGTTTTATTCAGCCGGGCTCAACCCTGATTTTTGAAGTCGAATTATTAAGCATTGTGGAGTAAAATATTATGCTGGTTCTCGGAATAAACGGCAGTCCGCGTCATAAAGGTAATTCCCACTATCTTATGGATAGGTTCATGAAAGAAATGGAATCCAAGGGGCATGACACCCAGGTGTTGAATGCCGTCAAAATGAAGATCAATCCCTGCATTGGTTGCGGTCATTGTGAAACAAAAGGGGTGTGCATTTTTGAAGATGATTTTACCCATATTTTTCTTCCGGAAGTGATAAAGGCAGATATTATAGTGATCAGTTCCCCGGTATATTTTTATGGGTTTCCTGCAGCGATCAAAGCATTAATTGACCGGATACAGGTGTTGTGGTCGCGAAAATACAGGCTTAAGACGGATGAATTCAAGGGCCGCAAACGAAAGGGCTTTCTTCTGGCAGTCGGTGCTACCCGGGGGGAAGATCTGTTTGACGGGCTGAAATTGACGGCCCGGTATTTTTTTGATGCAGCAAATATTGAATATGAAACAGCTCTCTGCTACAGGGGAATTGATGAAAAAGGCGGGATAAAAAATCATCTTGCCGTTAATGAAGAGATTAATAATCTGGTTGCAGGGTTGTAAGAGAAGGAATTCGGTAACAAGGGCAAGACTAAGTTATTTAAACTCGATTATACATTTGCAAGATACACGCAAGGGACAGATTTTAAATCTGTCCCTTGCGTGTACCAACGCTATTTTGGTTTGGCTTGTTTTGTTTGAAATTTTAATTCACAAATATGTCCGGCAATACAATACTGCCATGGGTATCCTTTAATGCTGAAAGGCCTTGTTTTTGTTCAGCTAAAATGTCAAACAGGGTTTGAGGTACTCTTTCTTCTTTGGAATAGGCTTCCTGCTGAAGCTCCAAGCGTTTGATGATATGATCCAAATATAAAGAAAATTGTTTTGTATACAACTCTTTGGTATAGTCTTTGTCGATAATCTGCTTAAACAATGATTTTAAATCATCATATCTGGGAATATTCCCAATTGGGGTTGTGATATGGTCTATTTCATTGTGGGCATATCGCTCAAGCCAGGAAAGCCATACTTTTACATCTTTTTTTTCTCCGAGAAGCCTGGAGGAGTCTCCGCCACGGGCCTTGTCAGTCAGAAAATAATTGAGGCCTGCCATTACGGGCTTATAATCGTTTTTTATTTTGTCACTGCCGAAAAATTTAAACTGGGCATCCATATAATCTCCCAGGGAGCCGGGAATAAATGCTGCATTGGCCCAGGGCGACCTTTTTACACCGGTGGCTCCGACTTCCGTTGCTGTGGCAGCCGACACGATACAGGCTCCGATGACAACTCCTGCATCTGAATTTTGAGCCACCCAGACCGGAGGCATGGTGTCTGCATCCCTGCCACTGTATGTAAAAACCCGTGTCAGGGCACCTTTGGGGTTTTCAGCTTCAGGGGAGTAGTTGTCAAGGCTGGTCGAGCGCAGGGTACACCTGGAATTGGGATGGGACATGGGAACGGGTTTGCCGTTTTTATCGGTTTTGCCTTTATACCAATCTCCCTGGAAATTGATTCCTTTGTCAGGATGGTTTTCATTGTTTCCCACCCAATGGGGAACTTTGTCTTCGTCAATCAGCACATTGGACCAGATCACTTCATGTCCGGGCTGTCGTAAGACTTTCATCAGCAGGGGGTCGCCTTCAAGATTAACATCTTCCACAATACCAAAAATACCGGCTTCCGGGTTGACTGACCGGATGCTGCCGTCATCGGCAATCCACATCTGGGCGAGATCATCGCCGATAAATACATTTCCTGCCATGGCTGTGGTGGTTTTTCCGCATCCGCTGGGAGCGGCACCTGCAAACCATGTCACGCGGTCATTGGGGCCATGTATTCCCGTGATAAACATATGCTCGGATAGTTCCTGTCCAAGGTTTTCATACACAGCTTTGTCTACTGCGAACCTATGGTTTCCTTTTTTAAGCAGCAGGGTGTTTCCGGCATAGGTGCATTTCCAGCTGTAGGTGGTTTTGAATTTGCGATCCATGAACACCCTTGCATCGGGCAGATCTTCGGGCCTGTTCAGCCCTTCGCTGTGAACATTGGTAAAGAAATGGCCAAGATTTTCAACTTCTTTATCAAACGCGGCATAGGCGTTTCTGTAAAGCAGTTCTGCACTGTGGGCGACATAGGTGGAGCTTGTGATTTCCAAAGCAGGATTTGATACGGGAGAGCCCACAGGGCCCCGCATGTAAAATCCAATGATCATGGTCATGCCTTTCATGATATCCGTCATGTTTGACCGGACTTGTTCAAGTGCCGTGGGCCTGTCCATACGGTTGGCAAGAGAACTGACTTGATCTTCCGGGTTTGCGATATAATATGTCCTGTCAATGATTCTACCCTGTTCCTGGGCCAGGTCAAAGTGAATGGTATGCCCCTTCATTGCAAGTGAGCTTTCTTCCTTTTTTTCAAGGGCAAGATTTTTAATAAATTCCCTGTCCTCGGGTGATCCCGTGTTGACAAAGACAGCAGAAGGGTTGCAAAGAACAATTGAATCGGCAATTTTTTTTAAGACTTCAGGGTGTTTGATTTTTAAAATCCGGGTTAATTGTTCATCGTCCATATGTTTTTTAAATATGGATTTGGCGCTTTCTTCGGAATCCACTTTTCCTAATTCATTGATAATATCTATATCGCTACCGGTTTTACACATGTTAATCATTATCTCCAAAATAATTTTATTAAAAGAACTATTCTTTATCTAATATCTGATTTTTAAAAATCAAGTATTATCTTATTATTTTTTAAAAAAATCAAATTGTATTTTTATGATAAGCATTATAAAAACAGGAAGATGGCAAAATAATGATAAACAGGCTGACTTTAAGGAAACGCTATGGATCAGAAAATATTTGCGGATTTACACAATCACACCACGGCATCTGATGGAGATTTTACACCCGATCAGATGATTGAACAGGCAAAAAGTCTTGGTATAAGGGTAATTGGGATCACTGATCATGATACGCTAAAGGGTTTGAAAACCTCAATGGCTGCAGGAAAAAAGAACGGTATTGAAGTGATTCCGGGAGTGGAAGTTTCTATCCGGTTTAAGCGCTCTTATTTTATCGGGACATTGCACCTGTTGTGTTATTTTTTACCGGTCAGGCTTACGGAAGATTCGTTCATGGCAAGAATTAATAAAATTTTGGCCCAAGGAAGGGGAGAAAAACTGGTAAGGGCAAGGGTTGAAGAAATTAATAAATTTTTTGGACCGAACGGGATCTCTCCTTTGTTAAACAGGGATCTGAAATTTGAAGATATCTCTGCATTAAGTGATAATGCCACAAGGCGCCACTTTTCATTTGCGTTAAAGGACGGGTTTGGCATTACCGATGCCGATACCATCAATGCAATAATTGGAAATGACAGTCCTGCATACCTTCCTTCCGGAATAAAACTGGAACAGGCAGTGGACATCATCAGAGAAAAGGGTATCCTTGCTGTTCTGGCCCATCCGGCAGCCGGTTCTTTTCCCGGCAAGGGGCATTATAAAGAAGTGCTGCCGCCTTTGGACATTGTTCAACAGATACTGCCGGAGTTTATTGAAGCAGGGGTTCATGGGCTGGAAGTGTATTATCCCGGCCATACGAAAGCCCATCAGGATCTGATGAAATCCTGGGCAGAAAAATATCATCTTTTGGTGACTGGAGGGTCGGATTGCCATGATGGAATAGAGCGCCCTTTAGGGGTTCAAGGAATATGTGAAACGGAATATGTCGTGTTTAAGGCTGCTTTGGCATAAGTTGGAAAACATTTTTAAACTATCAGGTGGAAGATGACAAATGATATTGTAATGATTCATGGTATGTGGGGAAGTGACTGGTGCTGGACTTTTTTTAAATCGTATTTTGAGGCTCGTGGATATACTTGTCATGTGCCGGTGTTAAGGCACCATGATATTGACCCGCATGATATTCCTCCAGAAGGGTTGGGAACTACAAGCCTTCTGGATTATGCGGATGACCTTGAAGCATATATTCAAAAATTAGATGAAAAACCCATCCTTATGGGACACTCCATGGGGGGGCTTTTAGCCCAGATTCTGGCGGCAAAAGGCCTTGCCCGGACATTGGTGTTGATGACCCCGGCACCCCCTGCGGGGATTCATTGCCTTTCATGGTCTGTAATAAGA
This sequence comes from Desulfobacula phenolica, assembly GCF_900105645.1. NCBI lineage: Bacteria > Pseudomonadati > Thermodesulfobacteriota > Desulfobacteria > Desulfobacterales > Desulfobacteraceae > Desulfobacula > Desulfobacula phenolica. The sequence continues at coordinate 193,617 of NZ_FNLL01000002.1, read as the reverse complement.
AGTTTTCTGGGGCTGTTTACTCAATGGGGATTCTGGCAAAAACCGCATAGGATATCCTTTGAAACTGCTGCTTATGCTATTTTGCATCAATTGACGGAATTCCGGCAAAAAACAGAATATCAAAAAATGGTGTATGAATCCGGTCGGGCCGCATTTGAAATTGGTCTCTGGTATCTGGATCACAACAGGGCATCAAGGGTGGATGAGACGAAAATCACCTGCCCGGCATTGATTGTTGCAGGCTCACAAGACAGGATTGTCCCGGCGCAGGTTGTCAGGAAAATTGCTGAAAAATACCGGCATGTCGCAACCTTCAAAGAATTTAAGTCCCATTCCCACTGGCTGATTGGTGAAGACAACTGGGAAACGGTTGCCGCCTGTGTTTTAACATGGCTTGAGAATGGGGCGTAAGGTTTAAACCGGCTTGATTACAGGATTGCAAAAAGTCTGAACTTGTCGAATATCAGCAAAAGACCGATGGCAATCAGCAGAATCCCGGAAATTTTATTGAGTACCCTGATAAATTTGGTGGCCCGTTTCATGATTTCAAGAATGGAATTGATGAAAAAGGAGAGGATAAGAAAGGGAAGGGCAAGACCTGCAGAGTAAACCGCTAAAAGAAAAACTCCTTTAAGAACCGTCTCCTGGTTTCCGGCAACAATCAAAATTGAGCCCAGCAATGGGCCTATGCAGGGACTCCAGCCGGCACCAAAGGCCATGCCGATAACAAAGGTGCCCATCAGGTGCAAAGGCTTTTCCTTGACATGGATTTTTTTTTCAAAATTAAATCCCTTAATGTTTATGATTTCCAGAAGGTGTAGACCGAAAATAAGAATAATGCCGCCGCCAAGATATCTGACCACCCAGGCGTATTGTGAGGCAAGCCCGCCCAGAAAAGATGCGGACGCCCCGAAAAGAATGAAAATAAAGGAAAAGCCTGCCACATAAAAAACAGTGGATAAAAACACTTTCTGCCGGGTTTGCCTTTTGTTTTCTGTCAGTTCATCCAGGGATAATCCGGTGATAAAAGAAAAATATGCCGGTATAAGCGGCAGGATACAGGGAGAAAAAAAAGAAAGCAGCCCTGCAAGAAGAGCAGCCGGGTAGGTTATGTTTTCGGCAAACACGATATCATCCTTATGTTTATGTTGTTAAATGCTGTTTTAACCTATTTGTTTTTTTTTGTCTATCAAGATTGAATACCTTTTTTTCAATTGCCCGATGAATGGATCTAAACTCAACCGGCAAAAAAAGTAAAAGGTCTGTCAGATCATTGTAGAAAGGCGGATTAAAAATTGATCCAGCTTTTTTGCGGAAATTTTTACCTTTGTTTTTAATTCTTGGGCAAACAAAGATATTTTGTACTCTTCTATGAGCCAGAAAAATTCTTCAACCTGTTGGGATTTTTCAGGCGAGGAGTCTTGTGACAGTGAGGATAAAAGCTGATTCAAATGTTTAGTGTAGCCTGCGGTCTGCAATGCTTTTTTTTCTTCTTTGAGCGGATTGTCAACTGATTTTTGGGCCCTGATCCTGATACAGGCGACATACCGGTGAAGGTGTTCGATTCTCTCCATCTTATACAGATCCAAGAAATTCTCAGGCACAATATTTTTCAAGTCTTTGAAAAGAGCGGTTAAGATATCAAAGGTCTTTTTCTTTTTTTGGTGCTGAAAGGACAGTTTTTGAATAAGTTCAAAACAGGCTTGATATTCTTTGCCCAGGGTTGAGATGTCTTTTATAAATTGTCGGCCGGTATGGTAAAGCAATTTTAATTGCTTTTGGGCATGGGTTTCAAATTCTTTTTTTGTCCGGATATTTTTTGCAAACACGGTCGTGGTGATCCGGTTGAACAAGGATTGCTGAAATTTTGTCTGGCCGCTGAAAAACGGGGCCATCTGCTTAATGTGCGAAGACATGTTGATATCTTTTTTCAAGGCTTTGAAATCATCGGGAAAGCAGAGCTGGAACAATGCGTTTATCCCTTTACAATGGGCGGTTTGTGCCGCCTGTTCCGATTTGAACAGCCTCAGGGATAAAACTATGGTGTCGTTTTTTGTACCGGTTTTGGTTTCAATTTGCAAACCAGGATAGGCTTTTTGCATAAAATCCGGATTTTGATCAATTATGATAACATCTTCAAGATCCTTGAAATTCCACTCTTTAACAGGGGACAGTTCATATTTTTTTTGGGCGGCATGAAAAGCATTGCCTTTTTGAGGTGCCAGGTTGGAACAAAATTCGTTTAAAACGGATTTATCCCGTATGGCTTTGATCTCTTTTCCTTTTTTGTCCCTGATGGAGATCCTCATTTTTAAATGGTCCGGCAGTTCCTTGTCTGACCATAGGGTTGCGGGGATCACAAGGTCAAATCGGTTTTGGATAAAAGAAGAGAGCTGTGAATACAAAGGTTTGTCTTGTTCGGGCATTTCTTTGGCAATGATAGTGGCTTTTTCAGACACAGGAACCAGTTTTACCCGGTATTTTTTGGGAAGTGCTTTGATTAAAGCGGCTATCTTGTTTTCAAAAAGCCCCGGGATCAGTCTGTCCACACTGTTTTTTGATACCAGTGCAGCAGATGCGGCAGGAACTTTAAGGGTTACACCATCCTTTTGAGATCCCGGATTGAATTCATATTCAAGCTTGAATTTGCCCTGCTCCATGGTAAGGGCATCGGGAAACAAGCAGAGTTCAGTTTCATCAACAAAAGATTGCTGAAGATCTTCCAGGGTCATTTTTAAAAAATCCTGATTTTTTTGGTCCTTGATAAATTTGGAAAAGGTTCTGATATTATAAAAAGGTTTGGGAAGCCGTGACTGGTAAAAAAGATACATATCATCTTCAGATGCCAGGATATCCTTTCTTCTGGTTTTATGTTCAAGGGTTTCAAGCTGATCAATCAATTGCCGGTTATGAGTCATGAATTCAAACTGCTGATGGATTTCTCCCTGGACCAGGGCATGTCGGATAAATATTTCTCCGGATTCTTTTGGATTTATCTTGCCATAGGCAATATTTCTGCCATCTACAATAATCAGTCCGAACAATGACACCTGTTCTTTTGCAATGACTTGTCCGCGTTTTTTTTCCCAGTGGGGATCACAATAGGTATGGGTACACAGGTCTTTTGCAATGGGTTCAAGCCATTCAGGGTCAATTGTGGCAACCGACCTTGCAAACAACTGGCTGGTTTTGACAAATTCCGCCGCAACAATCCAGTTTCCGGCAGTGTTGAAAAGGCCGGACCCTGGGAATATCATGGCCTGCTGTCCTTTTGCAGCACTGAATATGTTTTTTTCTTTTTTATGGGCAATATTGGCAATATATCCGGATAAAAGAGATTGATGCAACGCGATATACAAGGGGCCGCCCAAGTTGAATTCTTTGGACTTCATGCCCTGGGTTCCGGTTTGAAAATCAATCTTTTTTTCTCCTCGCACCCCATGCTCTTTGAGTATCCTGACAATTTGTCCATGGATGTCGGTCCATTCCCTCAGTCGCTTGAAGGACAGGAAATGGTCCTGGCAGAATTTTTTGAGCTTGGACCGGGAGTTGAATTTTTTTTCCGCTGCTTTAACTGCATTCCAGATATTTAGAATCGTGATAAAATCAGATCCTGGATCCTTGAACATCGCATGCTGTTGATCTGCTGCCTGAGTTTTTTCCGCAGGTCTTTGTCTTGGATCTGAAATGGCAAGGGCCGTGGTAATGATGACGGCTTCGGCCAGGCAGCCTTTTGTGTCCGCTTCTATCAGAATCCTGGATAATTTGGGGTCTATGGGCAGCTTTGCCATGATCAGGCCGATTTTTGTGAGATTGTATTCCTTTTTTTTTGCCGGTTTATGTTTTGTTGTTTTTTCTTTGATGGCCCCAAGTTCAATCAGTGTGTCAAACCCGTCCTTAACACTTTTGGGAGCAGGTGCATCAATGAACGGAAAGGTTGAAACATCCCCGAGGTTAAGGGCGATCATCCGTAATATGACTTCGGCAAGATTGCTTCTCAGGATTTCAGGGGATGTGAAAAATGGCCTGGCCCCGAAATCATCCTCGTCAAACAGCCTGACACAGATCCCGTTTTCAACCCGGCCGCATCTCCCCAGCCGCTGGTTGGCCGAAGATTGGGAAATGGGGCTCACGGGAAGGGCAGTTGTCCTTGTCCGGGGAGAATAGCTGGGAATTCTGGCAAGCCCGGTATCCACAACATATTTAATTCCGGGTATGGTCAGGGAGGTCTCGGCCACATTGGTGGAAACAATGACTTTTCTTCCCACTTGCCGTGAAAAAATTTTGGCCTGCTCTTGGGCTGAAAGTCTTGCAAAAAGCGGCAGCACAGTTACTCCCGGATGCTGTTTGCCCCGGATCAGTTCCATGGTTTCCCCGATATCCTGCTCTGTGGGCATAAACACCAGGATATCACCTGATCTTGATTGGGACAAAAGAAGGTGAATCGCATCTGCCGCCGCCTCAACATATCCCTGGTCTTCAAAACTTTGTTTTTCGCTATCTTCGTCTAAAAAAGGCCTGTAAAGGGTTTCCACCGGGTACATCCGTCCGGATACTTCAATGATCGGGGCATTGTCAAAGGCTTTGGAAAATTTTTGAGTATCAATGGTAGCGGATGTTATAATCAGCTTAAGGTCTTTTCTCTGCCGGACAAGACGCCTTAAAATTCCCAGAGTAAAATCAATATTCAAGCTTCTTTCATGGGCCTCATCCACAATAATGGTGTCATAGGCACTTAAAAAGCGGTCGGCCTGGGTTTCAGCCAGCAAGATTCCATCGGTCATCATTTTTATATAAGCATTAGCATTTGTTTTATCATCAAACCTGATTTTATATCCCACTGATTGACCAATGTTTTCATTGAGTTCTTCGGCGATTCTTCGGGCCACATTGACAGCCGCGATTCGTCTGGGCTGAGTGCAGCCGATCAGTCCTTTAATTCCTCGTCCTGCCTCAAGACAGAATTTTGGTATCTGGGTGGTTTTCCCGGACCCGGTTTCTCCGGATATAATCACCACTGAGTTGTTTTTTATGGCACAAATGATGTCATCTTTTTTATGGGTGATGGGCAGATCAGGATTGAACGTGATATGGGACGGTTTGTTTAAACGCCTTGATCGTGTCTGCCGGGCTGACCGCTCTGCTTTCTCAAAAAGAGTTTTTATTTTTTTTGCATGGATTTCAATGCTGCAAGGGCTATCGGACTTTAATTTTTTTATGGCTCTGAGTTCCTTTAAAACGGTATGTTTGTCTTTTAACATAACATTGGAACAAAGTGATTCTATTTTTTTTAGTTTTTTCATGGCCTTTGAATAGTAATGTAAAGTTTAAAAAAGTCAAATTTTGAACTTGGCATATAAAATTAGGGTTGACATAAATTATGGAATAAAACACAATAAAAACTGTTCCAAAAATTGGGGGAACGTACAGTACCATAAGTCAAAGCCTTGAATTATATCATAAACAATAAGGCTTTAAAATTGAATCAACAGGTTTGAATCAACAGATCTGAATCAACAGATTTGAATAAATAGATTTGAATCAATAGGGGGGAACAATAGCATGGGAGATACAGCTATTAAAATTGGAGGCGCAAGAAAGAGCGCCTTTAAAGACAAGGTAATGAAACTTTTGCCGGATGGCGGAAATTTGAATGCATGCCTGACATGCGGTGCATGCGCATCAGGTTGTCCTGCAACGGGCCTTGAAGGTATGGATCCGAGAAAGTTCCTGAGAATGGCGGCGCTTGGAATGGATGAAGAGATCTTGAGTACAAACTGGGTGTGGATGTGTTCCATGTGTACGCGGTGCATGTATGTGTGCCCGATGCAGATTAATATTCCGCAGCTTGTTTTCAATGCAAGGGCACAATGGCCAAAAGATAAAAAACCCAAGGGGATTACAGGCTCTTGTGACATGGCATTGAAAAACGATACTTGTTCAGCCATGGGTGCAAATGAAGAAGATTTTCAGTTTGTTGTGGAAGATGTTCTTGAAGAGTACCAGGAAGCACAGCCTGAGTTTGCTGAAATGAAGGCGGACATAAACAGGGAAGGTGCCTATTATTTTTTAAACCAGAATTCAAGAGAGCCTGTGACAGAGCCGGATGAAATGGTGCCGCTGTGGAAAATCATGCATCTGGCAGGCGCAGACTGGACCTATGGGACTAAAGGATGGGCAGCAGAAAATTATTGCCTTTTTTCCGCAGACAATGAAAACTGGGAAAAGATTGTTAGAACAAAGGTAAAGGCAGTTGAGGACCTGGGCTGTAAAGTCTGGCTCAACACCGAGTGAGGTCACGAACTTTTCGCAGTCCGGGCTGGACTGCAAAAATTCAATATACCTTACAACTTTGAAATCAAAAGTATCATTCAACTTTATGCCGAATGGATCAGGGATGGAAAACTCAAGCCGTCTTCGGACTGGAACAAGGAAAGACAAATCAAGTTTACGGTTCAAGATCCCTGTCAGCTTGTCAGAAAATCTTTTGGCGACCCGGTTGCCGAAGATTTGAGATATGTTGTCAAGGCGGTTGTGGGTGAGGAAAATTTTGTTGACATGACACCCAATAGATCCAATAACTTCTGTTGCGGCGGCGGGGGCGGATACCTCCAGTCAGGTTTCCAGGAGCAGCGGCGGGCTTACGGGCAGACCAAAGCCAACCAGATCCTTACAACCAAAGCCTCGTACTGCATCACGCCCTGCCATAATTGTCATGCCCAGGTGCATGATATGGCTGAAGTAAATGATCATGCATGGCAAACCACACATCTGTGGACACTCTTAAACCTTTCTCTGGGAATACTTGGTCCCAATGAAAGAGAGTATCTTGGTGATGATTTGAAAGATGTGGATGTGTTCCATCCGGAATCGGCCATGTAATCGGCATTCTTAAATTTAAGATCAAACTTGAGTCTTGTGCGGCAATTTACTTGCCGTACAAGGCTTTTTTTATGTGTCTGCTCTGTACGATGGAAAAGGGGATTTGACGTTTTTAACTGATTGCCTAAGGATGGCAATTATGATAAGGAATTTTGATTATGACCCAGATTATCAGTATAGCGAACCAGAAAGGGGGCGTTGGCAAGACAACGACCTCTGTTAACCTTTCAGCCGCTCTTGCCAAAATCGGGAAAAAAATTTTGCTTGTAGATTGTGATTCCCAGGCCAATGCAACAACCGGAATGGGAATTGACAAACTCTCCCTGGAGCATTCTTTGTATCAAGGTCTTATAGGTGAGGCTGATATTAATAATATTATATGTCCTACAATGATGCCTAAACTAATGATGATTCCGTCCGATATTGATCTTATCGGGTTTGAAATTGAAATGGTGTCTGCCGACGACAGGGTAAAAAAGCTAAAAATGCTTCTGGAACAGGTAAAGGAAAAATTTGATTATATTATCATTGATTGTCCGCCAGCCTTAAGTTTGTTGACATTGAATGCATTTACGGCTTCAGACGCGGTCTTGATACCCCTTCAAAGTGAGTTTTATGCGCTTGAAGGCCTCGGGCAGTTGCTGGACACCATAAAACGGGTCAAATCTTCTTTTAATCCGGGATTGAAAATCAAGGGAATTCTTTTGACCATGTATGACAAACGAACAAATCTTGCTCAACAGGTGGTTGAAGATGCAAAAAAATATTTTAAGGATATGGTTTTCAAAACAAAAATACCGCGTAATGTAAAGCTTGGAGAGGCACCCAGTTATGGATTGCCGGCTATTTTATATGACAAACAGTCGCAAGGATCAAAGAGCTATGTCGCATTTGCAAGGGAATTTCTGAAGAGATGACAAACAAAAAAAAGAAAAAAACCGGTCTTGGCCGAGGTATTTCAGCCCTGATTCCAGATTTTGATGTACCTGAGAGCAGTCCTGATTTTTTGATGTGTTCCGTTGATGAGATAGCACCTAACCGGTATCAGCCCAGAACCGTATTTGATCGGGAAGAACTGGACAAGTTAAAGGATTCCATTGCACAGCAGGGGGTTCTGCAACCCTTGCTGGTAAGAAAACAAGATGATTCGTATGAGTTGATCGCAGGAGAGAGAAGGCTTCGTGCCGCCAGGGAAGCTGATTTGACCCATGTGCCTGTATTTGTAAAAAATATGACAGATGAACAGGTATTGGAGGTTTCCATTATTGAGAATATCCAAAGGCAGAATTTAAATGTCCTTGAAGAGGCTCAAGCCTATCACCGGTTGATCAAGGAATTTGATTATACCCAGGAAAAGGTTGCAAAAAAGATAGGAAAGAATCGTTCCACCATTGCCAACCTGCTTCGCCTCAGAAGTCTTCCCCAGGTGATTAAAGACAGCCTTGTTGCAGAACAAATATCCATGGGACATGCAAGGGCGCTTTTAGGGGTTGATTCAGAAGAAAGCCGGATTCATCTTTTTGAAATCGTCATCAAAAAAGCATTGTCTGTAAGAGAAACCGAACAATTGGTAAACAATGCCAAAAAAGTTTCTCCCAAATTGAACAAAACCATATCTGCCGAAGAAAAACAATTTCTTGAGGACACCTGTTCACTGATTTCCAGCCGGATTCAATCCAGCGTCAGGATTCAAAAAAAAGGAGATAAAGGCAAGATAGAAATCAATTTTAAATCCAAAACAGAGTTTCAGCGCCTGGTGGATTTTTTGAGCGGGGTTTCATGAAGATATGTGTGGCTAAAACAGCCGGGTTCTGTATGGGGGTCAGGCGTGCTGTGAATATGGTGCTGGATGCTTCAAATATGTCAAAGGAGCCGATTTATACCTATGGCCCTTTGATTCATAATCCCCAGGTGTTGCAGATGCTTGAAGAAAAGCGGATTTTCAGGATTGATGAAATTCCTGAAAAAGGCAGCGGTATTGTTTTGATCCGGGCTCACGGAGTGCCGCCGGAGGATGAAAAAGCCCTTAAAGATGCAGGTTTTACCGTTATTAATGCAACTTGTCCCAGGGTGGTGAAGGTTCAGATGATTATTAGCAAATATGCCCAAAAAGGGTATTCCACAATTATCATGGGAGATGAGAAACACCCTGAAGTTGTGGGCCTTTTGGGATATGCAAAGGGAAAAGGGCATACAATCACATCCATGGATCAGCTGTTGGCACTGCCCAGGTTTGAATCTGCCGTTGTTGTAGCTCAAACAACTCAGAATACAGCTTTTTTTGATCAAATAAAAGCCTGGTGTGAGACCCATTCACCCCATTATAAAATATTTGATACCATTTGCGGTTCCACTGAAAAACGTCAGGCTGAAATCCGTAACCTTGCCGAGAAAAATGACGCAATTGTTGTTGTCGGTGGAAAACAGAGCGGAAATACAAAAAGGCTGGCACAGATCGCATCCCTGACAGGCAAGCCCGTAAGTTGTATTGAAAATATTTCCCAGATTGATTATGGAGAATTGTCATCAGCCGAGTCTATCGCTATTACCGCCGGGGCATCGACTCCCAACTGGATCATTAATGAAACATACAGAGAAATAGAAAGTCATTTTCAACAGCAACATCCCGTGAAAGCGGTTTTATGCTTAATTCGTGATTTTTTGCTGAAGACCAATATAATGGCCGCAACAGGTGCCGGTTTTCTGACCTATGCGTGTTCCAAGCTCCAGGGGATTGCTCATGATTTAGATCACGCTTTGATCGCTATGTTGTATGTTCTTTCAATGCAGATCCTGAATAATTTATTCACCATTAAGTCTGATAAATATAATCATCCCCAACGGGCAGTTTTTTATGAAAAAAACCAGCGGTTTTTGTGTGTTTTTGCAGTTTTGTCAGGTGCGGCAGGCCTTTACTTAAGTTTTATCAGCGGTATGCTTTCTTTTTTTATTTTGCTTTTTATGAGTCTTTTGGGATTGTCTTATAATTTGAAAATCATCCCTTTTGTGTCAAAAAAAAGGCAATTTGCCCGGATAAAAGATATTCCCGGTTCAAAAACAGTTCTTATTGTTATGGCATGGGGAATGGTTACCTGTCTTTTGCCGGCTTTTGCAAATCAAAGTGATTGGAGGTCGGTTGCAGTGGTTTTTTTGTTCGCTGTCGGTCTTGTATTTGGCAGAACTGCATTTTTTGATATTCTTGCTGTTCAGGGTGACAGGATTACCGGAAAAGAAACGCTTCCCATCCTTTTAGGGGAAAAACGAAGTTTTGCTATTATAAAATATGTTTTGATTTTTGACAGTGGGCTTCTTGTGTCGGCATGTTTTGTTGATTTGCTGTTAAGTGGCGCGGTTTTGCTTGCTTTCATACCCCTTGCCATGCTTTTATTAATACAATTTTTTAAAAACAATAGCCTTATATCCGGGGCACATCGAGAATTTATTATTGAAGTTGCATTACTTACCACGGGATTACTGGCCGCTGTAATTTAATCTTATACGGAGAGAGTATGACCAAAGACAGTCCTGATAAATTAAAAATTCCATTAATCGGTCTTTTGGCGGTTAAAAATTTTATGATCAATAAGGAAGATCTTCAAAAGGGGATGTCTCGGTGTTCCAGTGCAAAGGATCTCCAGGCAGCGTTGAAAAAGTATTTTTTATCCAATAAGCTTATCTCTTCACAAAATATGGAAAGGCTTTTACAGGCGGCAAAAGCCTTTGAAATGCGGAAAAAAGAATTCAAGTTCGGTGCTGTTGCCATCCGGAAAGGATTTATTAATAAAAGTGTTTTAAAACTGGCTCTGGAAGAACAGGAAAAGGATATAAAGAACAGCAAATCCCCCCGCCTTGTTGGCGATCTGCTTGTTGAGGCGGGTATGTTTACACCAAAACAGCGTGACGATATCCTCAGACTGCAAAAAAGACTCAAAAAAGAAACCAAAGACACATTAGATCAAAAAGAGAATAAAAATGATCCTGATGAAAATTCATCCGTGATTGAAGAAGATGAAGATATTTTGCTGGAACCTGAAATTATTTCCGGTGGAATCAAGCTTGAAATTTCCAAAGATTTTATGGCGGCATTTTTAACAAAAACAGAATCATTTGATAAAAATATTACCCTTGCACAAATACATGAGGCATTGTTTGATAAAGGCATTATTCTGGGAATTGTTGATGATAAAATGATTTTAGGATTTATTAATTCCAGTGGGTTTAAGACAAAATCTTTCAGGGTTGCTCAGGGGATTACTCCTATTCAGGGCAAAGACGCCAGGGTTGAATTCTTTTTTAATACAGACTATTTGAAAGCCGGTGGGTTTAAATTAGACGGCACTGTTGATTTTAAAGACCGGGGTGAGACACCTTATGTTGAAGAAGGTACCGTGCTTGCTGAAAAAGTTCCCATGCTTGAATCACGACACGGTCAGACGATTTTTGGCGATGAAATTGAAACGGTTTCCGTAAAAGACATTGCCTTGAAATTTGGAAAAGGCGCAAAAATTTCAGAGGATGGATTTAAGATTCTTGCGGAAGTTACGGGATATCCGAAATACACTCTGTCCGGTTATATTTTTGTTCATAGTGAGTATATTACCGAAGGCGATGTGGATTATGAAACAGGCCATATTCATTATGATGGAAATGTCAACGTTAAAGGTAGGATTAAAGCCGGGTTCAAGGTAACCGGCAATGATATTACAGCCATTGAGCTGGATGGCGGCATTATAACTGCGGAAGGCGATGTGATTATTGCAGGCGGCATTAATGAAGCCAATATTTATGCCCGGGGAAATGTTTATGCCAGGTTTATACACAATTCAAAAATTCTGTGCATGGGCAGTGTTGTGATTCAAAAAGAAATTGTTGACTCGGATATTGATTGTTCCGGAAGCTGCGTGGTTGAAAATGGAAAACTCATGTCGTCAAGGATTTCAGCCAAAATGGGGCTTAAAGCCAAGAATGTCGGCACTGAAATGGCCGGTCCCAGTGTTATAAGAGTCGGCCATGACGTGTTTTGTGAAAAAGAACTGGAAAAAAACAGGGAAAAGTTTGAACAGCTGGAAAAGCAGGCTGAACAGCACCGGGAAGACAAAGAAAAATTAGATGAAGAATATAGGGTCGTCCAAAAAAAAATTGCAGATCTTGCCCAATTTATTGACAAATCTCAACAGGAAGAAAAGGAAATTAATTTAAAAATTTCTTTGCTGGGAAAAGATACGGAAAATGACCAGACCGTCACTGAATTAAAAACGAGAATTGACCAGTTGAAGACCAATGCCCAAAAGGCTGAAAAAAGTCTGGATGCCGGTTTTGTTAAGTCTGAAAAGCTTGAGGAAATGATGGCAAAAGAGGATATGAAAATCAATGCCCTGGAAAAAACAAAGGAGAAAATAATTGATGAAAGAACCAACCTTGTTAAGTCTTCCAAAGATAATCCGGGCAAACCGGTCGTGATTATTGACGGGGTGATCATGCCGGAAACCCTGATTGTCGGCAATCACAGTGAAAAGCGGGTGATGGATCTGATTCGGTATGCAAAAATCATGGAAGTTGTATCCACCACTGATGATGGCCAAAATATTTATGAAATGCGGGTGACAACTGTTTAAACAGATTAAATTTTATCCGCTTTTAACTGTTTTATTTTTTCGTCTTTTTTTTGCCATAAAGCATTCAACCACATAAAAAATCGATCTTTATACTCAATGTCATTAAAATAATCCCCGGTCGGAAAATCTGTTAAGGGGATCACTTCAAAATCAACAATTATTTTATTGACCCTGCCTGAAATATAGTCCCAGAATGTTGGAATTTCATCAGGATAGACAATTGTGACATCAATGATTTTATGAAAATAGTCTCCCATGGAGCCTAAAACAAATGCTATTCCACCGGCTTTTGGATTTAAAAGATGCGTAAAATGATTGTCTGGGGCTCCTTTTTTCCGGGGAGTGAGTCGGGTTCCTTCAACAAAATTGATGATGGAGATTGGCGTGTGTTTGAATTTTTCACAGGCCTTTTTTGTCCTTTCAAGATCTTTGCCTTTCAGGTGGGGTTTTTTTGTTAATTGTTTTTTTGAATACCGTTTCATGAATGGAAAATCCAAAGCCCACCAGGCCAGCCCTAAAAACGGGACCCAGATCAGTTCCTGTTTTAAAAAAAATTTCAGCATGGGGATTTTTTTGTTCAAAATGGTCTGCAATGCTAAAATGTCAACCCAGGACTGGTGGTTGGAAATAACAAGATACCATTCTTTTTTTTTCAGGTTTTCAAGCCCCCTGATATCCCATTCTATTTTGCAAAACAGTTTTGAGTTGAATGAATTAATCTCTATCCAGAGGTTGGCAATGGATATCAGTATGTTGTCAATAATAACAACAACACAATAAACCGGGATAAGAAATTTAAATAACGCCAGTAAAATCAATGGAGGGGTTAAACAGATGGTGTTTAATGTATACAATGTCAGGGATAAAATACCTTTGAGTGAGTGGGGTAAAAAATAGAGCATAAACTTTTTCAATCTCTTTTAAAATTTATAATATGTTTTTTTATGGTTCGTCTGTCCAGTCCTGTCAGCTTTGCCACCTTTTCATAGGTGCCGAATTTTTCATACAATAGCCTGCAATATCCTGATACCAGCAACGGCACAGAAATGTTCCGGTTTGAAATTCCCTGTATCAGTTCCTGGGTCAGGGACCCGGTTTCTTTGTCATCTTTTTGTTTGCCTTTATAGTCCCGCCGCAACAGAACGCTTCTAACGCATTGCTCAAGTTCCCGTACATTTCCAGGCCATTGATAATTCTTTCCAAGCCGCCGGTCAATAATTCTTTTGACTTTTAGAATTAATTTTTCAGAACGGGTGCCGGTCATTCTTTGTATGGTGAAATCAAGCAGGTCATCGAGTTCGGACGGTTTTTCCCTGATCCGAGTACTCAGAGGCGGTACTTCAATGATATCCGAACACAGACGGTAATAAAAATCGTCCCTGAACACCTTGCCGTCAAGAATATCTTTTTTGGGCCTGTTGGTCGCTGCAATGACCCGTCCGTTGAATCTTGATGTCTCATGGGTTCCCACAGGGGAAAAAGTTCTTTCCTGGAGAACCCGTAATAATTTGATCTGAACATGGTTGGGGATCTCACCTATTTCATCCAGAAGAATGGAACCATGGGGGCTGCACCGGTCAAACACGCCCTGGTAATCCTCCATTGCACCTGTAAAGGCACCTTTTGTGTGGCCGAATAATTCAGACTCCAGCAGGGTTTCAGGATACTGGGAAAGGTTCAGCGAAGAAAAAGCCCGGGTAAAGCTCTGGGCAAAACATTGTTTTTTTTCATCAAAAGGGATATACCCGCTTCTTCCAATGGCCTTGGCAGCCGTACCTTTTCCCGTGCCGGTTTCCCCTAAAAGCAGGGTGGAAAAATCCTCCATTTTGTTCCATAAGAATTTGTTGTAAAGATCTATATTATAAGTGAAAACATTGTACCATAAATGTTTTTTAAGTGTTTTCATGCATGGGCTGCTGCCCACAAGAGAGTTGGAAATAAAATAAAAAGCCCGTCTGAGCTGGTAGGACAGGGCAAAATAATGGAAAACGCTTTTGTCGTCAAATCCTTTTTTATGGAGCATTTCCATGGCTTTTGGGGCAAACGGAACCTTGACCGGGATGTCCTGAGCTTTGATTTGATCCTTTATCAGCTGATCAAACTCATCTCTGAATTTGTGAAAGATATCAAACAAAAATACAATTGTAATGATCTCCTTGTCCTGGCCTTGAAACGCATTGATGTCGGCACGGCCCTGGCTTTCAAGAGTTTTTATCCGGTGATCCACTTCATTTATACACAGGTCTTTGCTTTCTCTTCGTGAGGCCGAAGGAAAATGGCCTGCAATTTTAATGTCAAGCTTTTCTCTCAAAGCGCTGAAAGGATTTGCAAAAGCGGCATTATAGACTGTCCTGAAAAAGTGGTGTTCTTCTGAACTGAGTTTTGCTTTTTTCAATCGGTTCTCCATCAAAGAGTGTTTTTTTGATAATGTACAATTTTGTACATATTGTATGCATAGAATGCAAGTTAAAAACCGGTACTGAAAGCCGTAAAAAAAGATATAATAAAAAAATACCTATGTTTTCAAGTTGTTATATGTTTTAATTTTGTTGGCACGATATTTGTATTATAAAGCGGCGCAATGTGATTTCCATGGTCGTGCCGTGGAAATAAAAAACAAAAAAATTATGGAGAAACACTTATGATTAGAAGAATACTGAATTCAAGACTTCCTTTGATGGTTTATAATCCGGTAAAGGTATTTGATATAAAGTATTTTATAGAAATTTTCAACGCTGGCGCTCTTCCGGTATTTGATACGGAATTTATACCCCATGATGAGATCCTTCAAAACGCCAGGTTGCTTTCCAGAGAAAAATTAAGTTTTGGTATTCGACTTTCAAATCATGACACAGACCTGATCGAAAAAATCAAACATCTGCAGATGGTGAATCTTGATCTATTAGTTTGTCCTATTTCAAAAGATGATACACCTGCGGATTTCAGCAATTTTGCAGACACTAAAATTGTTCTTGAAATAAAAGATATTAATATCAACGATAAGATTAAATCAGTTGATCCCCATGCTATTGTCCTAAAAGGAAATGAAGCCGGTGGAATGGTGTCAAAATATTCTTCTTTTATCTTGATGCAGTGGTATTTGAAAAATAGCGGACTGCCCCTGTTCATTCATGGCGGTGTGGGAAAGTATACGGCAGCAGGCATGTTTGCCGCCGGTGTCTCAGGTCTTGTCATGGACAGCCAGTTTCTCATGACCGATGAAGCCCCGGTATCGGATAATTTTAAAAAGCTTTTGGGAATGGTGGATGAAAGTGATTCCACCGATATTACGGTTGACGGCAGCGATATTTACAGGGTGTTTGCAAAACTGGGAACTAAAATTGTTAAAGACCTGAAACTCAAAGCAGTTGAATTTGCTGATGATCCACAGGGAAGAAAAAAACTGTATGAATTGATCGAAGATAATATGACTGCATTTGACAAAACAGATGTCCAGTTTATCCAGTCTCTTTTTTATCTGGGCCAGGACGGTATATTTGCAAAAGACTTTATAAAAGAGTCAAGTTGTCTGGGTGATATTATTTCAAGCTTATTTAAAACCATTGGTGAAAATTTAAATTTTATTGATGAGTTTGACCCTGTAAAACCGGACTCTGCATTTGCCGAAGCCCAAGGAACGAAATTTCCGCTGATCCAGGGACCCATGGCAAATATTTCCGACAGTTCTGATTTTGCAAACAAGGTTCTTGAACAGGGGGCTTTGCCGTTTTTTGCAGTGGGAAGTCTTCCTGAACAGCTGGCCGACGATATGCTCAAAGACGGTGCCCGAAAAGTGGATAATTTCGGTGCAGGGCTTGTGGGTATTGAAGCCTTTAATCCTTCTGTAAAACAGCACCTGGATATGGTGAAAAAGTATAAGGTTCCCTATGCATTGTTTGCCGGCGGGATTCCCTCCCAGGTGGCGGAACTTGAAAAAGCAGGCACCAAAACTTATCTTCACACTCCGTCAATTTCCATGATGGAAAATGCTTTGAAAAGCGGGTGCAAACGGTTTATTTTTGAAGGCGGGGAAGCCGGCGGCCATGTGGGAACCCTTTCCAGCATGGTGCTGTGGGAAGCTGCCATTGCCGCCTTGATCAATAAAGAATATGATTTGTCAGATCTGTACCTGGTATTTGCCGGTGGTATTTCCACCTGCTTTGCCTCTTTTTTTGTTTCAGGGTTTGCCTCTTTTCTTGCAGCCAAAGGGGCTAAAATCGGTATCCAGGTGGGAACAGCCTATCTTTTTGCCGATGAAATCGTGGAAACCAAATGCATTAAGTCCCAATACCGGGACATTATCCTCAAAGAAAATGAAACCATGGTGATCGGTAAAAGTCTGGGATTGGCCTCCAGGACCGCTCCGACAGAATTTGCCAGGATGATGGTGGAAAATGAAGCCCGGATGATCAAGGACAAAGAGAGTCTTGAGATTAGAAAAAGGGCTTTTGAAAAAAGAAACATCGGCTCATTGCTCATTGGTGCCAAAGGATTTATCCCGGATTTTAAGAATCCAGGACCCGAGCATTACACTTGGTTTGAGGATGATGAACACAAGGAAAAAGGCAATTTTCTTGTTGGGGACAGCCTGGCCTTTTTTGACCGGTCCGTTACCATCAAACAGATCCATGACAAATATTTTGAAGCCAAATCAACTTTGTATCAAAATGTCAATTTTCTTGAAATTTTTTCAAGCCGTAAAAACAAAATCAACGATGAGATTGCCGTTGTGGGCATAGGGTGTACACTGCCGCATGCACATGACCCGGACAGCCTGTGGGAGAATATTTTGACCAAAAAATACTCCATCAGCCGGATGCCCGAGGAAAGATTTGACCATGACCTTTATTATGACCCGGACAGAAGTGCTGAAGACAAGACCTACACCACACTTGCCGGGCATATAGATGATTTTGAGTTTGACCTGGAACGGTTCGGGTATGCTGAAGAAAAGGCAAAAAAATTGTCCCGCAGCCAGAAAATGGTGTTGCAGACCGCATACAAGGCCGTTGAAAATGCCGGACTACTGGGCGAAAACAATCAGCTTATCTGTGATGATCCTTCAAGGACCGCTGTTATTGTTGCCACCTGCCTTTCCAATGAACTGGGAAATAACCTTCAACTCAAGTACTGGTATCCGGAACTGGTTTCCATGATGGAAAAAACAGATGAATACCAGGTCTTAAGTGATGAAGAAAAACTCAGCGTAAAGCAGACCCTGCTGGAAGGCATGGAAGGTGAAAATCCAGGATATGATCCGGTTCACGGCATGCTTTTAAACATTGAAGCCTCACGGATTGCCCGCCACCTTGGTATCCGGGGTGTAAACTACATTGTTGATGCTGCCTGTGCCTCTTCTGTGACCGCCCTTGATGCCGGAATCGGTGAATTGTTATGCGGTGACCATGATCAGGTCATTGTGGGTGGGGTCAATACCCATCTGGCCCCGGAATCTTTTATCGGGTTTGCAAAAATGGGAACCTTGTCCAGCGTCGGATCATATCCTTTTGATGAGCGGGCAAGCGGGTTTATCCTGGGTGAGGGCTCGGTTATTTTTGTGTTAAAAAGAATGAAAGATGCCATCCGGGATAAAAATCGTATTTTCGGGGTGATCAATTCCATTGGGTCCAGTTCCGACGGCAAAGGAAAAGCCATTGCCGCACCAAATCCGGCGGGTCAGGTATTGAGTGTCCAGCGCTGTTTTGAAAATATAAGACCCGGCATTAAACCTGAAGATATCGGATTTATTGAAGCCCACGGAACATCCACTACTATTGGTGACCAGGCAGAGCTTGAGACCTTGAATTCAGTCTATAAAAATGCAGGTGCCGGTATCAGTTCCATTAAATCCCAGATCGGACATCTTTTGGGATGTGCCGGTTCAGCGGGCATTTTAAAGGCATTATTAACGGTTAACAAAGGTATGCTGCCGCCCAACGGGCAATTTGAAACTCTTTCTAAAAATCATAATTTAAAAGAATCTTCCCTGTTTATTGTAAAAGATGCCAAAGAGTGGACGTCTGACGGTAAAACATCCAGGAAAGCTGCGGTTTCGTCTTACGGGTTTGGGGGGATTAATTACCACATTGTAGTTGAACAGATGACACAGGCTTACAAGTCGGTTCCCCGGGATATTTTTACGGATACCGACTATGACTTTAATGATGACCGCATTGTGGTTGCAGGTCTTGGAGTGTTTCTTCCGGGTGCAAAAAACACCAAAGAGTTCTGGGAAAAGCTTGAATCAGGAAAAAAACAATTGTCCGACATCCCGGCTTCTCATTTTGATAATGATGCGTATTCAAATCTTGATAAAAAATCTCCCTATTGGCTTCCCAAAGTCAATGCAGGTGTGGTCAAAGATTATAAATTCAACAACCTGAAATACCGGATGCCTCCCATGATGGTCAAATCCATTGAAAGGGGTCAGATTTTCGGACTTGAGGCAGCCAATGAGGCTCTTGAAAGCTCAGGCCTTTTGGATCAGTTAAGCGCTGCCAACAAGGTTGGTACTATCCTGGGCACCATTGCCGGAGAGCGGCAGAGCAAAAATATTATCCGGGTTCGAAAACATTTTGTGGGTAATCTGATTAAAAATTGTTCCAAGATTGATTCAGATGCCGGCACAAGGCTTTCCGAACAACTTGTGGAATCTATCCGCAACGCCTTTCCCGAGAACAACGAGGATACAACCCCTGGTTTGTTGTCCAACATCATTTCCGGCAGGATTGCCAATTATTTCGGGTTAAACGGTGCCAATTATGTGATTGACGCATCCTGTGCCTCGTCCTTTATTGCCATGAGAAATGCCGCCCGGAACCTGAAACACAAAGATCTTGATTTTGTTCTTGCAGGCGGAGTCGACTGCAACCTTTACCCGGCTGTTCTCATGGCGTTCAAGCGTCTTGGACTGTTGTCGGAAGGTGATTGCAACTTTTTTGATTCACGGGCTGACGGTTATGTGATGGGAGAGGGCGCAGCCATTCATTTGATGACCACTTATAAGAAAGCCCGGGAGTATGATATGCAGATCCTGGGGGAGATCAATGATTGTGCCGTACGTTCAAGCGTGCCGGATCACCTGCTTTCTCCTTCGGAAAAAACATTTGTCTCCACCATCAATGAAACCTATCATAAAAGCAGCATCAGAAAGCAGGATATCCAGCATCTGGATCTGTTTGCATTTTCCAATATTTTCGGGGATATCGTTGAAAAGCAGGTGGTTGAAAATTGTTTTGATCATGAAATGCATTGCGGAAATGTAAAACCCCAGTTCGGGTATTTCAAGGCTGCCAATCCAGCGGTTGCCATGGCAAAATTGATGCTCATGAACCATAAGGGAAAAATTTTGCCTGACTTTAATTATGAGTCTGAACATTCTATTTTAAATGACAGTAAAATTTTAAAACCTGCGGACCGGATAAAGGTCAGGACCAAGGGTCAGCCCTTCAGGTTTGCATCCAATGTCAATGGTATTGGCGGCAACCACTGCCATATGATCATGAGTACTCTGCCTGCCGTGCTTGAAAAAGAACAGCCGGCAATTGACGTTGAATTCAAGGCAGCAGCCGAGGATGATATTGTATTAATTGATCATGCCTATTCAGCGGATAAAAGGGGTCAAAAATTGAGAATGGTGGCTCTTCTTTCCGGCCAGGGCGCACAGAGAAGCCGTATGATGAAAGAGCTTTTTGAAAAAGATGCCCATATCAGAATGGTCATGGAAAAAGGCGAACGAATTTTTGTTGAACAACGGGGATATTCCCTGCTGGACATGATGTTTGGCACTGATGATGCCATTAATTCAACACAGAATACCCAGCCTGCTGTGTTCCTGTCGTCTGCCGCTGTTTACAGCCGGTTGTCCCAGGAGGGATTTTCTCCGGATTATTTTATCGGTCACAGTGTGGGAGAATACACAGCACTGTTCTGCAGCGGCATGCTTGGGTTTGAAGATGCCATGCGCCTGATCATAAAACGCTCGGATCTCATGTATGATTCCACTCTCAAGGTTCCTGGAAAAATCATGGTGGTGTTTAAAAATGAAAAAGAGACAGAGCATTTGATCAGAAAATCTTTTGTTTCCAATATTTATATCACCAATAAAAACAGTGAAAAACAGACGGCTGTCTCGGGCAAGGCCGAAGAGATTGAAAAATTCTGTGCTTTTTTGACACAGCAGGAGGTTTTTTACAAAAAGCTGAATTTGACAGGTGCTTTCCATACCCCGCTGCTGAAAGATGCTTCGGATAAGTTAAGAGCTTACCTGGACACCATTACCTTTAATGAGACAAGATTTGGAAGAATTATCTCCAACACCATTGCCGGACCATATCCGGAAAGACGGGCCGAGGTCAAAGACCTTTTAGCCAGACAGATTATTTCGCCGGTTGAATTTATCAAATCCATTGAACATGTGTATGCATCCGGCAGAACCCATTTTATAGAGATCGGGCCTTCAAGGCTGCTGGTGAATCTCTTGAAAAACATCAATATTGGGGAATATGATACTGCCGTATCCGTGGATGCCAAAATCGGCGAGGTGAAATCATTTGATGCCTGCAGAAAATACCTGGCAGACTGCAACAGCATTTTTGAAACAAAATCTGTGCCTGCAGTTGAACCAAAATCTTTGCCGGTAGTTGAACCAAAACTTGCAGTAAAATCCAAAGAGGAGCTGCCTCAAATAGAGATGTCTGAAGATTTTGAATCCTTTAAGCTGAATAACAGCAAATTGGTTGATCAGATCCTTTTCAAGGAATATCAGCGCCAGCAGCGTGAAAACGCCATTGAGGCCATTGAAAGATATAATTTTAATACCAATAGAATTTTGATTTCAGGGGTTTCAGTGGGCCTTCCAGGCAAAACAAGACGGGTTTTTGCAAGTGATAATTTTGATGCCATTTTAAACGGTGAAAATTTTATTGATTCTCTTACAATTGAAGAACAGGAAAAAATAACGGACAAGAATATCATCAAGCTCTACAAACAGCCTGATGGTAATGCCAGGTTTGTCCAGATCACCAAAACCGAAGATGTTATTCATCTGGCCGGACAATTGGGCTATTTTGATCTGACTGATGAATACGGTATTAAAGAACAATACGATATCACCATGGGCATGGGTATTGCCGCCGGAATCGAGGCGTTAAAAGATGCAAACATACCTTTGGTGATGCAGTATAAAAAGGTGAAAGACGGCAAGACAATGATTCCCAACGGCTTTGCTTTGCCTGAAGATATGCAGGAAGAAACCGGTGTGATCATTACCTCTTTATGGCCCAACGGGGAAACCCTGATGTCGGAGATGGAGAAATATTTTTACGAAAAATTATTTCTCAAACCCTATGAAGAGTTTGAAAATATCTATTATTTTCTCATGGAGAAAATTAAGGATCTGGAGATTAAAGAACGCCTTACAGACTGGTTTTTCAAGGCAAAAGCAAGAAAACGTTCGGATTTTGACACCTACAAGTTTGACCGTAATTTTCTTGCCAATGCCTGTCCATTAGGATCGGCCCACCTGGCCCAGATCATCAAGGCCAAGGGACCTAATACGCTGGTCAGTTCCGCCTGTGCTTCCACCACACTTGCCATCGGCATAGCCGAAGACTGGATCAGGGTCGGTCGATGCAAGCGTGTGCTTGTGGTGGGCGGTGAAAACGCAACTTCCACCAATCAGAACCAGTGGGTGGGATCAGGCTTTCTGGCTCTTGGAGCAGCCACCATTAAAAAACGGGTGTCTGAAGCTGCCAAACCCTTTGATGAAGACCGGAACGGAACCATTCTGGGTTCGGGCGCAGTTGGCCTGGTAATTGAAAGTGAAACCTGTGCAAAAAAAAGAGGTATGAACGGCCAGTGCGAGATCCTGGGCACTCATATTGCCAATTCCGCTTATCACACCTATAATATTGATGTTCCCCATATGTCCCACGAGATGGATAAATTCATCACAAAAGTGGAACAGCAAAACGGCATGCGCAAAAAAGATTATGCCGACAAATTATTGTTTATGTCTCATGAAACATATACGCCTGCAAGGGGAGGAAGTGCTGATGCAGAAGTCACTGCCCTTGAGACAACATTTGCCGAACACCTGAACAGTATCTGCATATCCAACACAAAGGGTTTTACCGGCCATACTCTGGGTGCTGCCGTGGAAGACGTGGTACTGGTTAAAGCCTTGCAAAAAAGAAAAGCTCCTCCCATTGCCAACCTTAAAAAAATTCCCGAGCATTTTAAGAAACTCAGTTTTTCAGGCCAGGACAAGATTGATTCTGAATATGGCCTGCACTTGGCTGCAGGGTTTGGCTCCCACTTTGCTTTTATGTTTGTCAAACGGGTGGAGGAAAATGTTGTTAAAGGCAATGACCGATACCAGGCCTGGTTAAAAAAGATCACCGGATCGGAAAATCCCGAGCTGAAGATTATTGACAATACCTTGTGTGCCGTGGCAGGAGGAGAAGCTTTGCCTTCGTTAACCAAGAAAACAAGAAAAGTTGAAAGCCCAGGAATCCAGGCTGTTCCTGCCAAGCCGACCATAGCTGTCCCGGCTGCGGTTGTGGCACAGACAGCAGCACAGATTGATGCAAATCCTGTTGCCGTACCAGGCCAGGCTGCCATTTTTACAGCAATTAAAACAATTATTGCCGAGCAGACCGGATACACGGTAGATATGCTGGAAAATGATCTGGATCTTGAAGCAGACCTTGGAATTGATACTGTAAAACAAGTTGAGATCTTTGGAAATATTGCTTCGCGTTTTGGATTTTCAGTACCTGATGATTTAAAGCTTCGGGATCTGAACACTATCGACAAGCTGGGAGAGTATGTTGAGACAAAAGCTGGTATGTCTGCGGCAAATTCGGCTGCGGTGACACCGGATGTGATTCAGTCTGATCTTGTTAAATCGGATACGGTTAAATCAGAATCCAGACCGTTACAAAACGCAAAAGTTCCCTCCAATGCGGTTGCCATGATCAGAGACGTGATTGCCGAACAGACCGGGTATACGGTTGACATGCTGGAAGATGATCTGGATCTGGAGGCAGACCTCGGCATTGATACGGTAAAGCAGGTTGAAATTTTTGCAAAGATTTCATCCACGTTTGGATTTTCAGTGCCGGATGATTTAAAGCTTCGGGATCTGAACACCATTGCAAAGCTTGCAGATTATGTTCATACAAGGATTGGAACGGATGTGACCGGACAAAACAAGACTGAGCCCGACCCGTCCGGTCAAACACAGCCCGGTCAATCACAGCCCGAAAAGGGGGGCGCAAAAGCCAAAGCAGCTGCCGCTCAAAGTCCTTCCAATGTCGTTGATACGGTCAGGGAAGTGATTGCTGAACAGACCGGCTATACAACGGACATGCTGGAAGATGATCTGGATCTTGAAGCTGATCTTGGGATAGATACTGTGAAACAGGTTGAAATTTTTGCCAAGGTTTCTTCTAATTTTGGATTTTCAGTACCGGATGATTTAAAGCTCCGGGATTTGAACACCATTGCCAAACTGGCTGAGTATGTTCAATCCAGAACCAGCGGGGCAGGTGAGAGTGCATCAGGTGAGAACATATCCGGTGAAAACATATCAGGTGAAGTGCAAACACAGGAAAAATCATCAGAAGCGATCCGTGTGGCTGACGATGCACCGGCAAAAGAAGAGGATGCGATTTTCATAGTTAAACAGGTGATTTCAGCCCAGACCGGGTATACACAAGACATGCTGGAAGATGATCTGGATCTTGAAGCTGATCTTGGCATAGATACGGTGAAACAGGTTGAAATTTTTGCCAAGGTTGCTTCTCATTTTGGTTTTTCAGTACCTGATGATTTAAAGCTCCGGGATTTGAACACCATTGCCAAGCTGGCCGACTATATTAAGGACAGGTCAGGCAAGGCACAAGCACCCCAGGCGGAACCAGCAGTTCTTTCGGCAGGCGATGATGCCTCACAGGCAAAGCAAATTCTTACGCCTTCAAAGGCGGACGATGAGTTTCCTGATCCGGCATCCCCCATTAAGCGCTTGATTGTCCGGGCCTGTGAATCAGATATCCCGCAACTGGCTGACAAGGATTTTAAAGACAAAAAGATCATTGTCTCCCTTGACAGTAACGGATTTGCCAAAGAGATTATCAAAAAAATACAACAAAAACAGGGCGAGGTTATTACCATTGGTGCCAAAGACGCTGATTTCGCCTTTGACCTGACAGATGTGAAGGCCACGGAAAAAAGGGTGGAAGAATTTAAAAAAGCCTACCCGCAAATCAACGGTTTTATCCATTTGGCCCCACTTGACAGCTATTTTGATGCCAAAGGGGATTTGGATGAGGACCTTAACACGACCATTAAATCTTTTTTCGTGATGATCAAAAGCCTGTTTGAAAACCTTGATCAAAAAGAGACCCTCATTGGAACCATATCCTTTGATTCGGTTGTTTTTCCCTATATGGAAGAGTGCGGTGATATTCATCCTCTGTTTGCAGGCCTTTCTGGGCTTATGAAGACGGTAAACAAGGAGTTGTCCGACACCATGGTCAAGGTGGTGGATTTTTCCTACAAAAACCCGAAAAAGAGTGTTGATAAGATTACGGATCTGTTCTTGAATGAGCTTTTGTCTGATGACACACAAGTAGAGGTGGGATACAAGAATAAAAAACGGTATGTCATCTCCATGAAACCGTCCATTGCAGATAAAACGCAGCAAATCATATCAGATAACGATACCATGCTGGTTACGGGCGGAGCAGGCGGCATTACTTATGAAATCATAAAAAAGGTGGTGACAAAGTACAAAACAAACCTGATTATCCTGGATATCAATGATATTTACAGCACAGATCAAAAGTACCTGGATAAAGCATCCACCCAGCCGGAGCTTATGGCCCTGCTGAAAGCCGATATGCCGGGGGTTAAACCCGTTGAAATCAAGCGGGCTTTGGATCGCCTGATGCGGGTGCGACAATCCATTGACAATATTGAAACTCTTCAGTCCATGGGGGTCAGTGTTGAATACAATTGTGTTGATGTAACAGATGCCGATGCTGTAAAAGCTACTGTGGACAAGTATGACAGGATTGACGGCGTTTTTCATGCCGCCGGCATGGAGATGAGTCAGTTTATCCCCAAAAAGGAACTTTGGTCTTTTGAGCTGGTGGTGGATGTCAAAGTCAAGGGCATGAGAAATCTTCTGGCAGCCTTTCAGGACAGGGATTATAAATATTTCTTTACCTTCTCGTCGGTCACTGCCCGTTTTGGAAACGAAGGCCAGGCAGATTATACAGCAGCCAATGATTTCCTTGGAAAAACACTTTTCAGACAAAAACAGCTTCATCCTGAAAGAACCTACAAAGTATATGCCTGGACTGCCTGGGGCGGGGTGGGAATGGCAACCAATCCAACTGTGAAAATGGTTCTGGAGGAAAGAGGCATCCAGTTTCTGCCCATGGATCAGGGAGTCAAGTTTTTCATGGCTGATCTTTTGGATACGACAGAGTCTGAAATGGTTTTTTCCGGCCTTGATTACTCTTTTGACAAGGATGGTATTCTGGGTGACCCTGCAGATATTGCTTTTCCTTTTCTGGACACCCCGGTTGAAAAGACTGATACAGGCATGACCTATTCAAGGGTGCTGGATATTGAAAGGGATCTTTTCCTCCACGATCATACTATGGACGGTGTGCCGCTTTTTCTTGGTGCCACAGGCATTGAAACCATGGCTGAAGTGGCAGGTTCCCTGTCCGAAGACAAGGCCCTTTTTGTGGAATTGTCCGATTTTCAGATTCCTTACGGTATTAAATTGTTAAAGCAACGTCCCAAAGAATTGCTGATTTCAGGAAAACGTGAGCAAGACGGCCTTTTTGACTGCCGGATAACTTCTGTATTTAAAAATCCCAACGGGGTTGTTATGGGTGATCCAAAGCTTCATTATGAAGGCAAGTACAGGTTTGCACAAAAGCCGTTAAAAACAAAAAAGATCAAATTGCCGGAATTTAAACCGGTTTCCTGGAAAGGCGATCTGGAAACTTTGGTATATAACCCCAAACGCTTGTTCATGTTCGGGCTTTTCAACACCATCACGGATATTAATTCTTTTGACGGCACGACATTGGTCACAACAGTGCAAGACAACAGCAACAAAGAGTTTTTCAAAGGGGTGAAAAATCCCAATTTTGTGGCAGCACCCATACTTGTGGATGCCATGTTCCAGACCGGCGGCCTTCTTGAGTTTTTTACCTCCTCAAGAACTGTTTTGCCTTATAAAATAAAATCCTTTAAATTTTACAAAGATGTTGAAAAACATATGAAATATTTTTGTATCACCCGGAAGACAGACTCAGGTGAAGAGACCAATACCTATGACCTGACACTGGTGGATGAAAAAGGGGTTGTGTTTATTGAGGTGGACAGCTTTGAAATGGTGAAGCTCAACCGGCTTGATTCCGAGGATCAGATTGCTGATCAGCTTGAGTTCTCTTTTTCAGAAGAAAAGGTGGATTCAACGGTCAGGTAAATATATTTTCCTGAATACATAAATACATACGCCTCTGGCTGGAATACCGGGCAGAGGCGTATGTTAACTTGTCGCCATCTTTTTATTGCCGCCTTTTCATAACGGGCGATCTCACCCTACGATTTGATTTGATTTCTTTTATTTTCTGGTTCGCTTATAAAAGCATTGATAACACATGTTTTGATTCAGGCATTTCCCATGGGTTTCAGGTTGGTCAACATGTCATTGGCTGTGATGGCCCCTTGGGATACTTGATTTCTAGTCGTTTCAATCATGTATGATATGGTGTAAATCATGGTTCTGTTTACAAGATACTTGATGGCAAAGGCCTGCGGGTCAGTCATATTTTTTATGAAAAGAGCTGATATTGAATCGTTCACCAGTTTTTTTATTTTTTTGTGTATTTCCTTTTGTGTCTCGTCCAGTTCCCCGTTTTCCATGGCACCCCAGACAGCTGGAACAATGTAGGTGTTTTCCATCATCAAAAACATATCTCTGTATGTATAAAAAATGTCATTTGCCGTATGATTTATCATTTTTTCCAACACTCTGCTGATACTTAACAATTTGATTGCTTCATCCATGGCATACCGTCCTTATTGTTTATGGGATTGTTTTTTTGTTTTTTTTTTGCTGAACAAACAAGATAGAGTTATAAATTATTAGATACCATAAATCTCGTATACGCTTCAATAATGAATTAAATTTTTTATTTTATAAGACGGCAAAAAAACGGGCAGGGGGCCTGCTTATGGGAAAAGTTGATAACAAAACCAAGTCAACAGACTGTAGAACAAGGACAGATTCCTTAATGGATTGTCCTTGTTCCTGTTTTTTTTAGGGGTGCAATAATGCGGATAGGGTTCTTCAGGCACATTTTGAGATTGACATTTGCTGGGATTTTACCCAGGTTCTTTTCAGGAGCCTGAAAATTTCTTTTGGCATACCGTATGGAAGATCCACAAAGGAAAATTCCTGGTTGATATTTATATGGCCGATGTGTTTGCTGTCAAGACCGGCTTCATTTGCAATGGCTCCGACAATATTTCCAGCCTGGACCCCGTGGAGACGTCCCACTTCAATTCGGTATCTTTCCATGCCTTTTTCCAGGGGTGGCACACTTGCTTGTTCCTGGGGAGCAATGTTTGTTTCTTTTGTGGGAGTAATATTTGCTTTTTGGGAGGAGGTTTGTTTTTTCATTGGTTTGGGTGTTTGTTTTCTTGCTGTATTACCCGGCTTGTTTGTTCTTTCTGTCGTGTTCCTGTTATTTGAAATGTTTTTCGGGGCAGCCTGTTTTTTTCGGGCTGGCTTAGCTGTTGCGGTTTTTTTGTCTTTATCCGCAGGCAACAGGAAAGGGCTGTCTCCATGGGCTAATTTCGCAAGGGCAGCTGCAACCTGTACAACAGGGATGTCCTGTTCCTGGGCATATCCTTCAAGCAGTTCTTGAAAAACACTCAGGTCTTTTGATTCCAGGGTCTGAGTAATGGCCTGCTTAAAGTCAGCTATTCTCTTCTTATTAATGGTTTTGTTGGAGGGCAGGCTGATTTCCTGAATTTTTTGTTTTGTGGTCTTTTCAATAACTTTCAGCATCCAGCGTTCATTTCGGGAAACAAACAGTATGGCTTCTCCTGTCCGACCGGCTCTGCCGGTTCTGCCGATCCTGTGGACATAGGGGTCAACTTTGGAAGGCATGTCATAGTTAATTACATGGGAGATTCGGTCCACATCAAGACCCCTGGCCGCAACATCAGTTGCCACCAGAATGTCGATATGGCTGTTTTTCAGCCGGTTAACGGTTCGTTCTCTTGCATTCTGGGCAAGATCCCCGTTCAGGGCCTCGGCTTTGAATCCTTTGTCTTCAAGAATTTTTGCCAGCTCAAGTGTTGCGGTTTTGGTTTTAACAAAAACAATCACCCCGTCAAAGGAGACAGCCTCCAGTATACGGGTCAGGGCGTGCGCTTTTTTAGCTCCATTGACCATCCAGTATTGCTGTTTGATGGTATTAAGTTCCGTGTTGTCCGGTTTGATAAAAAATTCTTCCGGTGATGTAAGATATTTTTGGGCAATCTTT
Organism: Desulfobacula phenolica; assembly: GCF_900105645.1. NCBI lineage: Bacteria > Pseudomonadati > Thermodesulfobacteriota > Desulfobacteria > Desulfobacterales > Desulfobacteraceae > Desulfobacula > Desulfobacula phenolica. The sequence continues at coordinate 164,534 of NZ_FNLL01000002.1, read as the reverse complement.
TGGATTGGCCTGGGCATGGTGGCTGAGAAAAGAGCGGTTTGTGAATCGGGTGGCGTTCTGTCCAGTATCCATTCCACATCATCAATAAAGCCCATGTGAAGCATTTCATCTGCCTCATCCAGGATTACACAAAAAAGGTCTGCAAATGACACGGTTTTTTTTCGCATATGATCCATGAGTCGGCCGGGTGTTCCCACGACCACATGGACTCCCCTTTTGAGCTGGTTCAGCTGAATTCCGTAACTTTGTCCTCCGTAAACGGACAATACGTTCAGCCCTTTCATTCTTGCACCATAGGTCTTAAAGGATTCTGCCACCTGGATGGCCAGTTCCCGGGTGGGGGTCAATACCAATACCTGGGGCCGTTTGTTGTCAAGGTCAATCCGGGATAGCAGTGGCAGGGCAAAGGCGGCTGTTTTGCCGGTGCCGGTCCGGGCCTGGCCCAGCACATCTTTGTTCCGGATCAGATGGGGGATGGTCATTGCCTGGATCGGGGTTGGAGTTTCATAGCCCACATCCTGCAATGCAGAAAACACAGGGGGGCTCAAGTTCATTTCGTCAAACCCGGTCAAGGGCAAGTTGTTCTGGGGCATAAGGTTCCTTACATAAAAGGCCGGGATCACCGACTAAAGAAATCAAAAATTGGAATTATACATGAGTTCGTTATATTAATCAAGAACCATTTTTTTTGGGTTTAAGCATAAGTCCGGGCAGCATGGTCGTTTCCACAAGCTGCCGCTGGGCTTCAAATTCTTCAGGAGTGTCGGCTTTGGAAAATTGCAGTTCATTTCCAAAGGTCAAAACAACCTTTGAAAAAGGCTTGGGAAGCATGAATCTGTCCCAGGAATTAAAAAACCAGGCATGTTCCGCATGGGTATAAAAAGGCACCACTAAAGCGTTTGTTTCCAGAGCTATTTTAATAACCCCGGCCTTGACTTTTCCTATGGGTCCTGTGGGACCGTCAAGTATATGGGCACCAAGCTTGTATGTTGTCAGGTGATTGATCATGGCATCCATGGCTTTTTTACCTCCCCTTGAGGAGGAACCTCTGGGGGTATGCCACCCGGTTCTATTGGCTACCCCGGCAATAAGCTCTCCATCCCGGCTTTGACTGATCATGAGGCCTGGATTGAATTTTGAATAGGTCTTAAAATGCCGGATGGCGGAAAAAAACTGCTGGTGCCAGGCGCAAAGCAGGATTGGTTTTCCCTGTTTCAACAGATGTTGCCATTTTTCTTCATTGATGACCTTAAGGCGGAAGGTCAGACTGTAAACCCGGATAAGGTAATAGGCAAAAACAATAAAGGGGCGGGTATAAATAAGAAATTTTAATTTTTTAAACATGTCGGCTCTCTTGAAATTCATTAAATTATGAGCAATTTACCAATTTCTCAGAAGAACGCAACTTGTTTTTCAATTCGAATTATGATTATAGTTAACCCTTCTTTAGGCTACCTGTTTTAATAGAATTTTTGGAGGTCAATTTTGGAGGTTAGTATGGAACTGAAAACCATAACAATTGAAAATCCGGATGAATTAAATTTTATTCTGGGCCATTCTCATTTTATCAAAACCGTTGAAGACATTCATGAAGCTATTGTTTGTACAGTACCCAATGCAAAGTTTGGTGTGGCATTCTGTGAGGCATCCATAGAGCGCCTGGTAAGGTATAGCGGAACAGATAAAGATTTGATTGAACTTGCAAAGAAGAATGCTTTTGAACTTTCTGCAGGTCACTCTTTTATTATTTTTATGAAAGATATGTTTCCCATCAATATTCTCAATACCATTAAAAATGTACCAGAGGTTGCCAGGATTCACTGTGCAACGGCAAATCCCGTGCAGGTTATCGTGGCCCAGACAGATCAGGGACGGGGAATTCTCGGAGTGATTGACGGGTTTTCACCAAAAGGTATCGAGACTGAAGAGGATATTGAAAAAAGAAAAGGATTTTTGAAAATGATCGGGTATAAACTATAGATTCAACCCTGCAACAGCAGGTATGGATTGTAAAATTCCATGCCTGCTGTTGTATAAAGTATAAATCCTTAAAATGTAATGATCTGATATCCTTTTTCAATAAATTCTCCCATGGAAGGGTGACCTGACATGTCACCTATAAAAGGAATGCCTTGTTTTTCAATCTCTTTTTCAACTTTAAGTTTAGCCGAGCATGCCTTGCAGGCTCCGTGCAAAAGGCCCAGTTTTTTTGCTTTCTGATAAAGGGTTGAAAGAAAATGTTCTGGTTTGGCCATTTGAGGAATTAGTGTAAGAGCTTCCCCTTCAATGATGATCAAGCCTTCCTGGCCGCGTTCATGAAGATCAATGCCATTGAGAAGAACATGAATAAAACACAGTGGGTCGCCCCGGAATGCAAAGATTACTGATTTTTGATTTGTCATTTTATACTCCTTAAGTATTTGTCGGGATTAAAATTTGTTTATTTTATCATCATGGTTTCCGGCATTCTGACCGCAACCACACTTCCTGTTGCACAAGTTTGACCGTTTGCAAGCACCCTGATATCAACCACCACTTTTTTCCCTTTAATTTGCGCTATTTTACCTCGTGCTTCAAGTTCCACTCCCAAAGGGGTAGGTGCAAGATAATCAACTTTTATGGAAGCTGTTACAAACCGTATGCTGGGTTGAGTATCCATGTCCCGGCCTTCTTGTCGATAAACTGCTGCCGATGCCGATCCTGTTCCGTGGCAATCAACCAGTGACGCGATCAATCCGCCATATACGAATCTGGATGTGGCTGTGTGGTATTCTTTGGGCGAAAATCTTGCAACAGTCTCGTCTCCGTCCCAATAGCTTTTGATCTGTAATCCGTGTTCATTTAGTTTGCCGCAGCCATAGCATTGGCTGAAATCATCTGAATAATAATCTTGAAATGCTTTTTGTTCCATTTTTTATGACTCCTTTGAAAAAAGGTTATTTTTACATTATGCTCAACAATCAAATTTTTTATTATCTTTAGATTTGCTGATTTTTGCAATTCTTTTTGTTTTTAGATGTAATAAGATATGTAGGACAGCAAGAAAACAGGATAGCAAAAATTTGATTTGGTTTTATATGAAAGTCTTCAAAAATTCATACAGAGACTTTAAATCTTTGTTGTGGGCAAACATGGGTGAAAGACCAAGTCTGCCCGTGGCAGTTATAAAAAAAACAGATTATGCGTCAGTGTCAAGAATAAGACCCCGGCCGCTTTTTAATTGATGGATCAGGTGTTCAAATTGAGCATGGGAGATGTCGTGCTTGAACACCTGGGTGATTTTACCCAAGTTGTCAATGGCAACAACATCAATGAAAATATCATCACCTTCCTGGTATACGCAAAGACGGAACGGAGAATTTTTTTCTTCCAGATCCTTATGCGTTTCATCCACAATTTTGATTAATTCATCATAATGTTTTTTAGCTTCCTGACCGTGCTTTTTTCTTTTATGTTTTTTTTTCTCATAAGAATTGATGTTTGGCTTGTCCGGGTGAATGGACTCACTTTGATTTATTTTGGCTATGTCTTTCATTGTCCAATCCAATTTTAAGTGTCAAAGATAAGACTATTGCAAAAATATTTTTACGCTATGACATATATATCGTACACTGGAATAAAAAACTTAAGTTGTTGATTTTCTTTAGGATTGATTTTGTTTTGATTCCAGGTGCTTCTTGTGTGCCAGCATAAGTTTGATATCACCATATGAAAAACCGTCTCCCAGATTTTGTTTGACGGCTTTGAAGGAATCTGCCGGGCCTTTTGCCAGTGCAGCTTCGATGGCGTTTTGTTTTTCAGGCGAGAGTACTTTGTTGATATCCAATTGGCTGTTTTCTATAAAAAAACACAGGTGATTCTGGATGGTGCTTTCCACAAGACCCCTTTCTTCGGCGATATCGGCAATGGCCATTCCCTTATTGAACATATCAAAGCTTGTCTGCATTGTGTTTGATGCGCCTGTGGGTTTTCCAGAGGAGGTTTTTTTTTCTGGTATGTTTTTTGGTTCCGGCAGTATAACCTTTTCTATCCCATGATTTTTACGATATTCCACAACCTGTGCCAAAATTTCTTTGCCGTATTTTTCCAGGGTTTTTTTGCCAACACCGCTTATTTTTTTCAGTTTTGTTTCTGTGTCTGGCAAGCTGACTGCTATCTGGATCAATATTCTTTGGTGGAGAACCTGGAAATGGGCAATACCCTGCGCCTTGGCAGTGCTTGTCCGCCAGTCTTTAAGCTGCTGGAATAGTTCAGGATGCTCAATGTCTGACGCACTGTAGGCAGGTGTCTGTGCTTTTTTTGTTTTTTCAGGGGTAAAATCAAGCTCAGCCTTGGATATGGATCGTAAATAATGGGACGGCGAAAATGTGTTTTCACAAGATTGGATGCCGGCGCGTTTGATAATAATGTCTTGTTTTAGATTATTCAAAGCATTGCCAATTCTTTTGGCAAGTTCTTTGTTGTCTGTCTCTACCTGGAATTTTTGAACAAGATCATCAAAAATCAAGGAGAACTGTTCCTGGAACCATGCGGATGCTTTGCGGGTCCGTTCTTGAAGGTAATCATTTGTTTCCGGCAGGCCGTTATCTTCAAAAATAGTACGCAATTGCTGTTTGAATTTTTCGCTTATCGTAAAAATATTTTTCCAGGCCATTTCCTGCAAACGGCCCATATCGGTGATGCCGGACAACTGAACCAAGTTGGCATTGCCCAGCAAAAGCCGGACAAGATAGTTGAGACGGTTATGCAGCAATTGAAAATCAAAGCATTCCATGATCAGTTTTTGCTGAAAGGATATTTTTGCAGTCCGGAGCAGGTTATCAGAGGGCGGGGCCTGCCTGGCCGTTTCAACAAAGTCCAGGACAGCATCATCTGTTTCAATGCCTTGAGAAGGGATCGGAGAACTCAAAACCATGCCCTCAAAAGTTTTACACCTGCTTAAAGCCACATAAACCTGGCCATGGACAAAAGCTGAGTTGACATCAATGACTGCCTTGTCAAAGGTCAATCCCTGGCTTTTATGGACAGTTATGGCCCAGGCCGGTTTCAGGGGAAATTGTTTGAATTTGCCGATAATCTCCTCCTGGATCTCCTTGTTTTCCTCATTTACCGTATATTTGATGTTTTCCCATTCAACGGGTTCAACCTCAATCTCTTCTGGTTCGTCAGGGCAGGCAATGCTGATCCGTTCCATGGAAATCTCTGTTATTTTTCCGATTTTACCGTTGTAATATCGCTTTTCAGCAGAGTTGTCATTGCGAAGAAACATGACTTGTGCTTCCTCTTTGAGTACCAGGGAACCCGGGGTAGGGTAGGTATGTTCGGGAAAATCCCCGGAAATTTTGGCGTTAAAACGATATTCTTTTCCTGCCAATTCTGCAAGCCGGGTTCTATTGATGGTGTCGGCACTGCTGTTATGGGTGGTCAGTGTTATATAGCCCTGGTCTTTTTCAGGGGTATGGTTTTCAATATACCTCTGGTTTAATTTTTTGATTGAGTCGGCATCAAGCCGGTTGTTGCGGACCCGGTTAAGCAGTTCGATAAACCTGACGTCGGATTGCCGGTAAATATGCTTTAATTCAATGGTCAGCAATTTTGTCCGGGCAAGGGCATGGCTGCTGAAAAAATAAACCGAGTCATAATATTGCTGTAAAAGCTTCCATTCATCCTGTTTTGCCACAGGCGAGAGCTGGTGCAGATCCCCGATCATGAGCAGCTGAACACCGCCAAAAGGCTGATCATTTCGGCGGTGCTGCCGAAGTACCGAATCCACTGAATCCAGCAAATCAGCCCGTACCATGCTGATTTCATCAATCACCAGCAAATCAAGGCTCTTGATAATCCGTTTTTTTTCTTTGCTGAATCTGAACATGCGCTGTCGTTTGTTTTCATAGGCATCACTGCCCGGAATGAAAGGTCCAAAGGCCAGCTGAAAAAAAGAATGCAAGGTGACACCGCCGGCATTAATGGCTGCAACCCCGGTAGGGGCGGTTATGATCATTCGTTTTGCAGTATCTTTTTTCAGGTCATGCAAAAATGTGGTTTTGCCGGTGCCGGCTTTTCCCGTTAAAAAAATATGGCTGTCCGTGTATTGAACAAATTCCCGGGCCAGCTGAAGTTCATGGTTTATTGATGGTGTGGATGCCATATGGTTTTCCAATCATGTGCGATTAATTTTAAAAAAGCAGCCGATGCCGGATAAATTTGGGTGCATGGGAACAAATTGAGGCCAGTATGAAGACAAATAATACGACAAGTGTGGCCGACACCATTTTGTGGTATGCCAGTCCCAGAATAACCAATTTGAGGATAGTGCTGAATCCGGATACTTCTCTGAATAACTGCCTGTGTCTCAGGCCTTCTGTGACCATCAGTATGACACCGCTTACGGCAACAAGAATAAGATATAAAGGCGGCAGGGTAATCATGTCCTTCAGGAGAAATGAGGCCAGGAAGACACCCGCCCCTACTTGATGGAGCGCCCTGACAAATATCGAAAAGATTAAAACCCAATAGGGTCGATCACCTATGCGGCCCATTTTGACTTTTACAATTTCTTTTGTATCACTTCCATTGCTCATCTCTTTTATACAACCTCCTTATGAATGGTTTTAATTATTAGCACAGAAACTTAGCCTGATCAATGAGAGCTTTGCTGATTATTCTTGAAACATATTTGATTCCAGCAAGTTATAAGTTTTCTATAACTGCCACGGGCAGAACTGGTATTTCAGCTTGGTTTGCCCACAACAAAGATTGAAAGTCACTGTTTGGATTTTTTAAGACTTTCATATAAAACTTATATAGGCAACCCTTGTATTTTATTAAGGTTTGTCGTCAATAAAGATTGAGTGTCTTTGTGTGAATTTTTTAAGGTTTTTATGAAAAATTTCAGGTAAAAAAAGGGGGAGGATGAGGTAGAGATGATCGTGGATTGTATGCCTGTAAAGTTGAAGGCCATCTGTCCCTCTGATGGCCTTCAACTTAATTTTTACGCTTTTAGCTTTAATCGAATCAGCTTTTATATCAGTCTTTTATGTCAGCATGGTATTCCTGTAGGGATTTTACCTTGCCGGTTCCATTCTTTCGTGCTGCAATCCCTTTGGCAGCCGCGACCGCTGCCGCAGTGGTGGTAATATTCAAGATATTGTATTTGATGGCGGATTTACGGATATAGGAGCTGTCATGCTGGCTTTGTCGGCCGCTGGGGGTGTTGATGACAAGTTGGATGTTTCCGTTTTTGATGGCATCAATCAGGTTGGGACGGCCATAGCCAAGTTTATTCACCAGTTCACACTCGACTCCCTGTTCAACCAGAAAATCATAGGTTCCTTTGGTGGCAATGATGTTAAATCCCATATCCCTGAAAAGCCTGACAGACTCAAGAGCCGGGTATTTATCACGGTCTGCAATGGTAAACAATACACTGCCTTCAAGGGGCAATGGAAGCTGGACAGCCTGCTGGGATTTGAAAAATGCAAGTCCGAAGCTGTCGGACATACCGAGAACTTCACCGGTTGATCTCATCTCAGGTCCGAGCAGGGGGTCCACTTCGGGAAACATGTTGAACGGGAAAACCGCCTCTTTGACGCCAAAGTGAGGGATCTCCCGATGTTTAATATTCATGTCCTCTATTTTTTCTCCGAGCATCAGCTGGGTTGCGATACGGGCCATGGAGATATTACATACCTTGGAAACCAGCGGCACGGTCCGCGATGCCCTGGGATTGGCTTCGATAATATAAACGGTGTTGTCGTGTATGGCATACTGAATATTCATCAGCCCGACCACATTAAGTTCTGTGGCAATGGCTTTGGTGTATTCTGTTATGGTGTCAATGTGTTTGGGGGGGATGCTCACCGGCGGTATGACACAGGCTGAATCACCTGAATGAATCCCGGCAAGTTCAATATGCTCCATCACGCTGGGTACAAACACTTCCGTACCGTCCGATATGGCATCGGCTTCGGCTTCAATTGCATTGTCCAGAAATTTATCAATGAGAATCGGACGTTCAGGTGAAACATCCACGGCTGCCGCCATGTAATGCCTGAGCATGTCATCATCATGGATAATCTCCATGGCCCGTCCTCCAAGAACATAGGACGGCCTGACCATAAGGGGATAACCGATTGTATCGGCAATTTTCAGTGCTTCGTCAATATCAATGGCCATGCCTGCTTTGGGCTGAGGGATGCCCAGCTTGCGCATAATTTTGCGGAATCTGTCACGGTCTTCGGCAAGGTCAATGGTTTCAGGTGTGGTGCCCAGAATCTTCACCCCGGCCCGGGCCAGTTCATTGGCAATGTTTAGAGGTGTCTGGCCTCCGAACTGGACAATAACTCCTTCTGGTTTTTCTTTTTCATAAATACTTAAGACATCTTCAACGGTCAGAGGTTCAAAATATAATTTATCGGATGTGTCATAATCTGTGGAAACGGTTTCCGGGTTGCAGTTGACCATGATGGATTCATATCCGGCATCCCGGATGGCAAAAGCCGCATGAACGCAGCAGTAATCAAATTCAATTCCCTGGCCGATTCGGTTGGGTCCGCCGCCCAGCACCATGATTTTTTTCCGGCTGCTGACAGGCACGCTGTCCGGGGCGTTATAGGTGGAATAATAATAGGCCGCGTTTTCAACGCCGCTCACCGGCACAGGTTCCCATGATTCTGCAAGGCCAAGGGACAGCCGTTTTTCCCGGATTTGCTCTTCCGGTACGTTCATCAGCTGAGCCAGGTATTTGTCGGCAAAACCGTCTTTTTTGGCTTGAATCAACAGGTCGTCAGGAAGGAGTTTGCCTTTGTATGAAATGATTTTTTCTTCCAGATCCACCAACTCCTTCATCTGCTCAATCCACCATGCCTTGATATGGGTTTTGTCTGTGAGAGCCTGGATGTCGGCACCTTTGCGAAGAGCTTCGTACATGATAAACTGGCGTTCACTGCTGGGCCGGTTGAGCATGGTCATGAGTTCATCCAGTGACTTTTCATTAAAGTCTTTGGCAAACCCCAGACCGTAACGGCTGATTTCCAGGCTGCGGATGGCTTTTTGAAGGGCTTCCTTATAGTTTTTGCCGATGGACATAACTTCTCCCACGGCCCGCATCTGTGTGCCCAGAACATCTTCCACGCCTTCAAATTTCTCAAAGGCCCAGCGGGGAAATTTGGTCACCACATAATCTCCGGAAGGGGTGTATTTGTCCAGGGTTTTGTCACGCCAGTAGGGAATCTCATCCAGTGTCAGGCCACCTGCCAGCAGGGCGGAGACAAGGGCGATAGGAAAACCTGTGGCCTTGGATGCCAGGGCAGAGGAGCGGGATGTGCGCGGATTGATTTCAATGACCACGACACGACCGGTTTTGGGATCATGGGCCATCTGGACATTGGTGCCGCCGATCACTTCAATGGCTTCAACGATTTTATAGGCATATTTTTGCAGACGCTGCTGCAGTTCTTCATCAATGGTCAGCATGGGTGCGGTGCAGAAACTGTCACCTGTGTGAACGCCCATGGCATCCACATTTTCAATAAAACAAACCGTAATCATCTGGTTTTTTGCATCCCGGACAACTTCCAGCTCCAGTTCTTCCCAGCCCAGGACCGATTCTTCAACCAAAATCTGATCCACCATGCTGGCAGCTATACCACGGGCCGCAATGGTTTGAAGTTCTTCACGGTTATAGACCAGGCCGCCGCCAGTGCCGCCCATGGTATAAGCCGGCCGGATCACCACCGGGTATCCAAGCTCTTCGGCTGTTTCTTCGGCGTCTTGAACTGTGTTGACTGTCCTGCTTTTGGGCATTGAAATGCCTAACTTTTCCATGGTTTCTTTAAAGGCCGTGCGGTCTTCTCCGCGTTTGATGGCCTCCATATCAACCCCGATAATCTTGACGCCATATTGTTCCAACACACCGGCTTCGTTCAATTCGGAAGACAGGTTTAATGCGGATTGACCGCCCAGATTGGGCAGCAGGGCATCCGGCCGTTCCTTGTCAATGATTTTGGTTAGCACCTTAAGGTTCAACGGTTCTATATAGGTGATATCGGCTGTTTCGGGATCGGTCATGATGGTGGCCGGATTGGAGTTGACCAGTACGATTTCATAGCCAAGACCGCGCAGGGCTTTGCAGGCCTGGGTGCCGGAATAGTCGAATTCACAAGCCTGGCCGATAATGATTGGCCCGGAGCCGATAATGAGTATTTTGTTGATGTCATTGCGTTTTGGCATAAGTTTTCCTTGGTTGTTGTTTGGGTTTGCTGTTACGGAAAATCAGGGTTCAGTGAAAATGGGTATAAAATTTTTGCATCTTTTGTGGCCGTTTAAAAATAATTTGTTTTCATTTTTTGCAGGCCCTGATTGCATTGCTGAGCTGTGCCGGGGTTGTGCAGGCAAACGCAGTTTTATTGTTCGGTTCACGGTGTCCGGTTCAACTCCTTTTTTACGCTCATTCGTTATGAGCGTGTATTCTCGGGGTGTTAAGTCCCCTGTAAATGAGCCCTGTTAATTTGGGTATTTTTAACATAAGTGTTGACTGAAAACAAGAGTGAGGCTGTTCGTTAATATTTCTAAACGCTTTTTTCATAGGTCATTCATATCAAGCCATTCAGCAAGTTATTCAGACATGATTTTTGACTCATTATTTGTTGAGACGTGACGACAAAAACAGTTTTGCCGATAAAATACAAAACAGCCCGTTTGTGCCAAGCCAGAGACGATCAAAGTTCAAGCCAGGAATCCATCGGACATCGGCATGATCAAACAGATCCCATATCAGATGAGAGCCTAAACCAATCCCAAATGATGCTACAATTGCTGCAGGGACAAAAGACCTGAACCGCTTTGCAGGAATCAATAAGATAAAGAACAATAATCCGCTATGGAATAAAGGATTTCGGTGTCCGCCAATGCCCAGGAGTTTTATGTCCAGATCTGAAAATACAGTGCCCAAATAACATGGAACCAGGGAGATAAGGAACAAGAAAAATAATTTGATTCGTGAGGTTTTGTCATCTGCAAAAGTATAAACAAATCCCATGAGTGTTATGATTCCAACCAGGCTATGAGCTTCCCTGTAGGCACTTTTTTGATCAAATAATTTGAGTATGACTATATTGATGATAACCGCAACCATTAAAAGAAAAACCAAAACCATCAGTGGTTTTTTTGATTTTTGGGTTAAATCTTCAAGCATTGTTTTAACCGATCAGGATCAGACCTGAAGTTGATGTGTAATGTCATATTGTTTGATTTTTCGCCAGAGTGTTGTTCGACCGATACCCAGTTTTTTCGCAGCAAGGCTTTGATTCCAATTGCAGTTTTGAAGAACGTTTAAGATCTGCTCACTTTCGGTCATTGAAAGAGAAGATGGAGATGGAGTTGATTTGTGGCTTTGTACCGGTGGCAGAAGAGATATAATATCCGATTCATTGCAAACAGGTTTGTCCAGCAGCAGTATCATTCGTTCTATAAAATTTTCAAGTTCCCTTATATTTCCCTGCCAGTGTCGCTCCATGATCAAGTCCATGGCCTTTTTGTCAATTTTTATAGGTTTTTTAAGAAATTTTTTGCTCAGGTTGTTGATGAAAAAATCAACCAGCAGAGGGATATCTTCTTTTCTTTCTTCAAGTGAGGGTAATACAATTGGAATAACACACAATCTAAAATAAAGATCTTCCCTGAAATTTCCTGCTGAAACTTCTTCCAAAAGGTCTTTATTCGTTGCACAAATAATCCTGACATCAACAGGATAGGTGGAAGTACTCCCAACGGGAGTTACATTTTTTTCCTGCAATACCCTCAGAAGTCTTGCCTGCATGGCTTTTGACATTTCCGACACTTCGTCCAAAAATAAAGTGCCGGTATGAGCAGCACAGAAAAGGCCGTGCTTATCCGTATCTGCACCCGTAAAACTTCCCTTGATATGTCCGAACAGTTCACTTTCAAGGAGTGTGTCGGAAAAAGCCGCACAATTTACGGGCAGAAAAATTTTGTCTTTTCTAAGGGATAGCCTGTGAATTGTTTTGGCAATCAGTTCTTTTCCTGTACCCGAATCTCCATGGATCATAAGGCAACTGTCGGTAGGGGCCACTTTTCGAATGATTTCCAGGGCATTGCGCAAAGGTTTGCTTTTGCCGACAATTTTATGAAATTCTTTTGCTTTTGGCTGCTCAATTGATTTGAACTTCTTTTTTTTGAGGATTTTATTGATTTTTTTAATCAATTCCTTGTTGGAAAATCCTTTTGTAATATAGTCATCAGCCCCCATTGTCATTGCATCAACTGCATTTTCAATGGTTCCAAAGGCAGTCATGATAATCACATGGATTCCTGATCTGAATGCCTTGGCATCTTTGAGTACTTGCAAGCCGTCATAGGGTTTTTTCATACGAAGATCCGTTAATACCAAGTTGAAATCTTCTTTAACCAGGTGGCATTTTGCATCAGTTGGATTTTTTGCGGTAACGACATGAAAGCCATTTCTGCGCAAAAGAATAGAAAGACTTGTCAATACGGATTCCTGGTCATCAACCAGAAGGATTTTTTTCATATGTCCTCCGATCCTGTTTGCAGTTTAAATTAACCGCATGTTATTGTTTTATGACATCAGTGGCAATACAATAGTAAATCGTGTTCCAAAAGAATTCTGTTCAAATTTAATGCTGCCCTGATGTAATTCAACAGCTTGCTTTACAAGAGCAAGGCCCATGCCAAGTCCATGTTCTTTTGTGGTAAAAAAAGGTTTGAAAAGATCTTTGCTCATTTCAGGATCAATTCCTTTGCCTGAATCTTCCACAATTAATATAATATTTTTTCTTATCCCTTTTGTGTTTTTTAATTCAGTGATAACCCTTATCATACCTTGGTTTTCTATTGCATCCCTGGCATTTTGAACAAGGTTCCAGATAATTTGTGAGAGTCTGTTTTTATCCAGGTAAGCCTTGGGTAAATCATGGGCAAGGCTTGTTTTTATGATAATGGAAGATCCAAAGTCATTCCTTGATTTTGCTTGTTTGCATATTTTTTCAACCAGGTCGTTGAGCTGGGTATGGGTTCTGTTCAGTACAGGTGGTCGGGCATAGAGCAAAAATTCCCGGATAACGGTTTCAAGTGTTCTGGCCTCGGTGTGTATGACTTGTGCCAGGGTGGCTTCCTCGCTGTCATGATTGGGACTGTCCAGAAGCATCTCGCTGGCTGAACAGATGGATAAAAGAGGATTGCGCATCTCATGGGCTATGCCGGCGGCAAGCTCACCGATCACAGCCATTTTCTGGGACTGTGTCAGTTTCCTTTTAAGGGTGATCTCTTCGGTGAGGTTTTTAATATAGCAAAAAACATGGGGAAGTGTTTCATGTGTTTCAGAAAGTGGAATTGTAAGCACTTCAGCAGAAAAAGCCTGGCCTGAAACAGGGGTGAATCGTTTGAGGGCATAGCCTGGAATGCCCTGACCCCATGTGTCTTCCATGGGACATTCTTTGCAGGGCTTATCTTGTCCCATAAAAAAGGTATGACACGGAATATTCATGATTTCATTTTCATCAATTCCCAGGCTTTTCATCAGAGCGGGATTAATGAATACAATAGTGTAGTCCGGTGAAATAATACAGGCACCGCTGGACATTGCTTTGAAGATTCCCATAAGCTTGTCCCAGGAGTGTTCCTCCATGCGGGAAAGATAGATATGACGGGTGAGAAACATGACACAGCCCCCTGCGATAATGATCACCAGGATGACAAACGCCAGAAGTTTTTTTTCCTTGATAAAGGTTTTTTGCATAAACTGCTTGATCTCTTCGATTGGTGTGCAGATGGCAACCGAACAAACTCTCTGGCCTATCTTAAGAGGGCTGAATGCCGCTGATTTATCAATAAAGTGATAGGTGTAATTGCCAAGACCTTCCTCTCCTTTTTTCATGCGTGATGTCAATGCTTCAAGCCCTTTTTCACCTGGACGGTCAAACAGGGCATTGATATTTTTTCCCGTCCATCCCATTTCAATGGGATTGATGGTAACCGTACCATCATCATCCATCATCCATCCGTAACCGCTTGCAGAGAGTCTAAACGGTTCAAAAAACAGGGTGCGAAGTTTGTTTACGCTTACTGTGGCGGCAACCAGTCCGTCAAAGACTGTTTTTTTATTTTCAACCCGTAGAATGGGGCAGGAAATAACAATGGTCCAGTAATCAGCTTGAACCTTAATAAATTTGCTGACATGGGGTTTAAGGCCTTCTTTGGTCTGAATAAAATAATTTCGAAATAAAAAAGTTTTGCCGCGTGCAACATTTTTAGGGTAAATGTTGGTCATGATCCCATTGGCATCAAGTTTATAAAAATGAATCACATCATGGTTGTTTTTTTTATAAAACTGTTCCAGGGTCAGGTTGATGTTGTTTTGATTTTGTCCTGTAATATTGGGATATTGACTGAGCAATGTCAAATCCCTTAAAATGTCTTCGAAAAATTTTTCAATCCCGTCTGCAGTCTGCCGGGCAAGGTGTATCTGCTGATTATTAAATTGTTCCAGAACATCATTGGTCATGCTGCTTCGATACTCTGATGACAGGATCAAGGTTTCTATTACAATAAAAAGGGTAAAAAGTCCTATGAAGAATATAATCAAATGGATTTTGGTAAAATTTTTATAATAATATTTTTTTTTCATAAAAAAATCCATGACAGCGTTCCTGTAACAGATTTATCAGGTTACAGGAAATTTAATATGTATGGATGTTCCTCCTGAAGCAAAACAGTCATTGGGAGTTTTACATGCTTGGCATAGATGAATGTCACCTGGACAGATATCATTATCTTTTGGTATGACGCCGCATCGGTTTGAATCAATCCATATTTTAAAGTGATACCTTTCGGAAAAAATTTTTATTCTCAGAAGATCAAATCCCCTGCCGCCTGCATTAAAATCATAGGGTTTTTTTGTTGAATAATCAATTGAGTCGGGAGGCGTGAAATAGTTTTCAAATATCAGGTGTAATTTTTCTCGGGTAAATCCAATGCCGGAATCCGTGACAATCAGTTCAGGATCATCTCCTGTATTTTTCAAGACAATGTCAATTTGACCGGCATCCGGGGTATATTCAAATGCATTCCGGATGATTCCTTTTGTTATGATATCAAGAATTTCAGGCGGAATAAAAACAGGAATATTTTTGTCAATTCGAGTGTTTAAAACACAGTTTCGATGCTGGAATTCCGGTCGAAGCTGATCAATCCTGTTGATAAGATATTCATTCAGGAGAAGATATTTGGATTGGATTTTCTTTGGACCGAAAAGGTTTTCTATGGCATCATGAACCCTTTTTATAATATCAATGTTATCGGTTTCACTTTCAATGAGGATATTTAATTCATCTTTGCATGCATCCAGAAGCCTGTTGAGTATGTGATAGGCTTTGAAATCTTTTTTTCTCAACAGATCTTCAACTTCATACTGAATGTCCAGAATCCTGTTAAGATTTCTTTGTCCTCTTGTGAGAATTTTTTCAATGAGCGGGTCTTGTAATCCAGTGGCTTTAAGTTTTTTTGATAAAAGTTTCATGGATGCACCCAAAACTGAAACAGGAGTTTTTAATTCATGGGCAAGATGGTTGATCACGTTGTCTTTTGCACGGTTTAATGTTTTAAGTTCCGTATAAGACTTTTTTAATTCTTCATGTATACGGGTATTTTCAATGGGCAGAGCAATGGTATTGGTTACCATGCTCAAAAGTTCAACATCCGTGTTGTCAAATTCTCCATGGCTTTTATTGGTAACCGAAATGACACCAATTGTCCGGTCTTTGAGTTTTATTGGAACAGACAGCATGTTTTTTGTAACAAGATCGGTTTCATCTTCAACCCGTCGCAGAAAAAACGGGCAATTTGCAGCATCTAAGATAATAAGGGGTTCTCCGGTTTTGTAAACACGTCCGGAAACCCCCTGGTCAGCAGAAAACCTGATTTTTTTAAACTTTTTTTCCGATTCGGCATTCCGGTACTGGGCAGAAAAAAAATAGAGTTGATCTTTTGATTTGTCCGCAAGTAAAATAAAAGCACCTTCCACGGATATCAGTTTCTGGATCTCCTTGTTGATAAAAGCGATCAGATCTCCTAGTTCCAGATATTGGTGTAATGCCCTGGAGATCCTGAACAGAATCTGGTTGCTTTTTTCCATGCGCTTTTCTGTAGTCATATTTCTCAGTATCAATACCTGTCCTGCCGGTTTGTTCTGTTCATCGTATAAAATTGAGCCATCAATTGATATATCAAGAATTCGTCCGTCTTTAGTGTATCTTTGGGTTTCAAACTCATGAATTGATTGGTTTTCAAACAATTGTTTCATTCCCTTTTTTGCCTGCTCAATCAAGTGATCCGGAATGAATTTAATGTTTTTTCCCTTTACCTCTTTTAAGGTCCAGCCAAATACTCTTTCAAATGCGGGGTTGATGTATTCGACTTTTTTGTCAAGGGTGAATGCAAACACCGGGTCAGGCAGGAATTTTAAGAGTGTGTGAAGCCTTTTTTGTGCAAGACGGCTTTTCTGGTACAATTTTCTGGCTGATTTTTCTGCTTTTTGTGCGTTTTGAAGTGCTGATGGGTTGTCTGCCGATTTCATTTATACACCTTGAAAAAATACAGGTTGATTGTGTTAGACAGGTACTTATACTCAGAATATGGTCATAGTTTCAATAGAATATCTTAAAAAAAGATTAAGGGTACTATAGTTATCCTTAATGTTTTATCCATAAACTTGGAAAAGTTATTTGTGTATTGTTCAAAAAATAAAATTTTAAAATTTGACTTTTTGAACAATACCGGGTATTTAGTAGAGTTTTGATTATTATATCCTATAAGGAGTTGGTGCTTGTCATGCTAAAACTTGATTTTGAACTTGATTTTAAAAAAGGCAATGGTTTGATTCCGGTCATTGCACAGGATTATAAAACAGGTGAGGTGTTGATGCTTGCTTATATGAATAAACAAGCCTTTGATGAAACCGTGAAAACACACAGAGCAACATATTACAGCAGATCAAGACAAACGCTATGGAAAAAAGGGGAAACATCCGGTCATGTTCAGAATGTCAGGGAAATCCGGGTGGATTGTGATAATGATACGGTTCTCTTAAAGGTGGATCAGGTCGGTGGTGCAGCCTGTCATAAGGGCTATAAAAGCTGCTTTTTTTCAAAAGTTCAGGACAATGATTTGAAAATAGTAGAGTCAAAAATTTTTGATCCCAAAGAGGTATATAAATAAAGGTATATAAATAAATGGAAAAAATACTCAAATTGGGCATTCCAAAGGGAAGTCTTCAGAATGCAACAATCAATCTGTTTAAACGGTCAGGATGGAAAATTAATATTGAAGGCAGAAGTTATTTTCCGGATATTAATGATGATACCATTGAATGTGCCCTGTGCCGTGCCCAGGAAATGTCCATTAATGTGGAAAGCGGTGTTATTGATGCTGGATTGACAGGGCTTGACTGGATCGCAGAGCATGAATCCGATGTCCATGTGGTGGCTGATCTTATTTATTCAAAGGTCAGTGCCCGCCCTGCCAGATGGGTGATTGCCGTGGCAAATGATTCGTCTATAAAAACTCTTGAAGACCTTGCAGGGAAAACCATTTCCACTGAGCTTGTAAAATTTACAAAGCGGTTTTTTAAGGACAGGAACATTGACGTGAATGTGAAATTTTCCTGGGGTGCCACGGAAGCCAAGATTGTTTCCGGGCTGGCTGATGCCATTGTGGAGATTACGGAAACCGAAAGTACGATACGGGCTCATAACTTAAGGGTGATCCATGAAGTCATGGAAACAAATACCCAGTTGATTGCCAACAAAACTGCCTGGGAAAATCCGGTAAAAAGAGAAAAAATAGAACAGATTGCCATGCTGTTGCAGGCAGCCCTGGTTGCCGACAAGCTGGTGGGAATAAAAATGAATGTGCCTGAAGATAAAATCGCCAGGATTGTTTCTCTTCTGCCAAGCCTGAATGCACCCACCATTGCCACTTTGTATCAATCCGACTGGTTTTCCGTTGAAAGCATTATTGATACGGGGCTGGTCAGGGATTTGATTCCAAAGCTGCTCAAAGAAGGTGCGGAAGGAATAATTGAATACTCGTTGAACAAGGTGCTGTAAATGAAGCCTGCCACTCGATGTGAAACAATAACTCCCTTTATTGTTATGGAGATTCTTGAAAAAATTCATAAAATGGAGGCGGAAGGTATTAAGGTTGTGCATATGGAGATCGGGGAGCCGGATTTTAATGTGCCCGAATGCGTCACAAGAGTAGGCATTGAATCTTTTTTGGCAAATCAGACACATTATACTCACAGCCTGGGCGATATTCGTCTTAGGGAAGCCATCAGCCAGTATCATAAAACAACCTATGGCACAACCATTGATCCGGGACAGATACTTGTGACATCTGGCACATCTCCTGCCATGCTGCTGTTGTTTTCAGCTCTTTTAAATCCAGGGGATGAGGTCATTATTTCAGACCCGCATTATGCATGCTATGCAAATTTTATCAATTATGTTCAAGGGGTTCCTGTAACGGTTCCGGTTTTTGAGGAAGAAGGGTTTGTGTATACTCCGGAAGCAATAAAAGAGAAAATCACCTCTAAAACCCGGGCTATTTTTATTAATTCCCCGTCCAATCCAACAGGGAATGTCATTTCCCAACAAAGAATGCAGCAGATTGTACAGATTGCAGAAGTTAACAACCTGTATGTGATTTCAGATGAAATTTATCATGGGCTGGTCTATGAGGGAAAGGAACATTCCATTTATGAGTTTACAGACAAGGCCTTTGTGTTGAACGGGTTTTCAAAGCTTTTTGCCATGACCGGTATGCGTCTTGGATATTTGATATCGCCGCCTCAATTTGTACGGGCATTGCAGATCCTTCAGCAGAATTTTTTCATCTGCGCTAATTCCGTGGCTCAGCTGGCAGGCGCAGCCGCCTTGACCGATGCCCATAAAGAAACTGAGCGTATGAGAGAAACCTATAATAAACGTCGCCTTTATGTTATTGGGCGATTAAAGCAGATGGGCTTTGGTATAACCATAGAGCCAACTGGTGCATTTTATGTTTTTGCCAATGCAAAACATATTTCAAACGATTCATATGCTCTTGCCTTTGATATCCTGGAAAAAGCCCATGTAGGGGTCACCCCTGGGATTGACTTCGGAGCAAACGGGGAAGGGTATTTGCGATTTTCCTATGCCAATTCCATGGAAAATCTGAAACTTGGTTTAGACCGTGTGGAAGGATATTTAAAAGGTCTGTAATGATAATTAAAACGGTTCAATTTGTTAAGAGCGCTGTCAAACCCTCCCAGTATCCGGAATATGATTTCCCGGAAATTGCTTTTGCGGGTCGTTCCAATGTAGGCAAATCTTCTTTGATCAACACATTGATCCAGAGAAAAAATATGGTGAAAACCAGTTCAAAGCCTGGATGTACGCAGCTGATCAATTTTTTTATGATCAATGAGATCCTTTCTTTTGTAGATCTGCCGGGATATGGATATGCCAAGGTGTCAAAAAAAATTCAGGCACAATGGCAACCAATGGTTGAACTGTATCTTTCACATCGCCAAAATCTTCTGGGGTTGATTTTATTGATTGATATTCGAAGAGATCCTCAAAAAGAAGAATTTGATATGATGGACTGGCTGGAAACCCATGACATTCCTTATCTGGTGATTTTAACGAAATCGGATAAATTGTCAAAAACAAATCAGCAAAAAAGACTGTTATCCATTTGCACCCGGCTGGGCCGGGAAAAGAACGGTGTTATTCTTTTTTCAACCAAGACAAAACAAGGAAGAGATACGGTTCTAGAAGAAATTGAAAATTTAATGGGCATATATAATGAATAAGGAAAATGAAACCAATTTCAGATCCGGGTTTGCAGGCATTATCGGCGCTCCCAATGCAGGCAAATCCACCTTGCTCAATCAGGTGCTGGGCCAGAAAATTTCCATTACATCAAAAAAACCTCAGACTACCCGGGATAGAATTCTTGGCATTGTTAACACGGTGTCCTCCCAGATTGTTTTCGTTGATACGCCGGGAATTCATAAAAGCACCACATTACTGAACCGGAGAATTGTTGATCAGGCTCTGCTGGCTCTGGAAGATGTAGATGTTATTTTGTTTATGGTGGATGTAGCTGCCAGGAATTATTCTGCAGAAAAACTGATCATATCCCAATTGAAAAAAACATCTAAGCCGGTTGTTCTTGCGTTGAATAAAATTGATCTGGTGGATAAGGGACTTGTCTATCGGCTTGTTGAGGAATTCAGGAAACTGCATGACTTTAAAGCCGTTATTCCGGTTTCAGCTATAAAAGATATTCAGGTGAAAAATCTACTTGAAGAAGTTGAAAGTTTATTGGCCAAAGGTCCCAGGCTTTTTCCGGAGGAGACTTTTACGGATGTGTCGGAAAAATTTATGGTCAAGGAGATTATCAGGGAAAAAGTATTTCGATTGACCGGTATGGAGATACCGTATTCAAGTGCAGTTACTGTGGATTCGTTTAAAATGGAAAAAAAGCTGATTGTGATCCATGCCAGCATTCATGTTGTCAGGGATTCTCAAAAGGGTATCATTATCGGGAAAAAAGGCTCCATGCTGTCCAAAATCGGGTCTAAGGCAAGAAAAGATATCGAAAAAATGACAGGGCAGAAAGTGCTGCTGAAGTTGTTTGTAAAAGTTACCAAAAACTGGGTCGACAATGGAAGGATGTTAAACGAATTTGGTTACTAACTGCCAAGGGCAGACCCGGCCATTTTCTACAACAATTTTCTTATCTTGGTTCGCTCACAACAAAACATGAAAGTCACACTTTGTTTTTCAAGGATTTTTATATAAAACGCCATGGATCAGTTTTTTACGTTTACAGATGAAGCGTTCTTGAAAAAAGAACGGGACAAGGCAAGAAAGCTGCGATCCAGTCAATGGTGGAAGCGCAAACGCGCTTCAGGGATTTGTCAGTATTGTCATAATGCTTTCTTGCCCAAAGACCTCACTATGGATCATATAATTCCTCTATCCCGAGGGGGGAAATCGGAAAAATTTAATCTTGTGCCATGCTGTAAAGACTGTAATACAAAAAAACGGCAGCTTCTTCCTTTTGAATGGAAGGAGTACATGGACTCTTTGAAGAAATAAACAGCGGACAAGCATTGTTTTGTTTTGCCCGCTTTTTATTTTAAATTAAGATTTTTTATTTTTTATTGCAGAGCCTGTGAATGGTTTGTGCATGCCATTCTCCTCGACCGGAGAAGGTCGGCTGATTCAACTCAATCAAACGACCGGCAACCTGATCAAATGTGGAACCTTCGGACCGCATGCTGTGGATGATATCCATGATTGCTTCACGGCTGAGAAGTGTGTTTTCAGTTGGAATTGTTTCTTGGGCCGTTTTTGCTACGATTTTTTTTCTTTTTCTAATCACAGGTTTTACAGGTTCGATATTTTCAACAGGTGCTTTGACAGGTTCGGCGATATTAAGTTCAGGTTCAGGTTCTATTTTTGGTTCCTGAGAGGTTACATAATGGTGTTCAAATGTTCTTTCAGGAGTACTTTCTTGTTCAGGTTCTGTCTCCTGTGCTGGGGCGATATTAAGATGATTTACAATCCGTTCAATCGCAATGACCTGTCGTTCCAACATGTCTGCAGTTCGTTCTTGGACATTTATAAGGTAATCTTGATTTTTAGCCAGGGTTTCAAAATGAGTGCTTAAATTTTCAATGGCCTCTGCCAGTATGGATGTTGTTGTAGTCTCATCCATTGGAATCTGATTTCCAGGCTGATGTTGTATGGGGGGTCTTTTCATTTGTTGATTTCTAGAGTTCTGGTATCCACCATGTGAATTAAACCTTGGCTGGCTTGTATAATGATAAGAATTATCATAGTTTTTGCGCGTTTTAGGGGTGCGCGGTTTTTCAGCTTGGCCATTACGAAGGCTTTGTAGGAAATCGTTCATTGGGTTTGTATCCTCCTCGGACTATTAAAACGTCAAAATGGCATCACCAAGTTTGACTATATACTTGAATTTTTCAACTCTTTGATAAAATTTTAAAGAAAATTTTGAAATTTTCTTTAATTTCGGTTACATAATACGTCGGTTTGTCATTTATCTATTTTTTTCAAGCCTTTGTCAAGCTTTTTTTGGGATTATCAAAATGACGACAAGGATGCTCCTTTTGGTTATTTTATTAGTTTGAAACACTATTTGCTTTGTGATAAATTTGCTTTTTAATAACGCCATGGCAGATTGACTTGTCACAACAAAAAATGAAAGAGATTTGATTTCAACAGGTTAACAGTTTTTTCATATGAACACACGGCAGATTTTGTTTGCCACAACAAAAATTAAAAATCTTATTATTACAGTATGTTGGGCGGAGTTTTATATAAAAATTTTTATGGACAGTAAGGATAAAATTAACATGACCGAAAATAAGGCTTATGTGACACGTTATAAAATTGAAGATCCGAGTATTGTGAAAGCAGATCTTCTTGAACCCATTCCATACGCATACAAATCCAAGCGAAGTATTGATATTATCATAAAACAGCCGGAGTATACGTCGGTTTGTCCAATGACAGGCCTGCCGGATAATGGTTGTATCACGATAAAATACAGACCGGACCAGACCATTGTGGAGCTTAAATCATTAAAATATTACCTGTTGCAATTCAGAAACGTGGGCATGTTTTATGAACATGTGGTCAACAAGATTCTGGATGACCTGGTTCAAGTTTTAACACCTTTGAGAATGGAGGTCACAGGCGAATTTACTCCGAGAGGGGGGATCAGTTCCATTGCAACAGCCGTTTATGAAAAGGAATAAAAAGCTTATACCGGTCTGGTTTCAAACTGTCCGATTTTAGGTGGTCTGGTTTCAAGCAGTTTGGTTTCAAATTCTTTGATCAGTTCCAGTGCGTGATCCATTGAATCAATCCGGGATAGATTTTTTCTGAAATCAGAACATCCGGGCAAACCTTTGACAAACCATGAAAGCCTGCCTCTGAGCATTCTGCAGGCAGGCTGTTCTCCAAAATATTCCACATACATTTGTGTCAATCGTTTCATTATTTTGAATATGTCATGTTCTGAAGGTGTTTGATAAGATCCGGTCTCAAGAAAATCATCTATCTGGGAAAGTATAAAGGGATTTGTCATGGCTGCACGTCCAACCATGACGGCATCACATTTTGTGTGAGCGATCATCCGGACGGCATCTTCAACGCAATTAATATCACCATTGCCAATGACAGGAACAGACACACGCTGTTTTAGCTCTTTAATCAGGTCCCAGTTCGCCGTGCCTTTGAATCCCTGGCTTGCGGTCCTGGGATGCATGGCAATGGCATCTACTCCTGCATTTTGAGCGATTTGTGCAATATTGAATGCCTGGTGTCCCGAATGATCCCAGCCGGACCTGATTTTTATGGTCAAGGGCAGGCAGGTTGCTTTTCGTACGGCAGTCAAAATAGTTTCACTTAGTTTGGGGTCTTTCATCAATGCCACCCCTGCACCTTGTTTTACAACTTTTTTTACACTGCAGCCGAAATTAATGTCAATGATAGCGGCAATTTCCAGATCCTGTACCACTTTTGCCGCCCTTGCCATGGAGTCTGGATCAGATCCGAACAATTGAACCGACAGGGGTATCTCTTCTTTTTTTGAGGATAACAGGGTCAGGGTTTTTTCCGAGTTGTAAAAGATCCCCTTGGCACTGATCATTTCAGAACATACAATTGCACAGCCGCATTCTTTTACAAGAAGTCGGAACGGCAGGTTGGTTATGCCTGCAAGGGGTGCCAAAAAAGTTTTACCGTGAATTTTCAGATCTTTAATTTTCAGGTTGTTAGCTTTCATTGGATTGCGGTTTTCAGTGTGGTATCAATTTTAGGGTTTGCATAACAAAAAAGGCAATTATGGAAACAAGGGTGGTCGTCATATAATCCGACATCAATGGATTTGGTGCATCGGCACCCTTGTTTTGAGCGTTGGCCGTAATCTCTTTTAAATTCGGGATTTCCGCCAAAGATCGTTTTTAATAAATTGCCGTCAATACATGAATTCGCCGATACCCTGCTTTTTATTTCAGCGCTTTGTCTGTCAGGGGTTTGTGTGTCAAAATTTGATAAAACTTGTTTTTCACAACACAAGTACAGCTTTACCTTAGTGCCGGCCAAAAGTTTTTCCATTCGATGAATCACTTGTGTCTTTTTATCCATGGCCGGGTCGGTAAAAAAAACAGAAGGATGATTTATTTTAGATAAAATTTTAAGCCGTCTTTTAATTTTGGGATAATGATCAAAAAAGCTGGTAACGCATTTTTGAATTCCCAGTTCCGAAGCCTTTTTTGCGATTACGGGAAAATTAGAAAGATTGTTTTTTACCCTCCCTGTGTCTGAGGTTTTATAAAAACAAACAGGATCAAACCGCCAGGATATTTTTTCAGGTCCAAACAAGCAAACAAGTTCTTTTAATTGTTCCAGTCTTTTGTTTAAAGGTGGAATATTAGGTTCAAGCAAAGATGATTCGGAATTTATTGTAAAATTAAAATAGATGTTAAATCCCAGTCGGGTAAGTTTTTCTCCGGCCCTTGCCTTGATAAAGGCATCATAGTTTTTTGACCAGAAAACAATTGAATGAATGGTATCCTTGGATGCTTCAACAGCTTTAATGGTTTTGGTATATGGGTTTTTTGTTTTGAAAACTCCAAGTTTTATACGGTCCATGAACCAGTCTGTGTAAAAAGCGGGAATATCTGTTCTTCTTGATGCTGATAAGATTATATGCGGATTTTGGGTCATGACTTTTTAAAGTCTGAAAAGGAAATGATCTTGGCCTCTTTTTTGTTTTCTGCCCCGATTTTTTCAGATTCGGTCTTTTCAGATTTTATTTTTCCGGATTTTATTTTTTCAGGGGTTTTCAGATCAGAAGGATTCTCAGAGTTTGACAACGGCAAATCTTCAACAGGGCTTTCAACCTTTTCCAGTTTCATTTTTTTGCCATTCATATGAAATTGCAGGCCATTGATATACTCATCTTTTAAAATCCATGTGACCACCTGTAAAGGAATCTGGAGCATTAATAATTTGATATGATACCAGTCCTTTTTGGCATCCGGCAGGATGCTTTCAACCCTTGCAAAAGAAATTGGTGCATCTTCAAGATAAATTAAGACAACATCATTGACAGTGGTCATGGTCTCCTCATACTGTTTGATTTTTTTTATTATTTGGTCTTATATAACATAATCTTTTTATAACCAAAAGAATGGAATAAATTTATGACACCTGCGTATGAAAAAAAATGGCAGATTTTTTTCCTTGTTGCAACCTCGATTTTCATGTCAACACTGGATTCCAGTATTGTTAATGTGGCACTCCCATATATGATGCAGGATTTACAGACAGATATTCAAACCATTCAATGGGTGGTGTTAATTTATCTGGTAACCGTTTCCGCATTACTTTTAACCTTTGGCAGGCTTTCGGATATTAAAGGCAGAAAACCTGTGTATGTTATGGGATTTACCATATTCGTGGTCGGGTCTTTTTTTTGCGGCATGGCTCAAACTCCTTTGTTACTGATCGTTTCAAGGGTACTGCAGGGGGGCGGCGCATCCATGTTGATGGCCTGTTCTCCTGCACTTATTGTTGATGCGTTTCCGGTTCATGAAAGGGGAAAAGCCCTTGGGATGATAGGGGCCGTGGTGGCTGCTGGACTAACGACAGGACCTGTTGCAGGTGGGATGATTCTGGAATATCTTTCCTGGCCGTTTATTTTTTATATCAATATTCCCATTGGGATTGCGGCAGCCATCGGTGGGATCTTTGTTTTAAAAGATGCTCAGGATACTCAAGCAAGCCGGGAACCCATGGATAAAACAGGAAGCCTGTTATTGATTGTGATGTTGTCCAGCCTGATTGTTTTTATGACCCAGTTGTCCAGGTGGGGGGTACTTTCAATTCCCTCCTTTTTTTTTGCAGGCCTTTGTATTCTGACATGTATCGGTTTTGTGGTAAACGAAGCAAAATCCGACTATCCATTGTTTGATCTGGAACTTTTGAAGATCAAATTATTTGTGTTTCCGGTAATGTCTTCGTCCATACTGTTTGCAGCCCTTTTTGTGATTATTTTTATGATGCCGTTTTACCTGACATATCCTTGTGGGTTTTCAGCATCAAAAACAGGAATGATAATGATTGTTCCTTTTTTGTTTCTTTTGTTTGTCAGCCCCATATCAGGGATGTTGTATGACCGGCTTGGATCAAGGAGGTTGTGCGTGACGGGCATGAGTGTTTTGATGCTGTCCCTGGTGTCATTGATGTATTTGCATCCAACCATGGAGTGTGTGTCAATTTTGTGGCGAATTGCTCTTGCCGGAATTGGAACAGCTCTTTATGTGTCACCCAATAATACTGCTGTTATGAGTTGTGTGCCGTTATCAAGACGGGGGATTGCATCCGGGGCGGTTGCTACGGCCAGGAATATTGGGATGGTGATTGGTGTGGCTCTGGCCGGATTGATTTTTTCCAGTTCCTTTTCAACGCTTACCAATGGGTCAAGTCTTGAAAACTATTTGGCTGTAATGGAACCTTTTTTTATGATCAGTTTTAAACGAACAATGTTAATGGGGGTTGTCCTTTCAATTATTGGGATCGGTGTGGCCTTTGCCAGGGGTAAAGAACTCAAAGAATAAATAATGCAACAAGCTGAAAATAATCAATAAATAATGATTAATTAGGCGGGAAATTGACTCTATCTTTTAACTCTTTGCCACATTTGAAAAAAGGAAGGCGTTTAGACGCAACCTGAACAATTTTACCGGTTTTCGGATTTCTGCCGGTGTAGGATTTGTATTTTTTTAGATGAAAGGACCATAATCCTCTCAGTTCGACTCGCTCCCCATTTTGCAGGGCAAGGGCTATTTCAGAAAAGAATAAATTTACAACCTTGGTTGCTTCATCCAGAGTCAGGGAAGATCTATTTTTCAGCATTTCAATCAATTCAAGCTTATTCATTAATTCTCTCCGTATTATCTTAAACAATTTAAAAAATATGTTTTTATAAAAAAACAAAGGATAATTCAATAGGTAAAAACCCCTAGTTATTTAATAAATTCGGGATTTTTTTTGAAAAAAATTTCCACTTTGTCCTGATATTTTGTAATGGAATCGGCTTTTAAGATGGCTTTAAATTCTTTTTTACTATTTTTGAAAGAAGGGCCAAGATAGCTCCAGAATCCTTTCATCCGACCGGTTAAATGGCCCGGGCCAGAGAAAATTTTTTGATAGCCGGTAAAAAGAGCATCATGAAAATCTTTTAACCTTTGAATTGTATTTTGATCCACTGCAATTTTTTTTATTTGCTCTGCAAGAAATGGATTGGATAAAATTCCTCGGCCTATCATGAATCTTTTGAGATGGGGGAATCTTTTTTGAACAGTGCAAAAGGAATTTAAATCCTTTATATCACCATTGTAGGTTAATGGGAGCTGACAGTTTAAAAGAGCTTTTTCAAACGCATCATGATCCGATGTCCCCTCATACATCTGTATTCCGGTTCTGGGGTGAAGGATGATTTCATCCAGGGGATATTGATTCAAAACAGGTAACAGCTTGAATATTTCATCTTTTGATCGTCTTCCCAACCGGATCTTTACAGAAAGTGTATTTGAAATTCTGGGCAGCACGGTATCCAGAAAGGCATCAATTTTATCAGGATGCATTAAAAGCCCTGACCCTCTTTGTTTTTTAGCAATTTTTGAATGAGGGCAACCCAGGTTCCAGTTTATTTTTTTGTGCCCCATTTCATAAAGGTGATCTGCAAGGAATATAAAATCTTTGGCAACATTTCCGAGTATCTGAGGGACCACAAACAGCTTTTTATTGTTTTCAAGGGCCACGTCCTTGATCCTGGAAGGCTTCAGGCGCATCTGGCCCATGGTTGAAATAAAAGGGGCTACGGCCTCATCCACGCCTGAAAAATGATCTGAAAATACATTTCGATAGGTCACATCAGTAAACCCCTGAAGCGGGGCAAGTATTATTGCAATATGGTCTTTTTTCATAAACGAAGGACTCATAAATTGGGGACTCATTTTGTGTAATATGGTATATATATTGTAAAAATCAGAAAAAAACTTTGACAAACATTATTGTGATAAACTATACAACCAAGTGTTTTTGGTCTTAGCTTATATATAACATTAAAACAGAATGCAAGGAGTGTTTTAAAGGTATGAAAGAGCTTTTTAAAGAGGTTATCAGGATAAATATGATGGAAGACACCTTGGCCACTCAAGAGTGTGCCAAAAAATTATTTATCCAATTAAATGCAATGGAGATCCCTGAATATTTTAATTGGGCCTCAGACATATTTGAAGATCTTCATGTCAAAGAAAATCCAGATAAAAAAGCTTTGATCTGGACAGATCTTGATACCAGGGAGACCAAAACATATTCTTATGAAACCCTATCTCAAAAGGCAAATCAGCTGATCAATTTTTTCCATAAATCAGGCGTTGAAAAAGGGGATAACCTCTATATGATGACGCCTAACTTGCCTGAGAACTGGATTGCCTGTCTGGGGTGTATCAAGGCCGGAATAGTGAGCGTTCCAACGGCAACAACAATGACTCAAAGAGAGTTGGAATTTCGGTTTGAAATTTATTCTCCCAAGGTGATTGTGGCCGATGAAGCGTCGGCAGATCTTATTGATAAAGCTCTTGAAGAAATAAAAATCCAACCCAAACTTAAACTGGTTTTAGGACAAAAGGCAGGATGGACATGCTTTGATGTGATTGAAAATGAATCTTTTGATGCCAAAGCAGCAAAGACAAGATCTGATGATATTCTTTTTTGCTTTTTTACCTCTGGAACAACCGGGCTGCCCAAGCGGGTCGGACACACAGCCATATCATATCCTGTGGGACATTTGTCAACCGCTGTAATGATTGGTGTCAGGCCGGATGATATTCATCACAATCTGAGTGCCCCTGGATGGGCAAAGTGGTGCTGGTCAAGTTTTTTTGCCCCTTTTAATGTCGGTGCCACAACAATCGGGTTTAAATATTCATTTCTGGATGGCGAACAATATCTTGATGCAGTTTCAAGGCATAAAGTGACAACTTTTTGTGCCCCTCCGACTGTATGGAGAACTTTTGTGAACATGAATCTTGACTCTTTTGACCTGTCTTGCCTGCGGCACTCGGTCAGTGCAGGAGAGCCTTTGAATTCCGATGTGATTGAAAAATGGAAAAAATATACAAAAACACAAATCAGAGATATTTATGGTCAGACAGAATCAACAGCCATGATTGGAAATCCTCCATGGAAGAAAGAGAATATAAGACCAGGATCTTTTGGCCATCCGTTTTTTATGTATGATATGGCATTGGCTGATGATGAAGGCAATGAGATCACTCAGGCGGACCAGGTGGGGCATATTGTGGTCAAGCTGAACAACTGGAGACCAATCGGACTTTTTTCAGAATATATCGGTAATCCTGAAAAAATGAGTTCTGTATTTGTTGATAATTATTATTATACCGGGGACCGTGCATCCTTTGATGAGGACGGGTATTGGTGGTTTGTAGGAAGAGCCGATGATGTGATTAAATCTTCAGATTACAGGATTGGACCATTTGAAGTTGAAAGTGCCCTTGTAGAACATCCTGCCGTATCGGAAGCCGCAGTTGTAGGTTCTCCTGATCCAAACCGGTATCAGCTTGTAAAAGCCTATGTGATTTTAAATCCAAATTATCAGGCATCCAGGGAACTGGCGCTGGAACTTTTTAAACATACTGTCACCATTTTGCCAAAATTTAAGATTCCCAGGATGATAGAATTTGTTCCTGAAGTTCCGAAAACCATCAGTGGTAAAATCAGGCGAATTGAATTACGGCAGATTGAAATTACCAAACACGGCAATTCGGTTGATGAAGGAATTAAAGAGTATTTTTATTGGGACTTTCCTGAACTGAGTTCTAAAAAAAAATAACGTAAAAAATCATAAGGCGTCAGGAAGTTGAAATGACATTTCAACTTCCACTTCTCCGCTGCCGCTTCTTATGAATTTTGCAGACGGATATTTTTTCTGGAAAACTTTGAGCATTTTCCGGTTTTCCGCCAGAACCGTTGCAATAAATTGTTTATAATTGTTTTCTTTTGCAATGGTTTCCAGAATTTCAAGTAGGTATGAACAAATTCCCATTCCATGGAGATTTTCCTTCACAAGAAATGCCACTTCTGCCGAATTCTCATCTGTTTCCGCATAAGAACCAATAGCCACAATCTGTTTTCGTTTGCCCAACTGCATCAGCCCGATAAAGGTCATGTTTCTTCGATAATCAACATCTGCCCATTGTTTTTGAAGCATGTCTCTTGAAAATACTTTTCTTTTGTTAAAAAAACGGTAATAAATAGAGTCATCCTGCAAAGAATAGTAAAAATGCCTGGATTCAAATTCATCAGACGGCAAAAGCGGTCTGAAAAGAATGTTTTTGCCATTGGTCAGTTTCAATGAATAGTGGTATTGATCCAGAAACAAAAGATCCTGGGTTGTCGGGGGAATCTGGTCCGGGAATATATAATGTCTTTTTTTCGCTTCTTCTATGAGTTCTTTTCTGAATTTCGGATGAGCAATCCGGGCAAGTTCCATGACCCGTTGATAGATGCTTTTTCGTCTCATTTCAGCTATACCGTACTCTGTGACTATAATATCAATATCTCCCCTGGTGGTTGCCACACCAGCGCCTTCACTTAAATGGGGGACGATTCTTGAAATTTTGTCATTTTGAGCTGTCGATGGAATGATAATAATGGAAAATCCACCTTTTGACATGGCTGAACCTCTTATAAAATCAACCTGGTCACCAATGCCGCTGTAAAAAAGATATCCTTTTGAATCCGTACAGACCTGACCTGTCAGGTCCACTTCAAGGGCCGAACTGATGGAAATGAAATTGTCGTTTTTGGCAATGACATTGGGATCATTTACAAATTCCGAAGATTTAAAATAGAAGATTGGATTGTTATCAACATAATCATATAATTCTTTAGAGCCCATACAAAGCGATGCAACAACCTTGTACGGGAGAAGAGATTTTCTTTTGTTGGTGATGACCTTTTTTTTAAACAGCGGTAAAAGTCCGTTGGTGATAACCTGAGTGTGGATACCCAGATCTTTTTTGTCTGAAAGATATGAAACCACGGCATCCGGCAGGTGGCCGAATCCAATTTGAAGTGTGGCACCGTCATCCACCAGTATATTGACGTAATGGCCAATTCTTTCAATGACTTCCTGGTTTTTGATTCCGGGAAGGGATTCAAGTATGGGCTCTGTATGTTCGACCAGATAATTGATTTCATCAATGTGGACAATACTGTCTCCCCATGTTCTGGGCATCTCAGGATTGACCTGGGCAATGACAATATCTGCATTTTTCATTCCGGAAAGGGTGATGTCAACTGAAATACCCAGGCTGCAATATCCATGATGGTCCGGCGGGCTGACCTGTATCAGGGCAACATCAAGGCCTATTTCGTGGTTTTCAAAAATTTCAGGGATTTGTGACAGATAGACCGGGATATAGTCGATTTTTCCCTCAAATGCGGATTGCCGCATTAATGCGGAAATAAAAAATAGTTTGATGGAGAATCTTGAAAGAAAATTGTCATCATTGACATATTTTGACAGAGTGGAAGAAAGCATCTGATAAATGACAATATCCTGTATGGACAGATCTTCAATCATTGCTTTGATTAATCGTTGCGGTTCTCCACACCCGGTGCCGATAAATACCCTTGAGCCGTTTTTAATTTTTTTGACACTGTCTTCTGCACTCAGTACTTTTTCCGGGCATGTTTCCCTAAGATTCATTCAATTTCTCCTGCTGCGGATAAAAAGATAATTCATTAAATTGGCTAATTATTAAATAAATTTTAATTAAAGTACAGGAAAAACAAGAGATTTGTTTTTAATTTTTAGTACGACGTAGAAACCCCGTCCTTAAGGGTCACGATATCTATAATAAAAACGATTGATTGATTTTTTTTTGTTCGGTATGAGTTGCTTGAAAATTATAGATTTCATCATCTGTCGGTTCATCTGCAGGCTTGTCAAAAGATATCATCAAATGGTATGGTTTGAGCATCTAATAACTGCCACGGGCAGACCTGTCATCGCTTTTTGGTGTGCCCATAACAAAACATGAAAGTCACGGTTTGGATTTTTTGAAGACTTTCATATAAATTGGCTTAAACAGGAGGGTATATGAAAGTTCTTGTTCTTTATTATTCAAAGGGAGGCAATACCAAAAAGCTTGCCCGGGAAATTGTTGAGGGTGTTAATAGTGTCGAGGCGGTTCAGGGTGTATTAAAAAGTACGGATGAGGTAACAAAAGAGGATTTTATTGAAGCTGGCGGGATCATTGCCGGGTCGCCGGTCTATTTTGGTAACATGGCTGCGCAACTCAAGGCTGTATTTGATAATTTTGTCAGCACCCGCAGAAAAATGGAAGGAAAGGTGGGGGCTGCATTCACCACATCAGGCGACCCAAGCGGCGGCAAGGAAACCACCATGATGTCAATTATTCAGGCATTCTTGATATATGGCATGGTTATAACGGGTGATCCTTTGTCTGCCACCGGTCATTATGGCGTTGCCTGTGTAGGCACTCCGGATGATGAAATCAAAGAAAATGCTAAAAAATTAGGGGCAAGAGTTGCACAGCTGGCACTGAAGCTGTCGGATTAGTGCATGCTGTCAAATTCATAACTATTGCCTGACCGGAAAACTGAAAATTTTTTCGGTCAGGCACTAACTAATCAGTTGTGTTTTCATCTATCCAGTCAAGGTATTCGTCTGACCCGTCATTAATGGGAATTTGAACAATTTGAGGCACGTCATAACTATGATTTTTTTGAATGAATTGTTCAATAGTTTCATAAAGCCGGGATCTTGTTTTGATAATCAGTCTGATCTCGGTTTCATTATGCATGTCTCCTTTCCAGGTATAGTAACTTGTGATGGAACTTAGCTGGACACAGGCGGCCAGTTTTTCTTTGATTAGTTTTGAAGCAAGTGTTTTTGCCTCGTTGTTATTGGGACAGGTTGTCAGGACAATGCAGTATTCCATAATTTTTTTATGCTTTTTTAAATAAAGATTTAAGTGTAAATTCAGAGTTTTGATACGAAAGAATGTATAACGGTTGATATCATAACTCTTTTATTTTTTGTTGTGGCTGCTCAATATGCCATGGCTGTTAGTAAAAGTGACTGCCTTGGGTTCAAAAGTCAGTGTTGAAAAATAATCCTCCATGGTTTCAGCTCTTCTGATCAGTTCAACACTTGAATCTTCTTTTAACAGCAATTCTTTGGGCCTTAAATGGCCGTTATAGTTGAACCCCATGGCATGTCCGTGTGCCCCGGTGTCGTGGATAACCAGTATGTCGCCTTCAACCGTAGCCGGCAGGTCTCGTTGAACGGCAAATTTATCTATGTTTTCGCATAACGCACCGACCACATCAACTGTTTCCAGTGTGGTTGAATCTTCTTTGCCGTGAATGTGGATGTGGTGGTAGGCTTCATACATGCCCGGTCTCATGAGGGCTGACATGGACGCATCCACTCCCACATATTTTCTGTAAATATTTTTATGGTTAATCACGGATGTGACCAGGGCACCATGGGGGCCTGTGATGTATCGGCCGCTTTCCATGTAGAGTTTGGGTGCCCATCCATTGATGTTTTTAAATTCTTTAAAAATAAGGGTGATTTCACTGGCCATGGCATCAAGGTCAAATGGTTTTGCATCAGGTGTATAAGGAATGCCCAAGCCCCCGCCAATATTGATGAATTCAAATGTTATATTGAGTTTCTCACTGATCTGTTTGATCATGTCCAGCAGCATTCGGGTGGTTTCGACCATATATTCGTAGTTGAGTTCATTGGATGCCAGCATGGTGTGAATGCCGAACCGTTTTATTCCGAGCTGAATTGAGCGGTGGTAGGCATCCATGATCTGATCATGGCTTACGCCGTATTTTGCTTCTACTGGATTTCCAATGATTTTATTTCCTTTTCGCAAAGGACCGGGATTGTATCTAAAACAGATAAGATCGGGAATGTTCGTTAATTTCGAAATCAAGGAAATGTCATCCAGATTCAGAATACACCCGCCATTTTCCAGGGCTGTTTCAAACTGGATGTTGCTGGTGTTGTTCGAGGTGAACATGATATCGTCTTTAAAGCTGCCGATCTGCCTGGACAATTGAATTTCCGGTATGGAACTGCAGTCAAATCCAAATCCCATTTCTTTCATGATTTTCATGATTGACGGGTTGGGCAGAGCTTTGACTGCAAAAAATTCCTTGAACCCGTTAATTTTTTCAAAGGCTGTGTTCAGGTTGTTGCAGGTTTCTTTGATTCCTTTTTCATCATAAATATGGAAAGGGGTTCCAAATGTATCTACAATTTGTGGTAGAATGCCGGCAAGTCTTTGTTGATATGAGTTTGACATTGGCATGATAAAACTATTCCTTATTCGAGTGTTTCAGGTAACAATATTTTGGCACTTTCCTTGTAAGTTGAAAGTGCAATAAACGTTTTAGTGGCTTTAACAACATCTAAATGTGAAATTTTTTTTCTTAAAATGGTTTCAAGCTCGGTATTGTCGGACACGCGCACCTTAATCATCAGGCAATCCTGTCCGGCCAGGTAGTGTACCTCCTGGATTTGCTCTATTTTTGAAAGCTTTTCTCCTGTTTCAATGAGTTGTCCCGGACTTGCTGTCTTGATTTGGATAAATGCAATCATGGAGCAATTAAACATGTCAGGGTTAAGACGAACTTCATAGCCTTCAATCACGCCCTGGGCTTCTAACTTCTTGATCCGTTCCAAAACCGCAGATGGTGCCATTCCAATTTTTCTGGCAACTTCCACATTGGGAATCCTGGCTTTTTTCTGTAAAATTTTCAGGATTTGAAGGTCTGTGTTGTCCATTGTTTCAATTTTTCCAGTTTATTTTCAATAATTAATTATTTTAAGCATAATATTCTCTTTGTATGCATTTGTCAAGAATATGTATGTTAAATAGATGTGTTGTGGCGAATTATATTCTTTTTTTGGGCTTGAAAGGGTGTTGGATTTTGATTTTTGTTGATAAAATAAAATGTTTCAGATACATTTGGCCGATATTATAATTTATATTATTTATGCAAAATAAGGTTGATAGTAATAAAGATGAGAGACGACCCAATCAAAATTCTAATTGTTGATGACGAGGAAGGTATTCTTGAGGTAACCGAAGGATATTTCCAGAGAAAGGGTTACGATGTTTATACTGCCTGCAATGGGATTGAAGCCCTTGAAGTTTTGAACAGGGTAAAAATAGGATGTGTCTTTACAGATATTAATATGCCGATGATGGATGGACTGGAGTTGGCTGAAAAGATCAGGGCTCACGAGAGTACTCTTCCTGTAGTTGTAATGACGGGGTGCCCGTCATTGGAGAATTCCATACAGACATTGAAAAATGGTGTTGTTGATTATCTGATTAAGCCGATGAACCTTGAGCAAATGGAGTTAACCCTCAAAAGAATCTTGCGGGAACGCGAACTGTTTGTCGAAAATTTAATTTTAAAAGAAGAGGTGGAACGGCAGGAACGGTTAAAAAAACTAAATCATGAACTGCTTGAAAGAATTGACGAAGTTAATACATTGAACCGGGTGATGGAGGACTTTTCTTCAACAGATTCAAGTTATGGTATATTTAATAAAGTTGTTGATTTAGGGGTGGAAGAATTAAAAGCGGATAAAGTTTTTTTTCATCTATATTCGGAGCAGGAGAAATCTCTTGCACTTGTTGCAAGTTCGGATTGTGGTATTAAAGATGAAACAGTGTGTTCATTATTTGGAAGCGATTTTTCAACAAATGCCCATGAATTTATTCTTGATTTTTTAAGCACGGATCACACCCCATGCCTTATTTCAGAAGTGGGAAAAAATGAGCGGCTGGACGATGTGGTTCATTCATTAATGCTGGCCCCGCTGAAAATTCGGGACAAAATATTTGGTATTGCCAGTGCCTTTTCATTCCGGGCAGATAAGTTTTTTAATGAAAAAGATATCTATTATATGAGTTTTATTACCAGGAAGGCAGCGGCTGCTATTGAAAATATTGCCCTGTATGAAAATATTTATGATAACCTTTTTTCAACATTGTACGCATTTGTAACAGCTCTTGAAGTAAGGGATCTGTATACGAGAAAACATTCGACAAGAGTGGCAAAATATGCACATATGATTGCCGTAGAAATGCAATGTAATGAAGAAGAACTTGATATTATAAGTTTTGCCGGCAGTCTTCACGATATCGGAAAAATAGGTATCAGGGATGACATCCTTTTAAAACCGGGCAGGCTGACAGATGATGAATACGAAAAAATCAAGGAACATCCTGTGATTGGTGCGGATATTATAAGTAAGCTGGGACTTTGGGATCGGGAAATGAAGATTATTCGGCATCACCATGAGCGATTTGACGGAAAAGGCTATCCCGATGGTTTAAAAGGAGAACAAATTCCTAAGCTTGCAAGAATTTTATGTGTTGCTGATTCATTTGATGCCATGGCTTCTGACAGGGCGTATAGAAAAAAAATGAAAAAAAGTAAAGTCCTTGATATTATCAAAGAGAACTCTGGAACTCAGTTTGATCCAATTGTTGTTGAGGCGTTTCTAAAAGTTGCAAATCAGGAATTTCCGGATGATTTTTAATGGCTTGAGCGTTGTATTAAAATGTGCTACCTTGCTTTAAAATTAACTGCATGAAAAGAAAAAGCATGGAGTAAATCTGCTATGGCAGTCTTTAATAGTAATAATGAAAACCGTAAGTATTCCAGAACAAGATATGTAAAAACAATCCGGATCTTGTTGAAATTCATGGAAAAAATCATTTGAAGTGTGCTTTGAAAGATGGAAAAGAGGTTTTTAATCTATATAGGAGGAAAATCTGGCAATGGATACATCCATCAAAATTTTGATTGTTGACGATTTTGCTACCATGCGACGTATTCTTAAAAATATTTTAAAACAGCTTGGATTTAAGAATCTTGTTGAAGCTGATGATGGTACAACTGCCTGGGATATGCTGGAAGAGCAGAGTATTGCTTTGATTATATCAGATTGGAATATGCCTAAAATGACCGGACTTGAACTTTTGAAGAAAGTTCGTGCAAGCGATAGGCATAAGAAAACTCCTTTTCTAATGGTTACGGCTGAAGCTCAAAAGCAAAATGTTATTGAAGCGGTTCAGGCAGGTGTTTCAAATTATGTTGTTAAACCTTTCACAGCTGAAGCTATTTCCGACAAGCTTAAAAAGATTTTAAAATGATAATTGTCCCCATGTCCGGATCAAAAAGTATGCCTGAGAATAACCTGCGCCGGGAATTTGAAAAAAAGGAATTTGACCGGTTAGGAATAGCCGGTGTAAGCAAAGGGCTGATAAAAGTCCTTGATACGGCAAGAAAGGTGTCTAAATCAGATTCTTCCGTACTGATTACAGGGGAAAGCGGTACGGGAAAAGAATTGATAGCAAAAGCCATTCATAAAAACAGTTCAA
Organism: Desulfobacula phenolica; assembly: GCF_900105645.1. Taxonomy (NCBI): domain Bacteria; kingdom Pseudomonadati; phylum Thermodesulfobacteriota; class Desulfobacteria; order Desulfobacterales; family Desulfobacteraceae; genus Desulfobacula; species Desulfobacula phenolica. The sequence goes on along the minus strand of NZ_FNLL01000002.1, from coordinate 126,868 downwards.
GGCGCGATGGCCCCATGGTCGTGATCAATTGCGGTGCCATTCCGGGCGAACTGCTTGAAAGTGAACTGTTCGGACATGAAAAAGGGGCTTTCACAGGTGCCCATCGTTCAAGGGTCGGACGGTTTGAAATTGCAGATCAGGGAACTATTTTTCTGGATGAAATCGGCGATATGAGTCCTGACCTGCAGGTCAAATTGTTAAGGGCCATTCAGGAAAGACGCTTTGAGCGCGTGGGGGGGACAGCTACCATCCAAGTGGACATCAGGGTGATTTCAGCAACACATAAAGATTTGCCTGCTGCAATTGCAGACGGATTCTTCAGAGAAGACCTTTTTTACCGCCTGAACGTTATTCCCATACAGATTCTTCCATTGCGTGAACGAAAAGAGGACATTCTATCACTTGCAGATCATTTTCAAAACAATCTGATCAAAAGGGTCAATGGTTATCAGATGAAAACATTTTCTCAAAGTGCCCAGCAGGCATTGCTTCGCTATGATTGGCCCGGAAATATCCGGGAACTTGAAAATCTAATTGAAAGAATATCCGTTCTTGTTGAGGCTCAAAATATTGAGCTTCATGATTTGCCGGAATATATTGCCAATGCCTCGTCTGACAACACATCAGTTCCCGTAGAATCTGTTCTTAATAACGGGATCGGATTTAATGAAGCTGTGGATCAGTATCAAAGGTCTTTGATACTGCATGCTTTGAATGAAACCGGCTGGGTAAAAGCAAGGGCTGCAGATCTTCTGAAAATGAACAGAACCACTCTTGTGGAAAGAATAAAAAAGATGAATATTGATCAAGAACGTGTGACACCATTTTTTTGATTATAGTCCTATGTCAGTTTTTTGACATTTCCATGGCCTTACAGCCATCTGAATTTAATACCAGCCTTTTTGTAAAATCAGTATAACATGAGTCTTTGTTTAATATTTTGATTTCATTTGCTATGATGCGTGTGGGTGTTTGAAAAATGGCATGATTATTGCTTTTCCAGTTTTGAGGTGGTTTCTTGAGATGGTTGCATGAGAGAATATCTTGAGATGATATGAATTCATAAGGTAGAGTAAAGATTATGAGCAAATCAATCTATAAATTGTTAAAAATTTTGCAGGTCTTGGCTATATTCATCCTTGTGTTGCTTTTTTTGCCGTATGCTGTATTGGCCAAACAGGCAATGATTAAGAAAATACAAATACAAGACAATCCTTTGTCTGTGAAAATTTTTGTGACGCAGAAAGTCCCGGTTAAACTTATTCAGGTTGAAAAAAAAGAGATTCTGGTTGCATTTAAAAATGTGAAGTTGGAAAAAGGATTCAAAATAAAAGGAAACGGTCGGTCTGCAATCAAGGATATTGCCATAGAAAATTTGCAAGGCAATGTTATGGCTGTTATTTTAACCGGCTACCATCCTTATGGATATATTAAATCAGGATTTAATATATCTGATTTGAGTTTCTTTATTAACCTTGAAAAAAAAGATAATTATCAAGGAAGACAAAAAAAAGTTGTAAAAAAATCTGCTGTAAAATCTGCTGTGGCCCTGAAACAACAATTGTCTCAAAAAGAAAAAGCAAAAGAAAACATTCAATCCTCTTCATTGCCAGGAACATTAAAGGATGTCGCTAAACCCTTATTAAAAAAGCCTGCAAAAATTTTGACCGGGTCTGTCCATGTTCCATCCAAAAGAGAGAAAGGCAAGTATAACGGTGAGATAAGTGACCTTGTCCATTTTATTGAAAAGATGGGATGCGATTCAAAACAGATCGCCAATTGTCTTCTTCTTTTAAAAAAGAATTTATATGAGGAGGCCTCAGATGTTCTGGATCAATATGTTTCCCAGGAAAATTTTACCTGTCTTGAACAGGTATCTTTTTTAAAGGCATATGCATTTTATCTTGGTGTGAAAAAGGGTGATTTTAACCAACTGGTCAAGGCACAAAGATTTTTTCAGGATGCTTTGGTCTCTTATCCTGATTCTTCATTGGTTCCATACGGGTATGCTTCCATTGGAATGATTCAAAAAAAAATAAATAACATTTCAGTTGCCGAAGGTTATTTTAATATCGTTAAACAAGGCTATCCCGAGTATTCAGGACTTGCTGAAATTTTGTATAATCTGGCAGACATATATGACCAGAAAGGGTATGAGGATAAAGCATTGACCTATTATAAAAAGGTTTTTGAGGATACCATGGAAAATAGTTATATACCTGATGCCGGTATCGGATATGGAAAAGCTCTTTTCAAGAAGAGGCAATATCTGGATGCATTAAAGGTTTTAAATTATGTTGTTCAATCAAATCCCGGAAAAGTGTATGCTTCCCATGAACTGTTGCTTCATATCGGGAATGCTGATTTTGAGGTTGGCAGGATCAAAACTGCAAGGCAAACACTGACTCGTGTATTGAATTTGTTTCCTGAAATTGAAGACCGGGATCTTGTTTTGAGTAAAATAGGTGATACCTATGGTATGGAGAACAATCATGAAAAGGCCATTAGAGTGTATGAGCTGGTCAGGGAAAAATTTCCTGATTCCCAAGGGTATATTGCAAGTTCCATAGGGATTGCACGGTATCTGAAAGAAGATCAGGAAAAAATTGATATATATACGATGATCAAAAATAAATTTCCTGAAAATAAATTTGCCAGAATCTCAATGATGCGTCTGGCAGAAATTTATCAGGCAAATGGTGAATACAACAAATGCATTACTGAAATAGAAGATTTGTTATCCACGCATCCCAGAGGCTTGCGGTATGAAGCGGTTAAGCTGATGCAAAAAGCCTATGAAGAATTGTTTGAAAAACAATTAAAATCAGATGAGTATACAAAGGTGTTGAACAGATACGAGCTTGAACATACAAAAATTGATAAAATGGGAAGTAAAAAAATTGCGTTAAGCGTTGGGCTTGCATATCTTCAGGCAAAATTATATGAAGAATCATTTAATCATTTGATTAATGCATACAAACAATATAAAAGATCTTCAAGATCACCGGAACTTCTTTTCGGGCTGGGGGTTGCCATGGATGAGTCCGGCAGGGATGATGATGCTATTAAATTGTTTGATGCTTTTTCAAAGCGGTTTTCGGAAGATACGCATCGGGTGGAAGCGCTTTTGCGGGCAGGAGATATTTATCTTGCAAAAGAAAAATATAAATTGTCTTCAGCCAGTTTTAATGAAGCATGCAAAATTTCAAAAACTCACCTTGATAAGGGTAAAATTTTGATGTTGCATTCAAACGTATATGAAAAAAAAGGGGATATGGACATTACTTCAAATCTTCGTGAGAAAGCCGTCAAAGAGCTTGCTTTGGCATCTGGTGAAAATTATGAGGTTTTAACCCATGCCTATAAACAATTGGGCGGGACATATCGTTCGCTTAAAAAATATATAAAATCCGCAGATGCTTATCTGAAAGCATTAAGCTTTTCAGAAAATGACCGGGAACGGGCAACGCTTGGATTTTTGCTTGGAGATGCATATCAAAAGGGAAATATTATCCCAAAAGCCAAAGCGGCTTTCAAGCAGGTGGTCACATCATATGATTCTGTATGGGCAAAACTTTCACAGCAGAGACTGAATACGCTGGAGTTGGCACAAATGCTTCAAAACTCTTAGGCGGCCGGGGAAACAAGAAAAATATGCCGGGACATAGAATTTTTATCATACTTGAAAATCCTAAGGAAAGAATGGAATATGTCCGATTTTTCGAGGATCTTGGTTATTTTGTGGATGCGGCCCCTAATGGATCGGATGCAGTTTCTTGTGTGATTGAAAAGAAAACAGACATGGTGATTGCAGATGTAGCAACTCCCGGTTTTTTTGCTGTTGAATTTCTGAAAAAAGTTGATGAAGCCCATATTTCATGCCAGACGATTCTGCTTGCCTCAGAGCCTGTTGTTGAACATGCCGTCCAGTTGATGAAACTTGGTGCTCTGGATTATCTGGTCAAGCCGGTTGAAATGGAACAGCTTGAACTGAGCGCCAAAAGAGCGTTAGCGGTATTGAAACAAAAAAAAAATCCTAAACGGGCGTCATTGTCATCCGGGAAAAAGGTTAAAATCATTGCAAGAGACAAAGAAATACAAAAGCTGCTTGCTCTTGCAGCACGGGTTGCAAATTCAAGTGCTTCCGTATTCATTCAGGGCGAGAGTGGTACTGGGAAAGAGTTGTTTGCAAAATTTATCCATGAACAAAGTGACAGGCGGGATCAGCCTTTTGTTGCAATAAATTGTGCTGCTTTGCCGGAAAATCTTCTGGAAAGTGAACTTTTCGGCCATGAAAAAGGGGCGTTTACAGGTGCGATATCAAGAAAAACAGGTAAATTTGAATTGGCGCATAAAGGCACCTTGTTTCTGGATGAAATCACTGAGATGCAATTTCACCTTCAGGCAAAATTGTTAAGGGTTCTTCAGGAAAAAGTCGTGGACAGAGTGGGTGGAATCGAACCTGTTGATGTGGATGTCCGGCTGATTGCCACAACAAATCGGGATGCAAAAAAAGCCGTGGAAAACGGTGAGTTCAGAGAAGATCTTTTTTATAGATTAAATACCATTCCCCTGGTCATCCCTCCCTTGAGAAACCGCAGAGGGGATCTTGGAATATTATGCGAATTTTTCGTTCAAAAATATTGTAAAATTGACGGTCGTGATGTCAAAGGAATGACAAAACAGGCTGTATCACTCCTGAATGACCATCCTTTCTCAGGAAATGTGCGGGAACTTGAAAATATTATTCATAGAGCGGTTCTTCTTGCAGATTCTGATCTGATAGAGCCTGAGGATCTTATGATCGACGGGATCGAATCCACGGGTGGAATGTCTGCCCCGGACTCATTTGTGGATCAGGACTGCGAAACACAGTCTGTTTCATTAAAAGAAATGGAACAGAAAATGATTTATACGACCCTGGATCAAACAGACGGTAATAGAACCCATGCTGCAAAAATTCTGGGCATCAGTGTCAGGACTCTTCGAAATAAACTTAACGAGTATAAAGAAAATAATTAAGGGGGTGATGGGATAGGTTTGAAATCTATCCCCATGTGCAGGCATATAAATTGCATTTGAATCTTGGATATTGCTTAATGACACATCATGATAATTTAAGTTATAAGTCAGATATTTGTTTGTGTATGGTAATTTTATTGTTAGTTAATTTATGATGAGAGGAAAAATGGCGGATTCAAGAATTTTCGGGCACACATCAAAGGTGATTGAGACAGCTCTGGATGTATCAGCCCGGCGGCATAATTTGATTGCAGGCAATATCGCCAATATGGATACCATAGGATATCAACCCCAAGATCTTGATTTTAACTCAACGCTTAAACGGGTCATGGGTGAAAAAGAACCTGATTTTCTGGACAAGACTCATCCCATGCATTTGTCAACGGATGATGACGATCCTTCCTTTGCCATGAACGGGGAAAACAGTGACGCTGTGGATATTTACCATTTGGATTCCGTGAATATTGATACGGAAATGATGAATCTTACGGAGAATAATATTAAATACCGGACTACAACGGAAATGTTACTGAGAAAAATGAAAATATTGCACTATTCTATTGATGAGGGAGGTAAATAATTCATGGACCTTTTAACTGCTTCAAAAATCAGCGGGACAGCTCTTTCAGCCCATCGAACCAAATTAAATGTAATTTCAGAAAATCTTGCGAATGTGGATACCACACGAACCGGAGAAGGTGGCCCGTATAGAAGAAAAATGGTTGTTTTTAAAGGTGATGATATTGATTCTTTTAAAAGTGTGATTGAAAAAAAACAACATAAAAAACATAAATCAGGGATAGAATTTTCACCCATTGAGTTTGATTCTGAAAAACAACAGAACCGTGGTAGCGGTGTAAGGGTTGAGCAGATTATTAGGTCCCAGGAAGATTTCAGGCTGGTTCATAATCCGGCCCATCCTGATGCTGATCCTGATACAGGGTATGTGAAAATGCCCAATGTGGACCATTTGACGGAGATTGCAGATATGCTGGTGGCCAAGCGAAGTTATGAGGCCAGTACGACAGCACTTTCAGCTACAAAGGATATGATTTTAAAAGCACTGGAAATAGGTAAATAATCAGGAGGAAGATCATGATGACCGGGATAAATGGTATCAATAAAATTTCTTTAAATACAGAGACATTGCCTGATAGAATCAGCAGGCGCAATCCTGAATTTGCCCGGAGAATGGAAGAGGCCATTAAGGATGTGAATTCAAAACAGCACATCGCGGATGATTCAATTGAAAAAGTGATCCAGGGGGAAATGGGAATCCATGAAGGAATGATGGCTCTTGGAAAAGCTGATACATCCTTGAAAATCCTTGCACAGGTCAGAAATAAGGCTATGGCTGCATATAATGAAATCATGCGGATGCAGGTCTAAGATCATTATGTATTAGATGTTGGGTAAATCAGAGAGCAATGTCAAGTCTGCCCTTGGCAGTCAGACGGAGTGATACAATGTTATGAATCCTGTTATTGAAAGAATAATTACTACATTTAAAGAAATGCCGCTTTCCAGGAAAATTGCCTTGGGAGTTTTTGCAATGGTTCTTGTAGCGGGGTTTACCACCTTGTTTGTCTGGACAAACAAGACCCAGTTCAAGACCGCATACAGCGGCCTTACAAAAGAGGATGCCGCATCCGTTGTTGACATGCTCAAGGCATCCAATACCCCATATCATCTTGCCGGGGATGGAACCACTATTATGGTGCCGGAAGCCGTTGTTTATGATGTCCGGCTTTCAATGGCAAAAGAGGGGATTCCCAAAGGCGGGGGGGTCGGGTTTGAAATTTTTGACAAGACGGAGTTCGGAACCACCGAGTTTGTGCAGAAGATCAATAAAAAAAGAGCCATTCAAGGCGAACTTGCAAGAACCATAAGCGCCTTTGATGAAGTTAAGACGGCCCGTGTAATGATTGTAATGCCCAAAGAGTCTGTGTTTGTGGAAGAAGTAAAAAAACCGTCCGCATCCATTTTACTGGAGCTTAATTCGGATCTTGAAAAAGAGAAAGTTACGGCCATTGCCCATTTGGTGGCAAGTTCCATTCAGGATTTAACACCAAAACTTATCACCATTGTTGATACTGCCGGCAGAATTCTTTTTGAGGGCAAATCCGAAGCGGAACAAGCCAAGATAACGGCCCGGAATATGGCGGATGCTCAATATCAATATAAAGTCAGGTTTGAAGAAAACCTGACCCGAAGAATCCAGACCATGCTTGAAAGAATCGTTGGAAAGGATAAGGCCATTGTAAGGGTCACCTCTGAAATGGATTTTTCAGAAAATGATATGAATGAAGAGATTTATGATCCGTTTGAACGGGGTGGAGAATTTGTCCGGAGCCGTAAAAATCGTGCGGAAAAAGTCACGACAACTTCAGAAGAAACCCCTACGCCGTCCAGTGTAAATCCCATTGTAGGAAATCAAGGCCTTTCAGGTGAACAGAACAATGAGCTGGTCAATAAACGGGATGATACATTTAATTATGAAATCAGCAAACGGGTCAGGGAGACCAGAAAGCCCATGGCTGTTTTAACCCGTCTTTCAGTTGCTGCGGTTATTGATGGAAAGTATGAATACAAAACCGACGAAAGCGGAAATAAACAAAAAGTGTATTTGCCAAGATCGCCTGAAGAAATGAAGCAGTTTCAAGATATTGTTATTAAATCAATGGGGTATAATGAACAGAGAAGTGACCAGGTATCCATGGAATGTTTTCCGTTTGCCTCTATTGCTGAAATTGAATCAGAGCCGATGATGACCGGATTTAAAATGGTTCAAAAAGAGTATGGCCGAACTATTGCAAACCTGCTCCTGGTAGTGTTGTTGTTCCTTTTTGTCATTCGTCCTATTATAAAAACCGTGAAGGAGATCAAGACAACGGTTGAACAGGAGGCTTTGCCCGAACCGGAAGATTTGGCCCTGATTGCGGATGATGAGGAAAAAGAGCTTGGATTCATTGAAATGGATAGCTCTCAGCAAAAAGAATACATTAACCTGATGACCGCAGATCAGAAAGAAACGTTTCTCAAGGAAATGAGTTCATCAGAACGGGCTGTTTATCTTAGTAATATGCCGATCGATGAAAAAGCAAGATATTATGCCCAAAAAGATTTTGATAAAACAGTTAATATTATTAAGGGTTGGATGATCGAAAAAACGAAAGAGGAAGACTAATTATGGCTGATGCTTTAGAATCTGAAAGTTTTGATCCCAAAAGTCTGTCCGGTCCTCGAAAAGCAGCGATTTTTCTGATGATTATGGGAGAGGAATACACGGCCAAAGTATTTGAAAGAATGAGTGAGAGGGAAATAGGTGACCTTGCGTTTGAAATGTCGTCAATTGATCAGATTTCTGCGGAAATGTTAAAAGCGGTTTCAATTGAGTTTGTTGAGAGATTTGAAGGCGAATCAAGAATGATCATTGAAAGCGATTCTTTTATCAAAAATGTCGTTAACAGAACATTAAAAGGCGGCAAAGCAGACGCCCTTCTTGAAGATCTTGAGAAGAAAAAACAGGACAAGCCGTTTATCTGGAGCCGGAATGTTAATGTGGGAACCCTTGCCGGTTATGTGGAAGGCGAACATCCTCAAACCATTGCAATGATCCTTGCCCACATGCCGTCTGAAATATCATCGGACATCCTGATGGCTCTTCCCGAAGATTTAAAAGGAGATGTGGCAGTGAGAATTGCAAGACTCGGTCAGATTTCAGAAGATGTTGTCAGGGATGTTGACAAGGCATTGAGACTTGAACTTTCCGGTGCTTTGGGGCCTGGTGGAAAAGCCGGCGGATTGCAGGTGCTGGTTGATATTATCAATGGAGTGGACAAATCAACAGAAGATGTGGTCATGAGTTTTGTCGAAGAGGACAATCCGGAAATGGCCAATGATATTCGCAACTTGATGTTTGTGTTTGAAGATTTGACAACGATTGATGATTCGGCAATGCGAGAGATTCTCAAAAAAGTTGAGGGCCAGCAGTTGACATATGCTCTTAAAACCGCAACCGATGAAATGAAAGAAAAGATTTTTTCCAATCTTTCCCAGCGGGCCGGTGAAATGCTTAAAGATGACCTTGAGTCCATGGGCCCTGTTCGTCTGGCAGAAGTGGAAGAGGCCCAACAGGCAGTTGTTCGTTCGGCCAAGGAGCTTGAAGCTGACGGCACCATAACGCTGGGTAAAGGAAAAGACGATGTCCTTGTCTGATAAAGAGAGTGATCAGTTTTCGCCCATGACTTTGAACTCCTTGGAACGCTTTGATCAAGAAAGTTCAAGTAAATCAGATGAGTCGGATCCGGATTTTAATCGTTTTAAGATGCTGTTTGAAAAGCCAAAGTTGGAAAAAGAAGAAGCCTTTGAATTTAAAGCGATTTATGATGCTGAAAAGGAACGGGACGACATCTTTTTCAACCCTTTGATTAAAAAAAAAGATGATTCTCTTGAAAAAGAGGCGATCAATAACGAGATGGATGATCAAGAACAGCATCCCTTATCAGAGAAAGAGAAAGAACCCCCTGAGCCTGTGGAAACAGCTGATGAAAAAGGATATAGGCAGGGGTTTGAAAAAGGGCTTGAACAAGGCATACTGCAGGGGCAAAAACAGGGGTATGAAGATGGCTTTGCAAAGGGCGAGGCCGAGGGATTTGAACAAGGAGAAGCCCAAGGAAGTGAAAAAGGCCATCAGCAGGGAGTTGAAAAAGGGTTTAAAGAAGGTGAAGTTAAAGGGAAACAAGAAATTCGGGAAAAGGCTGTTGAAATTTTAAATGCTTTGGAAGCGTCATTGAAGACAGCAGATCAGACGTTGGATCTGCTGGTTGAAAAGTATGAAGAAAAAATTATTGCGCTTATTCAAAAGATTGCCCAAAAAGCGATCATGGCCCGGCTGGACATTGATGATGAAATGATAAAGCCCCTGATCCTGGACACATTAAAAACCCTTGTCCAGCCGGAAGAAGTTGTTTTAAGCGTGTCCCTGGAAGATTATGACTATATTGAAATGATCAAGGATGAATTTTTTGAGCAGATTGATTCGTTAAACAGCGTGTCCATAAGATCAGATCCCACCATTAAAAGGGGCGGCTGTAAAATTGAAACAAATACGGGCTTTGTTTCAACGGATCTTGAATCAAGGCTTGATGCTATTTTTGACGCATTTAAAACCGCAGGTACGAAATGACCTTGGAACACTTAGATAAAATTGATTTTCATAAATACACGAAGGCTTTGGATCAATGCGTCACGATACGGCCGGAGGGAAGGGTTTCCCAGGTGATCGGCCTGATTGCGGAAGGGGACAGCCTGGGATTGGGCATTGGCGGTCTTTGCAGTATTGTTAATTCTAATGGCCTGGAAGTAAAAGCTGAAGTTGTTGGATTTAAAAAGGAAAAAGCCTTGTTTATGCCCTATGGAGATATCCGGGGAATCAGTCTTGGCAGCAGGATCATTCCCATTTCGGCATCTTCGGTTGTGGGTGTTTCAGATCAACTGCTGGGAAGAGTGGTCGATGGCATGGGAATCCCCATAGACGGTAAGGGAGAGATTGAGTACACTCATGAGTATGGTTTGTATGGAAAACCCATCAGTCCCCTGGAAAGAGAACAGATTAAAGAACCTCTGGATGTGGGTGTGGCGGCAATCAACAGTATGATAACGCTTGGCAAAGGTCAACGGGTAGCTATAATGGCAGGTTCCGGGGTGGGTAAAAGTGTTTTAATGGGAATGATGACCAAGCATACCAGTGCGGATGTGATCGTCATTGGTTTGATTGGTGAGCGGGGCAGGGAAGTAAAAGATTTTATTGAGGATACATTGGGACAAGAAGGGATAAAAAGAGCTGTCGTGGTTGCGGCAACCTCTGATTCTCCTCCCCTGGTAAGGATGAGAGGTGCTTATCTTGCCACCACCATTGCCGAATATTTCAGGGACAGGGGTAAAAATGTATTGTTGATGGTGGATTCCATCACACGTTATGCCATGTCCTCAAGAGATGTGGGGCTTGCTGCCGGCGAACCTCCGACATCCAAGGGGTATACCCCGTCATTTTTTGTGCAGATTCCGATCTTGCTTGAACGGGCCGGGAATATTAAAAACGGGGGATCAATTACAGGGATTTATACGGTTCTGGTTGAGGGCGATGATTTAAATGATCCGGTGGGGGATACGGTTCGATCCATTGTTGACGGCCATATTGTCTTGTCCAGGGATCTTGCCAACCGGGGGCATTATCCGGCCATTGATGTTCTTGCCAGTGTTTCAAGGGTCATGAGGGATGTCAGCCGAAAAGATCATGTGGTTGTAAGGGATAAAGCGGTCAATGTTTTATCATCCTACAGAAGTGCGGAAGATATGATTACCATTGGTGCATATGTGGATGGATCTGACCCTGATATTGATGAGGCAAAACGCTTGATGCCGGGGATCATTCAATTTTTAAGGCAGGATATGACGAGAAAAGTAGACATGCCGTCCAGTGTAAACGGATTAAAAAAAGCCGTGGGAATAAAATAAGAGTAACCAATTAAGAATAGCCAATGAAACGATTTGAATTTAAATTACAACCATTGCTCAATTATAGAAAATATCTGGAACAGGTTGCCCGGCAAAATACAGCAAAAGCAAGCATGGATGTTGAAAATTGCGAAAAACAAATCGCTTATTTAAAACAGACCTATGATCAAAAATCTGAAAAGATTGAAGGTATTGTGGCAAACGGGGTAAATGCTTTTGAATTCAGGCTGCATCATCAATACCTGAATGCAGTTGAGAGCAGCATTAAAGATGAAAAATCAAGAAAAATCAAATTAAAGAAGATTCTTCAAGAAAAATTATTAGAGTTAAAAAAAAGAAGTGTTGATAAAAAGGCAATGGAACTTTATCGGGAGAAATTGAAAGATGAATATACTCAGGAAGTTTTAAAAATCGAACAAAAAGAGTTAGATGAGATTTCATCCATAAAAACGGCAAGGAAATTATCCAATGAAACAATATAAAAAGGGTGTGGTTTTTATTACTATTTATTTGTTGTTTTCTTTTGTGTTCAGTGCTTTTTATACCCAAAATATTTTTTCTATTGTCAGTGGAAGTTATGCCTTTGCTGCAGATGATAAACAAAAAAAAAATGATGCGGCTCAAACGGGTAATGATTCAGTTGAAAAAAAGCCGTGTCCTGAATGCCCGGAGTGTCCTGATCCTGCAAAAGTTGTCTTGCGGGGTCTTGAAGAAAAAAAAACAAGGATTGAAAAACAGCAAAAAATACAATTACAAGAGAAAAAAGAACTTGAATTATATGAAGAACAGATTGACGAGAAACTTGAAAGTCTAAAAAAATTAAAGCAGCAGATCGAAGCGGATATGGCACTTCTTGCAAAAAAGAAAACTCAGAAAGACCTGGAAAAAGAAGCTGCTTATGAGGCCAAGATAGGAAGGCTTGTCAAAATGTATGCCGGCATGAAACCGAAAAATGCCGCCCAGATTGTTGATAAAATGAATCTTGAAGTCGCTCAGGAAATCTTTTTAAGAATGCGCGAAGCCTCTGCTTCCCAAATTTTGACTTTTGTGGACAGTGAAAAAGCAGCTAAAATCAGCGAACGTCTTGCCTTTAAAAGAAAATAGCAAAAAACAGGCAATTTTTCTCCTCCTCTCCCTCCTATTTGTTATCATCCGGTAATATTTTCCCATGAAGTTTGCCTAGTTGGGAAATAACTTCCAAAAAAATCATAAAACAACCTTATACTTAAGTTATAAGTTTTTATAACACATTGAATTAAAACGATAATAAATATTTATTGGGTGGTGGCATGATCTTTGCTAATTTAACAAGCATAAAGAAAACTATTTATAGGTGTTTTATGAATTTTACTTTTACAGATGTCAGCAGTTCTTTTTCAAACATGGTTCAACCGGATCATTCCGGGGACGTCATGTCGAATACTGATAGTACCGGTTCTCAAAGCCAGTTGTTTGATGAAAAGTTAAACACGGCACTTGGAAATGTTGAGCGCCTTGAAAAAGAAATTCTGGCTCAGTCAAATCATGTACAGGTAAATCCTTTAGGGAAAACCATGGATTCGGATAAAATAATCAATCATTTATCAGAAAAATTGAGTCAGGATAAAGGGTTTGGTTTTGTTGTTGAATTGAAAAAGATGTTTTTAATGTTGTCAAATGGGGATTTGAAAACCGGTTCAATAGATGCTGACGGCCTTGAAGCCTTGAAAAAAATCTTGTTGAAAGCCGGGTTTAGGGAAAAGGATATCAATGATTTTATAGCCGAGCTTTCAGAAGAATTCGAAAACAAGGATTTGACCCTGGATGAGCTTTTTGATAAGCTTTTTGAGCTTCCTTTTGAAGAAGCGTCAGAAACAAAGACAAATACTGACCAGGAAAATTTTCTTGAAATATCGGCACTCCCTTTTTTAGAATCCATTTTCAATTCATTGGGTATTCCCAGGGAAAAAACACAGGAAATATTAACTGAAGCCGGTAAAGGCAATAAGGGCATCAGTCTTGATGTTATTCTTGAAAATCTTCAAGAACTTCAGAAAAAGTCTTTTTATACTCAAAATAAGTATGAAACCAGTGAAGGCGATGGTAATTTCAGGCAATTGTTTAAACAACTAGGACTCGAACAGGGTGAATCCAAAATATCATCGTTTGCTTCTAAGGGATCTGCATCTTTTTTTGATGGAAAAAGTTTTGAGCAGGGTGAATCCCAAAAAATACCCCTTACCCTTGATGACTTTGTCAGTTCCCTGGAAAAGTTGCGCAACAAGATATCACAGCAGCAAGCGCCTGCGGAAGTTGCAAATCAAAATGATCAAAAGCCGATGGCCAATGAAAAGTCCTTGGACCTTTTTAAAAACTTATTCAAGGGAGTGGAGTTGGAAAATAAAACAGCAGAAACATGTGCCTTTGAATTTTCATGTGAGCAAATAAAAAATAAAATCAAGAACAAATTGCTGGTGTCAGGCAATGAGAAAATCAATCCTGCAACAGACCCAAAACTAAATGAGGCGGTTAAAGAAATGGAGTCTCTTTTGAGTTCAAAGAAAGCCGGGGGTGTTGATGTGAATGGTCAATCAAAAGAAATGAAGTCCGAGAATGCAAAGTTTTCCGATCAGGCTCAGATTTCAACTTCAGATGTTAAAACAAACGAGACACAGTCCAATTTAAATATAATAAAGACAAAATCATCTTTTAAGAATTTGCCGACCTATGTCACTCACCAGGTACAAAAAAGCCTTGTCCGTGCCATCAACCAGGGTGAAAATATATTAAGAATTCAATTAAAGCCTCAGGAACTCGGACGGCTGATGATGACCATAGACAACACCGGAAACAGCATGAAGGTCAGTATTATGACCGAGAGTCTTGCTGCAAAGGAAATCTTAACTTCAAATGTAAGCGAGCTTCGGACCGTTCTTTTAAATTCCGGTGTGAATCTTGAACAATTTGATGTTGATATGAACAGTGACTTTAAGCAATCCATGGCAGATGCCGGAAATCAGGCTGGAAATTCTGGTAAGCGGAACAGGGGAAAACAGTTGGGCGTTGTTGATGGTGAAGGCATAAATGATCCCATAAGCCTTGTTGATGCCTTAAACCGGGACGGGTTACATCATTTTGTAGCATAAAAGGAGATTATTATGTCAGTTATATCCACGGGAAATAGTTCACTTGATCAAATTACAAATTCTTATAAATCAAGTGAAAAAGGAAAAACCGAAAAAGAAGATGCTCTTGGACGGGATACGTTTTTAACCATGCTCGTGGCCCAGCTTCAGAACCAGGATCCTTTAAATCCACAAGATGGTGCGGATTTTTCCGCTCAGCTTGCGCAATTTTCTCAACTTGAACAACTGATCAATATAAATGAATCTATGGGCGGGCTTACCGAGGCTTATGGCGAGGGTTCGGAAGGTGATGCTATGGGATATATCGGAAAACAGGTCACCGGTAATGTGGATGCAATGACTGTGGATGAAGGAAGCGTATCAGGTGGATTTTATGCTCTTGACAAGTCTGCAGATGTCATGATCACCATAACGGATGCGGATGGAAATACGGTTAAAACCTTGCTTGAAGGACAGCAGGGTTCAGGTTCTCACACCATTGCATGGGATGGTACGGATAATGCCGGTAACGCCGTTGCAGACGGATCGTATAAATATAGTGTCATGGCCAATGCCGGATATGGATATGCTACAGTACCGTCAAGCATTACCGGAACGGTTGAAGGCGTTGCATACAATGACGGAAAGGCCTATCTGGTTGTTCAAGGTGTGCTTCTTGATCCCCAGTCACTGACTGCAGTGTCTGACGCCGGAAAGGCTATTGAATCTGGATCTGCAGACTCGGCCTTAAGCTACCTGGGCAAAACAGTAAGTTCCGATCTTCCCATTGTACTGGTTGAAGATGGTGCGGTGTCTGGTGAAGAATTAGCCTTTCATCTGGATGCACAGGAAAATGCAATCGTAAAAATATATGACGCATCCGACGAGCTGGTCAGAACAATCCAATTGGCTTCCGATGATACGGCTGACGGAGAAAATAAGGTTCAGTGGGATGGAGTTGCAGACTCCGGGGAAAAAGTGTCTGACGGCTTATACTATTATACCGTACAAACAGATGCCGGGCTTGTAAAAAATCCCGTATCAGATGAAGTATCAGGCATTAAATATATCAACGGCACTCAATATCTTGTGCTGAACGACTCAGGAAGACTGGCTGCCATATCGTCCATTACAGGAATTAATTAAATCAACATTGTTGAGTTTAAATAAATAGGAGAGGGATTATGTCTTTATCAAGTTCACTTTTTACAGGTACCAGCGGTTTGAAAAATATGGGAAATGCCCTGCAGGTTGTGGGTAATAATATTTCCAATTTAAATACCATCGGGTTTAAAAAAGGGCGGTCAGCCTTTGCCGATACCCTGTACGAGAGTGTGGCGACCCAGGCCGGTTCGGGGCAGGTGGGGCGTGGTATGTCCATCGGGAGTGTGTCACAGAATTTTGCTCAGGGATCATTCGAGTCCACCGGTAATACCACGGACCTCTCCATTGGCGGTGACGGCTTTTTTATAATGCGTCAGTCAAATTCTGACAATACATTTTATACCCGGGCCGGCAATTTCTTTTTTGATAAGACAGGGCAATTGGTAAACCCTGAAGGATATGTTGTTCAGGGATGGGAGCTTGATGAAGAAACCGGGGATGATGTGGGGGCAATCAAGGATCTTGTTTTAAATGCCTTTACCAGTCCGCCTAAAAAGAGTTCAACCATTACTGCCATAACCAATCTGGATGCCGATGCCGCGAGTAATTCCGTTGTTTTGTCCAATAACTGGGACAGTGGTGAAGAAATTTATATGGCGGCGAACAATTATGAGTATCCAACTGTTGTCAAAGTGTATGACTCTTTGGGAAGTACTCATGATGTTTCCATTTATTATGATAAAAAGTCAGGCACGGAGTGGGAATACATTGTGACCTGTAATCCTGAGGAAGATAAACGAAATTCCGTCCAGGGAACGGACAGTAAGGGGCTGCTGGCAAGGGGAACCATAACCTTCAGCCAGAGCAGTGGGGATATTCTTGATATTACGATGAGTGAATTTACAGGGCGGCTTGGAAATTTTCAGACCAATGGGGTGAATACAACGGAAATGATTGATTATCAAATCCTTAATTATGATGAACTGGCCGATGACGGGTATGGGTTTGAGTTTGAGTTTGACGGTTCCTCCTGGGATTTTGTGGGTAGTAATCCGCTTAATTATGAAAAGGCCACCATCGTTTATTCGGATAACCAGGAAATTCATCTGGTACTGAATCAGACATCACCTACACAGACGGATCCGGATCTTAAGATCAAGCTTACTCAGCCTGCTGTGGCAACCGACTCCTTTGGGTTTGATATTAACAACAAAAATGATCTCCACACACAGGGCATTGAAGGAACCAAATATTTCGGGGACACGGTCAATGACAATACCACCCTGGAAATAAACGACCCCAGTGTGATGACTCATGATTCCAGCGGCCTGGGCATTGTCTGGAACCCCAATGTAGGAGGCACCGGGAAATGGTATTGGAGCAATCCTGAGATTGCGGATGCTAAAGATCTCCTGATCTCCGAGGCAAGCGAAAGCATAACAAAATCGGATGGCGTTACTACTTTGTCGACCGATTCAGCAACAACGGAGGTACTGAATCCGGAAGGCCTGTCAATGGTTGCCGATATGAAATTGAGATATGATGGTGCAAACTGGGATTGGAATGATGGCATAAAGGAGGAAGATTTTATCAATACCTATGACTTTGTTCCCTCAAATGATCCCTCCATGAGTATCATACAAGGTACTGAAGGCGCCATTGCAACGACTGTATCACCAACCTTATACTGGTTGGGTGATCAATGGTCTCTGACATCACCGGCTCCTTCACCACCGGGGCCTGTAGCAGTCGGCAATGCAATGATAGAAATTAATACGGTTGAGAGTAACGATGCAACTGTTGTATTTGATATTTATTATAATGATGCAGCCGGTGCTACAACCGTCCAGTACACATTCGGATCGGCATTGACGGCAGACAATGCCGGCAATTCAATTTCGTTTACTATGGATCCGACACCGCCGAGGGAATACCTCAATGCAGCTATCGATATGACAGATCCCCTGACATTTGATATTTATTTTGACGAGGATGCTGAACCGGATATTTCGTGTGATCTATCGGCTGGCGGAGCAGTAGGGGTGGGAGATCTTGATGCCGGCACCCATTTTGTTTTCCGTGTGGACCCGGACGTCCCGCCTGCGGAATATGAGAATGCCACTTTAAAGGGGGATCAGAACGAGGTGGTTATTGATCTTGACGGATCAGGAAATGATTCAGACAATGATGATATTCGGTTCGTGTTTGATGATCCCTTAAAATTCGGAGTAAGTGCCCATTCGTATGAGGACCGAAGTGAAATTGATTTTGACATACTAGGGTCCACGGCATGGACACAAATCGATAAAAATAATATCGAGCAGTCCGGATATTTCAGCTTTACAACCGATTTTCTGGGGGGAGAATACGGTTCCACTGAAAATGATATAGCCCTTGATATGGGAACCGTTTACAAGGAGGGAAATTTTGTAAACGATTCATTGTCCACCACCCAATATTCAAAATCCTCGTCCACTGTGTTTCAGGATGCAGACGGATATTCAGCCGGTGATCTTCAGGGTGTAGACGTTTCATCTGATGGGATCATGACCGGCGTGTATTCCAATGGCCAGCTTATGCCTCTGTTCCGTGTTGGTCTGGCTAAATTTTTAAATAATTACGGTCTGTTTAATAAAGGCGGAAACCTGTTCATGGAAACTCGGGACAGTGGCGGTGCAATTACAAACAAACCGGGTGAGAATGGTCTGGGCACCATTGCCCCCAATTCCCTTGAAATGTCGAATGTTGATATCTCTGAAGAATTTGTGGCCCTGATAAGCAACCAGAGGGGGTTCCAGGCTAACTCAAAGACCGTTACAACTATTGATGCTATGATGGAAACCGTTATTCAAATGAAACGGTAAGCACATTAGCATAATCAACAAAACAGCGGGAACAAAGAGATTGATTTTTTGTTCCCGCTGTCGGTTTTTTGACGGTTTAACGGTTAATTGGCATTTAGCTTTTCTTTTTTATTTCATTTTCTGTTTTTTAACCGTTTTTATGCTTAAGGATTGACAGGAAAATAAAATACTTTGCAAATTTTGATTACCGTATTTATACTGCCCGGTAATGCATCCTTCTTAACCGTGATATTGTAAAATATTAGACATTGGAAAATATGAAAAATATATTCTTACTGGCACAAGGATTGCTTTGTTTTTGAAGCATGCAGCAAAACTATTTAACTGTTCATATCAGGAGCTGATTTGGCTGAAGATATTTTAGATGATGCTTTGGAGGATTCCTCAAATACAATTGAGGTGAAGAAGAGATCTTTCAAAAAAATGTTTAAACGGATTTTTGGGTACAAAAAAACAATCCTTATCATTGCCGCATCTTTGTCTTTTCTGATAATTATTATTGCTGGTATTCTGCTGTTTTTTTTAAAAGGAAGCGCCAAGGATGTTCAAAATTCAATGACGTCTTCTAATGATAGTCTGCCGGAAGCGGTTTGGGAAAATGAAGTTGTTTTTGAAGATGTTGTTGATCTTGAGCCTTTTGAGCGTATTCAACTCAAAGCAAATTCTGCCATGGGCCTGATCAGTATTCAAATGTCTTTGGAATTAACAGATCCTCAATACAAAAATCAGGTTTATACAACGCAGGACAGGATCAGAAAAATTATTACAGGTCAGGTGGAAGAGATGGACTGGCTTTTGTTGAGGAACCCGGAAGGCAAAATTCTGCTCAAATATGCTTTGCTCAAACGGATTAATTCAATTTTTCCAAAGCCCACAGTCAGCAATATTTATTTTACATACTTTATAATGCAGTGATTAAATTATGAGTGAAATATTATCACAGGACGAAGTTGACAGTCTGTTGGACGGATTGGATTCAGGCGATGTTGAAACTGAAACAGATGTAGTCACCCCTGAGCTGGTTGAAGGGATATCTGCCTATGATTTTACCAGTCAGGACAAGGTTGTGCGGGCAAGAATGCCCACCTTTGATGTTATCAATGAAAGGCTGTCAAGGGAAGTTCGCGCCACGTTATCCACTTTGCTTCAAGCCAACGTAGATGTCAGCGCCAATCCGTTTGACACATTAAAATTTTCTGAGTTTGTAAGGAGTTTGCCGGTTCCGACAAGTCTGCATGTTTTTCGGCTGGAACCTTTAAGAGGACACGGCCTGATCGTGTTTGAAAGTCAGCTCGTATACAATCTCATTGATACGTTTTTTGGCGGTGAAGCCCTTGGCAAAGCCCGGGTTGAAGGGCGTGAATTCACCAGGATTGAAGAGGTGATGATTAAAAAGGCGGTTTTGGCGGTCCTTAAAAATATTGAAGCTTCCTGGGCCCCCATTGAGCCGGTCACGGCATCTTTGATCCGGTCGGAAATGAATCCGCAGTTTACGGCCATTGTTCTGCCGACGGATCTTGTTATTGTAACAAGGTTTGAGATTGAGCTTGAGCAGTCTGCCGGTAATCTGGTGGTGTGTTACCCTTATTCCATGATTGAACCCATGAGACGCAAATTGTCTTCAGGTGTTCAGACCGAGGCTGAAGAAGTAGATACAAATTGGCGAAGAATGATAAAGGAAGTCATTTTGGAATCCAGGGTTGATGTGAAGATTCGATTGGGTACAACTGAAATTACCGGTGAACGCTTGATTTATATGCAGCCGGGTGATGTCATTCAATTGGATAAGGATGCCAGCGAACCGCTGAGTTGTTATATTGACGGGTTGGAAAAAATGACGGGATATGTGGGAGTTCAAAGAGGATTCCAGGCGTTTCAAATAAAAGATAGAATAATAACCGATTGTGAGAGATAAGCATGTCTGAAAAAAACGATAATACGGAAATTGAAGATGGTGTTGAAATGGGTATTGAAAAGACCTATGAGCAGGGAGAAAGAGAGCTGGATTTTATTCTTGATATCCCGTTGGAGCTTTCTGTTGAGTTGGGCAAGACAAAAATGATTGTAAATGATCTTCTTCAACTGGGCCAGGGGTCTATTATTGAGTTAAACAAACTTGCTGGCGAACCATTGGAAGTGTATATCAACAGGAAGCTCATTGCCCGGGGGGAAGTGGTCGTTGTGAATGAAAAATTCGGTGTCCGGCTTACAGATGTCATTACTCCCATTGACAGGGTAAAATCCCTGGCATCAGAAGAGTGAATACCTCATCTGATATATGGGTTGCCTTTGCCAGAACGTTTTCCATGCTTTTCCTGGTACTGGCGGTTCTGATACTTTGTTTTTACCTGATCAAGAAATTTTCAACGGCAAAGGGGGTGAAAGGAGGCAGGGATTTTATTAAAGTATTGTGTGTCCACCACCTTTCTCCAAAAGAAAAACTGGTGTTGCTGGATGTATTGGGCGATATCATTCTTATTGGTGTCACGCCGGCAAATATTTCAAAAATATCCTCCATTGAACGGGAGATTGATTTTCCTGTCGAGAAAAATGAATCGCTTTTCAAATTTTCAGATATCTTAACTCAAAAATCAGGCAGGTTATTTAAAAATAAAGAGAGCAGTGTGTTGGAAAAAGGGAAAGGATCATGAAAAGTAGAATGGTTTGCCTGACCTTTTTCTTTCTGGTATGTGCCGTTGGGGCAGCCCATGCCGTGACATTTCCCATTCCATCTTTGCAATTGAATGTTGAAACCGCGAAAACACCTGAAGAGGTTGCCGTTGTTCTTGAAATTATTGCTTTGCTCACGGTTCTTGCCCTGGCACCTGCAATTTTGATTTTGATGACCCCTTTTACGCGACTGATCGTTGTGTTTCATTTTTTGCGCCAGGCCATTGGCACCCAGTCCAGCCCTCCCAACCAGGTTATTGTGGGCCTGGCATTGTTTATGACGTTTTTTATCATCAAGCCCGTGGCCCAGGAAATTTATCAGCAATCTCTAAATCCTTACCTTGAAAGAGAAATAACCTATGAGAAGGCGTTTGAATCGGCTCAGGTGCCGATTCGAAAATTTTTGCTGATCAATACCAGGGAAAGTGATATTGCTCTGTTTGTAAAAGGGGCGGATATGAAAAAGCCTGAAACAAGAGATGACGTATCCCTGCTGGTGCTGATCCCGGCATATGTGATCAGTGAGTTAAAGACTGCTTTTATCATCGGTTTTGTTCTCTACATCCCGTTTATTGTGATTGACATGGTGGTGGCGTCCGTGCTTCTGGCCATGGGCATGATGATGCTTCCCCCGGTCATGATTTCATTGCCGTTCAAGCTTATGCTGTTTGTGCTGGTGGATGGCTGGCATCTGATTTGTGCTTCCCTGTTAAAAAGTTTCGGAGTGTAATCATGACCCCTGAATTTGTTGTTGAATTTGCAAAAAAAGCCATTATACTGACTATTTATCTTTCCATGCCCATGTTGGGCATCGGGCTTTTGGTCGGACTTGCGGTCAGTATTTTTCAAGCCGTTACCCAGATTCAGGAAATGACCCTGACATTTGTTCCTAAAATTATAGCTGTTTTTTTAGGGCTGTTGTTTGCAGCCCCATGGATGCTGGATGAAATTACCGATTTTACCATAAACGTGTTTGAAAACATTCCCATGTACATCCGATAGGATGCATTTTCTATGGATATTCTCAATGTCATTGATCCTATCGAGTTCAGAACCTATCTGCTGGTTTTGTTAAGGATCAGTATTGTTCTTTTCATGTTTCCTGTATTTTCCTCAAAGGTGTTTCCTACAACCCTTAAAATGGGGTTTGCCATGGTGGTATCCCTGCTGTTTTATTCAGTGGTGGAGGTGGACCTGGAAAGATTTCCCATGAGTGTGATTGCAACAGGGCTGCTGATTCTTGCTGAAGCATTGATCGGGCTTACTCTCGGGTTGTGTCTGCATATGTTTTTTGGTGCGGTTCAGCTTGCCGGACAGATTATCGGATTCCAGATGGGATTTTCAATGATCAATGTTATGGACCCTCAGACCGGTGAAAATGTTTCGATTCTTGACCAGCTTGGCTATTGGGTCTGCGTCATTGTTTTTCTCTTGTTAAATGGGCATCATATTGTGTTCCTGGCAGTCATTGACAGCTTTGAACTGGTTCCCATGGGTTTTTTCATGATGCAGGAAGCCATGCTGGCAAAATTAATCAATCTGGGTGCCCATCTGTTTCTTCTTGCCATAAAGATAGGTGCCCCGGTTATAGCCTCATTGATGTTTGTCAGCGTGGGATTTGGTTTGATGGCTAAATTTTCGCCCCAGATGAATGTCATGATAGTGGCATTTCCTTTAAAAATAGTGGTCGGGCTGGCTCTTTTTGGCTTTACCCTTCAAATTATTGTCATTATAACTCAAAATTATGTTGCGGAATTTAAAAAATTATTGATGTATCTTCTTTTTTTTGCAGGCGGAGGGTAAAAAAAGATGGCTGAAGATCCTGAAGGCGGCGGAGAGAAAACAGAAGATGCGTCATCGAAGAAGCTTTCCAAGGCAAGGGAAGAAGGCAATGTCCCTAAAAGTATGGAAGTTGTTTCCGTATTCGTTCTTCTTGCCGGCATTATATCCGTAAATGCATCAGCCGGTTATATTTATAATAATCTGTTATCCGTGTTTCATTTCAATTTTAATTTTCAAAAAATTCCTTTGTTAACTCATATAGAGGTTGTCCGACTGCTGGCGTTTCATACTGAAAAATTTATTTTTATCTGTATTCCGATCCTGCTTCCAATTGTATTGGTGGCGTTGCTCTCAAACGTTGCACAGGTAGGGTTTTCCATTTCATGGAAAGCTGTGGAACCCAAACTATCCAAGCTTAACCCTATCAGTGGCTTTAAACAAAAATTTTCTTCCAGGGCTGTCGTGGAATTTATTAAGTCCTTATTAAAAATTACCATCATTTCCATGGTTGCCTACTCTTCCGTCAAGGCAGAATTTACAGAAATATCACTGTTGTATGATTATAGCATCGGCCAAATTTTATTGTTTATTCTCAAAGTTTCGTTCTGGATTTTCATTAAGGTATGCCTGATCATGATCATTGTGGCTGTTCTGGATTATGCCTATCAGAAATGGAAATTTCTGGAAGATCAGAAAATGACCAAAAAAGAAGTCAAAGATGAAGCAAAACAGGCAGAGGGTGATCCCATGGTAAAATCAAGGATACGGCAACTCCAGTATGAAGCCGCCAGAAAGAGGATGATGGCGGATGTTCCTGATGCGGATGTGGTGGTGACAAACCCGACCCGTCTGGCAGTTGCGGTTAAATATGATGGAACCCAGATGGATGCGCCTTCAGTGCTTGCAAAAGGGGCGGGTCAGGTCGCGGAAAATATCAGGAGAATTGCCAGGGAAAATGATGTTCCACTGGTTGAGGATAAACAATTGGCCCGAAATTTGTATAGCAATGTTGATATTGGCGGGGAAGTTCCCATGGAATTATACCAGGCAGTTGCTGAATTGCTGGCACATGTGTATAAATTAAAGGGCAAAAAAATGTAAGCGTGTGACAATAATTTGGCAATGGGCGTCAAAATTATATCTTTTAACTTGGGAGTGTAAATGGCAGCAAGCGAAACAGGAATTATTGCAGGGATCAAACGAGAATCTTCAGATATCTTGATGGTGGTCGCCTTTATCGGGATTCTTATGGCCATGATTTTACCCTTGCATCCCATACTCCTTGATTTTTTTCTGGCATTGAACATTTCATTTGCTGTCGTGGTGCTGATTACAACCATGTATACAACCGCTCCTCTGGAGTTTGCTATTTTCCCGTCACTTTTGCTGGTGTTGACATTGTTCCGGCTCTCTTTAAATGTGGCATCCACCCGTTTGATTCTTTTGCACGGCAGTGAGGGCCCGCTTGCAGCCGGGGGAGTGATCCAGTCTTTCGGCAGTTTTGTTGTCGGAGGTAATTATGTGGTTGGACTTGTCATTTTTATTATTCTGGTGTTGATCAATTTTATGGTTATTACCAAAGGTTCCGGCCGAATTGCAGAAGTTGCGGCCCGGTTTACCCTGGATGCCATGCCCGGAAAACAGATGGCTATTGATGCGGATCTGAATGCCGGGATGATTGATGAGGTGGAAGCCGGGGAAAGAAGGGCAGCCATTGCCAGGGAATCCCAGTTTCACGGTGCCATGGATGGTGCCTCAAAATTTGTCCGGGGAGATGCTGTTGCCGGTATTATCATCACCATGATCAATATTGTGGGCGGGTTTGTTATCGGTGTGCTTCAGCAGGGCATGGAAATGAAGGAAGCATTAACCGTCTATACTCTTCTGACCGTTGGTGACGGCCTGGTCTCACAGATTCCGGCCCTTTTGATTTCAGCCGCCGCAGGGCTTCTGGTGTCAAGATCAGGATCTGATATGAAAATGGGCAAAGAGTTTGCAAAGCACCTTTTTTCAAGCGCTACCCCGGTTTTTATCGGATCGGTGATTATTTTCTGTATGGGGTTGATACCCGGGTTGCCTTCCATCCCTTTTATGACCCTGGGGCTGGTTCTCGGGACAATCGCCTGGTATTTTTTAAGGGGACAAGACACGGACAAAGAAGAAAAACAGGCAGACATTGAAGCTTCTGAACAAGAAGAGACATCCGGTTCCCCGGAAGATGTGGATCACTTGTTAAACCTGGATACCATTGAACTTGAGGTTGGATATGGATTGATCCCCCTTGTGGATAAACAGCAGGACGGGACATTGCTGGGAAGGATCAGGGCCATCCGAAGGCAGTTTGCCACGGAAATGGGTATTATCATCCCCCCCATTCATATCCGGGATAACCTGAACTTAAGCCCGGCTCAATATCGGTTGCTGATAAAAGGCGTGGAAGCCGCCGGAACCGAATTGATGGTGAACCATTATCTGGCCATGGACCCCGGGGGAACGGCTCAGAAAATAGAGGGAATAGAAACCATTGAACCGGCATTCAACCTGCCGGCCTTATGGATTCCAATGGATCGCGAAGAAGAAGCAAAGTTTGCAGGATATACCGTAGTGGACAATTCAACTGTTGTTGCCACTCATCTGACTGAAATAATTAGAAATAACGCATACGATCTTCTGGGCAGACAAGAGGTGCAGCATCTGATGGATAATCTTGCCAAGACAAGTCCCAAGGCAGTGGAAGAATTGATTCCCAACCTGTTAAGCCTGGGAGTTGTTCAGAAAATACTTCAGAACCTGTTGCGGGAAAGAATCTCCATCAGGGATCTGCTCACCATTGTTGAAACTTTGGCGGATTTTGCGCCCATGGGCAAAGATCCGGATCTGCTCACCGAATATGTCAGGCAGAAAATTGCCAAAGGAATGCTGGCCCCCTATCTTCAGGAAGGCAAGATCTTACAGGTCATCACCCTTGATCGAACTCTGGAAGAAATCTTATCTAAAAACATAAAACATACGGAACATGGCTCGTATCTTGCACTTGATCCCCGGTTGATAGAAGAAATCATTCGAGCTGTGACAAAACAGGTAGAACAACAGGTGGCATTTAATACACAACCCATTATCATGACATCTCCAAGTCTGCGCCGGCATTTCAGGAAACTGATTGAACCGTCTTTACCCACTGTTTGTGTTGTATCCCATGCGGAAATAGTGGATGATATAAATTTACAGGCAAGTGGAAAGGTGAGTTTGAAGAATGAATAGGAAAGTTTTTAAAGCTGAAAATATTCAACAAGCCATTGCAAATATCAAAGAAGAGCTTGGATCGGATGCCATGATTTTAAGCACTCGAAAAATTCCTAAAAAGCCTCTTGATCCTTACGCAAAAACAATGTTTGAGGTGGAAGCGGCCATGCCGGAAAATCAAGATGCAAAAACCGGAAACGATCCTTTGATCGAATCCATAAAAGAGGATATTGCAGATATAAAAGATTTGATTTCCATTGCCGGTTTTGGAAATACAATGCATCATATGGTCTGTGATCATTTTGAGTCGGTGGGTGTTCTGGCCTCTCTTTTGCGAGCAGGTGTCAGCGAAACACTGGCAGGCGAGATTATTCGAAAAGCAAGCGGTTTGATGGATGAAACAACCGATCAGGACACACGAATAAGATCCTTAAAAAAGGGTGTGATGCACCAGTGCCTGAATCAAATCGCCACCAAAGATTTTTTTAACAGGGATAACAGTTCCGGTGTTCCTCATGTGGCGGCATTTGTCGGCCCGACAGGTGTAGGCAAAACAACAACCATTGCAAAACTTGCGGCCATGCTGAGTTTTCAAAGAAAAATGAAGGTGGGCTTGATTTCCATTGATAATTACCGGGTGGGTGCATTTGAACAATTGAAAGCATATGCCTCAATCATGGGATTGTTATGTGTTCCTGCCTTCAGCTCCCAGGATCTGTCCTGCGCTCTGGATAGAATGAAATCCATGGATATGGTGTTAATCGATACAGCCGGGCACAGTCATTTTGATAAACTTAAGATTGATTCTATATTGCAATTGATCAAAACGGATTTTAGAATTTCCGTTCATTTGGTTTTGAGTGTCACATCAGAAGCTATTATCATGACGGACGCGGCAGCGGCTTTTTCAGTATTCAATCCGGATACGGTTGTATTTACAAAGATAGACGAAACAAAAAGATGTGGTAAAATATTGGATCAGGTAAATGATATTCAGTTGCCTGTTTCTTTGATTGCAAATGGTCAAAGAGTTCCTGAAGATTTAATTATTCCCGATAAGCGGCAGTTGCTGCAGATTATTTTGGGAAAGGGAACAAAGGAGAAAAATTAAGTTGGATCAGGCAAACGGACTTCGAAACGTCGTTAAATCGCAAGCACTTTCAAGGAGAAAGGCAGGTATGGCATCGGGCAGAACAAAACTTCCAAGAGTTATCGCAGTGACCAGCGGAAAAGGGGGTGTGGGAAAAACCAATATTGTCGGGAATATGGCGGTTTCCCTTAGCCGGATGGGCAAGCGGGTGGTTATTATTGATGCGGATGTAGGACTGGCAAATGTTGATATTATTTTTAATTTAAGGCCCGAGTACAGTATACGGCATGTGATAAGTTCGGAAAAAACTCTGGAACAGGTCATGGTGGAATCAGACCATGGTATTAAAATTCTTCCTGGAGGATCGGGGTTTTCCGATTTGACTCAACTGACTGACGGTGAAAAACTTAATCTTTTAAGTGAATTTGAAACTTTGTCTGATCTGGCGGATATTATCTTTGTGGATACAGGTGCAGGTATTTCATCAAATGTACTTTATTTTAATTCAGCTTGTGATGAATGTATTGTGATTTCAACAAAAGAACCCACATCCATAACAGATGCCTATGCAATGATGAAGGTCATGTCCCGGGAATACGGAACAAAATATTTTAAACTGATTGTTAATATGGTTGATTCGGTTGCAGATGCCAAACGGGTCTATGCATCCTTAAGCGGGGCTCTGGATAAGTTCCTGAAAAATGTTGTTCTGGAATATGCGGGCCACATCCCTTTTGACAGGCAGTTGCAGAAGGCGGTTCAAAAAAGGGGGCTGGTTATGGATACAGCTCCGGATTCATTGTCGGCAAGCGCCATAAAAGATATTGCATTTACTTTGGGGAATGGTCCTTCAAGGCCCAATTCAGAAGGGAATTTGAATTTTTTTATGAGTAAAATGTTTCATACCGCAACATAGGGGGAAATTTATAATTCATATGAGACTTAGGTATCAGGAAAATAAAGCAGATAAAGCCCAATGGCGTGAAAAAAGTATTATTGAGTATTCATATCTTGTTAAACATATTGCTGCAAGATTTTCCATGCGCCTTCCTTCCAGTGTTTTTTTTGATGAATTGGTTTCTGCAGGATCTCTTGGTTTGATTGATGCTGTGGATAAATTTGATTCCTCAAAACATGTCAGCTTAAAGACCTATGCCCAGTACCGGATAAAAGGAGCGATTCTTGATGAGCTCAGACGCAAGGATACCTATTCAAGATCCATGAGAAAAAAAATCCAGGATATTACCCGGGCTGTTAAAACCATTGAAGACAGTAAGGGAGCACCGGCAACGGATGAAGAAATTTGCCGGGCACTGGGTGTTACGCTTGAAGCATACTATGATATGCTCACCCATATTCACAGGGGGTCCGTGCTGAGCCTGGATGACTTTATTAAAACAAAGAAAAATGAAGCTTACTCAAAAACAAGCTTCCAGTCCAATATTAAAGGCGATGAAACCCCGGTCGATCTTTTTGACAAAAAGGAACTCAAATCTGTTCTGGCTGACTCCATTAAAACATTAACTCAAAAAGAACAAATGGTGGTGTCACTCTATTACTATGACGAATTAACGTTAAAAGAAATCGGTGAAGTTCTCTCATTGACTGAGTCGCGCATCTGCCAGATTCATACGGCGATTCTGACGAAGTTGAAAGCCGGTCTTCAAGATTATTTTCATTAAAAGAGGTCATTAAATGTCTGATCCAGGCTTAGAAGAAGACGGTTTAATATCCCAGGATGATATTGATAAACTTTTAGCATCCTCTTCCATTGAAGAAGCGGAAGAAACCTTTTCAAATACTGATGATGCTGCTGATGGCGATGATGAATTTGGTGAGCTTTCTCAGGATGATATTGACGCGCTTATGAATTCAAGCGTATCTTCTCCTGAAGATTCCATTGATGAAGATGATGTCGAAGATGATGATATGGAACTCATTTCCCAGGACGATATTGATCAGCTAATGAATTCAAGTGTATCAGATTCTGAAGATCCGATAGATGATGATGAAGATGATGATATGGAACTCATTTCCCAGGATGATATTAATGATTTGATGGATTCAAATGACGCTTCGGATGAGGACGTCGAAATGATCTCACAGGATGATATTAACAAGCTTATGGGTGGAGGGGCTACGGAAGATATCAGCCGGGATGATGGTGTCATTGATGAATCTGAAGCAGTGGATGCCAGTAACTGCTTGATTGTCCAGGAAACAATTGATGATTTGATGCTAAATTTTGATACTGATGTACCCTCTGAACCTGTCGTTTTGGACGAAGACCCAGTATTGGATTCCCAACCGGAACCAGTGACCCAAACACAATCTGCATCTGATCCCGGGTCACAGCCTGAGCCGGATGAATTAAATGAGGAAAAAGCCTCGGAGCTGGATGATATAGAGGATTTTTTAACGCCTGATTCAGATGTAGCAGCCTTTGATTTTGACGACGATGATGAGGATGCACAGGAAGATGAAAATGATTTTCAGGATGATATTGATGCATTCCTGCTTGAAGGTGACGAGGGGGAAGAAGAAGGGGAAGAAGAAGGGGAAGAAGATTATGAGGATATCCTCATATCCCAGGATGATATTGATACACTCTTAATGGTTGCCGACCAGGAAGATGAAGATGTCCTTGGTGATTTAATGGACAATGATTTTGGCAGCAGCATAGACGATTCAGTTGGTGAAGATCAAGCAGGTGAAGATGAATTGTCTGAGCTTGATGGTATTGATGAAGAGGATGAGGATCAGGTCGTTCTGGAAGAAGAAGATCAGACTGAAAAATCAAATAAAAAAACAAGATCCAAGTGGTATAAATCAAAATTTGCCATTGCCATTGCCTCTGTATTGGTTGTTCTGGGAATTACGGTTCCTTTGACTTATTTTTTCTTTTTTACAGGAGAACCCGGTGAATCGACACATCCGGGCAAAGTTGGAGAAGTTGCCGTTGAAACACAAAGAGAGATTGAAGTTGAAACAGTTGATATTCATGTTAAAAAGCAGGGTAATATTAAAAAATCCGGAAATATAGTTTTAAATGATTTTGTCATACTGGCCCCTGATCTGTCAAAAGATATGACTTATATCACTGTGGATATTTCTATTGATTATTCTGATCAAAGCGCTTATTTTGAAATTCAGAATAATTTATCTTTTTACCGGGATTTAATTTATGATTCGCTGAATCAAAGTCTTGTTTCCGAAAAAAGAGAGGGAATCACAGAAGCCGATATTTTATGGATCGTTGAAACAGCTTTAAAAAAAGCATTGCCCGGACCGTATATCGACCGGGTCAGCTTTAAATCTTTTACGGCAAGTTAGAAAAAGGGGGTTGAAATGACAACCGTACCCGGGCATAATCTTGTTATTCAACAATCCGGGAGTGCCCAGGAACTGGCAAATCAGGCTCATACACCCAAACCTTCCCCTGAGCAGGCTGCTGCTCAGCAGGCAACCAATATACGGGTGAAAAATACAACAGTACAGGAGTTTGATGCGTCTGAAAAATTAAAGGCCAAAAAAGAGAAAGATGCCTTGAAAAAAAAACAGAAGTTAAAACAAGCTAAAAAGAAAAAAAGACAATTGGAAATGAATCAAGACCCTGACGCAACAGGCCGGTTGCTGGATACAACTGTATGATGGAATTATTCTCAATTGAATTTTGGATCACGATTCTTTTTTTTGTTAATTTTTTTTTAGCGATTTTTTTATTTGTCTTTGTAAAAAAGATCAATAGATTGAATTTGGCAGGACCGGATACCAGCCACCAAGATGACGGGCAAGAAGGTGCAAAAATTGCTTTTGGATCTGCTGCGGATATTATTGAGATGCTGGAGCCTTTGGTCGAAGAATCCAGAAAAGCTGCTATCAGTTTTGATCAGCAGATAAAAGAAAAAAAGCGATTGGTAAAAGAGTTGAACAATGCATTGGATGCAAGGGTAATCAGTATTAACCGTTCGTTATCCAGGGCAGATGCATTGCAAAAAAAAATGGAAAAAAATACTCCCATATTCAAGCCATCAAGTTCGTTACCCAACACCATAAATTTAAATGCCTCTTCAAACGCAATGATTGACCATCAGCATCGTATTATAGAAATGTATAATCAACAATTTGATATCGACAGCATTGCCCAGCAGCTATCCATTCCCAAAGGGGAAGTTCAACTGGTGATTGAACTTAAAAAAAAATTTATTGAAATGGAAAAGAACAGCAGATGATCACCGGTATTCATGTTTCATCATCTCAGATGGTTATCCATAATGAGGATGATAAAAAACACACACTTCCCGATTTAAAAAAAAATCAGATGATCAGCGCAAAAGTATTAAAATTGTTACCTCGGGGGAATGCGCAGCTTTTGATAAACGGTCAAAAAGTTGTTGCAAAAACAGCACTGCTGATGAAGCCCGGAGAGCAAGTTCAATTGAAAGTCCTTTCACAAAAAGATGATATTATCTTAAAGCTTATTGGTCCGGTTCAAAAAATGACAACCCGGCAGATATCTTCCCTGGTCGGTTTTTTTTCGAACAACGAATCCATACCGGATACAACAGGCATCAAAATAAAAAATGTAAAAGAGCTGTTATATGATATGGCTTTAAAATCAGATGAGCCTGATAAGACATTTTTGCCAAAATTAATAGAGAAAAGCGGTATGTTATGGGAAAAAAAAGTTGCGCAGCTACTTCTTGGCAATGACTTGTCACCAGGCATAAAAGATAAATTGGATATGCTGTTAAAGCAGGATATAAAGGGAAATATTCTCAAAGAGCTGTCAGGTGCTAATCCAGGAAAATTTGAAGCTTTGAAAACAGCAGCTGCTTTTTCTGAAACCCTGGAAAATTTTCAAGTACTAAATCACCACAGTTCAGATTCCGGTCGATTTTTGTTGCCGTTTCCGATTTTTAACGAATCGGCATTCAGCTTTGGACAGCTTTTGATTGATACGGGAGATAAAACCAAAAAAGATAACAAGGATGCGGATAAGCTTATTCAGCTCTCTTTTTTGTTGGATATGAGCAGGTTGGGACCATTGAGAGCGGATTTTTCAATACTGAAAAAAAAAATGACCGGCCGGTTTCTGCTCAAGGATGAAGACACATGCAAATATGTTGAGTCAATGATTCCAGAACTGAAAACCCGTCTTGCAGGCATTGATTACCAGGCTCATCAGATAACCTGCATCAATGCTGAAAAAAATGACATCCATCACAGCAGTTTAATTGAAACTTTGATAAAAGATCGTGATGATCAGGTATTAAATATTGTAATTTGAATTTTAATGGATAAAAACTACCCTAAAAAAGCGATTGCTTTAAAATATGACCGTGAAACCAACAGTGCGCCTAAAGTTACAGCCAAAGGCAAAGGCAAGGTGGCACAAAAAATTATTGACCTTGCCAAACAACATGATATTCCCATAAAAGATGATCCAGACCTTATTGAGGTGCTGTCATCCCTTGAAATTGATGAAGAAATTCCTTCTGAAATATATGTTGCAGTTGCAGAGCTTCTGGCCTTTGTATATTCTATGAATTCCAAATGAAATTTCTAAACATCATGGATTAAACAGGAATGATCATTACTCCTGATTTGAGTCTTTCGAGTCTGATTTTTCCGGATTTGTTTCTTTGGCCGGGATGTTTGAGCTTCTAACCAGTTTGTTACAGTTTGAACAGACCATATTGAATTCAGTAACTTTACCTCTGAAAAGCTTATGATTGCAAAAAGGGCAAAAATAATCTGTTAAGTCTGCAGTGGCTTCATAATCAATTATGGGTTTTTGTGTATCATTATCTGATTTTTCTTCTGTCATGGTATCATCCTCTTTTTATAATATTTCTTATGGTCACATCCTAAAATTTTAAAAAAGTAACGATTTTGTTTATCTTTTAAGTGGATTTTATGCAAGCTTATTCTATCAAGTTCAGTTAAAATTTGTTTAAATTGAATAGGTTCTGCTAGGAAAATATTTCTTGGTTCTGTCAAAATACGAGCTATTTTAATGTCGAAGTTTTGGCGATTGATCCTTTTGAACCGAATCAATTGATGTTCGGTCAATTGATAATATGATTGTTTTAACTCTAAAACCGTATGAATTAAGGTGCCTGTGCAGAATAGCCCATGTTTTTGAATGTGACTGGCATCTATATTGCAAGCATTTATATTACAAGCTGCTTATTTAGTAAACAGAGTTTATAAACAAATATCTTACAGGAGAATTGTTTGAAATGATTCTTGAAATGACCCGGCCCGTACAGGGAGGATTAAGGCAGGAAAGAAAATTGGAAACCGTGTCAAACAATCTTGCCAATGCAGATACAACAGGGTTCAAGAAGGACAGCATCAGTTTTGATGCGCAATTCAAAGCACAATTAAATAAAGATTTTTCACAAGGCGCTATCCAGACTACCGGGAACCCTCTTGATATGGCCCTGTCAGGTCCGGGCTTTTTTAAAATCGAAACATCCGAAGGCATTAAATATACTCGTAACGGGAATTTTTCCTTGGATATTAACGGCACCCTGGTGGATCAAAACGGGAATCCTGTCATGGGTCAGGGTGGTGCCATTGCCATTGATACTGCAAATGTGGAACAGAATTTGTCGGTTAATCAGAACGGTGAGATACTGCTTTCAGGAGAAGTTGTGGATACGCTTGATATAGTAACCTTTAAAGAATTGAACAAACTGGAAAGAGAAGGGCAGAACTTTTTGTTTTACACCGGTGAAACCACGGATGAGATTCAGGCACAAGGAGCGGTTGTACAGCATAAGGCGCTTGAAAAAGCAAATGTCGCGGTTGTCGAAGAAATGGTTAGGATGATTGATTACCACCGGATGTTTGAAACATTTACAAAATCCATGATGACATTTGATGAAATAGATTCAAAGGCAATTAATGAAGTTGGAAAACTCAGATAAGATAACAGGAGATAATCTATGATACGATCCCTCTGGTCAGCCGCAACCGGCATGAGTGCGCAGCAGATGCAGACAGATGTTGTTGCCAACAACCTGGCCAACTCCAGTACTACCGGGTTTAAAAAATCCAGGGCAAATTTTGAAGATCTCATGTATAAAACCATGCAGGTTGCCGGCCAGACCACCCCGGGTGGTGGACAGGTCCCGACCGGGATACAGGTCGGTATGGGTGTAAAGCCCACCAGTGTGCAAAAGCTTTTCAGCCAGGGGGATTATATCCAGACCGATAACCAACTGGACATGGCAATCCAGGGCAATGGTTTTTTTAAAGTGCGGCACGGTGATGAAGATTTATATACCAGGGCCGGTAATTTTACCCTGGACAGTGAAGGGTTTCTAACCACCCCTTCAGGTGACCGCCTGCAACCGGAAATATCATTGCCGGACAATACCATAACGGTTACACTTCAGGATAACGGAACATTGTCTTTTCATGGTGCAGACGAAACCATCCTTGGAACGGAAAATATTCTGGTCACTACATTTATTAATCCGGCAGGTCTTTTTGCCGCAGGTAATAATTTGTTCAGGCCCACAGAGGGGTCGGGGGATGCAATGGAAAGAACCCCGGGAGAAGATGGCGCAGGAACAGTGGTCAATAATTATCTTGAAGGCTCTAATGTCAGTGTGGTTGAAGAAATGGTGTCCATGATTGCCGGGCAAAGAACCTATGAGGCCAATTCAAAATCAATTCAGACCGCTGATGCCATGCTCACTACAGCCAACGGATTGAAACGATAGATCACGGATATGGGTGCCGCCAAATTAAATATTAAACTGATTTGTTTTTTTATCATTGGGATCATGGCATTTCAGTCTGTATGGACAGTCTGCCTTTTTGCAAACAATGATAATGATGAGAATCTGCTCAACAGTGATATCCGGATAACCATAAAAGAGACAAATCTTGTAAAACAGTCTCAGGTTTTTTTGGGGGACATATCAGAGATACAGGCCAATGGGTTTTTAAAGGAAGCTCTGGCAAAGATTGTCGTGAGTTCTTCTCCGAAACCGGATCAAATAAAATCATTTGATAAAAAAAAAATAATTTCCATTATCCGGGGGCAACGATACCTGCCTGACAATATTATCATGATTTCTCCCCGGCGGATCTATGTGAAACGATTGGGCCAGGTGATTTCAAAACAGGATGTCCGGCAATTTGTTGAGCAGTATTTATCTCAAATTTTTAAAAACCAGGACTATCAATTGAAAACATTTAACGTCAGGGGGCTTGAAACATACCCGCAGGGAAAACTTCAGTTTTGTCCGGACTCAGATGATATGCTGGATAAACATGGTAAACTGTCCTTTTATCTGGATGTGGTCATTGATGGGAACAAAGAAGACCGGCTTAGTGTTTCAGGCTTGGTGGCGTTATATGACAATGTTCTTCATACAACAAGATCCTATGCAAAAGGGGAGACTATCTCCAAAGAGACGGTATGCCTAAAAAAAGAAAATGTTTTTGAGATTGGCCGGACCGGTATCAAGACATTTGAAGAAATAAGCCATAAGATTTTAAATTATAGTGTGAGGAAAGGCGATATTTTAAAAACAAATTTTTTTGCCGATCCTCCTTTAATCCAAAAAGGCGACATCATTACCCTGGTGGCCAGGAATAACAACCTTGAAATTATTACATCCGGCATATCCAAAGAAGACGGGTTTGAAAATGAACTGATAAAGGTTGAAAGCCTTAGTTCAGGCAAGCTTGTCCGGGGAATTGTAAAAGGAAAATCAAGAGTGGAGGTCGCGTATTAAAAAATGAATAAAAAAAGTGGGATTTATATCATAGGATCGGTTTTATTTTTTGTTGTTATGGTTTTTTCCGGCTGTATTTCAAGTTCCCAAAAAGATACTTCCGGACTTGTCATTCCTCAAGGCGTTGCAACCGAACCAGTTCTTCAGCCTGAATTTGTTGCAGCGAGGTCTTCGGAAGGGTCTTTATGGATGGATAAAAGCGGTTCCATGTTTGAAGATTCAAAGGCGGGCTATATCGGCGATACCGTGATTGTGGATATCATTGAAAATTCAACTTCCAGCATGGATGTGAATACGGAAACTTCCAGGAAATCAGGAATGGATATAGGTGTTCCAAAGATTAATCTTATGGGTAAAACAACTGATTTCGGAGCAGCTTTAGGTGACACTTCGCTGATTGGTACGGATTTTTCAAATAGTTTTGCAGGAGAGGCTACAAGCGATCGCTCAGGACAGGTGACAGCATCCATTGCAGCACGTATCACGGAAGTGTTGCCAAACGGAAACTTAAGCCTTTTTGGCAGAAAGGCAATAAAAGTGAATAATGAAGTTCAGTATATTACAGTGTCCGGGATTATTCGGCCTCTGGATATTTCTGCCGTTAACCGGGTAAAATCCACTAATCTTGCCGATTCAAGAATCGAGTATTATGGCAGCGGCGTTCTTTCTGACAAGCAAAAGCCTGGTTGGGGGACCCGAATCATTGACAATGTATGGCCCTGGTAAAAAGGAAAACTTCTAATGTTTAATTCTATTATTAAAAAGAGTAAGAGTTTTATCAGATGTTCTGTTTGGTGTTCTATCTGGTGTTTTATAGGGATGGTTTTTGTTTCAAATACCCATGGGGCAAGGATTAAAGACCTTGCCGCCATTAAAGGGATTCGATCCAATCAACTCACGGGTTACGGGCTGGTTGTCGGTTTGAACGGTACTGGTGATAAGGACGGGGTGAGTTTTACCAAACAGGCCCTTGCCAACATGATGGAAAAAATGAATATTTTTGTTGATAAGAACGGGTTGAAGGTAAAAAATGTTGCAGCGGTTATGGTAACGGCAAACATTCCGCCTTTTGCAAGGATCGGAGATAAAATTGATGTGGCTGCATCATCCCTGGGAGATGCCAAAAGTCTTAAAGGCGGGACATTGCTGGTCACTCCCTTAAAAGGGGTGGATGGCCGTGTGTATGCGCTGGCCCAGGGACCGGTGGCGCTTGCCATGCCCAGTGGTGCCGGTGACCGGGACAGTCATCTCCAGGTGGCCCGGATTGTCAATGGGGCGTCTGTTGAGAGGGAAATTCCCTTTCAACTGGATGGAAAAAGAAACCTGATTCTATCATTGTTCCGGCCGGATTTCACAACGGCAAAACGAATGACCGACACCATCAATGCCTCCATTGGTGAAGGTGTTGCCAAAACCATTGATGCCAGTGCATTGAGCCTGAGAGTCCCTGACACCATGTGGCAAAAAAACGTGGCGGAATTTATTGCAGATATTGAAACCCTTTCGGTAATTCCGGACACCATTGCCAAAGTTATCATCAATGAAAAAACGGGCACGGTTGTGATAGGCAGTGACGTCACCATTTCAAGTGTTGCCATTGCTCATGGAGACCTTTCCGTAACTATTAATGAAGACCCTGAAAATGAAAAAAAAGAAAGTGTCATGAATCTGCCAGGCACCTCAACCATTGGTGAACTTGTCCGGGGGCTCAATTCCCTTGGCGTTAAACCTCGGGATTTGATCAGCATACTGCAGAGTATTAAAGCTGCCGGAGCCCTTCAGGCTGAGATTGTGATTATATAAACAAAGGAAATAATTATGAATATGGATATTGATTTGATCAATCAGAACGTTTCAAAGGCACATGTTGATACCATAAAAAACAAAACAGCATCTTTGGCCAAGGAAAAAGAATTAAAAGAGGCCTGTACCGGATTTGAAGCCATATTTTTAAATACAATGATTAAATCCATGCGTGACACTTTGCCGGGCAATGCCCTTTTCGAAGATTCCAACAGTATGGATATCTATACGTCAATGCAGGACCAATATCTTGCTGAAAAATTGTCGAAAGGCAGCGAATCCATTGGAATTAAAGATTTTTTATACCAGCAGTTAAAAGATTCTAAATAACTGCCACGGGCAGACTTGGTCTTTCACCTTGTTTTGCAAACAACAAAAATTGAAAGTCACTGTTTTGATTTTTTAAGGCTGACAGATAAAAAAGCCCACCCGCTATTTTTTTGTAATCCTCCGGATTTTAAATATGTTCCAATCCCTCCTCCCATGCATGCCCTGACGGTCACGACAACGCATTGTTTTATTTAAAATTTATCAACTTTGAAAATTGAGTCAATAATTGAGTTTGTGGCATATATATTGCTATTAATACATTAACAGCGAAAATAATCGGGAAAAGAGGAAAAAAATGCCGCTTTCCAAAGAATGTTTTTTTAAATTCAAAAAAATAAAGGCAGATACCGATAAAAGTTAAAAGGAGAGTCAACATGGAAAAATTTGCCTGTAAAATAGAAGTGATGTGTCGAGAAAAACTGTCATTCTATAAAGAGCTGAAAACTGTTGTTGAACAGGAAAAAAATTATATTGTTGATATGGACGTTGATTCTCTTTGGAAAATGGCGGATAGAAAAAAACAGCTTGCCGCAAAAATAGAGCAGATAAGGGATAGCATTGTTATGCTTCTTGAAGAGAAGAAGATTCCTTTGAAAAAAGGAGCAACGGTTTTCAGTTTGTCTCATGTGATAAATTGTCTGCCGTTTTCTTCAAAGCTAAAAATAAATCTGAAAAAACTTGAAAATGAATCGGATATTGTCAAAAAAGAACTGGCAAGTCTGGCAGCGGAAAATAAACGATATGTCAATGAATATCTGTCAGTGATCAATGGTATTTTTACAACCATTACAGGTTCCGGCAATAAGGACCAATACAACAACTCCGGCAGGGTTTTAAGCAATAAAACCGGAAAATATCTCATAAGAGCCGAGGTTTAAACTATGGCTGGTATAACCTCTACTTTAGGCATTGCCAAATCTGCAATAGCAGCACAGCAATACGGCCTGGCCGTAACAGGAAATAATATTGCCAATGTAAACAATTCCGGTTACAGTCTTCAGACCGCTGATCAGATCAACCGAACCCCAACGCCTTACGGCGGGTTTCTGTTCGGCACCGGTGTTGATACATCTCAGATCAAGCAGAGTGTAAACAGCCTTCTTGAGAGCCGGTTGACAGATGAGAGATCCACTCAGGCCGCGTTTGAAGAAGCCGAATCTTATATGAATATTCTGGGAGGATTCTTTGACGAAAATTCCGATGCAAGTATTACCAGCAGTATGAGTGAGTTCTGGAATTCCTGGCATGATCTTTCCGATAACCCCCTGGGTTCGTCTGAAAGGGTTGCCGTGTATGAAAAAGGCAGTAATTTTGCAGCCCGTCTCAATAAAGCAAGCAACGATCTTGCCGGTGTTGAGGCCGATATAAGCAAAGAGATTTCCGCAACCCTTGATCAGATCAATTTTTTTTCCACCCAGATAGCAGACCTTAATGTCCAGATTACCGGCCTTGAGGTCAACCGGTCGGCCAACGACTTGAGGGATCAGCGAAATGCCCTCTTGAACAAGCTTGGAGAACTCATTGATATTGATACTTTTGAGCAGACAAACGGATCAACCATTGTAAACGCTGCAAACGGTTCAACCCTTGTGAATGGATCTGATCATTATAATCTTTCCCGGGATGAAGACAAGATTGTGTGGCAGGGGTCTTATGGGTCAAATATGGATATAACGGACAGGATATCCGGTGGAAAAATTGCCGGGTGGCTTGAAATGACGGATGAAATTATTCCTAAATTTTCCAATGAACTGGATGTTCTGGCCAGGGAAATGATATGGGCCATGAATTATCAGCATTCCCAGGGGGCTGGCCTGGAGTACTTTACAGGATCAGTCACAGGAGATTATGCGGCTGATCAAAGTGGTCTTTTATCAAGTTACAGCTTTGGTGACAAGATTGATTATACAAAGGATTTTACTCTGTGGACCCAGGACAATTCCACCGTGGATACCCAGTATGCAAAGACCGAGATCGATATGGGCATATCCGGGGCAAAAATTTCAAACTGGCAGGGGACCGGCCAGGTCCAGTCCAGTTATAAACTTACGGTAATGGACAGTGCAACTCTTGGAGATAAGGAAGTTGTCCAGACAGACGGACCCGCTCTTGCAGCGGTACATACATCTGGCGATGATGTGGCAGATGCCTTGAATTCAGCCCTGGCAGCAGAACAGACCATTACGGTGAATAACGGTCCTTCCGGTACACAAGTGATTGAAATCAAAGACATAGGCGGGGATGCTCAAAGATCTGCTGCATCCATCGCAGAGGCGCTTTCGGCCATTGACGGTGTGGATGCCTATGCGTCGGAAGTTTCAGCTGAATTTGATGTCTCGGGTGTTGCTTTTGCCGAGGGAGGTAAAGCCCATGACGGTGATCAAGTGCAGTTTTCCCTTTATGTGGACGGCATTGTTTATGACCAGCGCTTTACCGTGGATTCAAACGGGGGAACCATACCCTTGACCGAGCAGTTTGAAAATGCCTTGAGGGATGCGGCCAACAGCATCAATGATATTCGGGATGACCAAGACCTTTTTACCAGCGGACTGACCATTACCAGCAGTTCCGGCTGCACCCTGGGTGTCCAGGATTTTGAAGTCCAGGATAATGCCGGTGTCCAGCTGAATAGTTTTAATGGATTTGATGCCGGGAATGCGGCAACTTTTATTGTTGAATCCAGTGGGTTCGACACCTCAAACCCAACCTCCACAACCGTTTCAATTGATCTGAGTTCGGTGGATACAAGTGATCAGGCTGCCATGGCAACGGCTTTTTATGATGCCTTGGCTTCAGCGCTTGAAGATGAGCCGTTTACTGTGGTCCATGACCCGTCATCTAATTCGGTCATATTGAGAACCACGGACGGATCAAATCTTATGGTCAGTGACGGGAATAATATTGCAGGCGCAAATCTTGATATCACCGGACTTCCAGGGACAATTCCGGAAGCAACCAACAATTTTTTATTGGATGGTTCAGGGGACAGTGAGGCTTTTGTTGCGGATACAGTTGATACAGATACCATAGATTTTAAAGGTCAGGGAACATCTGAACCCATTCGGGAAGTCAGCTTCGGCGGTGTGAAGGCCGGTGTCATTACCGGTACAATTACCATTGTCATGGATCCCGGCATGACCCTCCAATCAAGTGTTTCAGGTGCAGGTGGTTTGTTTGACGGCGACTGGGCAACCTCGGGCAGTTCCATTATTACCCTGGGGGGAGATGGAGGGTTTGAAAATTTTACGGCAGGTGAAACCGTTTCCTTTCAGGTGGACGGCGGTCCGCAGATTGATTTTGCAGTTGGAGGAACTACGGACCTTGAACTTGCCAAAGATCTTGAAGCATTGCTTGACGGCAGCGTAGGGGGAGCGCTTTCCGTGACTGACTATAAGGTTATCCGGAATGGAGAATCCGTATCCATAATCAAGAACAAAGAGTTGTCAGAGCCCATTGAGATTACCAATTTTCAAGAAACCGTGAGTACTGATACTGAAAATGCAAAACTTGCAGTCAGAACCGGCACCGGCACCGGAACCAGTGATCCGCAAAATGATTTTCTGGATTCAAAAAACACGTCCAGAAATTTTGCAACCGCTTCCCTGTTTGCGGACGAGGGCATCATCAAGTGGGAAAAATATGATGCAGAAGGGATCTTCACCGGGGAAGACGGACTGATAACTGTTGAAGAAGAGGGAACAGTTTCCATTGTTGAATCCGGATCTCCTACCCTTTCCTTTGATATCTCCGCAGGAAATCTTGTGGCGGGAAATACCATGACCGTGAATACGGATGCCGTAGGCAATCCCGATCCCCTGGATTTAAGGGTATCCGGGTCTGCCAATAATAAAGATGAGATTTATAAATTTACGGTAACAACCGGTGGAAAAATGGGGGAACTTGTTGCTGATGAAGCCGATACCATTACCATTGAATGGAAGACCGGCACATCTTCCGGTGTGTTTGAACTTGAAGGCACCGATCCTGTCCGTACGCCGGGTGTTCCTATTGAAGTGAAAGTGGACGGAATGACCTTGAAGTTTTATGACGGCACCCTGTTTGAAAATGATGCCTTTACCATCACAACCGATGCCTCCGGAGTTCCTGTTTCAACCAATACGGATGGAAATGCTACAGGAGAACTGCTTTCCGACTGGCACTGGACCCTTGATTCCTTTGCCGGTCAGTTTAACCGCCAAGCCGGGGGAATGAAGGCCTCAACAACATATGATAATCAGCTTAAATTCGAAGTTTCGGATGACTACCATGCTCTGGCCGATGTGGTGTACTCCGGCAGCAACGGGTTCAGTGAAGACAATACAAGAATAACCGTAACCGACTGGAGCGCGCTTGATTTCAGTGCGGATGACCTCAAAGTGGTCCGTTCTTCAACAGGCAAATGGGGACTTATGAATGATCCCACCGGCGGAACGGCTGTGTTTGTCCCGGATGGCGGGGATGATGACGGCTTTGGCATTGATTTTTCCGGGGACGGTCTGGCTGATATTGAAATCAGTTTTACTCGGAAAATTTCCGGCCAGGGGTTTGTTCAATTCGATTTGGATAAACGGGAGAAAGAGAATATCGGCTTTGCTTTTTCAGATGATTCGGTTGCTGAATCTTCAGGTTTTCTTGCCGCCGCAGGCATTAATACGTTTTTTGACGGATATGATGCTGAAACAATGGAGATGAATAAAAGGCTTGTTGATACCAGCTATATCGCAGCTGCAAAGATTGACAGTAAAACCGGTGAAATTTCCGAGGGGAATAATGCCAATGCCCTGGCTCTGGCCGATGTCCAGTATCAGGATATTACAATAAAACAATGGAACTATGACCGGGGGTCTGATGCAGTATCCAGTCTTATCACTACTACCCTGGACGGGTATTACAGCACAATGACTGGTTCCATGGGAATCATTTCCAGAAGAATTCAAAGTTCAAGGGAATTTGCCGAAATTATGGTGAACAATTTGACAGAGCAGAGGGATGCCGTATCAGCCGTTTCTCTTGATGAAGAAATGATCAAGCTCATGCAATACCAGCATGGATTTTCAGCAGCATCAAAACTTTTGACAGTCGCCGATGAGATGCTGACCACCCTGATCAATGTAATATAAAAGGAGAGGATAATGCGGGTTCCCAATCTTTCCATGTACGGTAACGCCACATACCGCCTTGGCGGTCTTACTGGTAATTTGCAGGATGCCAATGAAGTGATGGCAACTCAGAAACGTATTAACAGTATCTCGGATGACCCTGTCGGTCTAAGCCAGGTGCTGGATCTTAAGTCTTCTATTGGAAATCTTGAGCAGATTGGGAAGAATGTGAATATGGGTATTTCATGGCTTTCGAGTGCGGAAAATTCCCTTGACAGTGTGAACGATCTTATTCTGGATGCAAAAACCCAGGTGAGCCGGTTGATAAACGCATCCATGAGTGATGACGAAAGAAGAAATGCCATTGGAAGTATTAACAGCATGGTGGATCAGATCATTACCCTTGGAAATACTCAAATTAACGGGAACTATATTTTTGGCGGCACAGAAACAGACACCCCGCCGTTGGAGTTGGACAAAGATGCGTCAAGGGTTCTTTATAAAGGTAATAATACTCCTTTTGGAATAAAAACAGATAAAAATGTAACCGTTCCGGTGGGCAGGGACGGAAAATCAACTTTTTGGGAAGATAAGGTTGAGATCAATTCAACCAATAATACCCTTATATTTAAGGAAGATAACGGCCATGGGTCAGCATCTCAAATCATTCTTAAAGCCACTCTTGATGATGGATCATACACAACTGCCCAACTTGAAACCGCCGTAAAAAATGCTTTGAATGATTTGTCGTCCAGCGACGGGTATGGGGTGACATATGATGTTGCTTATGACGGGGAACAAAAGACGTTTTCCATCCGTGAAGACGGCTCCTATGACGGGTTTGTCCGGACGGAATTTATGTGGGAATCAGGCGCAGATGCCTATCTTAGTAAAATATCCGGCAGCAGCTCAATTGATCCTGATGATATCAATGTCACGGTTGAAAATCCCGACGCTCTTGCCATCAGCACACCTGAACCCCATGGTACGCAACCGATAAGGCTTACCTGGCAGGGAGACAATACCTGGGAACTTGAGAACAACCCAGGTTATACCATCATACCGTTAACCCTGTCAGGAAAAGATGATTCTATCGGCATCGACCTGAATGAGTCAGGTTTTGCGGACATAATCATCACTCTTGATACCCCGGTTACAGCAAAGGGCCAGTATATTGAATTTGAGATCGTATCTGCCCAGGGGGATCACAGCATTGGCCATGAAATAGGATTTAATACGGATAATTCCATATATGCACCCCCCACCTCTGATACCAATGCCGTGTTTGTTACTGATCTGACCATCCCGGACGGGGCTGTTATTAAATTTGAAGAATTTGATTCAGCCGGTCAAAGCGGTGTTCTTACAGCAGATATTAATACAACCGGATTGGGTGTTAACTATACGGATATGGACAGCCTTGCCGCAGTAATTGAATCAGCAATGGAAAAGGAAAGTAAAGACAATGGAAAAGGCATCAATTATGCGGTTTCTTATGATGCTCTGGAGAGTAAATTTAATATCCGGGAGGACGGCACATCTTTAAATGAACTTCAGCTTTTATGGAGCAATACCCCTGAAGCTTC
Organism: Desulfobacula phenolica; assembly: GCF_900105645.1. Taxonomy (NCBI): domain Bacteria; kingdom Pseudomonadati; phylum Thermodesulfobacteriota; class Desulfobacteria; order Desulfobacterales; family Desulfobacteraceae; genus Desulfobacula; species Desulfobacula phenolica. Next base: position 81,890 of record NZ_FNLL01000002.1, on the reverse strand, counting down.
TGAAACTGGAGACATTCTGGGGTATTATCCTTTTGATGATATCATCACATACCCCACAAGCGATCACACAGCTCAATTAAATATTACAATAGACAGCACCAACAATAAAATTGCATTTGAAGAGACGGACGGTGGCGGTGGCAAAAGCGGCACCTTATGGGCCACGGTGGCAGACGGGACTTATACCAGCATGGCGGATTTTGAAGCTGCGGTGGAAAAAGCATTGGAAGACGCATCAGTCGTGCCCTTGTCAGACTATACTGTTTCATATAATGCAGCAGACAAGTTTTCAATTCAGGGAGGCGGGGCCTTAGCCGGTCTTGATCTCTTATGGAGCAAGGCCGACAGTGCGCAAAATTCCATTGGCAAAACTCTGGGGTTTAATCCGTCAAATGATACTGGATTGGGTATTGGGCCCTATGAAGGTGAAAACGATATGGTGTTAATGACCTTTGATGCGACCAATAACGTGATTGATTTTGAAGAAATATCCATTGACGGCAAGGTTTCAGATCAAATCAGCATCAGTATTCCAGAAGGGGAATATACCGGCCTTGATGATGTGGCAGCAAAAATACAGACGGCTCTCAGGGATGAATCCCCCAATAATGTCAAGTATGTGGTGACCTATGATTCTGCTGGTGAGTTCATGATCAAAGGAAGCGATGCGGATATAAAAGGGTTTTCTCTTTTATGGCAGACCGGGGATAACCGGGATGCGAGTGCGGCGGATATGCTGGGATTTTATGGGGATGATAAAATTGGTTTTTCCGAAAGTGACGAACAAATCGTTAACATCACCATTGATTCGACAAATAACAATAACAAGATCAATTTCAGGGAGATCCTTAAGGGAAATGACGGTAAGGCGGTTGATGAACTGACGGCAATGATTAAGGAGAAAGTTTATACAAGCCATTCCGAGCTTGCCCTTGAAGTGGAAAAAGCCCTGGAGGAAGAATCTTACAAAAACGGTAACCATATTGATTATTCAGTTTCCTGGGATTCTTACACGAAAAATTTTACCATCAAGGAGAACGGAACCGAACTTGAAAGCTTTGACCTGCTGTGGCAGACCGGAGAAAATGCCCCGGTTTCAGCAGGGGGATCAGGCGGAAGCATCGGGGAAATTCTCGGGTTTGATATAGAAGATGATATTGCCGCCCCGGTGGAGAGTGAGCGGGAAGTGGAGTGGGGGATTTTTAACACGCTTGTTGACCTTAACCAATATTTGGCAGATAATGACCCTTATGGCATTGAACGGACTTTAGGTCGGCTGGAAGCGCATTTTGAAAGCATGACGTCAAAGATTGTGGATGTGGGCAATAAATATAACCGTCTTGAAATCAGGAATAAAATAACAACAGAGAACAACCTGAGTCTGAAAGAGAGAAAATCCACCATTGAAGATGCGGATATCGTGGAAGCTGTCATGAATCTGCAGGCAATTGAAGCCGCTTACCAGGCATCCTTGAGTTCAACGGCAAAAATCATGAATTTGAGTCTTGTGGATTATTTATAAATGCCACGGTCAGACCGGGCATTTAATTTAAGGTTTGCCTACATGAAAGCCAATGTTTGGATTTTTCAAGACTTTTATATAAAAAAAGGATGGATATCATATGCTTATCCTGAGTCGGCGGTCAGGCGAAAAAATTAAGATAGGAGACAATATTGTCGTTAATATTCTCGGGGTTGAAGGCGGTGGTGTAAAGATCGGCATTGATGCACCCAGAGAGGTGACCATCCTTCGTATGGAGGTGTGGGAGCAAATAGAAAATGAAAACATTGATGCTGCTACAAAAGAGATAGCTGACATTACCGAAGCTGCTGATCTTTTAAAAAAAAAATGCCAGAAAAGTAAATAAAAAAATAAACAGATTGAAAATAAATAAAGGAGAAACAGAGTGAAAATAAATACCAGAAGATTTGGTGAGATAAAAATTGATGCAGGTAAAATTATTTCCATGCCGGAAGGCCTTCCTGGCTTTCCCGGCTTTGAACGGTTTGTTCTCTTTGAAGATCCCCATTCAGCCCCTTTTTGCTGGTTTCAGTCTTTAGAAGAGCCGAATCTTGCTCTTGTTATGATGAATCCATTTGTATTTAAACCGGATTATGAAATTGATCTCAAGGAGTTTGTTGCTTCAAGGGGATGGAAAGATACCAATGCTGAGGATCTTCTGGTTTATGTGGTTATCAATATATTCAAGGGGGAGAAAAATAAGAGAATCACTGCCAACTTAATAGGCCCGATCATTATAAATTCAAAAAACAATCAGGCCATTCAGGTTGTCATATCCGATTCAACCTATTCCCATCAACACAATATTCTGGAATCTTTCTGAATAAATCTTTTTAAAAAATAGAGACTGTTAAACTTTTTGATTAAATATAAGACCGGTGAATTCTTCAATTTTTCCTTTGATTGCAAGCAGTTCTTCTGAAGGGATTTGCTTGATGAGTTCATCCGTGTCCCGGTTTTTGATTTCCACAATCACTTGGTGCCTGTGATCTTCTCTTATGGAAAATCCTAAGCTTGTCTTTAGATCATCCATGAATTCATTCAGTTCTTCTGCCAGTTGCTTTGTCTCTTCAATAGAAAAATTGGTTTCCTGTTTTTTTGTTTCCGTGCTGTTGGTTTCTTCTGTTGCATCAATTTTATTTGCTTTGAATGCCGGCATTACCGGCTCTCCCGGTGGTGAGATTCCCATCGGTTTTACCTCCACCGGTTTTACCTCCACCGGTGCTGGAGATGTGCTGATATTATTGATATTCATCCTGATTCTCCTTATCAATTGGAAATACTGATAACTTTGGGCTTGTAATTAACAGCTGCCGAAGACCGGTATGAGCCGATCACGTTTTTGCCTTTTGATACATGTTTCATGCTGTTTTTAAGGTTGTTCCTTATGGCATGTATCTTTGTTTCAAGGGCCTTGTTCTGCTCAAGTAGGCCTGTAATAAGGTCGTTAAAAAACAGAAATCGTGATTTTGTTTCGACTTCGTTTTTGATGTCTACCTGTTCAACCAATATATTGATATCTCTCATCAGCTGTGCAACCTCAGTATCCCTTTCTGCAGACTGTTGTTCAAGGTCAGGAAGGTCTTGGCTGTCAAAAGATGCAAGATGGATTGCCTGAAGATCATTCAGCCGGTCTAAGGTCGCCTCAACCGCTTTAAATTTTTTTTCCATAGTTATTAAATATCCTGTTTTATCTGTCAAACACAAATTGCATGAAAGCTCTTTTTGGGGCATTCTTTATTGAAAGCCGAAGGAAAAGCTTGTTTGAGGACCGTGTTATTTGCAATCTCAGGAGGAGACACCTGTTTTTTTGGCATGACTTCAGTTTCCCATATGTCTTTGAGTCTTGATATATAGCCTTGGGCACGGTCAAGGGTTTTTAAATCATTATTTAAGGTTATGTTTGGCAGTTCCGTCAGAATAGCCGTGTAAATGCCTCTTAGAAATTGTGTTGAGTCATCCGTCATTGTTGAATCCACAGAAGCGTTAAGTTCTGAAATGATGGCAATGGCCTTTGAAAGGTTCTCACCTTTTTTTTGAATATTTTTTTCTTCAATTCCTTCCCGGGTTAATTGAAGACGGGTCAGGGCGCCATTGAAAAGTAAAAGTATCAGTTGTTCAGGATTCATACCGTCATAATGATTGTTTAAATAAGTATTTATCTGCTGGTAAGCTGCCATTTAAATCTCCTGAATTAGGTTGTCTGTTGTTTATTAGAATCGGCCATTTGATTTTTTTCTTGAGAACATTTCAGCCTAATTCCTTATATATTATTTTTCATTTGCCTTGCTGAATGCATCAATCATTGAAGTCAGGGCACCGGCTTGAGAATTCAGCTGACTGATATAGGTGTCAAGCCTTGCAAACTCTTTTGCCATGGTTTCATATTTTTTTGTCAGCCTCTGGGTCTCAGTTTCAATGTCTTTGTCAATCCGCGTGATTTTTGATTCAGCTTCATCAATTTCAGTTTCGGCTATGCCTGTTGAACTGACCATGTCTGTCACGGCATTGTTAATGATGTCGGCAAGTCCTGTTATTTCTTTGTCCGTATTTCCCAGAAACAACTCTTTTAAGGAATCGGGATCTGAGGCAATGGCTTCATCAAGAGCGTCTTCATCCATGCTGAATGTGCCGTTGCTGGAGATTTCAAGCCCGATATTTGAAAGGCTGGTGTAGCCGGTATCCAGATCAAGAACAGTTGTTAAAAGGGACTTAAGCTGGTAAACAATCCGGTTGGCACTGCTGGAACCATCAAGGGGGTTGTCAGTATCTTCTTTGGTCGTATCTTCCGTATCTGCGGCTTCTTCATCGGTTTCGGTGCCTTTAATATAGGAAATTATATCGTTAAACCCCTCGATCATGGACATTATGTCTTCTTTAACAGTATCATGGTTGACTTCGATGTTAAGAGTGGATTCCCCCGTGTTTTTCAGGTCAAAGGTAACCCCGGTAATGACATCATCAATGGAGGTATTGGATTGCCGTGAGTATAAGATACCGTTTACGGCAAATTCAGCATTCAAAGATTCACCTTCTGCACCGGTGACTTCCGCCAGACCTGCCAGGTTGGAAAGGCTTATTCTTGCATCCTCCCCTGTGTCATCAGATGTTAAGGTGAACTGGTAAGGGTTGGTTGAATCCCCATTGTCGATCATTGCCGCAGTAATACCTGGGTTGTCTTCGGAGCTATTAATCAGATTTGCCATCTCTTCATAAGTGGTTCCGGGGGGCACGCTCAAATACATGGTGGCTTCATTTTGTGCAATGGCAACGGTTTTATCTGCTGCAAGCCATTCAAATTCGCCGGCTGCGTCAAGCCCTGCAACATTGATCTCCGAATCCGCAGTGTTGCCTCCTGATATTGCTGATAAGCGTATATAATAGTCGCCATCGTCACCACGGGTAAAGGATGCATTCACAAGCTGGTTTCCGTTCGCATCTTTATTGCTGGAAGAAGTGTTGATTTTGTCGGCGATTTCAGAAAATGTCATTCCAGCGGTAAGGCTGATATCAATTTGTTCCTGGCCCGTATTTATCATATTGCCTGTTCCGCCGAAAACATCCAGGGTTTCCCCCTCCATGGTCACTTCAATATCGCTGTGATCCGCAGACATAAGCGTGAGCATGCCGTCTTCGTCCACGGAAGCAGTCACGCCGTGTTCATCACTCTTGGCATTGATTGCATTCACCAGGGTATCGTCGGAATCATTATCACTGATAACCACAGCTCCAATATTAACCCCGTTAATGGCAAATGTGGCATCTGTCGTGCCTGCAGCAATACTGTTTTCCGTGCTGATGCCTTCATATGTGCCGTAATTCAGGGTAAGCGTTTTATCCTGGCTGATCGCTGCCATTGTGTCATGGTCTGTAATCCCTGATTCAGGTTCTGCAAACATGGCTTCCGTCCTGCTTGAAACACCGGTTGACGCCCATGAATTGCGTTGTGCTTTTTGGGTCACGTCAACGCTGTAGGACGATGCATCATAGCCGTCCCCCACCGTGGCGGAGAGAATATCCTCGTCTGTCACGGAAACACTGTTGTCCAGAAAATTGGATGAAAGAGATAAGTTCAGGGCATCGGATTTAATGGAAAAAAGTTTGGCATTGACCGTATTATAGGCATCCACCTGGTTCTGGAATTGTATTTTTTTGTTCTCTTTGGCCGTGATCCTGCTTTCATCAACCCCCTTGAGCTGGTCAAGGATATCCTGAAGATCAAGACCTGATCCTATTCCCAAAGATGTAATTGATCCTGTTGCCATGGCGGTTCTCCATATGAATTTTAATGTTCGTTTTTATTTAATTGTTACTCTTATCGGATCATTGCATAAAAAACATAATTTTTTTTAAGTTATTTTTTGAAACGTCGATAATACATCTCAAGGTTTAAATGACTATAAAATAATTTTTCAAAAGAGGAGGTGAGTAAAAAAAAAGTTTGGATAGTTAAGAATATAAAAATGAAAGGGAAAGGAATCCCTTATTAAAACTCTCAAGGAGGAATAAACTATGGCATTACGAATTAATACAAATGTAGCATCTTTAAACGCGCACAAAAACATGATTAAAACAGACAACAGTCTTTCATCCGCTCTAGAAAAACTGTCGTCCGGCCTTAGAATCAACAAAGCTGCTGATGATGCTTCAGGCATGGCAATTGCCGACTCTCTCCGGTCCCAGTCCCTGGGGCTTGGCCAGGCGATCCGGAACGGTAATGACGGTATCTCCATCGTTCAAACCGCTGATGCTGCCCTGGAAGAGTCCATTAATATCGTTAACACGATCAAACAAAAATCCATCCAGTCCGCTCAGGACGGACAGACTACAGAATCCCGCAAGGCCATCCAGGCGGATATTTCAAAACTCACGGAAGAGCTGGACACCATTGCCAAAACAACGGCATTTAATAACCAGAAACTTCTTTCCGGTAACTTTACCGACAAGAAATTTCAGATCGGGGCCTATGCAGGTGAAACCGTAGACATTTCCATCCAGTCCACGGAAGCCACAAAGATCGGGCATATCAATACTTCAAACCTGACTTTTGCCAGTGAGGGTACGGCGGAACTCAATATTTACAGTAACCTGAAGAATGAAACTTATTCGCTGAACAGCATTGAACTTGAATATAACAATAGCAGGGAAAACAGTGTGGGTGCTGTGGCGGACGCCATTAACAAACTCAGTGATGTTCTGGGGATCAGTGCCACTGCATCTGTTGAAAGCAGTACGGACAGCCATGTCAATGCCGGTTCAACCGACACAGGGTTTGCCATCAACGGCGTCACCATCGGTGCTTTGTCTGTGAGTGAAAATGATTCTGACGGTGCCCTTGTTTCCGCCATCAACAATAAAACCAGTGAACATGGTGTGTCCGCATCTGTCGATCAGTATGGGATTCTTACTCTTACATCGACTGATGACAGGGCCATTGAAGTGACCATGGGCGGAGAGGGGACCAAGAACGTGATGGGCGGAACCCAGGATATGTCCACCCTGGGTACGGTTGAAGTCCGCCAGGAAGGAACTTCTGAGATCGTCATTACCGATGCCAATGTCAAAGATGGTATTGCCATCTCCACTGTTGAAGGCAGTCTTACGGTAAAAACTGAAACTGCTGTAACAACCAAGGATTCAGTTGTTGCAGCCGGTTCCAAACTTGTTGCTACAACGGTCGGGTCCGGTACTGTTGTGGCGGGTTCTCTTAAAATAGACACGGGTGAAGCTGCAAGCGGTGTTGCGGGCGATACCATTGGTGCGGGTTCTGTGATAACTTCCGGATCAACGATTGGTTCAGGAACAACCATTCAGGGATCATTCGCGGTTTCAGGTTCCACCGCCACTGCTGCAAACACAACAAGCGTATTGACGGCCGGTTCAAGTCTTACTTCCGGAAGTACCGTTGGTAACGGAAGTATTTTTAAGGGCGATGTATCTGCTTTCTTTGAGGATGCTGGTGGTAATGTTGTTGTGAGTGGAAGCGGGGCTGATATGGTTACTAAAACCACCGCTGATGTGGCTATTGATGATGGAGAAACCCTGACCCTTGCAGCTGATGCCAAGCTTGCCGCGAACACAGAACTTGCACAGGATTCCGTTGTGGCAGCCGGAAGTGTTTTTACAGGAGATATCGGTACCAAGGGGGATAACACCGTTACCGGTGATATGACCATTGTCGGGGATTCTCTTTTAAAAGCAAATAGTGTCCTGGAAACCGGCTCATCTCTTAGCGATCAATTCAAAGTCACCGGAAATGTCACGGGAACGATGACTCTGGAAATTGATTCAAAGGTTGGTGCCACCTCCGTCCTTACAGATGGCTCGGCTATTGGTGCGGATGTGACCATTAAAGATGATATCACGGTCGGCTATGATACGGATATGCTTCTGGAGGCAGGTTCAAAGATTGCAGCCAAATCAACGCTTACTGCAGGAACTCATTTGACCAATGATATTACAGATGAAAATGATATCACATATAAAGAAGGCACCACCCTGGAAAATGATATAGTTGTTAAAGCCGAAGAAACTCTCACCAAAGCAATGGTGATTAATGGCGGTTCCATACTCAAGGCTGATTCAGTCCTTGATACAAATGTTGCTGCCCAGTCTGACGGTGCGGTTTCTTCCGTGAGTGATGGAGTGTCCTATCGTCTGTCCGACGTTGACGTCACCACCCAGGAAGGCGCCCAGATCGGTATTGCAGTTGCCGATGCCGCGTTGAAAAATCTGGACAAGGTCCGGTCTGACTTAGGTTCCGTACAGAACCAGCTGACCTCCACCATTGCCAATATTTCAACCACCAAGGTAAATGTCCAGGCTGCGGAATCAACCATCCGTGACGTTGACTTTGCAGAAGAGTCAGCCAACTTTACCAAAATGCAGATCTTAAGCCAGGCCGGTACATTTGCCATGTCCCAGGCAAATGCCAGTGCGCAGAATGTCTTGAGTCTGCTCCAGTAAGTTAGTAGAACAAACGTTAGAGTCGTTATAAATGGGGCGGCAGCTGTAAAAGCTGCCGCCCTTATTTTTTTTCTTGACTTGATAACAAATAAAAATGACGATAGTAATTTTTATTTGTTCAGAGGATCAGCCATTTAAAACAAAGGAGAAAAATTTTGAGAGTTCTGTTGGTTGTTTATGATAACGATTCTTATATCCACTGGTTTCCCCAGGGGTTGGCTTATATTGCGGCGGTCCTCAAACAAGACGGCTATGATGTTGAAATTTATCATCAGGATGTCCATCATTACCCGGATGAACACCTCACAGCCTATCTTGACCGAAATAAATTCGATATCATCGGTGTCAGCATCATTGCCGGGTATTATCAATATAAAAAACTGCTCGATATTTCCAGTGCCATTGGAAAGTCAAAACAGAGACCTGAACTGTTCATCATCGGAGGGCACGGGCCGTCGCCCGAACCTGAATATTTCCTTGAAAAAACCGGGGCTGATGTCGCCGTTATCGGTGAAGGGGAAGAAACGGTTTTGGAACTCTTTGAAGCTTTTGCCAATCATAAGCCGCTGGACAACATCAAGGGGATTGCATACCGCAACGGCAGGGAGGTTGTGGTGAACCCCAGGCGGGAATTGATAAAGGACATTGACAGTATCCCGTGGCCGTCCTATGAACTTTTCCCCATTGAGTATTACAGATTGTTGAGAATGCCCCATTGCAGCCACAGTGATTTTATCATGCCGCTGCTGTCCGGCCGGGGATGCACGTTTAAATGTAATTTTTGTTACAGGATGGACAAGGGATTCCGGCCTCGAAGTGCCGGGGCAATTGTTGAAGAGATTCAATATCTGAAAAAGGAATTTAATATATCATATATTGCCTTTTCCGACGAACTTCTCATGTCATCCAAACAGCGCACCATGGAAATCTGTGAATCCTTTTTAAAGGCCGAATTGAATATAAAATGGGACTGCAACGGCAGGCTCAACTATGCAACACCTGAAGTGTTGTCGGTAATGAAAAGGGCGGGATGCGTTTTTATCAATTACGGCATCGAAGCCTATGACAACGAGGTGTTGAAGAAGATGAACAAAGCGCTCTCAATCAGGCAGATAAACCAGGGGATTGAAGCCACGTTGTCTGCCGGAATCAGTCCCGGTCTGAACATGCTGTTCGGCCATATCGGCGACAATAAGGACAGTTTAAATGCCGCGGTTGATTTTTTGATCAAGCATGATGACGGAGCCCAGATGAGAACCATTCGGCCCGTGACCCCATACCCTGGTTCACCTCTCTATGATTATGCCGTTGAAAAAGGCTTGATTAAAGATATCCGGGATTTTTATGAAAACAAGCATTTGAATTCAGATCTTTTTGCGGCTAATTTTACTCAATTATCGGAAGAAGAATTGTATTCGGAATTAACAAATGCCAATATACGGCTTATGGAAAATTATTTTGAAAATAAAAAAAAGTTGATGACTGTTCAAACCAGGCATTTATATTCAACCCGGGATGCATCATTCAGGGGTTTTCGGCAATCATAGCCAATTAGGAAAAAGCAATTGAAATTAAAAAATAAAAAAGTTCTGGTGACCGGTGCCGATGGGTTTATCGGGTCCCACCTGGTGGAAATGCTTGTGGAATCAGGTGCCGGCGTAAAAGCGTTAAACCAGTATAACTCTTTTAATAATTGGGGATGGCTGGAGGCCCTTGACTGCCTGAGTGATATTGAAGTCGTATCCGGGGATGTGCGTGATCCCCATTTTTGTAAAGAGATTACAAAGAATACGGATGTGATTTTTCATCTGGCGGCCTTGATTGCCATTCCTTATTCCTATATTGCCCCGGACAGTTATGTGGATACCAATGTCAAGGGAACCCTGAATATCTGCCAGGCGGCAAAGGAAAACGGTTGTGAGCGGGTTATTCATACCTCAACATCGGAAGTCTACGGCACTGCGCAATACGTTCCCATTGATGAAAAGCACCCGTTGCAGCCCCAGTCTCCCTATTCCGCCAGCAAAATCGGGGCGGACCACATGGCCATGAGTTTTCACCAGGCTTTCGGCCTGCCCGTGACCATTGCCCGGCCTTTTAACACCTACGGTCCCCGTCAAAGCGCCAGGGCGGTTATTCCCACCATTATCGGGCAGATTGCAGCAGGTGCAAAGAAGATCAAATTAGGGGATCTGACCCCAACCCGGGATTTTAACTATGTTCTGGATACCTGCAAAGGGTTTACGGCTTTGGCACAATCCGACCAAACAATTGGAGAGATCGTCAATATCGGTTCGGGCGTTGAAATTTCCGTGGCAGATACCCTTGATTTGATCAGGAAAATGATGAGTTCTGATGTCAAATTTGTGACGGATGACCAAAGACTTCGGCCAAAGGATTCAGAGGTCTTCCGGCTGTGCTGTGATAACACAAAAATAAATCAACTTACCGGTTTTAAGCCGGACTATTCCTTGGAACAGGGATTAGAGAAAACCATTGAATGGTTTGTCGATCCTGAAAATCTTTCACACTACAAAACAGATATCTATAATGTATAGCGACCTCATCAAATTTATAAGAGACTGGTATCAAACCAAAGAGCTTGTTCCTCTTCATGAACCTCGCTTCAGAGAAATCGACCGGAATTATGTTATGGATGCCATTGATTCCACCTTTGTCTCCAGCATTGGTGAGTATGTTGATCGGTTTGAACAGAAGCTGGCTCAATATCTGGGTGCGGCATATGCGGTGGCAACGGTGAACGGAACGGCTGCCCTTCAAACGGCATTAAGAGTGGCAGGAGTTGAACAACATAATGAAGTTATCACCCAGCCACTGACCTTTGTGGCAACAGCCAATGCCATTGTTCATAATAATGCCGTCCCCGCATTTGTTGATGTCAACAAGGCAACTCTTGGATTGTGCCCGGATGCCCTGGAAAAGTTTCTTGATCAAAATGCTTCAAAAAAGGATCAGGGAGTTTTTAATAAAAATACCGGTAGACGGATTGCTGCAATCATTCCCATGCACACCTTCGGAAACCCCTGTAGAATGGAACAAATAATGGAGTTGGCAAACTATTGGAATATTGCCGTTGTTGAAGACGCTGCCGAAGCATTGGGGTCAAAAATTTCAAAAACATATTGTGCCACATTCGGTTCTTTGGGGGTGTTGAGTTTTAACGGGAATAAAACCATTACCTGTGGTGGCGGAGGTGCCATTATTACAAATGACAAGAGGCTTGCACAAAAAGCAAAGCATTTGACAACCACGGCAAAAGTACAGCATCAATGGGAGTTTGTTCATGATGAAATCGGCTATAATTTTCGGTTGCCCAATTTGAATGCTGCATTGGCCTGCGCCCAGCTTGAGCAGGTGGATGGTATTCTGAATGACAAACGAAAACTTGCCCGTGCCTATGAAAAATTTTTTAAAGAATCAGGATGGGGGCATTTTGTTACGGAGCCTGAAGGGTGTACCAGCAATTACTGGCTGAATGCAGTTATTACTGCCGATAAAAAGCAGCGGGATGAATTTTTGAAAAAAACAAATGAATCCGGCATAATGACCCGGCCTGCCTGGCAGTTGCTGCCGGATCTTCAAATATATAAAGCGTGTCAAACAGACAGCCTGGAAAATGCAAGATGGCTTGCAAAGAGGATTATAAACCTGCCAAGCAGTGCGAGGGCCAATGTCTGAAAAAGAAATTATTCTTGTCGGCGGCGGCGGTCATTGCCGGTCTTGTATCGACGTCATCGAGACCGGCAGGACATTCTCCATAGCCGGAATAGTGGAACAGCCGGGAAAAGATAAATCCGGGCCAATCCTTGGATATCCGGTGATAGGATTTGATAATGATCTTGAAATTTTGAAAAAACAGTATGATTATGCCCTGATAACCGTGGGACAGGTTGGGTCATCCAATGTCAGGCAAAGACTTTTTAATCTTTTAAAACAAACAGGTTTTATTCTTCCCGTTGTTGTTTCCCCTTTGGCGTATGTGTCAAAACGTTCACAAATAGGGGAAGGCAGTATCGTTATGCATCATGCAATTGTAAATGCCGGAGCCGGTGTCGGGAAAAATTGTATTTTAAATACCAGGTGTTTGATTGAACATGACGCAAAAATCGGGAATCATACTCATATCTCCACGGCTGCCGTTTTAAACGGTGAAGCAAAAGTCGGTTCCGGCAGCTTTGTGGGATCAAATTCAACCGTTGTTCAAGGAGCCAGGCTCCCGGACCATTTTTTTTTTAAGGCGGGAAGCCTCATTGCCGGTGAAAAAGACGGAAAAATCATGAAGGATAATAAGTTATAATGAATCATGACAAGGTGTTCATAATTGCCGAAGCCGGGGTCAATCATAACGGTTCCCTTGACCGGGCCAGGGAGATGGTTGAAATTGCCGCCAATGCCGGTGCTGATGCCGTAAAATTCCAGACATTTAAAGCAAAAACACTTGTTACAAAGAGTGCGGTCAAGGCTGATTATCAAAAAAAAACATCCGCCCGGGAAGAATCCCAGTTTGATATGCTGAAAAAACTTGAATTATCCCATGATGCTCACTTGGAATTGATTAACACATGCAGGTTAAAAGGGATTGAGTTTTTATCTTCCCCTTTTGACCTTGAAACCATTGATTTGCTGAAAAATCTGAAAATTGCCAGGTGGAAGATTCCTTCAGGAGAAATTACCAATTTGCCCTATTTAAGAAAAATTGCTTCTTTTGGTCAGGAAATAATATTGTCCACAGGAATGGCGGATCTGGAAGAAATCAAGGCCGCTGTTTTTGTGTTTAAAAAGGCTGAAATTCCTTTGGACATGATAACCGTTCTTCACTGCAATACGGAATATCCAACCCCCATGCAGGACGTTAACCTGAATGCCATGCAAACCATAAAGGATTCATTTCCCGGGGTTAAGGTCGGTTATTCTGATCATACAAAAGGCATTGAAATTCCCATTGCGGCAGTTGCCATGGGAGCCACAATGATTGAAAAACATTTTACCCTGGATAAACATTTACCCGGCCCGGACCACAATGCGTCTCTGTTACCGGATGAACTGACACAAATGGTCAGGGCTGTCAGAAATATTGAGATGGCCCTTGGCAACGGCATAAAAAAGCCAAGCCGGTCGGAGAAAAAAAATATTCCCATTGCCCGGAAAAGTATTGTTGCAGCCTGTCGTATTGCTGCCGGAGAATCCTTTACCAAGGATAATCTGACGGTAAAAAGGCCGGGAACAGGTATCAGTCCGATGAAATGGGATGATGTTATTGGTGGGGAGGCAGGAAAAAATTATAAAAAAGATGACCTGATTGATGCGTAAAATTTGTGTCTATACATCCACCCGTGCTGAATATGGTCTTCTCCGGAATTTTATTAAAGAGATCCATGAAGATTCAAATCTGCAATTGCAATTGCTGGTCAGCGGCACCCACCTGGTGCCGGAGCAGGGCATGACCATTGAAGAAATACGCAAGGACGGATTTGAACCGGACAAATGTGTGGATATCGATCTTATTGATGATTCTCCAACAGGAATTTGCCAATCTATGGGAACAGCCGTTTCTGAATATGGGAAATTTTTTGCTGCATACAACCCTGACATATTGGTTGTTCTTGGTGACCGGTTTGAAGCTTTCTGCTGTGCAACAGCTGCCCAGGTCTGCTGTGTTCCCATTGCCCATATTCATGGAGGAGAAACAACACAAGGGGCCATTGATGAGGCTTTCCGGCACAGCATTACTAAAATGGCCCACCTTCATTTCCCCTGTTGTGAAGCATACCTGCGCAGAATTGTCCAGATGGGCGAGCAGCCCGAATATGTTTATAATGTGGGGGCGTTAGGGGTTGAAAATATCAGGAATTTGAATCTGATGGAACGGGGTGATCTTGAAGAGTCCATAAGATTTAAGTTGGATAAACCGTTTTTCCTTATAACGTTTCATCCGGTGACCTTAGAAAAAAACAGTTCTAAAGAGCAGTTTACAGAAATCTTAGGCGCTTTGGACCAGTATTCGGATCATAAGTTTGTTTTTACAGGGTCAAATGCGGATACCGGCGGCCAGGTGGTCAATCAAATGCAAAAGGATTACCAGAACAAACATCCTGATCAGTGCCTTGTGGTGCCGTCCCTTGGGTATTTAAGATATCTTTCCGCAATGAAGTTTTGTGAGGCGGTTATAGGGAACAGTTCCAGCGGTATTTTTGAAGCACCTGCGCTTAAAGTCCCTGCAATCAATATCGGAGACCGGCAGAAGGGCAGAATCAGGACGGAAAGTATTGTTGACTGCAATCCTTCTAAAGAATCAATATTGGCAGCCTTGAAAATAATACAGAGTCATTTTTTTCAGTTAAATTTAAAAAGCATGAATATTCCGTTTGAAAAGTCCGGTACTGCTAAAAAAATTAAGGAAATTTTACAAACAGCCGATTTAAAAGATATCTTAAAAAAGAAATTTCATGATATTGAATGCTGATCAATATTCAATCGAGAATATTCAATCGAGAAGACAGACAGGTTGAAAAATGAAAGACTGGAAAAAAACATCCGTAGGGCCCGGGACCAGCATAAAAGAGACCATTGCGGTAATAGACAAGAGCGCTCTTCAGATTGCCCTTGTTGTTGATCCTGATGATAAGCTTCTTGGAACTGTTACAGACGGTGATATCCGCCGTGGCATCTTAAAGGGGATCAGTCTTGATGAACCTGTAGAGCGTATTTATTATGTTTCTCCTCTTACTGCTTCTGTTAAGGATGATCCCGGAACAATGCACAGGATAATGAAGGAGCAGCTGATTAATCAACTTCCCATTGTTGATCATAAGGGCAGGGTAGTAGAACTCATGTTTTTACGGGATATCCTGAAAGAGAAGAAACAAAAGAATCCTGTTGTTCTCATGGCCGGAGGTCTTGGTACAAGGCTTCGTCCTTTAACCGAGTCATGCCCGAAACCGCTTTTAAAGATCGGGGGAACCCCTCTGCTTGAAACGATTCTTGAAGGGTTTATAAAAAAAGGCTTTGATACCTTTTATATTTCAGTGAATTATAAAGCCGATATGATTGAGGACTATTTTGGGGATGGATCTAAATGGGGAGTGAACATTGAATACTTAAGGGAAACACAACGGCTTGGAACCGCCGGAAGCATCAAACTTCTTTCTGAAAAACCATTGCTTCCTTTTATTGTGATGAATGGAGATCTCTTAACCAAAGTTGATTTTAAGCAACTGTTGGAATTTCATATCAACAATAACAAACTCAGTAATGCCATGGCAACCATGTGTGTCAGGGAATACAACATGCAGGTGCCCTATGGTGTGATCAAGCAGGAAGGAAATAAATTGGTGCAGCTTGATGAAAAGCCTGTCCAGCGCTTTTTTGTTAACGGGGGAATCTATGTTTTTCAACCGGATATGATGGACTTGATACCGGATGATCAATATTTTGATATGACCCATCTTTTTGACAAGATGATGGAAAAAGATTATAAAACCGTGGTATTTCAGATCAGGGAATACTGGATGGATATCGGTCATAAAAGGGATTTTGAAACGGCTGACGGTGAGTTCGGTGAGATATTCTGGGGGTAGTTTTATGAAAGATTCAAATCATTATCTAAGGAGTATGTTTGATTTTTAATAAGCACAATCCATATAATTGGTTGAAAAAATTAAATGCAACGATTATGTCGTCACAATGCAGATTGGGCAAATCATCTGTTGATCTGGAAGACGGATGCTTTGCTGCCGGTAAGATCATTAACAATACTGTTGAAAAAGATGCAAGCATCTGGTGGGTTGGAAACGGGGGAAGTGCGGCAATCTGTTCCCATCTGTCACAGGACATGCTCAATAAGCTTGGTGCAAAGTCATTTTTTTTAGGGGATACGCCTTTGATAACATGCATGGCTAATGATTTTGGTTATGAAAATGTTTATCTTCAACCCCTTGAAAGGCTTGCAAGGCCGCATGACCTTTTAATTGCCATCTCAAGTTCTGGCAATTCTGAAAATATTCTCTTGTGCGCTGAAATGGCTTTGACAAGAGATATGGAGCTTATAACCCTCAGCGGGTTTAAAGATGATAACAGACTGTGGAATATGGAAAGTGATTTATCCTTTTTTGTGCCTGCAAATCTTTTCGGTATTGTGGAATTAAGCCACGAGGCAATTCTGCATGGGATCATAGAATCGCTCTGGCTTGAAAAGAAAGAATCTTTGATAGCTTCCGGTACATTAAAAGAAAAATGTGTTAATTAAAAATGTTTAAGAATAAGAAGGTCCTTGCCATCATTCCTGCCCGTGGCGGTTCAAAAGGAGTTCCACGAAAAAATATTAAATTGGCAGGGGGAAAACCTCTGATAGCCTGGATAATTGAAGCTGCAAAAAAATCCGCCTATATCGATCGTTTAGTTCTGTCTTCCGATGATGCCGAGATAATAAGTGTTGCCCGAGAATACGGATGCGAGGTGCCTTTCGTCCGTCCGGCTGATTTTGCCCGGGATAACAGCACTGCTTCTGATGTTATTTTAAATGCACTCGATGAAATTCCGGGATATGATTATGTAATGCTTTTGCAGCCAACGTCTCCTTTGACTCTGACCAAAGACATTGATGGATGTATTGAATTCTGTATAAATACCAATGCAAAATCTACAGTGTCTGTAACCAAGCCTGGTAAAAGTCCTTACTGGATGTTTAATATGGTGGAGGGGAACAAGTTGAAGCCTGTTCTTGGAGAAAAATATTTGAACAGACAACGGCAGGAGCTTCCTGATGTATATATGCCTACAGGTGCTGTTTATATTTCTGAAACTCAATGGTTTCTAAAGAAAAAATCTTTTTATTCAGACTCAACTTATGGATATATAATCCCAAGGGACCGCTCACTGGATATAGATTCAAAACTTGACTTCAAACTTTTTGAAATGATTATTCAAACAGTTTAAGAAAAAAATTGATAAATTAATTCAATACTCTTTAATATCAATCCGATAATACATATCCGAAACAGAAAATTTTGCAGGATTTTGTTTTCCCGGGAAAATAAGGGCTTGAGAAGCCTGATAGAACGGCAATGATTTGTAGTGATGTCGTTTTGATTTTGTGGTATGAGTGCTGAAATTAAGTAAGAGGGTTTTATCGGTTATGTAAACGAAAGGGCGGAGCTATATGCAAGGATTTTCTAAAAAAGTTCTGGTTCTGGGTAGTAATTCATTCTCAGGGTCACACTTTGTTGATGCCGCCCTGAATCAAGGCATGAATATTGTCGGAATAAGCAGATCAAAGGAACTTGCAACGGTATTTCTTCCTTATAAATGGAAACCCATAAAGAACAATCAATTTAGTTTTTTTCAATATGATCTGAATCATGATTTAGATCGAATCCTGGAGATTATTTTTGATTATAAACCCGATTATATTGTTAACTTTGCAGCACAGGGCATGGTGGCTGAAAGTTGGGATAATCCTGATCAATGGTTTATGACCAATACATTGTCGGCTGTCAAACTGCATCAGCGACTTAAAGATTGTGTGTTTTTGAAAAAATTTGTTCAGGTGTCAACTCCCGAAGTGTATGGTTCATCTGAAGGAAACGTTAAAGAAAGCAAGGTCTATAATCCCAGCACACCCTATGCCGTTTCAAAGGCAGCCATAGACATGAGTCTGATGACTTTTTTCAGGCAGTATAATTTCCCTGTGGTTTTTACGCGATCCTCCAATGTTTATGGTCCGGGCCAGCAGTTGTATAGAATTGTTCCCAAAGCTATTCTCTTTTTTAAAACCGGTAGAAAGCTTGAACTCCATGGTGGTGGAAGAAGTGTCCGGTCATTTATTCATATAAAAGATGTTGTGCAAGGGACATTAAAAGCCATGCACATGGGAAAACCAGGAAAAATTTATCACTTTTCAACCTCTGATCCATTGTCCATAAGATCCCTTGTGAAAATGATTGCAAAACACACAGGCGTCCTTTTTAACAAGAACGTTATTGATGTGAATGATCGCTCCGGCAAGGATAAGGCTTATCTGCTTGATGATTCAAGAACATCCGGAGAATTGGGCTGGCAGGCTGAAATTTCATTGGAACTGGGAATCAAAGAGACGATTGAGTGGATAAATCATAGTATAGATGATTTGAAAAAAGAAAAATTTGAGTATGTTCATACCCAATAAATATATATTTTAGATTTCAGACTGATAAGTGACAGGATTTTAAAAAAAATAAAGCGTATATGGAAGACCGATTCAAAATAGACAGTCACAAGTTGATTTATCACGTTGAAAGGGTTGCCGGCTGGTTGGATAATAAATTGATTTATCCGATCTATATGGAAATAAGCCCAAGCGGAGCCTGTAATCACAGATGTTTTTTCTGTAGCATGGATTTTATGGGATACAGGAAGATTTTTTTAAATACCCCTGTTTTAAAGGAACGAATAACCGAACTGGCCGGTCTTGGTTTAAAGAGCATTATGTTTGCAGGAGAAGGAGAGCCTTTTCTCCACAAAGATCTTCCGGAGATTATTGTTCATACGAAAAACGAAGGAATAGATGTTGCACTTACTACCAATGGCGTTTTGATGCGGCCTTCCATCACTGATATGATTCTGGATAAGGTTGAGTGGATAAAGGTCAGTTTGAATGCCGGCACGGCTGAAACCTATTCCAAAATCCATGGAACACAAGCAGGGGATTTTTA
The DNA here is from genome assembly GCF_900105645.1 of Desulfobacula phenolica. Taxonomy (NCBI): domain Bacteria; kingdom Pseudomonadati; phylum Thermodesulfobacteriota; class Desulfobacteria; order Desulfobacterales; family Desulfobacteraceae; genus Desulfobacula; species Desulfobacula phenolica. The sequence continues at coordinate 62,693 of NZ_FNLL01000002.1, read as the reverse complement.
CAAAGTATTATCGAATATGGAGTACGCCGTAAAAAAGAGAAAATTCTTTGGAAGCAAATGTACACTCGGACTTCAGATACTTCTTGTGCCTGAAAATTATCATGAAGTTGAATTGTTAGCGCAAAAGGCATGTGAAATCGGCGCAGACTACCTTGTTGTTAAACCCTATACACACCATCACAAAAATGCCCATAGCTGTGAAATTTGTTATCATGATTTTGATGACCTTGGATCAAGATTGGAAAAATATAATACAGAGCATTTCAATATCATCTTTAGGACCACTGCAATGAAGAAGTGGGATAGAAAAAAACGGGATTATTCAAAATGTCGTTGTCTTCCTTTCTGGTCCTACATGGATAGCCGGGGGGACATCTGGGGTTGCAGTGCCCACTTGCTTGAAGACCGCTTTAATTACGGTTCGCTTATGAAGCAGACCTTTAAGGAAATCTGGGAAGGTGAAAAAAGGAGTGCATCTTTAAAATGGGTTGACACTTCTTTGGATATTCAAACATGCAAACTCAATTGCCGGATGGATGAGGTAAACAGATACCTGAATGAGCTTAAAGACCCTCCTGACCACGTAAATTTTATATAGAGATAGAGATATGATGACCAACATGGAATATTCCGTTTCCCAATTAGAACAAACAGCAAGACAAATCCGGGCAAAGCTGGTCGAGATGTCGCATTATGGAAAAGCATCCCATCTTGGATCAGCCCTTTCATCGGTTGATATTCTGGTCAGCCTTTATTGGAAAAAGCTGGGGCTTGACCAAAATACGATTAAAGCGTCAGACCGGAACAGATTTATTCTGAGTAAAGGCCATGCGGCCTCAGCGCTCTATGCTGCCCTTGCATTTAAAAATATTATTCCCAAGGATTTGTTGGAAACCTATTGCCAACAAGGGTCAAAGCTTGAAGAACACCCCGGACCGGGAAATCTGCCGGGAGTTGAAGCGGCAACAGGATCATTGGGCCATGGACTTTCCATCGGGCTGGGTATGTCACTTGCCGGGAAAATAAAAAAACAGGCATATCATGTTTTTGTTTTATTAAGTGACGGAGAATGTAATGAAGGCTCTGTCTGGGAGGCAGCCATGTTTGCACCGGCAAAAGGCTTGAACAGGGTTTGTGTTATTATAGATTTTAATAAATGGCAGGCCACGGACAGAAGTTGCGAAGTCATGGCACTGCAACCGCTGAAGGAAAAATGGCGGGCCTTTGGCTGGAATGCCATGGAAATCGACGGACATGATATGGATGAACTTTCCCGGGCGTTATCATCCATCCCTGACAATCCTGAAAAGCCGACGGCAATTATTGCAAATACAATAAAGGGCAAAGGCATCTCTTTTATGGAAGATGATAACAACTGGCATTACAGAATACCCAATGAACAAGAAATGTTTCGGGCGAAAGAGGAGTTGGGAATACTATGAGAAATGCATTTGCCAAAGAGTTGACCCTCCTTGCAGAAAAACATCCAGAGCTTGTTTTGCTCACCGGTGATATGGGGAACCGACTTTTTAACGAGTATAAGCAAAAATTTCCCGACAGATTTTATAACTGTGGTGTGGCAGAAGCGAACATGCAATCCGTTGCAGCAGGCATGGCTATGTGCGGTTTAAGGCCTGTTACCTATTCAATCGCTTCTTTTAATACGCTTCGTTGTTTTGAACAGATAAAAATTGATGTATGCTATCATAACCTGCCGGTAATTATAGTGGGTGTGGGGTCTGGCTTATCCTACGCAGAACTGGGACCGACCCATCAATCATGTGAAGATATTGCAATGCTGAGAACACTTCCCGGCATGACGGTTATTGCTCCCGGGGATGCGGTTGAGGTAAAATTTGCACTCAAGGCTGCCGTTGAGTGGGGTAAACCGGTCTATTTAAGACTTGGGAAAAAAAATGAGCCTGTGGTGCATGATACAGATCCTGATTTTACTATTGGAAAAGCCATTACGATTAAAAAAGGAAAAGATATTTGTCTTCTTAGTACCGGCAATGTATTGCCATTGGCACTGGATACTGCAAATTTACTTGAAAATAAAGGAAAATCAGTAACAGTGGTCAGCATGCATACAATAAAACCGCTTGATGAGCATGCGCTTGAAAATGCGTTCCTCAATTATTCCTGCGTGGCAACCATAGAGGAACATAGCCTTCGGGGCGGTCTCGGATCCGCAGTTGCAGAGTGGCTCATTGATCAAAACCGGACATATCCTGCAAAATTGACAAGGTTTGGTTGTAAAGATGTCTTTTTACATGCCTCAGGCGGGCAAAATAATATACGGACACTCTTTAATATTGATCCGGAATCAATAGCTCAATCGTTATAGACGTTTAAAAAATGGCAGCACAAAGCAGACAAATTTATCTTATCGTAGGCGGCGACAGTATGATCGGCCGACATTTATATGAACGCCTTAAGAGAACGGGCAAACAGGTCCTATATACGACGCGCAGGAAGAGAGAACAAAAAAATAATTCTATTTATTTGGATTTGGAGGAGAATCCAGTGTCTTGGGTGCCTCCAGAGGGAATAAAGACAGCTTTTTTTTGTGCCGCACAAACGTCTACCATATTCTGTGAACAGAATATGGATACAAGCCGAAAGATAAATGTTGTCAATACCATAAAAATCATTGAGAAACTTTCTCAAAAGAAAATACCGGTTATTTTTTTGTCTTCAAACCAGGTGTTTGACGGCGTTTTTCCTTATCCGGATGAAACTTTCCCAACAAGCCCTAAAACAGTTTATGGGTATCAAAAATTACAGGTTGAAGAATACTTAAAAAATATACCTTTCAAACATTCCATTGTCAGAGTAACCAAAATTATACATCCAAAATATCCTCTTTTTAACAATTGGGTTTCAAGTTTAAAGCAGGAGATACCGATCTCTCCCTTTTATGATTCGTTTTTTTCCCCTGTTGCAATAGATTATTTTGTAACTGTTCTGTTAAAACTGGCAGAGGTTAAAGAGGGCGGAACATGGCATGTTTCCGGCAATAAAGATTTGAGTTATTATGAAGCTGCATTGATAATTGCAAAAACAATAGGAGCAGATCCAAACCTTGTAAAACAAGGCAAAGCTGAGGATAAAATCAAAGATTTTTATCACACGCAATCAACCGTATTGAAATGTAACAGAGTGGAATCAAGGTTTGGTATTAAACCTCCTGAAGTTGGAAAAATTATCGAAAAAATAGTAAAATATAAGAAAGTATGACTGAGTTATTAATAGTCGCCATTATAATTATGCTGGTTGTTGTACTCGTCAGCTGTATTGCGGTACTTTTTATAAACATAACATATGCTTATGGCGATGCCTGTGCATTATTTTCCCTTGTCGGCAATATTAGGTATTTTAGCATCATAGACCGCTGCTATGCAACTGTTAGTACAATGGAAATTGAGAATTCACTGATACCGATAAGTGTCCTATACAATACGCCCTACGTCCTCTTTCTCAATATTATAAAATGGATTCCCCCAAAGAGACGTTTGCGTGGTAGTCAAATAGTGAACTTGTTTTTCTTTTTTCTTTACCTGGCCTCATTTTTTTATCTGACAAGGATAATTTGTCTAAGCCTTTCTCTAAATACTCATACGACATTTCTGATTTGTTTTATTTTTACTCTTTTACTTTCCATTAGGACAAAAATTTTATTTATGTGTCTGTTACCCCAGGCAGAGATGATTAATTATTGGCTTTTTAATGTTGCGTTGATCTTGGTACATAAAATTTTCTTGGCACAAGTGCAATGGTCTGTGTTTTTGTTAGGTGCTGTTTGTGGCTTAATGCTCAGGAATAAAGGAACAGATATCGTGTTCCTGTTGGTTGTGTTTTTTTGTTTGCTTGTGTCGGGAGGCGGAACATCAATGGTCTTTCTATATTTTGGCGGTTTGTCCTTCGTCAGTTTGGATAGTATTTTCTGGATAATTCGGGGCCACTCGTTCAATGAATATTTAAAAAATATTATTATAAACGACGTTCCAGGGAGTGAGAAACGATCAATTAAAAAATATATAAGGCTTTTATTATCGGGATGTGTTGCCATGTTGCGCTTACATCGTCCTGATTCTCTCTGGCCATCACTTGGCTCGGCATTAATTGTTGGCATACTGTCGACAGTCTATCTTATGTATATGAAGGTTGTCAGCGGTAGCCTGATGGTAATAATTTTATTTATTCCATCATATTTGATAGCTTCCAGTTTTATCCGGCGCATCAATATCAACGATCAAAATGGGTATTACTTTGGTCGAAGGCAATTGTATATTATATTTCCTTTGTTAATGGTATTAAACACTGTTGCTTTTTCAATCCTTTGGAATGAAGGTCAGACAGGTTTCATATATATTTATGTTTTTTGGGCGGTGTGTTATTTTCTTTACCAATTTTATCGGGTTCTTCATTATCATTTTTCAGATTCTATAACTGAGACAGGTTTTTATACGTATAAAAAGGAGATTGAACCTTTTCGAAAGGATCTTGCAGATTTTTTGAATTCACTTACAGGATCTGCTGTGATAATGGGATTTTGTCTCATGTGGGGAGAAGCTTATAATTATTTTGATTACAGTCCTGAGAAAAAGTGTATCAGTGTACAAAATCCGGTTTCTGATAAAGATGTCAGAAAATTGATAAACTTCTACAATATTACCCATATTGTCATTACACCGATTTCATTTTTTGTAGGCCCAAACTGTTCATTGAAGGATAAAACATTAAGTCCTGTCCTGAAAGATATTCTTATAAAAGAGGAAATAACACCTGAGCTTACTATTTATAAAGTCCGGGAAACAGCCATACAATAACCAACAATAATCAGGATTAGTTTATACTAACATGGATGCTGTACTACTTGCAGGCGGAAAAGGAACAAGGTTGGGTCCATTGACAACCGATCTGCCCAAACCAATGATTCCCATCGGTGGGATGCCTGTACTCGAACATCATATCCGCTTGTTAGCTCAATATGGTATTACAGATATATTCGTTTTGACCGGGTATTTGGGGCATCGTATAGAGGCTTATTTTGGCAATGGGAACCGGTTGGGTTGTCGTATTAATTATATCCAAGAATCAATACCTCTGGGAACCGGGGGGGCATTAAAACAACTTGAAAACAGGATTGATGAGGACTTTTTACTGATTTTTGGAGATGTTTTTTTTGATATAAAATTAGATGACTTTATATCTTTTCACAAATTATCCAAAGGTGTGGCTTCCTTTATTGTTCATCCCTCAGATCATCCCTATGACAGCGACTTGGTTGCGATAAATGAAGATAAACAAATTATAAGCTTTTTATTGAAACCCCACAAAGTTGAATCGTTTGGGAATTTAGGCAATGCCGGAGTTTATATGTTAGCCCCCAAGGTATTTCAATATATAAAAGCCAGTTCAATGTCTGATTTGATGAAAGACATATTCCCAGCCATGCTGGATAAATCGGAAAAAATGTATGCGTACCGAACGGCAGAGTATTTGAAAGATATGGGAACTGTTGACCGATTGGAAAGGGTTAAAAAAGATTATTCTTCAGGCAAAACAGAAAAATTATCAAAAAAAAATAAACGTCCGGCTGTATTTATTGATCGTGACGGAACTTTGATAAAAGATGTCCATCTTTTGCATCGAACCGATCAACTTGAATTATATGATTTTTCAGCTTCTGCCTTGGGCAAAGTTAATCAATCAGACTACTTAAGCATTTTGGTAACAAATCAATCCGTTGTTGCCAGAAATCTTTGTACCATATCCGGTTTAAAAAATATCCATGATAGAATGGAGACATTGTTAGGAGAAAAAGGTGTTTATCTTGATGACATCATGTTCTGTCCCCATCATCCAGACAAAGGGTATATAGAGGAAAATCATCAGTATAAAAGAAAGTGTACCTGCCGAAAACCTGAAATAGGTATGATACAGCAGGCACAAGCCCTTTATAATATTGATTTGGAAAAATCATGGCTAATAGGGGATTCTTCAACCGATGTTCAAACAGGATATAATGCCGGGATAAAAACCATCCTCGTTAGAACAGGTAAGGGCGGACTTGACGGGAAGTGTTTCCAGCCCCCTGATTATTTTTTTAGTGATTTGAATGAAGCTGCGGATTTTATTCTTAAAGGAAAACAAGTCCTTGAGAACACTATTTTACAGATTTTGAAAGGATTGCGTTTTGATGACAAAATGAAAATTATTTTGGTTGGCGGGCTGGCCCGTTCTGGAAAAACAACATTCATAAAATGTCTTCAAAATAGGTTGCAAATACAGGGGATTGATTCCAGACTGTTTTCTATTGATAATTGGCTTGTTGGTGCCGATCAACGGAACGATTCTATGGGCGTTAAAGATAGATATCCATATAATCAGATAGAAAAAGATATTTTTTTGTTTATACAAGGAAAATTAATTATCGGGAAAAAATATGATCCGTATTCCAGAGAAACTTCCCGGAGTGGATCTATACAATATAAAAATGAAAAATGCCTGTTGATTGAAGGTGTTCCCGCTCTTGATATAAAAGGGTTGAGAGATATAGCACACCTTAAAATTTATTATTGCATTGATGAGAAAGAAAGGAAAAACAGGTTTTATTCTTTTTACCGCTGGAAAGGGTTTACTGAGGCGGAGATTGATTGCCTTTATAAAAAACGGATGAAAGATGAACTGCCAACGATAAAAAAAACACGAAAATATGCTGATATTCAGATTATTAATAATAGTATAAAATTGAGCCGAGAATTATGATAATATCTCGAACACCCTTCAGGGTAAGCTTTGCAGGCGGGGGAAGTGACCTGCGTGAGTTTTATTCTCAGCATGGGCATGGCGCGGTCGTTTCAACGGCTATCCAGCAATATATGTATGTTGTGATTCACCCTTATTTCCACGACAAGATTCGTATTAAATATTCAAAAACAGAAGATGTGGAAAATGTTGAGGATATAAAGCATCCCCTTGTAAGGGAATGTTTGAAAAAAGTAGGCATTGACAAAGGAATCGAAATAGCCAGTTTTGCGGATATTGCATCAGGGACAGGGTTGGGTTCGTCAAGTGCGTTTACCGTTGGATTGTTAAATGCACTCTATGCGTATAATGGTAAAATAATATCAAAAGCTGATTTAGCGGAACAAGCCTGTGAAATTGAAATTGATATTTTAAAGGAGCCAATTGGAAAACAGGATCAATATGCAGCTGCATTTGGAAATATCAATATCATTAGATTTAATCGGGACGAATCTGTTAATGTCATCCCTGTTTTGTTGACGGAGAATAATAAAGCTAAAATTGAAAAAACAATTTTGCTTTATTATGTTGGTGGACAAAGAAGAGCATGCGATATATTGAGAGAACAACAAAAAAATATTATCAGCAATAATGAAAAATTTGAATATTTAAAAGGAATGTTCAATCAAGTTGAAAAATGTAAAGATTTGATAGTTGATGGGCAAATTAAGCCTTTGGGAGCATTATTGCACCATGGATGGAAGTCAAAGAAAAAATTGGCAAGCAATATATCCAATTCCATGATAGACCAGCTCTATTCAGATGCCAAAATGCACGGTTCTATGGGTGGAAAATTATTAGGGGCAGGTGGTGCGGGCTTTTTGCTGTTGGTTCATGACGATCATGACAAGCTTTCTCAAAAAATGTCATGCATGACGCTTCCGCTTAAGATTGACCAGGAAGGATCAAAAATTATTTTTTATGAATGATAACCATGATGTATATGGTCTCAAACGCCTGATCACAAGTCACTGGAAAACCAGGATTTCAATATTAATGTTGCGAGAAAATATGTCGAAATTTTTATTGCAGATTGCAAGGGGCTTATGAGGGTTAGAAAATGGTTTTTTATCACCAGCATCAGTGTTAATTTGTGTCTGGCAATCATTTTGTTTACACCACTTACAAAATTCCTATGTCGCCCTCTCATTGTTGACGAAATGGTTGAGAATGCATCTGTGGTCGTTGTTTTGTCAGGCGGTGGTTATTGCTCTGGTCAACTGGATTTTAATACCCTGATAAGATTGAAAAAAGGGGTTGAACTCTATAGAGGCGGCATTGGAAATAAAATTATCTGTGCCGGCGGTGTTTATTTTGAAATGATAGGAAAATCTATCGCTTTATTAATGAAAGAAGAATTGGTCTTTCAACAGATTCCTGAATCAGATATCCTGATTCAAGATGAAACAATTAATACATATAATGATATAACCTATCTGATCAACAAGTTTAAAAATCAATTTAATTTTGACCGAGCTGTTTTTGTTACGTCTGAATATCACACAAGGCGGGTGAAGCTGGTTCTTAAAAAAAAAGGACTTGATGCAAAGGTTGTATCGGCCTATCCCTATCGGCTGGAACCGATAATTTGGCCTGAACGGATGGCTGTATTTCGTGATATTGCCAGAGAATATTTGGCAATATTTTATTTTAAGCTTAATGACTATATATAAAACAAGATAAAGTCCTTCATAGTGTATCGAGTATGGTTTTGCCGGATAGAAAAGTTATTAAAAACAAGTTAATCAAACAGTCTAATAAATAACAGGTATAAAGATATTTATGAAAATAGCACTCATACATCCTAAAATGTATATTCGATCATATTATTTTTTTCCCCTTGGGTTGGGATTTATTGCATCTGCTCTCCAGAGTAGATCGATGAATTTTGCTTTTTATGATATTCATAAAAACTGGACCAAAACCAGTAAGTTCCTAAAAATTGTTGAAAAAGACGGTCCCTTTGATATTTTTGCCATTACCGCTTTGCAGAGTACTTTTTTAAATGCGTCAGACATATGCAATAAATTAAAAGACAAATTTCCAAATGCCATAATTGTATTGGGCGGTAAAATTACAGTCAACAGCACTTCATTTTTATTTGAAAATTTTAATATTGATTATGCGATCAGAGGGGAAGGAGAAGTCGCTTTTCTGGAGCTTCTTGAAGCACTTGAAGGAAAGAGGGAAAAGGCATCTGTAAAAGGATTGTTATATAGAGATGACAATGGGCTTATTCATTCAAATGGTGAATCTGATTTTATTGAGAACATCAATGACTTTATGATTCCTTTTGAAAAATTTGATATGTCAAAGTATGTGGTAAAAAATACCGTACAATCTCCCAATTTACCTTCTTTGAATATGGTCTCTTCCAGAGGGTGCCCATTCGCCTGTACCTTTTGTAATTTTTCAAAATCCCGATATAAAAGAATGCGATATTATGATTTAGAATTACTTGGTAAACAATGGGATTATCTCATTGAAAATTTCGGGCTAAAGCATATTACGTTTAACGATGATATTTTTACTGTAAATAAAAAAAGAACAAAGGAAATTTGTAGCGTTTTAAAAGAAAAAAGACTTTCTTTTTCCTGCTCAACACGGTTGGATGCCTTAAATGAAGAGATCATTAATGTTTTGGAAAAATCCGGATGTAAATATTTGTGCATTGGTATTGAATCTCCATCGCCAACAGTCGCTAAAATAATTGACAAAAGACTTGACCTGGACAGGTATCAAAAAAATATTGATCTTTTAAAAAACACTTCGATTACGGTCAATTTTGGTTTTATGATCGGATATTATGGTGAAACAGAAGAAACCATCGAAGAAACCCGCGAATTTGTAATAAAAAATGGCCTGATTTATTCATCTTTTTTTGCAACTGCTTTTCCGGATACAAAGTTATATGATCTTGTGAGAAACAAGATTCCAGATGAGGAAATATATTTGAAACAGCTATCCCAGGTGGATTTGTCATCTGACTACCTGATAAATATGACCGATATGCCACTAAAAAAGGTTTACAGCCTCCATGACTACCTTGTTGCAGATTCTGTCATAAATGCCATAAGAATAGATTTGCCTTTTAAACGGATCGTTCGTAAACTATTTGTTTTTTATCTTGTGTTTATGCGTAAATACGGCATTAAAAATTCAATGTTTAAAAGGATATTTGAATTTATTAATATTGTAATTGTAAAACCACTGGTTGGAAAAAATAATTAATACTAAAAATCAACTTGCTTTAAGGAGAATTCTATTATGAATGCAAGTCATAAAGATTCTGTGTTCATCACATACGAAGATGACATAAAAAAGATGTATCCAACAAAGGAGGAACAAGAAAAGGTCCTTTATATTCTGTACAAAGCAAAAGAGGAATCCGAAAAAAAGGCTATTAAGAGGATACGGGAAGTTAAACCGTTTTCCATTTTTATAAAACGACTGGGTGTTAAAATTAAGTACGGAATCCATTGGAAGAAACCCTTTTATCCGTTTCGGCTGCTTAGAAATTATTTTTTAACCTATTTGTACAAGTTTCTTGGTATGAAGAAACATGTATTCAGGGGCATTGAATTTGCGATTACATATAAGTGCAACTTCCATTGTACCCATTGCCTTTGTTCCCGAATTGATGAGACAAAATATAGAGATGAACTTACACCTGAAGAATACAAACGGCTTGTTAAAGAAGCCATGAAAATGGGGGCAACGACATTTGGCCTTGAGGGTGGTGAACCTTTGGTTAACAAAGAATGGAGAGAAATAATCAAGTCGTTTATTCCCCATTATAACCATGTCATTATTTCCACCAATGGCTGGCTTTTCTCTGAGGAAACGGTAAAAGAATGTGCAAAGCTTGGGGTCGATACAATCAATTTCAGCTTAGATAGTTCGATCCCCGAACTCCATGACCTTTTTAGGCGGAAAAAGGGTAGCCATGAACGAGTACTGAATGCAATTAAATATTGTAAAAAATATGGCATTAAACCGATTATAAATACAGTGGTTCACAAAGGGAATCTTTATACAAGCGGTTTGTTGAATTTACTTGAATTTGCAGAAGATGAAAAAGTGATGATAAATATGCTTTTTGCCAAAGGCGTAGGTGAATTCAAGTCAAAGGAGTCAATGTTGGACAGAGATGATTTAAATGCATATGGAAAACTCGTTGAACCTTATGCATATTGTAATATTCATCACTCGTTTAAAGAACACAAAGGCACACTAAACTATAACTATGGTTCTGGTGGGTGCCCGGGGGTCTCTGAAATGTTTAATATGACTCCCTATGGAGATGTATTAAATTGCGCCAATATGCATATCTATTTTGGGAATGTCAGAGAAAAATCCCTTAAAGATATTCGTGAGAACACCTATAAAACTTCACCTTTTGGTGATTATCGTCCCTGCTTCCTTACGCTGGATGAACATTTTATGGCTATTTACTACAACTTGCTCGAAGAAAAAACCCATATTACCCTTGAAGAATTCATGGATGTTGTTAAGGCGTATGAGCAAAAGAATAATATTTCATTATATCCTGGTATTCCAATAAAGGAAAAAGAATGAAACTACTATTGATTGAACCAAATATAGAAGGAAGGGTAGGTGAACCTCCTTTTAATATTGCGCTTCTTAAGTCATATATAAAAGAAAAATCATCCCATGAAGCAAAAATTTTAGATTTGACCTTTAAGAAAAAAAACTGGCGAAAAGCGATATCGGAAGAGATGAATTCCACGGACTATGATTTAGTGGGGATCACTTGTTTGATTTTTAATTTTTGGCAAGCGCTTTCTGTTGCAGAATTTATCAAGAATAATTTTGGGACAAAAATTATGTTCGGCGGTGTCCATCCAATTTTAGCACCGGAAGAAGTGATTTCCAACGACTGCATTGATATCGTGTGTATAGGGGAGGGCGAGCAGACGCTATTGGAATTGCTGGACAATGATTTGGAATGCGAAAATTTAGCTGGTATTTATTACAAAAAAGATGGGGAAATCGTTAAGAATTCTCAAAGAAAGCTCATAGAGGACTTAGATGCTCTACCATTTGCGGATTGGGATGATTTCGATTTGAAAAGATATTTCAAGGTGAATGTTAATCACATGTCTATTATGGCATCCCGGGGTTGCCCCTATAATTGTACTTATTGTTGCAGTCACGCTTTAAGAAAAACCCTTGAAGGGAAATGGGTCCGGTTTAGGAGTGCTGAAAATGTTATTGAGGAAGTGAAATATCGGATTGATAGATTTTATGATAAGGGGTTGCGGTTTTTTCAATTTAATGATGATACGTTCATTGCAGATAAAAAATTTGCTTTTAAATTTTGTGAACTTTACAAAAAACATGGATTCCATAAGAAAATTCTATGGACTGCTAATGTACGAGCTAACCTTGTAGACGATGACATTATTAAGGAAATGAAAAGTGCGGGTTGTTATGAAGCCGGTATGGGAGTCGAGTCAGGAGATGATTACATCCGAAATAAAGTCTATAAAAGAAATATGAGTATGGAGCAGATCATGAACGCAGTGAATACCATAAGGAAGCACGGCCTGCAATTGCATGTCCCCATTATTTTGGGCGCACCTTACGATACTGTTGAAATTATGGAAAACAATATTAAATTAGCAAAGAAAATTAATGCCGAATGTACCTTGTTCCCAGTATTAATGCCACTACCGAAGACAGAAATTCGAGATATTTGTGTAAAAGAAGGGTTGATAGAAGACGATAATTTTCAAGAATCTCATGCCATGCACACCAAGCCGGTTATGAAAACAAAGTATGTTGGCTCTAAAGGTGTTGGCAAGATTGTTAAAAAGGCCAGGCGTTATTTAATAAGCAAGTATTTCTTTGAAGGCTTGAAATTAAAAGGTCCCTTTTTTTTATGGGATTTGTTTCTATTTTTTGTTTATTACAAACCAACATTAAAACTTGAAATTGATAATGCCTGGAAATTTACAATTCATAAATATAATCTCGCAAGACATCAAAAAGAAAGAGGGATTCATAACCCTTTGCAATGATTATTTGAGGAACAATGTTGTTAAATTTAAAACCCCATTATGCAAGAGCCTGGATTGATTTAACGCCTGGAGAGATGCTTTGGGCCCTCGGGAAAATTATAGACCCTATAAAAGAGAACGATGGGAGCCTAAAACGGTCTTTTGAAACTGAATTTGCTTGTTTTATTGGCACTCAAGCAGCAATGACCTTTTCAAATTGCCGTTCGGCGCTTTATTTTTCTCTAAAAGCTTTGGAATTTAATGAGGGTGATGAAATAATTCTTCCTGCATTTTCATTTTGGGTTGATACGGCGATGGTTCTTCTTGCTGGGCTTAAGCCCGTATTCGTAGATGTTGATTTTAAAACAATGAATATTGATACCAATAAGATAACTCAAAAAATTACAAGCAGGACGCGGGCAATCATTCCAACCCATCTGAATGGCCGCATCGCTGATATGCATGGAATAATGGAGATTGCAAAAAAACATACTTTAAGAGTTATTGAGGATTGTGCAAGAGCCTGTGGCGGTTTCTTCGGGGGCCAGCGGGCGGGGGCATTTGATATTGGTGTTTTTAGCTTTGGTTATGGGAAAAGTTTTTATGGTTTCGGTGGCGGAATGGTTACGTCGAATGATGGTGTTTTTATAAAAAAGCTTCAGGCAATAAAAAAAAATTTTTTTCAATATGGAAGAAAAGAGAAGGCCGCAAAGCTGCTTAAAGGAATGGTCTTAAAATTTTTGACGAATAAACACGCCTTTGGATGGTTTCTTTTTCCAAAAACTTACGATTATCAGCTTTTAGGTGAGAAAAAATATCAAGATTGGTTTAAATATCAAATGCCTCCATACAATGAAGTACCAAAAGAATTTCAAACTGATATGTTTGACGCACAACTCGCTTTAGGCAGGAAACAGCTGAAAAGAATTGATCAAACAAATGAAAAGAGAATTGAGCATGCAAAAATTTTAAATCGTGAACTTCAACATATCACAGAGATAGTAAGACCACAGAATTCAGAAAATGGTGATAATGTATTTGTGCATTATGCAATATATTATCAGGGCAAGGATGAATTACAAAAATATTTGTTTCAAAATAGAATTGATGCTCAAGACGAATCGGCAATGTGTGTTCCGTCCTTTAAGCGGTTTATAAATTTTGCTTTGGAACCCTATACTTCAGCTGGAAAACTGAACGGGAAAGTGCTTTTTTTGCCAACACATCCTAATTTGACTTATGATGATATCCTGTATGTTGCAGACAGAGTTAAACAGTTTTTCAGGGGTAAAAAATAAATCATGGTGAAAAAGTTTTATATTTTATATCAATCATTACTTTCCTTATATAATTATCGTTTAAAAAAAACGATCGTATCAAATTACCCCACTTATTTTTATGTGGAGCCGACAAATCATTGCAACCTTAGATGCATTATGTGTCCAAATGGGAGGGGCATGACAAAGATTCAAAAAGGGTATATGGATTTTGAATTATACATGCGTATAATTGACCAAATCAAACCATTTACATCAACTGTTCTACTGGCGGTTGGGGGAGAACCTCTTTTACATCCGAAATTTTCTCAAATGGTGCGATATGCCTCAAAAGCCGGCATAAAGACGATGATAAATACAAATGCGACATTATTGACAAAGGAACTATCACATCAGTTGTTGGACGCGAATCTCGATATGATCAGTTTTGCTTTTGATGGACATACAAAAGAAAATTATGAAAGTGCCCGAAGAGGTGCAAATTTTGAGGAAACCCTTGGCAATATCCTTTATTTCTTAAAATTAAAAAATAAAGCAAAAAGTAAAATTCCCCATTGTACGCTTTCCATGCTGATGCTTGATGGCAAAACAGAAATAGATGAAGAGAAAAAGAAATTTTTTGGCCAATTTAAAGGGCTGATAAACAATATTCGGCTAAGAGAAGTTAATTCGTGGGGGGCCAATCTAAAAGAAGATACAAACTTTATATGTCGAGAATCTAAAAATGTTTTTAACCCCTGCGGCAGGTTGTGGTCAATGCTTTGTGTGAAATGGGATGGGGTTGTTGTCCCCTGTATTTGCAACTTTAATAATGAGTATCAGCTGGGCAATCTGCAAACAGATAATATTTTAGATATTTGGAATGGTGAACATTTGGTAGGGCTGCGGCAAGCAATGCTAAAAAACTCTCATCAGGAGATATCACCGATCTGTGAAAATTGTGCCATAACCGATTCAAAAACAATTTTGGGCATTCCGGCAGGGATTAGAGCAATTCTTTCTGATGCTGTCGTTAATTTCTCAGACAATAGATTAGAAGAATATTTATTAAGAATAATGGATTCAAAGAAATAAAGGAAAACTTGAATGAGGAATCGCTTGAAATGGAAGGAACAAGTCGCATTTATTACCGGTGCTTCTTCAGGCCTTGGGCGCTCTCTTGCAATAGAACTATCAAAAAGAAAAACAACTCTTATTCTGCTGGGGCGAAATCCTTCAAGTTTAGATGAACTGAAAAAAAAATGTACGGAAAATGGTTCAGCATCTTATTCTTTAAGGTACGACCTAACTAATCTGGATTCATTTTCTGATGTATATGGAAAGATAATATCCAAGATAAAAAAAAACCCAACCCTGTTGTTCAATTGTGCCGGATATAATCCCCCTGGATTTATTATGGATACACCTGTAAATGTGTTTGAAGAAAATTTCAGGGTTAACACTTTTGCTCCAGTCCTTTTGATTCAGCAAATGTTACCCAAAATGTTGAAGAATAATTTTGGCGTCATTGTAAATATTATGAGTTCAGGGATGTATCACTCGTTTCCGGGAATGGGGTCTTATTGTTCATCCAAAATGGCTCTTGCTGCATTGCACGAAAGTTTAAAAACTGAATTGGATGGAACATCCGTAAGAACTTTATATGTAAATCCTGGAGCCTTTCAGTCAAATTATTTTCAGAATATGAGGCCCCATGGGGCGCTTCAAACCTACAATTTTCAATCAAAGGTAGCTGCTTCTGTAAAAAAACCGGAAATCGTCGTGGAAAAAATAATTTCTGCCATTGAAGACGGTGGAGATGAAATTGATCTTTCTACCTGGAAAGATAAAATAGGTTGTCATCTTAATTACTGGATGCCCCGATTTATTGACAAAATGATAGTTAAAAGCAATAAGGCATTGCTTGAGTACAGGGACAAATATTTTCAGCGCATAAGTCATAAAAAAAATAGCGTTGGAAAAAAGTACCAATAACTTTCAGCCCTTCTTCTTGCTGTGACCATTATCCGAAAACAAAAAGAGAGTTAGTTCATGAGAAAGATAACGCTAATTAATGTTGATGACTCCATTGGTAATTTTGGTATTCGAAAGATAGCAAGCTTTATCAGACAAAATGGATACAGAGTGGATCAAATTTTTTTGGTTTCAAATGATACAACTACATTTAAATATCGCTTTCAAGCAACATTTGGCGCTGAAATAGATGAAGGTGTAAAGAATCAAATTCTGGAAATGGTTAAAGGTAGTGTATGTGTAGGAATGTCATGCATGACCAATCACCACAGAAGAGCGGGGCTCCTATCTAGAGCAATTAAAGAAAAATATCCCGAAAAAAAAGTGGTTCTTGGTGGTGCCCACGCAACTATTGTTCAAGAGGATGCAATTGAAGATTTTGATGCCGTCTGTGTTGGAGAGGGAGAGAAAGCATTTCTGGAATATCTTCAACGACTTGAAATGAATCAGAATGTCTCAACTGTAAAAAATTTTATAGTTAAAGTTGGCGATAAAATTATTAAGAATTCAAACAGACCTCTTTTAAGCAATAAAGAATTAGAAGAAATGCCATTCATGGATTACGGTCTGAAAGATAATTACATCCAGGAAGGCAGTAAAATAATAAAATTTTCAGAAGAACATCAATACAAATACAGTGGACCCCATTACCGAGTAATGTATTCACTGGGGTGCCCATTCCGATGTACATATTGCTCCAATAACATCATGTTTAAAATTGATAAGAATTATTCAAAGCTCAGGCGACCAAGTGTGGATTATTTTATCCAAGGGCTGTTAAATATAAAAAAAACATACCCTGATATCACAACTTTTTTTCTGACTGATGATGCTTTTTTTTCTCTCAGCACAAAGGAGATACAATATTTTGCCGAGCAATTCAGGAATAAAATTGGTCTGAATTTGAAAATTACCGGGGCCATTCCCACCAGTATTACAGAGGAAAAAATACATGTACTAATTGGCGCAGGGCTAAAACATGTAAGGATGGGTATCCAAAGCGGTAATCCAAGAACTCTGGACCTTTATGGAAGAAAAATATCCCCACCAAGAATGATTAAAGCCATGGATACCTTATCCAAATTTAAGAAATATCTTATTCCAACAGAGTGCGATATAATTTTAGATAATCCTTTTGAAACCAGTGACGATCTAAAAGAGACGATTCTCTTCTTGGATAAACTTCCCCGTCCCTATTTTTTAAATACGTTTTCTCTTGAGTATTTACCGAAGACATCTCTTACAAAAAAAGCGATTGATGAAAAATATGTAGAATCTGATAGCAGAAATGATCTTCTTTGTAAGTTTCCAAAAGGAACGTTTCCAAATTTGTTAATATCATTATATGGCGTCTTTAAAATGCCGTCATTTGTTATAAAGTATCTTGTGAACAGTAAAATTATGAATTCAGACATGCAATTTACAGCACTTATAAAGATGCTAAAGTTTTTCAATTTTTCAAAGAGAGCTTTTTATTTTTCATTACATGGAGACTTTTATTTTTTAACTCCCAAATACTGCAAGATGCTAAACCGCCTCCATTATTTAGGAAGAAAAGCCATAAAAAAACTATAGGATGTTTAAACTGTGCTGGCGAGATGTCTTTCCGCTTGATATTTAGAGCCGGAGACTGGGTTTGTTCTTCTTTGATGAAAAAAATAAAAAATAAGCAAATGAGGGAGATTGATTTAAATGAAAGCAATATTGGATAAATATTTAAATGCCAATGAAATAACTTCGCCATTTTTGGATAAATTAAAATTTATGGCTTATAATGCAATTAAAATCCTTTTGTATAAACTGTACTTTAGATCCAATTATAAAAAATATATCATTTTCAAATGTAACCTTATGCATTGCTTATATGTTTTAGGCCGTTACGAAAAAGACCATATGGATTATTTAAAGTATTTGATAAATGATAATAAATCAGGGACAATTTTTGACATAGGCGCAAATTCCGGATTATATACTCGTCATTTCCTAAAGGTTACCAATGAAAAAACAAAGATTATTGCAATAGATCCCGACGTGTATTGCTATGGTTATACCAAAAATAGATTTCAAGACAATAACCGAGTCCAGGTATATCATTTAGCGCTTTTTGATAGGAATCATAAGGATATTTCCTTTTTTATCCCTCAGATATTCTCTTGTCTCCCTGAACCTTCTGGAGCCAGTCTTTTCCATAACAATCAAGGGGATCGACAGGTTAAAGTGGACGTGAAAACATTAGACAGCTTTCATGCAAATGATGTTATTTTTATCAAACTGGATGTTGAAGGAGCAGAAGTTGAGGTTATAAAAGGGGGGCTTGAAACTATAAAAAAATGTCGACCCATTCTTCAGGTCGAAGCTGGGGGGGCCGGTTATGACCATAAATTCAATGGGATATGTAAGCTTGCAGAGTCAATAAATTACCGTGTCTTCAAATTAAAAAATGATAATTTGGAAGAAATTAAGGATTATAAAAATTGTAAGGACATGAATATTTATTTGTTGCCCGGAATCGAAAAAATAACTTGAACAACAAAAAAAATTGGATGTCATGAAAATTATAAAATGGATTCATCGATTAAATAGCAGAAGAATAGCATCACTATTAACTGTTAATTTGATGATCAAGAAACCTCTTTTCATTTTAAGAGTTCTACAGAGGATCGTTTATGAAAAGAGTACGGGAAAATGTAGATTTTGGTCAGTTTTGTTTGCCACACATTACAAGTGTGTTCTTAATTGTGCCCATTGTTACGAGAAATCTTTTTTTAGAACAAACAAAAGCTCCCTTACAACGGATGAAAAAATAAAAATTCTTAAGAATTGCTTAAAGGAAGGGATACTGACCTTTGATTTTATTGGAGGAGAGTCATTTCTTGATAAGGAATTTCCTAAACTTATCAAAAGTTGCAGTCCCCATAAGTCACATATTGCGGTTAGCACAAATGGTTTTCTTCTGGATGAAGAAAAAATAAAAGCATATCAAAGATTGGGAGTGGATAAATTAAATATTTCTTTGGATAGCTGGTTTAGAGTGGAACATGATAAGAATAGAGGCGTTGAAGGCGCTTATGAAAAAGCAATGGCTACCATTGATATATGTCAAAAATGTAATATGAATTTATCCATAAATTTTGTTGTTTATAACGGAACAACAAAGACTGAAAGCTTTCGAAGAATAGTTGATTTTGCAGTTAAAAGAAAAATTAAATTAACTTTTTTAGCAGCGGTTCCTCTGGGAAGATGTGAAAATAAAAAAGAAATTATAATATCGGAAGAAGATAAAGATAATATGCAGCAGTGGCATGAAAAATATCCATTTTTATCACGTAATTGTGTTCAGAAATGTCCGATCTGTCCTGCCTTTTCTAAATTGTTTGCGATTTCTGCATATGGAGATGTGATGCCATGTGATTTTATTCATATTTCTTTCGGTAATTTAAAAAATGAAAGTTTACATTTAATACTAAAAAGAGTGAACGAATTTGATAAGATCAAGGGGAAGGGGATCGGGTGTATTCCGGCAGAGGATATAGATTTTATCAATCGCTATCTTCCTCATATTTGTGCGGCAGATCCATATCCAATAACTGTCCAAGCGCTTCTGGAAAAAAAGGGTAGTGATGTCAATGACAATTGAAAAAAAAAAGTCATTTTATTTTCAATCTGAACGATTTCAAGATGTTAATTTGGAAATATCAAATATTTGTAATTTTAATTGTTGGTTTTGTCCCAGAGGGGCAATGACTCGACCTTTAGGCAAGATGAACTTTGAAAATTTTAAGAAAATTATTGGAAATTTAAAAGAATCAGATGTTATTTCTAATATTAAAATTGCAGGGATTGGAGAGCCAACCCTACATCCGCAATTAATTAAAATGGTCCGTTATATCAAGGAAAATACTAATTTTCGGGTACATTTAACAACAAATGCATCGCGTTTTCAGGATGAGGATTTTCGGAAAATGCTTTTACATGCAAAAATTGATAAAATCACAATAAGCCTAAGGATATCCAATTTCTCTTGGAGTGGTAACAGTGTACCGACATATTTAAAGGAAGAGTCTTATTCCGATTCTGTTATAAAGTTTATTAATGAAAAATATGAGTCCAACTCTCTGTCGGAGGTTGAAATTGCATTTTTTAAATCGTCCTATTATTGCCGGTATATTGTTGGCAAGAAGAATGATGAATATATAGACACAAAAAAATTAAATGCCTTTATAAAAAAGATAGGGCAAAAATTAAATATCACCATTCCTTCCTATGATGAGTTTACGGATAATATAAAATCGAAATTGCAATATTATATTGAGATTCCGATTACCCCGGGTTTGATTTTTCGATTTGATGCGCTCAATAGTTGGACTACAGTGGTCGATAGATACCGTGATAAGAAAAATTGTTACCCTGCAAAATATGGGGCATGTATGGGACTATTGGACCATTTCGCAGTTTTTTGGAATGGCGATGTATCAACATGCTGCCTGGATTTTGATGTCAGAAATAAGCTTGGAAATGCATTGGAAGAAAATATTAAGAAAATATTATATAGTCATAGAGCAATGAGAGTTGCCCATGAACTTAGACGGAAACGGATGCCTACTAAAACCTGTCAAATTTGTCGTGGAGGAAAAACAAGACTTGAAAAACTGGTGAATATTGTAGGAACTATTACTCAAATTAAATAATTCTGATAAGGGTGCAATAGAAAAAAATATAAAATAGCTCAAGATCAAAAGGGGTCTGAAATGGGAGCAAATTTGCAATTTATTAAAAGGGGATTCTATCGATTGGCTGGAAAGCCACTTGCAGTGCCTCATTTTGCTCAAATTGAAATAACAAATATTTGTAATCTGAACTGTAAAAAATGTGTAAGGCGTTATATTGAGGGATTGAAGTTTGAGCATATTGAATTTGAAGTATTTCAAAATATTGTCGATAAATTAAAAGGTGTCCATACCATTGGCCTAACTGGCTTTGGCGAACCGCTCTGTTATCCCCAAATTTTTGATGCCATAAAATATTGCAAAAATAAGGGGTTTGAAGTTCAGTTTACTTCGAATGGGCTTTTATTAAATGAAAAAAAAATTCAAACGCTTATGGAGTCAGGTTTGGATCACATAACATTCTCAGTGGATAGTGTGGATAATGGGCATCCCATGCATCAAAATTATAAAGCCTTGCCATTGATAGAAAAACTTATTAAGGTACGCGACGCATGTCATTCTATTACGCCGAGAGTCACATTACAGGCCGTATTGATCAAGGGATTTGAAAAAGATTTGTTTGATGTCATTGATTGGGCCACAAAGAGAAATGTCTTTAGAGTCAATATTTCTCGTTTAAATCTAAATACAGCCGAACCAGGTGAGCGGTTATCACCCCATGAAGAAAAAGAAATTTTTAAAAAGTTTCAACAGTATCGGAAACGGTATGGTATAAGAATTGACTGTGTACAGGACCAGTTCTATTCAGGTTGGAAAGGAAAACTTTATCATTATATGCGTCCTTTTTTGAGGTTGGAAACGCACTGCCCTCGTCTGGAAGATTTCGTTTATTTTGACCTTGATGGTAATACAAGACCTTGTTGTGCTTTAGCTAAGCATAAGATGGGGAATGTTATAAACCGGTCTTTGAAAGAAATTTGGTTTGGGAAAAAATATTGCAAATTCAGACAAAACTATCGAAAGTTAACCTGGTGCAAAAAATGTGATATTTTAACAATAAAACAAGCCATTGATGATATTTAAAAAGAAGAATTGAAAATTTTATTTTTTAATCCACCTTTTAAAGGTCGATTCTCACGAACCTCCAGAAGTCCTGCTGTAACCAAGGGCGGAACACTCTATTACCCCATTTGGCTGGCATATGCAGCAGGGGTATCAGAGGAGGCCGGGCATGAGGTAAGGCTGATTGATGCACCTGCCAGCGGATTGAGTTTATCCGCGATCACGTCAATGGTAGAGACATTTACTCCCGAATTAATAGTTATTGATACTAGTACACCTAGTATTTACAATGATGTACGTATTGCAGATGAATTAAAACATTGTTTCCCTGAAAGCTTTATTGTTCTGGTTGGAACTCACCCTTCTGCCCTGCCTGATGATACCCTTCAAATAAGTCAATATGTGGATGCTGTGGCTATGGGAGAATATGATTATACCATTTGCCATCTGGCAAACAATCTGGAAAGAAAAATGCCGATTGAAGATGTTAATGGACTGGTTTTCAGAAGAGGTGTTGAAATTGTTCATAATTTGCTTCGAAGCAGGATAAAAAATCTTGATGAGCTTCCTTTTGTTTCAAAAATTTATAATAAATATTTGAACCCAAAGGCGTATTTTTTTGCCGCAGCAAATTATCCAATGGTTATGATTATGACCGGGAGGGGTTGTCCTCATAAGTGTTTTTTTTGTGTGTATCCACAAGTATTTCATGGCAGGTATTACCGGGTTAGGTCTGTTAAAAATGTTGTAGATGAATTTGAATATATCATCAATAATATGCCGGGTATCAGAGAAATAGGGATTGAAGATGATTGTTTTACCGCAAATCCAAATCGAGCTATGGAGATTTGCAACCTGATAATAGAAAGAAATCTTCAGATTAAATGGTATTGCAATGTGCGAGGGGATGTAGATTACAAACTTCTCAAGCGTATGAAACAGGCAGGATGCAGGCTTGTTACGGTAGGCTTTGAGAGCGGCTGCCAGCCAGTTCTGGATGGTATGAATAAAGGCGAACATGTTGAACGGTATTATCAATTTGCCGTTGATGCCCGTCGAGCTGGACTACTGGTTCACGGTTGCATCATGACAGGCAACCCAGGGGATACGCGTGAAACTTTGGAAAAAAGTTATGCCTTTGCCAAAAAAATAAATTGTGACAGCATGCAATTTTATCCATTATATGTATACCCTGGTACAGAAGCATATGAATGGGCGAAAAAAAACGGATATCTAAAAACTGAGGATTTTTCAAGGTGGTTAACGGATGAAGGGCTTCATAATTGTGTTCTAAATACGCCGGAACTCTCATCAGAAGATATGGTCTCATTATGTGATTATTATTTAAGAAAATACCATTTGAGACCAAAATATATTTATCAGAAATTGTTGCAATTAATGTTTTCTCCATCCGAAGGATATAGATCATTGAAATCAGGGTGGGCTTTTTTTCAAAAAATAATTTCAGGTCAGCTGGGAAATTCAAAATAATTATGAATATATCTATTGTTATTCCATGTTTGAACGAGGCTGAAAATATATTGTCTTGTATTTATTCTCTGATTAACCAAGGATATTCCAAAGGTGAATTTGAGGTTCTTGTTGTTGATGGCGGCTCAACAGACAATACCCGAAGCATTGTGGAAGGGGTCAGCAAAAATCACTCCAACGTGCGGTTTATTCTTGAAACTAAAAAAGGTACTGCAGCAGGAAGAAATGCAGGGATTAAATTTTCCAGATACGATTATATCGCCCTGATTGATGCAGATTGCAAAGCACCTCATGATTGGCTGGGCATTCTTGTTGAATATTTTCAGAAGAGTCAAAAGAGTGATCCGGATGTTGTAGCTGTGGGCGGGACAAATATACCTTCTGATGGAGCAAGCGATTTTGTAAAATCGATTGGTGTTGCAATGGATTCATTCCCAGGTAGTTTCAGCAGTGTTCAGGGCCGCAGGTTTAAACATGCCCTATTTGTGGATAGCTTGGCAAATCTGAATGCCTTGTATAAAAAAAAAAATATTGTTGAGATCGGATATTATGATGAGTCTTTGGCAAGTGAAGCAGAAGATGCCGATCTTAATTACCGGCTGAAGCAAACAGGCGCTAAGTTCCTGTTTGTTCCTGAATCATATGTGTGGCACAAAATGCGACCCAATCCAGAACAATGGCTGAAGAACATGTTTCGGTATGGAAGGGGGCGGGCAAGACTTTTAAAACGTTATCCCTGCATGTGGACAATAAGCTTCTGCCTGCCTCTGATTTTTCTTTTTTCCTTTTTGTTCATACCATTTGTTGGGGTTTCCAAATTTTTTTTAATGCCAATTGCTTACTTTCCGGTTTTGATATTGTATTCATTATTTCAATGCACACATAAGAAATGCTCTCACTTGTTATGGCATGTTTTTGTTATATATTTAATTCAGCATTTTGGTTATGCATCTGGTCAGGTGATCGGATTGGTAGACCCCAGGGTGAGATAAGTAATTCTTCTTAGGGAATTTTATACTATGATTGATGGTTATAATAAATTATATGGGGACTGGGAAAAAAGATGGAAAAATTCTCAAGAAAAAGAGCAATTGTCTTTGCTCGGAAGGCGGATGTTTAAATCTAAGATAAAATCCATGGCTGAAATCATTTCAGACATTCCTGTTCAAACGGTTATAGAAGTGGGGTGCGGACTTGGATATACTTTAGATTTTTATTGCCGAAGAGGTTTTGATTGCATAGGAATTGATATCGCTGAAAATGCGGTTGCCTGTTGTAAAAATAAAGGGTTGCCAGTTATCAGGGAAGATCTTGAAAATATTGATGAAAAATATGATCTTGTATCCAGTGATGGTATGCTTGAACATTTTATGGATTTTCAACCTTATGCCAGGCATTTGATGAGAATAAGCCGGAATTATGTTCTATTGATTCAACCAAATCATGATTCATTTGTGGGGAAAACCCTTGTTTATCTGTCCGAGTTAATAAAAGGAGATAAAAATGTTTTTGAATATAATTTTAGAATTAATGATTTTATAACTGTATTTTCCAGGAATGGATTCGATGTCGTCAAGAATATACCTGTTTTTCAAGATGTTTTCAGAATTTTATTATTTCAGAAAAGGCGTTAAAAAAATGAAAAATAGCGAGATCATTATAATGCCTGCATACAATGAAGCAAAAAATATTGTTAAAGTTGTATCCTCAGTTAAATTTCTTTTTCCTGAATATCAGGTTCTTGTAATTAATGACGGGTCCAGTGATAATACATCTGAACTGGCTTCTGAAGCTGGAGCTACCGTGATCGACCATCCTTTTAACATGGGGTATGGTGTAGCCATTCAAACCGGGTATAAATATGCATATCGAAACGGTTACAACTATCTTGTCCAGATGGACAGTGACGGTCAGCACGCTATAGAAGAAATCAGCAAGCTACTTGCGAATGTGACAGACGGCTCATGCGAGATTGTCTTCGGTTCAAGATATATTGAGGAAAACGGTTATAAGAAGTCTATGTTCCGATATATTGGAACGTTGTTTTTTAGAATATTACTGGGCATGATGACTGGAAGAAAAATAACAGATCCGACAACAGGATTTCAAGCGATGAATCGTAATGTTTTGAAAATATTCATTAAGGATTTATTTCCATGTGATTATCCGGATGCTGATATTATGATTTTATTGACGGAAATTGGAATCAAATTTAAAGAGATACCGGTAAAAATGTTTAATAGAAATGATGGTAAATCAATGCACAATAATCCATTTGAAGTTTGCTATTATTTATTTAAGATGAGCCTGTCAATGTGTGTAACAAAAATAAGGAAATATTCATAGCACCATGATTATCAGACAGAAAGTTTTTATAATATTGATAGCCCTTCTATTTTTTATCGTTGTTATTGGTCTTGTCAGGAGCAGGAAACTCAGAGAAGAGTATTCATGGCTCTGGCTTGTCACAGGGTCTGGAATGATTTTCCTTACACTGAACCAAAGTTTTTTGAAATTTATTTCTGCTGTGATGGGAATTGAGACTATTTCGACATTATTTTTATTTGCAATATTGTTCCTCTTGCTGCTTTGCCTTCAATATTCCCTGTATATTAGTGACCTTTCAAACAAAGTGAAAAATCTTACCCAAGAACTGGCATTGCTAAAGGCCGAGAGGGGGGAAAAACAGGAAAAGAGTAAATCAGATTTTTAAACAAGGAGAAAGTTTTCTGATGATCGGTATCGATTTTGATAATACAATTATATGCTATGATGAAGTTTTTAACCAAGTTGCAATTGAAAAAAATCTCATTTCTGCAAAATTACCTTCTGGAAAGAGTTATGTCAGAGATTATCTGCGTAGTATGGGGCAAGAGGAAGAATGGATAAAGCTTCAAGGATATGTTTATGGGACAAGACTTTCAGATGCCCATCCCTTTGAAGGGGTGAAAGATTTTTTTTCATATTGCAAAGAAGAATCCATTGATTTTTGTATCGTAAGTCATAAGACAAAGCATCCCTACAAAGGGTATCCCTATGACCTTCATAGCGCAGCTTATCAATGGCTGGAGCAGGAAAATATAAATTGTAAAATTTTTTTTGAGTTGACAAAAGAAGAGAAGGTAAAACGAATTTTTAATCTGGGATGTACGCATTTTATAGATGATTTACCTGAATTCCTTACTCTTCAGGGATTTTCACAGACTCTTTCTAAAATTCTTTTTGACCCGCTTAGAAATCATGAAGATATTCATAATGACGTCATGAAAGTTGTTACCTCCTGGAAGGATTTGCTTGGTATATTGAAGCAGGGCCTGCTGTGATTTTATATGGACCCGGTAGAAAAACATATCCACAAGTTATCCTCACAACTTGTTCAAAAGACTGGGGATAACAGTACGTTGCAAGGGCTTCAAAAATGTTCAGGTGGTAATAACAAAAGCTGGATAGTCCGTACCAAAGAAAACTCTTATTTTTTAAAACATTATTTTTTTTCAAAAAAAGACAAAAGAGACCGTCTAGGAGCTGAGATATCTTTTGTGGGTTTTGCTGGTCATTCGGGTATCAAAAACATCCCCAGATTATTGGCAATGGATAGAAGAAATTTACTTGGACTATTTCAGTTTATTGAAGGCAGAAAGCCGACAGAGGAGGATATTGAACTTGATTATATCAAACAGGCGCTGGGTTTCATAAGGAAATTGAATTATGGAAATAAGGGTTCAGCCCTACATTCCCTTCCATATGCTTCTGATGCATGTTTCAGTATAGCAGAACATATTGCATCACTGGAGAGACGATTTAAGTCTTTGCAGGATATTGTGCAAACCGATTCTGTATGTTTGGAAGCAAAACAATTTATCAGTGAGGTCTTATATCCTGAATGGAAAGGGTTAAAGCCGGTTATTAAAAAAAAAATAGTGGGAAGCGGTATCAAACTTGAACAAAGGCTCTGCCTTGAAGAAACGATTATCTCCCCTTCTGATTTCGGATTTCATAATTCAATCTTAACCAAAAAGAAGCTTTTTTTTATTGATTTTGAATATGCTGGTTGGGATGATCCTGCAAAAATGATTTGTGATTTTTTTTGTCAGCCTGAAATACCCGTTCCATTGGATTATTTCACTTGTTTTGTCAATGATGTATCATCCATGATTTATGGTAGGAACAAAAAAAATACCCTTACCCGGCGCTCAAAATTGCTTTTTCCTTTGTACCGATTAAAGTGGTGCTGCATTATGCTAAATGATTTTGTTCCAGCTGCTGGAAAAAGAAAAAAGTTTGCATTTTTCGGGGAAGATAGAAGACAGATTCAATTGATTAAAGCGATTTGTTATTTAAAGGCATCCAATTTAAAGGATTGGTTTTAATTTGTCTTCAAGGTTTCAAATGGTAATCAAATAATTTTTTAGTTGAAGGATAATAGTATGGCATATATTGATTTTATTTCCAGTGTTCATAAAAGTACGAAACGGGATTATTTGAAACGTGTGAATGAATTCTCCAAGGCTGAGGCTGCAGAAAAGGCCAAAAAATGGGGGTATGATTACTGGGATGGTGACAGACAGGTCTGTTATGGCGGATATCATTATGACGGCAGGTGGAAAAAGGTGGCTGATGAAATGGTAGAACATTATCAATTGAAATCAGGTGACAGAGTGCTTGATGTAGGGTGCGGAAAAGGATTTCTTTTGTATGAGTTTACCCAGTCCCAGCCAGGATTAGAGGTCGTCGGTTTAGATATTTCAGATTATGCAATTAAAAATGCAAAACCGGAAATAAAGCCCTATTTACAAAAGGGCCATGCAAAAGAACTCCCCTTTGAGGATAATAGTTTTGACTTGGTTGTGTCTGTGACAACCCTGCACAATCTGTACTGCATGGAATTTTTTAGTGCCTTAAAAGAGATCCAGAGGGTGTCAAAAAACAGCTATGTCTGCGTTGAATCTTATCGAAATGAACAGGAAAAGGTAAACCTTCTTTATTGGCAGGTGACATGTGAGATGTTCTGCACTCCTGAAGAATGGGAATGGTGGTTTGATATGGCCGGTTATAAAGGAGATCATTCCTTAATATTTTTTGAATAGGAGTTGTATATATGGAATTTCCAGATTCAATGAGGGCGGCTGTACTTGTGAAGCAAAGTTATCCTCTTCAGATAGAGCATGTTCAACTGCCGGAAAAGCTCAATTATGGACAGGTTCTTGTAAAGGTTCATTATAGTGGGATATGCGGTTCGCAGATTGGAGAAATTGATGGTATAAAAGGTAATGACCCTTTTCTTCCCCACCTTCTTGGGCATGAAGGTTCAGGTGAGGTTTTGGCAGTGGGTCCCTGTGTGAGGCGTATAAAATCCGGAGATAAGGTTGTCATGCATTGGAGAAAGGGAAGCGGAATAGATTCTCCTTTGCCTGAATATCAATGGAATGGTAAAAAATTGAATGCGGGTTTTGTCACTACCTTTAATGAATATGCAGTGGTGTCTGAAAACAGGGTGACAGTAATTCCGGAAAATTTCCCGATGGATATCGCCCCTCTTTTCGGATGTGCCGTTACAACGGGGCTCGGTGTTATTAATAATAATGCAAAACTTAAGATCGGTGAATCCATTGTTGTATTTGGTGCTGGAGGTGTGGGGTTAAACGTCATCCAGGGTGCTGCTATGGTTTCAGCTCATCCTATTATTGCCGTTGACATTTATGATAACAGGCTTGAAAAAGCTGCACAATTTGGTGCCACACATCTGATTAACTCCAGAAAGGAGGATGTAAGGGCTTCAGTACTGAAAATTACAGGGAAAACAGGTGCGGATGCTGTTATTGATAACACAGGGGATACGGATGTGATTAATCTTGGATATGAATTGACATCGGTAAACGGCAGAACCATACTGGTGGGTGTACCTGCGAAAGGGGATAATATTTCCATTTATTCACTTCCGCTTCATTTCGAGAAAAACATATCCGGGTCCCATGGGGGCGAAGCCAATCCATCCATAGATATCCCAAATTATATTAGACTTTACCAGAATGGGAAATTAAATTTGGATCATCTTATAACCGATAGATTTACGCTTGGGGAGATAAATATTGCAATGGATAAAATGCGGTCAGGAAAGATTACTGGTCGTTGCCTTATAAAGATGTAATAGATACAAAAAGATGCAATCTACCCTGACAGTAAGGATGGATGATTGGATACAAAACAGAGTTGAGGTGGTGAATTGTGAATTACTTATCTGAAAAAGCAAAAATAAATATTGAGTGGAATAAACGTGTCTGGGGCGATCGCGATAAATGGTTAGATCGGGAATACGGATATAACTGGTCCAGAGAGAGCGAAAGGCCTCAAAACTATTCTGATGCGAAAAAAATAGTTGAAACCCATCTCTTCCCATTGATTAAAAAAGAGGAAATGGATATTTTGGAATTGTGTCCTGGTGCAGGGAGGGTGACCGTGGAGCTTGTGAGTCGGGCTCGTAATCTTATCCTTGTTGATATGAATCCTGTATGTATAGAAATTTGTAAGGATCGGTTTAAGTATTATGACCATATCTCATATCACGTAAATGATGGGGTCTCTTTGGATATGATTGAGCCTGAATCTCTTGATTTGATTTTCAGCTATGATTCTTTTGTTCATATTGATAAGGAAATTGTTGAACAATATGTGTCCCAATTCAGGAATAAACTCCGTGATGGCGGTATTGCATGGATTCATCATTCAGCCGTGGGAGAGCGGAAAATAGGCAGTAGAAGCAATATGACGGCTCAGCTTATGAAAGATTTTGCTCAAAAACATGGATTGTTGGTTATTGCTCAGTTTTATTCTTATCTGATTCGCAAGCCTACCATGCATTATGCCGATGTATTTACGGTTTTGGAAAAATTGTCGGAAGAAACGGCCAAGTTTTCTTCTCTTTCAGCAGATCAGCTTGAATAGTTATTTGATTTTGGGTCAACGGCCTTTCCGTTCACTTTTTTTTGTACATTTTCAGGGGAGATGAATTTATATGAAAGAACTGCTAACCTCTTGGAATCAGTTCTTTTTCATTTTTTTGTTGTGACAGATCAATCCGTATGGGGTTACTAAGAAGTTATTGATAGCTTTGCATAATTGAAGAGGTGAATTAGGCATTAAATACAAATTCAATGTCATTAATTTAAAAAACCACAATTTCATCGTTTAATGACGTTGGTCGGATACTTGATGATTTTTATGTTGTATTTTTTGACTTTTACTAAGAAATTATAAAAAAACTGACTTACCCCCGTGAAGGGATACCAACTAACAGATTTAATTAATGATTTGAAAGTTGGTAAAGAAACTTTCTATAACGCAGACCGAAATTAATTGGTGAAAAATGATTAAAAACAAGAAGAATTGTGGAAAACCTGGAGAAAAACTAAATGATTTAAAGGAAATCCCACAAGACGCGAATATTTGTATATTTGGTGATGATGAATTGACAAGTGAGGCTGTTCGTTTTATCAAGCGGCATCGACCTGATGTGAATGTTTCTGAAAAATCGGGGCAAAGGTTGATAACTTCATTGACAAATGGTGGAAATGCTTTTGATATTGAGAAAGAAGCCGGTTTTTGTGACTTTGTCATCCTTTGTACTGGGGAGATAGACATACTTGAAGAATGTGTTGCTAAAGTAGGATTTGAAAATTATAAAATTTTTGACTATGGTATTTTCGATAAAAAAATAAATTGGTTTCATATTCTGTTTAAATTTGCACCTATGCTGCTGCTTGTCTGTCTGCTATGGTTAATACAGGTTGTTTTACTGTCTCCGTTTTTATTTCTGGCTAATTTTTTACATAGTCAT
Organism: Desulfobacula phenolica; assembly: GCF_900105645.1. Classification (NCBI taxonomy): domain Bacteria; kingdom Pseudomonadati; phylum Thermodesulfobacteriota; class Desulfobacteria; order Desulfobacterales; family Desulfobacteraceae; genus Desulfobacula; species Desulfobacula phenolica. The sequence continues at coordinate 31,513 of NZ_FNLL01000002.1, read as the reverse complement.
AAATTTGAAGAACATGAAGAACATGAAGAAGCATTTGATAAAACAAAGGTTAAAATAAAAGATATTGCCATCCAAAAAGGAAAATATGACCGATTGTTTGGTATAGTTAGTTCTGAGATTTCTGATTTTGAACAATTGAGCTATATATCGAGAGTTGTATATGGCTGTCCTAATAAACTTGCTGAATTCTCATATATCTATGGCATTTCTTTAGGAAAATACCCACCTGCTCGTTGGTCAATTTTTAAGAATTCGGTAAAAAATATTTTTTCCGTGACAAAAGAACTTAAACCGAAAGCATTGGAGTTAGGTGCGGGGTGTTTCAGGGAGGCATACGAATTATCTAAACTCGGTTTCGAAGTCGATGCGGTTCAATTGGACTGTCAAGCTATCGATACATACATGAATCATTATGATTGGGAAGCACTTTCCGGTCCTCCCAAATTGATTACTTCATCCATTGATAAAATAGCGATGACAAAAAAATATGATTTAATCACAGCTTTTAACGTACTCGAACATATTCTGGAATTAGATGTTCACCTTGAGGTAATAGGTGAGTTGCTTAAAGATGATGGCTGTTTTTTTGTTTCTGTGCCCAATAAAAAATCCTTGTGCGAAACAATTTGGTATAAGCAGCATTTGGAACTTCGTAAAAATAATTCTATTGACAGAACGGGTAAATCACACGTGCATTTTTTGACACCAGATGAATGGAAATATCTTTTTGAAAAACATGATTTTAATATTGTTTCGCATGAGATGGGAGTGGGTTTTATTGGTTATGATCTCTTCTGGGCTATTTATAGTATGCTTTCACAAAAATTTTTTGAATTTTCTATAAGAAGGTTGACTTGTTTTTTCAATATCAAATATATTCCCAATTCATTTGAAAGAATTTTTTATCCAGGATGGTTGTTGAATTTGACTTGCCGATTAGATATTCTGCTGAAACCTTTTTTTTATGATCGATGGGGAACGAATCACTTCATCTTGAAAAAGCAAAAGCGCAAAGTTTAACTGTATATTAAAATAGAACAATCACTTACAAACCATTCAAAATTATTCGAATTTACAGTTTTTATGTTAAACCGGAATATAGTATTGTGTCGAGAATTTTTTTTGCATGGGCCTGGTTGGAATATTTTTTAGTTGCCTTGTTATATGCTTTTTCAGCAATTTTGTTTCTTTGAGTTTTGTTTTTAAGATAATAACGAACTTTTTTTAATAAATCTTTCTCATCATCAAATTCAACCATTTCTGTTTTCTTATCCAACAAATCAGTGATGGGTGCATCATCTAGTTTGTCAATAAAAGTAATGGTAAAACTTCCTGATCCTATTGCATCAGCTGCTCTCATGTGCCAAGAGGCCATTGGGCTGATATTTAAGACTATTTTACTCTGGTTTAATACTTTATTTAATGGGGCTCCGTTTTTGACAGGTCCCATTGCAGCACGTTCAAATCCTTTTAATTTGTCCCAATGATTCCCAAATACTTTAACATCTATACCATTATTAATTAAAAATTTTACGGGTTTGATTTTAATCATCATTCTCAAGTCACGACAAAAATCTGTTTCTCCTTTTTCATCAACGACTTGAAAATGTTTTAGTAAATTATCTGAGTAGTTTATAGATATATCTCGACAAACATCAATAGCAATCCTTTTATATATCTTTTCGTTGCCAAAATATAAGTGACATAGTTCTCTTAGAGACATTTGAGCTATTTTTTGTGCAAGCTGAGTAAGAAATTGTATATCTCTTGAACAGCCGGTGTTATAATTTTGATTATTTTTTCGAAATTTAAATAGTGTATTTTCATTCAGGTTAGCAACAATATGTGATATGAAAATAACGTCATATTTTTTTTCGATTTTGTTCAATGGGCGATATGTCTTATTATTTATGGGAATAGGCAGGTAGGTTATTGTTTTCTTTTTAAATGCCGCACTGTTATTAAAAAAATCAGGGAAAGTATATTTTGAGAAAGAAAAAATGTGATCTTGATCAGTAATCAATTTCGGGTTGTCTGCATAACGAATATGGGGCATTAAATCCTGTATCCAGATAACAAAAGGAATGCTCTTGGGAAACCATGGGAAGGTAGAGTAACGAAAATGATTAATGGCAAAAATTATATCAGGTTTAAAATTTATTAAATTCTCAATGGTTACATCTATTCTGTTACCCATACCGGAATCTTCATCTTCTATTTGTATAAACGTGTTATGGCCTAATTGTTGAAATCCTGCTGCAATATCACGGGTAGAGTGTTGTAAATAGGTTGTATGCCTTGATGTACACAAAAGAACATTCAGTTTTTGACCTGCTTTTATTTTTTTGATAACCTTGCTTTGGTAATCATCTGGAAATAATTCTGGTAGGAGTTGTTCATATTTCGCAATTCTATTCAATATTTTTTTTTCACACTCTATTATTATCGGATTTACATGGTTTGAAAAATAGTCCGGATCATCCTTTGATAGATATATAATTCTTTCAGCAAAAGGGAGTTTTCTTTCAAGTAAGAGGTGCGTTAGTTGTGGTTTAAGATAGTTTTTGTCAATCAACCTGATAACAAAATCGCAGTCACATAGTGGTGCTAAGTCAATTATTTTAATTGCTTGGCCGAGTAATGAAAAGTCAATAATTACACGGCATTCTTTTTTGATGAATTCGGGATTGTCGGTTTTTATTTGATCAATGAAAACAGAAAAGGATTCAAGTGAGCCACTGTAGATCATTATATCGTTGCCAAGCTGTTCTATTTTTGGTGGTTTTATATTTTTGGCGTATTCAGAAGAGAATATTTTTGACCAAATATTGTCATGTTTAGCGTAAAAATTATCAGATATTTTTAGTATATCGGCTTTCGGAATTTGAGATAGATCACAAGAAAAGAAATGGTCATGATTATTGTCATTTTGGGAAAACGGGTAAATTCTTTTTAGGCAATCCATATTTTGTTTATATAAGTTTTGATTGGCTTCAGCAATTTCTGGCTTTGTTGTAAATTGTAATATTATTTCATCAATAATTGCATGGATTTGACCATGATATTCTTCCATGGTTCTTGCAAGAATTTTATCTCTCAGCAACAATAAACCTTCAATTTCATTCCTTGGAATGAAGGTTTGAAAACATAATTTAATATTGCCGGGAGTCAGGGGGAGTTTGCCGTAGTATTCTCTTGCTTGTTCATAATTGGATTCCATAAAATATGTATCGCCGATCAATTTTTGAATTGGTGGCATCTCTGTAGGGTCTTCCAATGCCTGCATTAAAAATAACAGTATTATCCTTGCCCGGATAATACTGTTTTGTTGAATAGCTTGTTGGGCAAATTCAAATAAGATTTCCCCCATTTTGTCTTCACTCACGCCTTGGTCTGAAAGCCAGTCAATCATGTCGGAAAACTCTTGATTGCTAACCAATGACCAAAATTTTTCATCGGCAATTAACGTATTTTTTGTTTTGGGTGTATCAAGTGTGTTTTTATCCATCCTACCTCTGCCAGATCAAATCAAGTTATTTAAGTGAACCTTTATAAATCGTTGATACTCATATTATTGATGGTAAAATCATTAAGTGATTTTTCAGGAACGGTGTACCCCATATCTTCATAAGTCCTATACACTGAGTCCATACCATTGTCCATAACTGCCTTGTGAAATAGGTACTTGAATGATGCAGGCCAGGAATTATAAATGTCTTCAGGTGGTTCATTTTTAGTATGTGTGTTGATTTTTTCCTTTAAGTTTACTGAATCAATATAAGATTGATCACATTTTATTTTATCTTGGGTAATATATCTGAACAATCTTTCAAATTCCTGTTTCGATGTAACCAGGTCTTCCATTTTGAAATTAAATTCCTTTCCAGCTTCCTGAATACATATAAGATCAAAATATATAAAACTTTTACAATAATGGTAAAATATATTTTCAACTCCACTTATCATTAATTCTCCCTGTTTGTTTCGTCTTGATTTTACTTTATCTAAGTTATGATCGCTTATATATTTATATATCCCAATAGAAGTAGCATTGTTATAATCTTCATGATCCTTGGGAATTATTTCTTTTTTATGGGCGTGGATAAAACAACTGTGTATCCTTTTAATAGGCTGTCTTATGATGGCGGTAAATTTCCCTCCTCTTTCCTCAACCGCTTTTTTACAGCTTATTCCATAAAAGCCATGAGCTGCTCCAAACACTTTTCCGTGACTACTTTCAGAACATGTTATTAATCCGTCAATGAATTGTTCGGGAGACATGTCAGGAACCGTTCCACTGGATTTGGGAGGAATACTTCTTGTTCCGTGAAAACAAACTATTTCCGGGTGTTTCGAAAGTGAAGTCGTTAACCAAGTTGTTGCTGAGTGACCGCGTGATGATATATAAAAAGGAGGGATTTTCATTTTTTATCCTTAATTTGAAATTATATTGATTGCTTTGGCCTTGATCATCGTGTCTATATCACCATCGAATACAGACAATCAATATATAAAAGCTTGAGGTTTGGGTCCATCCTTATTATAAAAAAATACAAAATTTTGTGTGGGATACATCAAGGTAACGATTTTTATTTTGAAAAAATAACGGATTATGATAACGCTTAATTAGTTATAAAAAGGTTATTCATGCATCTTCATAGCGCACAACAGCTTGATTTAATAAAAAAAGAGATCAAATATTATAAACGCATAGTGTTTGTATCGGGTGACTTTAATATTGTTCACCCCGGCCATCTCAGGGTTTTGAAATTTGCGGCGGAATGTGGTGATTATCTTATTGTGGGGGTTAATGGGAATAAACCGGACGGTCATACCCTTCTGGATGAAAAATATAGGCTTGAAGGAATCAAATCAATCACTTGGGTGGATTATGCTTTTGTCCTGAGAGATCCTGCTGAAGGATTTATTAAAGAGTTGAAGCCTGGAATTGTTGTTAAAGGAAAGGAGCATGAAGAACATTATAATCCTGAGTCTGAAGCAGTTAAAGCCTATGGAGGTAAATTGCTTTTCAGTTCAGGTGATATCAGTTTTTCCATTGCGGAACTTCTTCACGATGAATCTAAAAGACTTGTGTCATCCGCTATTATTAAACAGGATGCTTTTATGCAGCGTCATGGTTTTAATAGTGATGGCCTTGGCAAGACCTTGAAAAAGTTTCAAGGTCTTAAAATAGTAGTACTTGGTGATATTATTGTTGATGAATATATCAATTGTGATCCTCTTGGTATGAGCAGGGAAGACCCTACAATTGTAGTAACGCCTGTCGATAGAGAAAAGTATGTTGGAGGGGCTGGAATTGTTGCTGCTCATGCCAAAAAAATGGGAGCAGATGTCTGTTTTTTTTCAGTAGCAGGTTGCGATGAAACAGCAATATTTGCAAAGACAAAACTTGATGAATATTCAGTACAGTCATTTATTATCGAAGATGAAAGCCGCCCTACGATTCTAAAACAGCGGTTCAGAAGTTCCGGGAAGACGCTGTTAAGGGTAAGTCATTTGCGCAGTCACCCTATCAGCAAAGAATTGCAAAAGCAGATGCAAAAAAAAATTTTTGAATTGGTTGATGGAATTGACTTATTAATATTTTCTGATTTTAATTATGGAATTTTACCTCAGCCTTTTGTTGATAGTGTCGTTGAAAGGTGTAGAGAAAAGCAGATTATGATGGTTGCAGACAGTCAGTCTTCATCTCAGGTCGGGGATGTGTCACGATTTAATCATATGTTTTTTTTGACGCCAACGGAAAGAGAGGCAAGGCTTGCTGTAAGAGATTTTGAATCCGGATTGGTTGTCCTTGCTGAAAAACTGAGAAACAAAGCATTGGCTGATAATGTTTTGATTACGCTGGACAAGGATGGAATACTTATCCATGCAGGTGCTTCCAGGCCGGAAAAGTGGGTTACAGACCGGCTTAATGCAATGAATCCGGTAGCTACAGACCCTGCGGGAGCCGGGGATTCCCTTTTAACATGTTCCGCCCTTGCCGCAGCTGCCGGGGCTGATATTTGGCAATGTGCATATCTTGGCTCACTGGCGGCTGCATGTCAGGTGGAACGTACTGGGAATATACCCATTTCCATTGAAGATATGATGGCAAAGATATGAGAGCCCTGCTGTTGTCAGCCGGTTTCGGTACGAGATTAAGACCATTGACTGAATCCGTTCCTAAATGCCTGATACCCATCAACGGAAAACCGCTTATGGAATACTGGCTTGATATGCTTTGCAGAGAAAAAAACATTCCCGTAATGGTTAACCTGCATTATCTTTCCAAACAGGTTGAAGACTATATTGCAATAAGTCCATACAAGCAGTTTGTTACAACCGTATTTGAAGAGTATCTGCTTGGTACGGGCGGTACGCTTTTAAGGAACAGGAATTTCTTTGGCAAGGAGTCGGTTTTCATGGCCCATGGGGATAATCTTTCTTTGTTTGATTTAACGGCTTTTGTGAGAGCGCATTATGAAAGGCCTGGGCACTGCGAGATGACCATGATGACATTTGAAACCGATACGCCCCAAAGTTGTGGTATTGTTGAACTTGATACGGACAATGTGGTTTGTGCTTTTCATGAAAAAGTTGATAATCCTCCCGGAAACCTTGCCAATGGAGCCGTTTATATTCTTGAACCTTCAGTCTTGGATTTTCTTGATAGTCTTGGAAAAGAGGTGATTGATTTCAGTACAGAGGTGTTGCCCTATTATGTCGGGCGGATCAATGCCTTTCATAATGGCCGGTATCATCGAGATATCGGGACCATGGACAGTTACCGGAAAGCTCAAAACGATTTTTTTCAGCCGGATCTATCCGCCATTAAGGACATCCATTTTGAGTTTTAACTGTTGATATGCCGCCCTGGCTGCCTCTAATTGGTCTGTAGCCATATAACAATCGCCTATTTTTTTTAGCAGGTTTATGTTGTCGGGCAGATGCAGAAAACAGTTTTCATAGGCTATGATAGCATCTTCATTTTGACCGCTGTTCCGGAGGCTGTCGCCTATGGTTTCCCAGTAAACTGCAAATTTAGTGTCCAGTTTGATTGCTTTGTTCAGTGCTTTAATAGCCCCATTAAAATCACCGGAGATAAACAGGGTGTCAATGGTAGCGGAATGAATCTCATGGCCATTGGGGGAGTAATCCATGGCCGATTTCAGGTTGGAAAGAGCATCTTGATATTTTTTTTGCGATAAAAACAGTTTTCCTTGATATAGAAAAATATTGCTTACCGGTTTTGCAGGAAGGCTGTTAAATAAATTTTTCTGATCCATTGCATTCAGGTGCCATTCGTTTATTAATTCGGCTGAGTTTTGATAATTACCGGCATCAAAATCTATTTTTATTTTTTCCAGGTCGCTGTTTAAAATCATTTCCAGTTCTTTTTGAAGTTCACCGTGGGCTGGGTGGTATTTGAGGCCTTTTTGAACCATGTATCTCACGCTTAATTCACGTCCTGGTTGGGTTTTGAAATACCTGGCAAACTTCAGGAAGTTGTCCCCTATATTCTGTCTGTATGAGTCAATCTGGAGGGTGAACTTTGGGTTGTATTCCATTGCCGTTTGAAAATAATGGTCTGATTGTTTGAGCATATTCGACTGAGCGGCTAAACAACCAAGATAAAAATAAATTTCTCCGGATTTTGTCATGGTCTTGCAAAGTTCTTCCAGCAAGGGTCTGGCCAGGGAATAATTTTTTGAGTTAATATAGAGTCTGGCAAGGTTTAGTTTGTTTTGTTTAAAATATTTTTGCTCTTTTTGGTGAAATGACATGACAATTTTTAAATTGTCAGATAGCAGTGTCAGGGTTTTTTTTCGAATTTTATTGATGTCAAGTAATCGGTTTAAGTTTTTTGTCAGCCATTCAACATATTTGTCGGGATCATTTTGAAGTAGTGAGATATCCAGTTTTTGGCGTTCACTTTCTTTTAATCCTTCCATGGTTATTTCTTCTGAAATTTTCCAGATGTCCAGAGCATTGTCCAGATTTTTATGGAAGTTATCAATTTTGTTTATTCGTTGTTTTTGTGGGAGGGTAAGCATATCAAAAGATTTGATAAGTTTGCCGCTTTTTTTAATTTTTGTAAATTCTTTAAATAAAGACCTTGTAATTTCATCTGATGCTTTGATGTTTTTTTGTAGTTTTTTAATTTTGCTGAGAGTTCTATTGAACTCAACAAGCATGTTATCCGGGTTGATCGGCTTTGCCGTTGAGTGGAATTCTTTGAGGCGTTGGGTGGTGTCGGTCAGGGTGTTGCAATATTTATCCATGGCATCTTGAAGGGTCAGGATTTTGGTTCCCTCAATGTTTGCTCCGCCTTGAGTAGCATTAATATGGGATCTTTCAGATCTTGCAATGGTGGATTCAAAAATTTTTTTCATGCTTAAAAATGAGCGGTTTGTTCGTAATATTTCTCCATTGATACCGGTAACGGTTTCTCCCTGGACATGATTTGTTACTGTCTCTTTTGGGGCTGTCCCCTGAAGGACCGTTCCTTTTGCATGGGATGCAGGAGCAGAACCTGGATAAGCAAGGTCCTGGCCGATAAATATTATTGGATCACATCCCAGCATGTGTGCGGCAATTAAATTTAAGTGGGCCACAGTACTGGCACCACCTGTCAGGAGTTTCCCTCCCAGCAGAGAATTGAGCCATGCCTCCATGGGCTTGCCTGTAAATGTCCAGAAGATTTGACCGGACGGAAAAACTTTAGGGGTTTTGGGATTTACCCAGGACGTACAGATCAGGGCAATATCTTTAACCTCTGGTATTACATCGGCAAATTTTTCAAACGTAAGGTCATTGGGGTCAATGCATGTAAGGAAGTGCGGATGTACGCCGTTTTTTAGAAGAGCAGGCAATACCGTGTCAACAGCTATAATTACCGCTTTCTCCTGGACTTGTTTCAGTAAATGGATGTTTTTATCTAAAGACGGTCCTCCTGCAACCAGGATGGCGGGAATGCCGTCAAATTTATTTTGTATATGTTCCAATAAGTGCTGATGGTGTATTGTGCAGATGTGTTTAAAACGGTTGTTTAGAAATTTTTTACCAAGGATTCTTGTGGTTGCTCCTTCAACATTCAGGCCGTTTAGGTGGGCATATAGGTCGTCTTTAAGCTTGTTATATCCATCCGGATTAAAGTCGAATGAAGGCAGGTGATGAAAAATATTTGAATCTTCAAGCTGTAGGGTTCGGGTCGCTGTTGACAGAGTTTCAGAAATTTCGTTTTTTGTTCCAATGCCCAGGATAAGGCGTGGGTCTTTCAGTATGGGGGAAAGATCGGTGTATCGAAGTGCCTGGATAAAAATTCTAGGTTCCAGTTCAAAAAGTGCCAGACGCTGAAGAAGAAGCCTTTTGTCTAATATGTTGAGAGCGGAGTAACAAAGCCCCATGCCGAGGATAGCGACAAACCCTTTATGGTCTTTGGGTATTTTTTCCAGGAAGTCGATGCTTTCTTTTTCCGGATTTGCTTCATTGTGCAGAAGAATTGAATTTCCATGGCCATTGGTGACTTTAAGATTGGGATTGCCGTTGGGGGCAAAGGAAATTTCACCGATTGCTTCGGGTTGGTCCTCTGTGATTTGTTTCCATACTGAAGGATGATTTTTTTTAAGTAACTCAAGGTTTGACTCGTAGTAGTTCTTATATTCCTGATTCATTTTAATATCTCCAAAAGCCGTTTGTCCTAAATTTTTTTTATTTGATTTATATTCCGGCTTGCTAAGGCAGGCAAGCTCTTTAAAATTTTTTTTAATTCAGATTATGGAAAAACTGCATTTTTAACCCTGCTGTACAATGATATTATTTACATAATGGATTCTGAAACTGAAATTAACCTCAGATATGCCGATCTTACCACGATTATCCGGCCTGATAAAAGATACGGCAAGATATTTTATGTGTTGATCAAGTTCAAATTTATAAGCTTGAAAAATGCCGGAATCATCGCTGAAGCTGCACGCAAACTGTTCAAGGATAAATTGGCCCGGATTCATGAAATTGTAAAACAGATGGAGGAGTTTGACAATTAGGCACATGCATACGGCAAAGAGCTTGAACAAATGTATGGGAATCTAAAACTTCAGAAATTTGTGGTGGTTGCCCTGGGGTTTGAACGGGTAAATTTTAAAAAATTAAAATGAAATATCCATATGATTTAAAAAAACAGTTGACATTGTTTTCCAAATCATATAGATATCTCGTGTTTTTGATTGATCGGGGCCGTTAACTCAGTCGGTAGAGTATCTGCCTTTTAAGCAGAGAGTCGCTGGTTCGAGCCCAGCACGGCCCACCATGAAAAAAACATTGCGTCCCCATCGTCTAGCCCGGTCCAGGACACCGGCCTTTCACGCCGGCGACAGGGGTTCGAATCCCCTTGGGGACGCCAATTAAAAGAAATAAAGGCTTTCAGCGTTTGCTGAAAGCCTTTTTGCTTTTTAAGGTATGTTGTTTATCTCATTGTTAAAAACATCCAAGCGGTTAAACTGATGATGATCGGCTGTTAAGCGTAAATATTTATTTCCAGGTCTTGTTTTTTTCGGCTGAATTCTTTTTCAAGCCTGCTTTTTTCCTGGAGGTATTCTCTTTCAAGCTGTTGGGTTGCATTTGTGTGATTTTGCTCTACCGCAGTTTTTTCCCTTTGATAGACCTGTTGAAGATCTCTTGCTTTATTGGAAATATTTACGGTATCATTGATATTTTTACGGTTTGAAACAGGAGAACCAGTTGCATGGGATGACGGTTTAGCAGTATTGGATATATTAAGTTGAGCCTGGTATCCAGTTAAATTGTGTATGCCGGATGTGTTGGTCAACATTATTTACCTCGTTAACCTTAATTTTATAAGGTCGTTGTGTTAACAATCGGGCAGATTTTATAGGGCTACACCCAATTTTTTATAGAATAAATTTTTATAAAAAAAGTGTCAATAATTTTTATTTGTGGACTAATCAGATTAATGGAGTCAGACCCTTCTCATGGTAGATGTTGTGACCAAATTACAAAATGAAGACAATCTTTACAGACACCGTCATTACTATTTATAAATAATTCAATATATTGTATAAACTGATAAATAAGTTGGTTTAATTTTTTGGAGGTTAAAACATGAAACCGGTTGTGGCCCTTCTGGGCAGGCCCAATGTGGGGAAATCCACATTATTTAACAGGATCATTCGTTCAAGACAGGCGCTTGTTGATGATTTTCCGGGTGTAACAAGAGACAGGCACTATGCAGATGCACAGTGGAATGACATTGACTTTACAGTGATTGATACGGGCGGATTTTTAAGTTCGGATGATGATTATTTTGCCTCCCAGATTAAAGAGCAATTGACGGCTGCGGCGGATCAGGCGGACGTTCTTGTTTTTATTCTGGATGGTCGGGCCGGATTGTCTCCCTATGATAGGGAACTGGCGGATTTTTTACGCCGAATGTCCAAGCCGGTTTTTTATTTGGTCAATAAAATTGAAAACTACAAACAGCATGACGACCTTGCTGAGTTTTATTCACTGGGTATTGATCATTTTTATGAGATTTCAGCCGAACACGGCATCGGGGTGGGTGATTTTTTAGATGACCTTATTCAAACCCTGCCGGAATATGATCAGGCCCAAGACGAGGGTGAGACACCTATCAGGATAGCCATTGTGGGCCGACCCAATGTGGGAAAATCTTCTCTTGCAAACCGGCTGTTTGGCGAACAGCGTGTAGTGGTCAATGAAAAGGCCGGCACCACCCGGGATGCCATCGAATTGTCGGTTGAATATAAAGGAAGACAATTTGTCCTTGTGGATACGGCCGGTATTCGTCGCAAGGGCAAGGTCACTCAGAAACTTGAAAAATTTTCCATTTTAAAATCATTGAAGAGCCTTGATGACTGTGATGTGGCATTGATTCTGATTGATTCGGAAGAAGGCATTACAGATCAGGATATTACCATTGCCGGATATGCCGAGGACCGGGGATGCGGTGCCATGTTTTTGTTAAACAAATGGGATCTTCTGGATAAAGAACGTAAAAACGTAAAAAAATACATGGAGGATTTAAGGTACAAGTCAAAATTTTTGTCCTATGCTCCTGCCATGACCATATCCGCTCTGACCGGGCAGCGGTGCCATAAGATTCTGGATGAAGTGGTCAAAATTCATAAGGAATATTGCAACAGGATTAATACCGGTGTGTTGAACCGGATTATTGAGGATGCGGTTTACAGAACAGAACCATCCCTGTACAAAGGAAAACGACTAAAATTTTTCTATGCCACCCAGGTGGCGACAAGACCCCCCTGTTTTGTCTGTTTTGTTAATTTTCCCAAAGCAGTTCATTTTTCTTATGAGAGATATTTGCTCAATCAGTTGCGCCAGATGATTCCGCTTTCAAAAACTCCAATCAAACTTTATTTCAGGGAAAAAACGGGAAAAATTAAATTTTCAGGTGGATCAAGAGAAGATGAGCGGATCTTTCAGAAAAAGAAACGACAGATCACCAAAAAACAAAAACAGAGAAAAGAACAGAGTAAGAAAAAAAGACAAAGGGATACGGATATCGCTTAAAAACAATGGATCTTTTTGAATCTCACAGTTCTCGGGACAAATCCCTGACCCGCCCCCTGGCTGACAGAATGCGCCCCAAATCTCTTGATGAGCTGGAGGGTCAAAAACACCTTACAGCTAAAGGCAGTCTGCTCCAAAAAGCAATTGAAGATGACCGGGTTTTCTCCATCCTTCTCTGGGGACCGCCCGGATGTGGGAAGACAACCCTGGCAGGGATTATAGCCAATGAGACAAAATCTGAATTTGTAGAAATATCAGCTGTTTTGTCCGGGGTAAAAGAGATCCGGCAGATTATTGAACAGGCCAAAAAAAGACAGGCCCTGTATCAAAAACGAACCATTCTGTTTGTGGATGAAATTCACAGGTTTAACAAGGCCCAGCAGGACGCTTTTTTACATCATGTGGAAAAAGGGCTGATAACTCTTGTGGGGGCCACCACCCAAAATCCGTCCTTTGAGGTTATTCCGGCCCTGGTATCCCGATGCCGGGTGTTTACCCTTAAAAGCCTTGAACAAGAAAATATTTTAACAATTTTGATCCGGGCGCTGACAGATAAAAAAAATGGGATGGGGATTGAAAAAGAGCAATTGACCCATGAGGCATTGGAACATATTGCAAGGGTGGCCGACGGTGATGCCAGGATTGCCTTAGCCAATCTTGAAACAGCAGTGCTTCATTTTTCTCAAAAAGACAGGATTTCTATTCAGGATGTTGAAACTGCCATTGAGAAAAAATCACTTTTATACGATAAGGCGGGTGAAGAACATTTTAACCTGATTTCAGCTTTTATCAAGAGCATGCGTGGCAGCGACCCTGATGCGGCGATTTACTGGCTGGAACGCATGCTCATGGCAGGGGATGATCCTTATTATATGCTCAGAAGAATGATCCGGTTTGCCACCGAGGATATCGGCATGGCTGATCCTGGAGCCTTGACCATGGCCTTGAATGCCGGTGAATCCTTTCGGATTTTAGGCCGTCCCGAAGGAGACGATGTTTTGTTCCAGGCAGCTATTTATCTTGCCACAGCTCCCAAAAGCAATGCTGTGTATATGGCCCGCAAACAGGTTAAAAAAACGGTTCAGGAAGCCGGATATGAACCGGTCCCGCTTCATATCCGGAATGCCCCGACAAAGCTTATGAAAAACTTGAATTACGGCAAAGGGTACAAGTATGCCCATGACTATAAGGGCGGCTATATCCCTCAGTCCTATTTGCCGGAAACGCTTTGCGATCATCGTTTTTACCTGCCAACTGACCGGGGATATGAGAAAACTGTGAAACAGCGGCTTGATGCATGGATTAACCTGAAGCAGTAAAAGAAAAGAATCCTGTCGATTATAGCTCAGCTTATTCGGAACAGGTCAGGCGCTTTAAGATACGAGATAACTCAGACACAACGCTTTCCATGGTTTGGGGTCTCAGATCCGGGTCATCTGACAGCATGGCATTGAGCAGGGCGGCAAGTTCAGGGTCTGGACTGTCCAGTTCATCCACTGTTGAGGAATTGATATTTTGGTTTGAGTCTGCGGTTAACAGCTCAATAAATACTTTCCCAAGTGACCATATTCCACTTCTAAAATCAATGGCCCGCTGGTTTATGATATCAGGATGGCAGTCAAGTGCTTTTTGAAGCATGGGGCCGTTATGGGTAGCTCTTGCATTTAAAAATCTTGAAAGTTTGTAATTGAGTTTTATGTGGAGATTTTTTGTTTTTTCTTTGGGGATCATAAGATCATAAAGAATAAGATAGGGCATAAAATGATCATGTTTATTCAAAATATCAAGTATTGACGCGATATTATGAAAAAGGGTGACCATCCTGGGCAGGGAATCCAATATCCCGGACCTAAAGACAGAATTCCAATCTGCGGCATCCATCCATTCGCTGATCTTGTACCAGGGTCCGTCACTGCTTTTTTTGATTTCATAATGCCGTAAAAAATATTCGTCCGGCAGTTTTTTGAGTTTTTCAAGTTCGTTTTTAAATCGTTTGGCCACACGCTCATCCATACCGGATTTTTCCGTAAATATTCTGATGGTTACAGGTGAGGTATCTTTGTTTTTTGCAGCTTTGCAGACAATTGAAGTGCGGTCCTCATAAATAATGGTTTGAATTTTGTATTCATCAATAAATTTCAGAGGGCCTGAATTGTTTATGCCGCAGACCGGGCACATAGTAATTGTCTGGGAGACAATTTTTCCACATCCGTTGCATTGTTTCATGATCGGCACCCTTTATCAATTTTTCAAGTCTGTCTGAAGATGGATGACACCCTTGGGTTACCATATACAATATAAGGTGTTTATCCCATATAATAGGTCGGTTGATAGAATTAGTCAAGAAAGGCTTGACCCGGACCCTTCCCAGATAAACCGGCGGTCGTTGTATGTCAGCGTATCTTGAGGATCATAGGTTCGTTCCGTGATTTCGATTGTTCCGTTTTGATCCATAAGCATTACAGTGGAGGATCTTGTGCCATATGTATCGCTATGGATAAATAAGGAAGACAGCGTTCTTTCCCATTCAAGTCCCACTCCGGTTTGAGGAAGCTGATCATCATCAGGAATTGATTGGTCCGTCAGTATGGAGAAAAGAGATTCAAATGTGATGGTGCCGCAGATGATATCCTGCAATGCTTTTTTGCCGGATTCCACTTTAGGCCATGGGGTGTCCAGAAACCGGTTGGAAAGTCCGTGAATGCCGGGGGCTATTTTTTCAATGGTGTTTTTAAGGTTGGAGAACCAGAATATATCATCTTTGCTGCCAAACAACAGATTAAATCCATTGTAGGGATTTTGTTTTTCTTTAAGATGATTAAAATGGGTTTTAGGCGGTTTCTTGGATTTGAGAAAATCAACAATAATTTCACCCCTTGAAGGGGCATCCGGACGGATTGAGGAAGGATCACGGTAATTGGTAAGGGCTGCAAAGGTTCCGTTTTTGTGGACCCCGAACCATGTGCCGCCCTGTTCAAGGTCTTTTCCCGCAAGAATAGCAGGGGTGGTTTTCCATAAATGCATGGGGGCTGTGGGTCTTTGATAAAATTCATCCCGGTTGGCGGCAAAGATTAAAGGATATTTGTTTGAAACTTTATATCCAAAGAGGATTAAACACATGTATAATTCCTTGTTTTTTAGTTGTCTCTTTGTTATTGAATCTAATGGCGTATTTAAAATGTAACTATTAATAATTTATATTAGTGTTAAAATATAGCTGCTAATAATTTATGGCAGTTTTAAAATGTAGCTGCTAATAGCGAAAAAATCAATATTGATGGAGGCTTTAAATGAAAAATGTTGTTATCGTCAGTGGTTCTAGAACTCCTGTAGGGTCTTTTGGTGGTTCCCTGAAAAGCGTACCCGTAGTTGAACTTGGCTCTTATGTAATGAAAGATGTTTTAAAAAGAGCTGGTTTGAAACCTGTTGTGGATGCATCCCAGGATGAATTTTCTCCTGATACGTTAAAAGATCAGGGCGTGATTGATCTTGAAAAAAAAGGATATGATTATGATGATTCATTAAACCCTGTGTTTATTGATGAAGTTATCATGGGTAATGTCCTTCAGGCAGGACAGGGCCAGAACACAGCCCGGCAGGCAATGATTGCTGCGGGTATTTCAAGACAGACAACTGCTTTTACAGTAAATAAAATCTGCGGTTCAGGACTCAAAGCCATTGCTCTTGGTGCCCAGTCCATTATGGCAGGTCAGGCAGAAGTGGTTCTTGCAGGTGGTCAGGAAAGCATGAGCAATGCCCCCATGGCATTGAACAAGGCAAGATGGGGACATCGAATGGAACTTACCGGTATAGGACCAGTCCATGATTTGATGGTATTTGACGGATTATATGAAATTTTTTACGGATACCACATGGGACTTACGGCAGAAAATATTGTAGAAAAATACGGTATTACAAGAGAAGAACAGGACAAGCTGTCCTTAATAAGCCACAATAGAGCGTTTGCTGCGGTAAACGACGGTACTTTTGCTGAAGAAATCATCCCGGTTGTGATCAAATCCCGCAGAGGCGATACCATTGTTGATAAAGATGAACGCCCCATGGAAACCAGCATGGAAAAAATGGCAAAACTTCGTCCGGCATTTAAAAAAGACGGAAGTGTTACAGCAGGAAATGCATCCGGAATCAATGATGCAGCAGCAGCCGTTCTGTTGATGACCGAAGAAAAAGCTGATGAACTTGGTCTTGAAAAACTGGCAAAAATTAAAGCTTTTTCATCCGGCGGACTTGATCCTGCATACATGGGCCTAGGTCCTGTACCGGCAATTAGAAAAGTGCTGAAACAGACCGGTATGGGGATTGAAGACATTGACATGATTGAACTGAACGAAGCCTTTGCCGCTCAAGCCATTGGATGCATGAGAGAACTCAATATTGATGTGGAAAAACCCAATGAACTGGGATCAGCCATCTCAATCGGTCATCCCATTGGTTGTACAGGTGCAAGACAGATGGTTACAGCCATTAACCAGATGAAAAGAAAATCATACTCCACAGGTTTGATCTCCATGTGTATCGGCGGTGGTATGGGCATGGCCATGATTATCGAAAGATAAGTTTTTTCCTTTACTTGGAACCATTAAAATGGTAGAAATGCCTATGTTTTTAATGGGGTTAAAATATTTGAAATAAAATGCATAAAGGAGTGTTTTTATTATGGATATTCCTAGAAAATTAGGCATGTTAATCTTTACGGCAGTGCCGGCTATTGTTGGCGGCGGTATTGTATACCATTTTTTTGGAAGCTTTCTTCAAGTCATTATATTTGAGATACTTCTTGTTCTGGCAGCCCTTGGACTGATCAGAAACTAAAACAAGAAGACTCTTGGATTTATGTAAAGCCGTATTTGTGCAAGCCTTTTTGCATATTACGGCTTTACATGGTTTTTTAACCCTTTTCATTTCTTTGTACCTTGACTGAATAGATTGGTGAAATCTTGGAGCAAAATATTTCTCAAAGAGCAGTGTTTGTATTTTTTATTGTGCTGTTCTGTATTTCGATTCTGCTTGCAGGTAAGCTGATTGCCCCGTTTTTTGCCATTATCATCTTAGGGGTCGTCTCCACAGGAATTTTTAATTCGGTTTTCAGGTTTTTTTCAAAGAAACTGTCCCCCAAAGCTGCTTCGGTTCTTACCTGTATTCTGATTTTTTTTGTTGTCTTTATTCCGGTTGTTTTTTTTATCGGGGTGCTTTCCAGGGAAGCCTTTAATCTTTATACCATGGCCAAAGATGCGGTTTTTTCCAATCAATTAAAAGACTTGTTTGAAAATACGCATGCCTTGGAACGATTCAATGACCTGCTGGTCAGGGCAGGTATCGAAAAAGAGGTGACCTGGGATGAATTGGTCAGCCCCATTTCAGAACTTGGAAAGGCCGTGGGATTATCATTGTTTGAACAGGCCCGTTTTATTACATCCAATGTGTTTAATCTGGTGTTGTATTTTGGTCTGATGTTAATCGTGGTATTTTACATGTTTATCGATGGGGATAAGTTTATAAAATATATGTATGACCTGTCTCCTTTACCGGATGAACATGATGAAAAACTTTTTGAAAAATTTATGGACATGGCAGGTGCAGTCCTTATCGGAAATGGCCTTGGCGGATTGATTCAGGGAATTGCAGGCGGTTTGCTTTTCTGGTTGTTAGGGTGGAATTCTCCTTTCCTATGGGGTGTTATCATGGGATTTCTGGCTTTTTTGCCCATTGTGGGGATCGGTATTGTCATGGTCCCTGCCGCAGTGATCCTGATGCTGAAATTAAAATTTTTTTCAGGGATTTTTGTCCTTGTTTTTTATGCCGTGCTGTCCTGGGGGATTGAGTATATCTTTAAACCCAGGGTAGTGGGAAATAGAGTCAGTATGCATCCGTTAATCGTATTCTTTGCTATTATCGGCGGGTTAAAAGCCTATGGCATTCTGGGTATTATTTACGGTCCATTGATCGCAACCCTGTTTTTAACCCTTGCAGACATATATTTTTCAAGTTTTCAGTTTATGGTTGAACCCGGAAAGGTTCTTAAAGAGAAATAATTGGAGTCGTAAAGTTGATTATTAATACAGACAATAATGTGACCAGCATTGAGAAGGAGATGAAACAATCCTATCTTGAATATGCCATGAGTGTCATTATCGGAAGGGCGCTGCCCGATGTTCGTGATGGCCTGAAGCCGGTTCACCGGCGGGTTTTGTATGCCATGCAGCAGTTGAGAAACGACTGGAATAAATCCTATAAAAAATCTGCCCGTATTGTTGGTGATGTGATTGGTAAGTATCATCCTCATGGGGATTCTGCCGTTTATGATACCATTGTTAGAATGGCCCAGGATTTTTCACTTCGATATATGTTGGTGGATGGTCAGGGTAACTTTGGATCTGTGGATGGTGATTCTGCTGCGGCAATGAGGTATACCGAGATTCGTATGCGCAAGATTTCCCATCAGATGCTTGCAGATCTTGAAAAACAAACTGTTGATTTTATTCCCAATTATGACGAAACCCTTGAAGAACCTTCTGTTTTACCCACAAAATTTCCCGCATTGCTGGTAAATGGCTCCTCAGGTATTGCCGTTGGAATGACAACCAATATTCCTCCCCATAACATCAAAGAGGTTGTTTGTGCGTTAACCCAATTGATTGACAATCCTGAAATGGATATTCAGGATTTAATGGAATACATTCCAGGCCCTGATTTTCCGACTTTTGGTCATATTTATGGTACCAAGGGTATCTATGAGGCCTATAGCACAGGACGTGGTATTATTACGCTGCGGGCAAAGGTAACGGTTGAGGAAAATAAAAAGAACGGTCAGGAAACAATTATTGTGACCGAACTGCCCTACCAGGTAAACAAGGCAAAGGTCGTTGAAAAAATAGCAGAACTCATGCGGGACAAGGTCATTACAGGTGCTTCCTTTGTCCGGGATGAATCAGACCGTGATGGAATGAGAATGGCTATCGGCCTTAAAAGGGATCAGATTGCAGAGGTTGTGATTAACCAGCTGTACAAGCATACCAATATGCAGACAAGTTTTGGTATTATTTTGCTTGCCGTTGTCAATAACCGCCCGCAGCTTTTGACTTTAAAAGAAATTTTGAATCATTTTATTGAACATCGCATAAATGTTATTATCCGCAGAACACAATTTGATTTAAAAAAGGCGCAAGAAAGGGCACATATTTTAGAAGGCTTAAAAATTGCTCTTGATCATCTGGATGAGGTGGTGGCTCTTATTCGTGCTTCAAATTCTCCTGAAGAGGCCAAAAACGGATTGATATCCAGGTTCAGTTTGACAGCCATTCAGGCCCAGGCAATACTTGATATGCGTTTGCAAAGGCTTACAGGACTTGAAAGAGAAAAAATCATCAGTGAATATAATGCCCTTTTAAAGGATATTGCCTGGTATAATGAGATCCTTTCAAGTGATGAAGTGGTCAGAGGGCTGATCAAGGACGAATTGGCCGAGCTGAATGAAGAATTTGGTGATCCGCGGCGTACCCAAATCGTTGAGAGTACGGCTGAAATCAGTATTGAAGATCTGATTGCCCAAGAAGACATGGTGGTGACTGTCAGCAGAAGCGGGTATATCAAGCGCAACCCCATTACATTGTATTCAAGTCAGCACAGGGGCGGGAAAGGCAAAACCGCAATGGGAACAAAGACGGATGATTTTGTGGAACACCTTTTTGTCGCATCCACCCACTCCACCTTTTTATTTATCACCAATTTGGGCAAGGTTTACCAGGCAAAGGTGTATGAATTGCCCATGGCAGGTCGCTCAAGTCTTGGAAAGGCCATTGTAAATCTGTTGAATTTTGATGAGGGTGAAAAGCTTGCCACTGTATTAACCGTTGATGAGTTTGTTGAGGATAGATATGTGGTCATGGCCACTAAAAAAGGCCGGGTGAAAAAAACCGATTTGATGGCCTATTCCAGGAGAAGATCCGGCGGCTTGATCGGGGTGAAGCTGGCTGAGGGAGACGAGTTGATTGCGGCAAGAATCACCGACGGTAATATGGATGTTTTTCTTGGCTCGGAAGGGGGCAAGGTTATCCGCTTTAATGAGAAAAATGTTCGTGCAACAGCCAGGGGTTCTATGGGGGTTCGGGGAATGAGAATAGACCCGGATGCAAAGGTTGTCGGCATGGAGGTTCTGGAATCAGAAGATACTTTGCTTACCGTGACTGAAAACGGATATGGAAAACGTTCTTCTATTGAAGAGTACAGGACCCAGACCCGTGGCGGCAAAGGTGTTTTTTCCATTAAAACATCAAAACGCAATGGCAAAATGGTCTCATTGCTTTTGGTGGATGACAATGACGAGTTGATGATGGTTACGGATAAAGGAAAATTGATTCGAACATCCATTGAAGGTATTAATGTTATCAGCAGGAATACCCAGGGGGTTAAATTGATTAACCTGTCTGCCAAAGAAACCCTTATAGGTATTGCACGGCTTCCCGAGGAAGAAGATCAGGCAGAAGATCAGGCCGGACAGGATGAACCGGAAGATGATAATCTGAAAGAATTTCCTGTTGATGAGGAGAATGTTGACAAGACAGACGACCCAACTGATTCATAAGGGAGAGGGCCACAGAAAAAGGCTTAAGGATAGATTTCTTAAAAACGGTCTTCAAGGATTTCATGATTATGAAGTCATTGAGTTGCTGCTTTCTTTGAATACCCCGAGAAAAGACTGCAAACAGAGCGCAAAATTGCTGTTAAAGAGGTTTAAGACTTTTCAGAGGGTTCTGGAGGCAAGTCATGAATCGCTGTGTGAAATTAAAGGAGTAGGGCCGTCAAGCAGTCTGGGTATCCGGTTGATTAAACAAGTGTCTGACAGGTACCTTGAAAGCAAAATCATATCAAAAGATGTGGTTCAAAATCCCCGGGATTTGATGGAATATTTGAACCAGACCATTGGACATAAAACAAAAGAAGTGTTTGCCGGAATTTTTCTTGATGCCAAAAACAGGGTATTGACCTGTCAAATTCTTTTTACCGGAACTTTGACGACCAGTTCTGTTTATCCGCGGGAAGTTATTATCAGTGCCTTGCAACATAATGCCGCAGCCGTTATTTTTGCGCACAATCACCCTTCGGGGGATGTTGAGCCTTCTAAAAGTGATATCCGGATCACAAGACAATTGTTATTTGCACTCAAATATGTGGGAATTGTTTTGCATGAGCATATGATTATTGGAAATAACGGGGCATACAGTTTTGCAGCCCAAGGCTTAATATCAAAGTTTAATACGGAATTTGAACAAACAAATTATTAATAAAGAAACAAATGAACAAAGAAAATGACACGCCTGAATGTTTTGGTATCCTTGAAAAAGTATTTCCCATGACCGATAAGGGATTGAGGCAGACACCGGATGAGTGCTTTTATCACTGTCCTTTAAAAACTAATTGTCTGCAACATGCCATGGCCACTAAAGCTGGTGTTCAAGTGGAAGAAGAGATTATTGAAAGGGGAACCCAATCGGGTGTCATGAATTTTTTTGAACGCTGGTCCCGTAAAAAACAGGTTCACAGAAAAAAGAAAAAATAATGTTGGAGAAGCCGATGAAATTAATAAAAGATATTGATGTGACATCAAAAAGAGTGTTTGTCAGGGTTGATTATAATGTGCCAATGGATGAAAATCTTAATATTACAGACGATAACCGGATCACAGCCACCCTGGATCTTATTTCATACTTGTTGGAGCAAGATGCAAAAATCATTCTGGCCTCTCACATGGGCAGACCAAATGGCAAGCGGGACCCAAAATTCAGTCTGGCACCGGTTTGTAAAAGGCTGTCTCAATTATTAAATAAACAGGTTTTGTTTGCAGAAGATTGCGTTGGTGAAGCAGTTGAAAAAAGAGTAAGCCAACTTACTAACGGTCAGATCCTGATGCTGGAAAATTTAAGATTCCATAAAGAGGAAAAAGACAATAATG
This sequence comes from Desulfobacula phenolica, assembly GCF_900105645.1. Lineage (NCBI taxonomy): Bacteria > Pseudomonadati > Thermodesulfobacteriota > Desulfobacteria > Desulfobacterales > Desulfobacteraceae > Desulfobacula > Desulfobacula phenolica. The sequence goes on along the minus strand of NZ_FNLL01000002.1, from coordinate 8,970 downwards.
ACGGATTTTCACAAAAGCTTGCCAATCTTTGTGATGTATATGTGAACAATGCCTTTGCGGTTTCCCACCGGGATCAGGCATCTGTTACGGGTATTGTCAAATTCGCAGAAGAATCTGCAGCTGGATTTTTACTTGAAAAAGAAGTTCAATCTTATTACGATTCGGTTGAAAATCCTCAAAGACCTTTGGTGGCAGTCATTGGTGGTGCAAAAGTATCCGGCAAACTGGCTGCTTTGGAAAATATGCTCAAATTTGTTGATACATTGATTATTGGCGGTGCCATGGCCAACACGTTTTTAAAAAGCCAGGGGATTGATACCAGGGCTTCCGTGATTGAAAACGACCTTTTACAGACTGCATCCGGTATCGTTCAAAAAGCAAAAGAAAAAGGGATAGACTTTCTTCTTCCAAAAGATCTGGTTTGTGCGGATAAATTTGATAAAAATGCCAGTGTAAAAGTCTGTGAACTGGATCAGATTCCGGATCAATGGATGGCCTTAGATATTGGTCCCAGAACAGCCAAAGAATATGCCACAGCCGTGAAGAAAGCAGGAACAATTGTATGGAACGGTCCTATGGGGGTTTTTGAAATGGAAAAATTCATGTCCGGAACACAGATTATAGCAGATGCTATTGCCGCATCAGATGCTTTTTCCATTGTTGGCGGAGGGGATACCGGGCTTGCTGCAAAAAAATGCAATGTGGCAGACAAGGTAAGTTATATTTCAACCGGTGGCGGTGCTTTTTTGCACTTAATGGAAGGCAAAAAACTCCCCGGTGTGGTTGCCTTGGAAAAAAAGGAATAGAGTACAAAAAAAGGGGGATACGGTTATGTCCTGCAAGGATAGAGAATGCTTAAGCCGGGAAGAACGGCTCAGAAGGTCTTACTATGAGGTGTTGCGCGATGAATTGGACCAATTTGTTATAGGGTATTCTCTTGTGGGCTCTTATAATAATTTTCTCAGGTTACGGACTCCCTATCCATTTGTGGAATTAAGGGAACTCAAGCCTCGTGCCCGGATTCCATCGGTTGAGTTTGATGCACAGAATTCATTTTTGATTATTTTTTCCGAAGATACTATTGATAAAAAACATAAAAAATACATTCGGTATTTTGATGCCAATAAAATAACAAAAACCAATTTATTGACGCATAAATATTTTCCTGATGTGGAAAATTTTAACCGTAACCTTAAATTTTTTGATACCAGTGATTTTTTTTCATTTTTAAGATCGTTGCTCCCCATTGATTATGCTTTGTTGATTCAAAGAAATCAACAAAGCAAGGTAAGATATGGACTGACCCATTTCCATGTAAGGATAGACTGGCCCATTACCGATGCCTCGGAAGCACTTGCCAGGGATTTGAGGTATATTTCAAAAGATCTGTATGAAAAAGGGGATAAATATGCTGAAGATTTTCAAAAAAAATTTTTTGAATATTATGGGGTTCCGGTTCTGTCCGGAGGAAGAAGAACAGCAGCAATTGTGGCTGCCCAATATTTCAAACAGCTGCCCGGGATTACAACCATTTATGTTTCTTCCAGTGAATCCAGAACTCTTTTAAGGATTGATGAAGGCGGGGTATCCACGTCTGTATTGGTTAAATTGCCTGAAGATGAAACAAAAAAACTGGCTGAAGCTGCCGGCATCAACCAGGATTGTTTTATCAAAAATTATGTGGTAGCAAGGCACCGGGAAAAGTTTGTGTGTATTTTAAATGTTAAATATGATTATACAAGTCATGCATTGCCGTCAGAGGGAGGAAGACTTCGGGAATTAAACCCAGACACCAACTGGCTTACGGTCTCCCGGGAGCATATCCTGCCAAAGCCATCCGTACTCATATATTCGCCCATTCCTTATAAAATGGTGTACTTATAATTTTTTAAGCATGGCAATTTCGTCACAATTTGGAAAATTAACACACCCGATACAATCTGACCATACCTTAATTGGAAGTTCATTTTTATCAATGATTGAAAATTCAAACCGTTCAAAAAAGGTTGGCCGATAGGTCAGGGTGAAAAGATCCGTTATTTTAAAATATACGGCTTCTTGAATGGTTCTTTCCGTAAGAACCGTGCCGATTCCCTGACCTGTAAAATCAGTGTCAACTGCAAGAGATCGGATTTCAGCCATATTTTCCCAGCAAAATTGCAATGCACAGCAGCCAACCACTTTATTTTGCCTGGGATCTTCAAATACCCAGAAGTCTCTTAAATGGTCGTATAGTTTGCTCAGTGGCCTTGCTAAAAGTTCACCGGTTTTGTGATAGAATTGAAGCAAGGCATGGATATGTTTGACATCATCTAATACAGCTTTTCTTATCATTTATTGTCCTTTATTTTAATCAATGCTTTTACTGTTCCGGAAATTTGTTCTCTGCTGATTTTACCAGTATTGGGGTTCATATATATCATTTTTGTTCCATCCGGTATATCAAAATATTGACAAGAGTTAGTTGAAAGAAAGTGTTTCATATAATCAATCCATATGGGCAGGGCGGCTTTTGCACCGGTCTCATATTTTCCAAGAGAGGTAGAATCATCATTGCCCACCCAGACACCCACGGCAATATCCGGATTGAATCCAATAAAAAGAGCATCTTTATAATTGTCGGTTGTCCCGGATTTCCCGGCAATATCCTTTTGAATGATCATGGCCTTTTTACCGGTTCCTTCAAGTATAACAGCTTTTAACAGGTCAGACATAATGGCTGCGTTTTGTCTGGACATGATGGATTGCTTCTGTATTGAGGTTTGATACATAATCCGGAAATCTGAATCCGTAATTTTAATGATGGAAAAGGGGGCCACTTTAAATCCCATATTGGCAAACGGAATATACGCTGTTGTCAGCTCCATCAGGCTGACCTCTGAAGTTCCTAAGGCCAGAGAAAGATTGGGATGAAGTTTGGATGACACTCCGGCTTTTTGAGCAAACTCAATCACCTTGGCAGGACCGATTGCCTCTATAAGCCTTACAACAGGTGTGTTTTTTGACAATGCCAGTGCTTTACGAAGGGTGATTTCGCCTGAATACGTTTTTGAAAAATTATTCACCTGCCATGTTTGATTGTTTTCCAATTTATATGATAAGGGTGCATCAAGCAGGGTGTCATTTTGTGAAAATCCCCGGGTTATTGCAGTGGCATAAACAAATGGTTTAAAAGCTGAACCAGGTTGTCGTTTAGCATAGACAGCCCTGTTAAAGGAACTTTTATTAAAATTGACTCCTCCGGCCATACTTAAAATTGCACCGGTTTTAATATCAATTGCAACCAGTGCGCATTCGAGTTTTGAGTAAGGCTTCCCATGTTTTTTTACCCGGGTTTCAAGTTGTGCCATTCGATTTGAAACAGAATTATTTGCTGCCAATTGAAGATCTAAATTAAGTGTTGTATATATATTGAGTCCGTTTGAATAGATGTTTTCCAAATCAAATTGCTGTTTTAAAACTGTTTTTATATATTCAATAAAATAAGCAGCCGGATTCATATTTTTTTGGGGAAGAGGGGCTTCAATTTTTGTTGCTTTGGCTAAATTGTATTCCTGTGTTGTGATGATGTTTGTATCCAGCATTTGCCGGAGAACAATATTTCTTCTTTTTTGGGCCAAATCAGGATTTTTGATTGGTGAGTACACGGAAGGGGCTTTGGGAAGCCCGGCAATCAAGGCTGCCTGGTCCAGTGTAAGGTCACTTACGGATTTGTTAAAATAGGTTTGTGATGCGGCCTCAACACCATATGCCCCTGATCCCAGGTAAATCAGGTTTAAATATAATTCCAGTATTTCATTTTTCGTATACCGCCGTTCGATCTGAAGTGTTAAAATAGCCTCTTTGATTTTTCTGACAATTGATTTTTCAGAAGTAAGATACAGAGTTTTTGCCAGTTGCTGGGTTAAGGTGCTGGCACCTTGTTTGAATTTTCCGGCCTTTAAATCATGGATGATGGCTCTGGCAATGGCTTTTAAGTTGACACCGGAATGCTTATAAAATGTCCTGTCTTCTATGGTCAAAATGGCATTGATCAGGTTTTTTGGGATTTTATCAATGGATACGGGAAATCTTTTTTCAATATAAAATTTGGCCAGAATTTGTTTGTCCGATGAAAAAACAGTTGTAACAGAGGAGGGTTTAAACTGCTTAAGGCTGTTTATTTGCGGTAAATCATGAAAGAGGCTGAAAAAAGCCCCGGCAGGAATTCCGAAAAAAATTCCAACAAGGGCAATGGATAATAAAATAGAATTTCGTTTCAGCATTATGGTTATAAAAATCCACTTGTGTCTTTATTTGTCAGAATTATGTGACAAATTTTATGATGGAAATGGTTGTAACTGCTGACTAAAAGCGGATAATTGACAAAGAAAAATGGATCTATTTTATATTTTTCGAACAATATCATTGGATCGGCATTGCATTTCAAGCTTAAGAATAGCGATTGTATTTGGCTGGGCACTTTCAATGCAATTTTTATTTATATCAAGGATTGTTTTAATTTTTGTTCTTTTTGGACTTCCTGTTGGCGAAAGTACTTCAATCATATCACCGACACTGAGTTTGTTTCTAATACCAATCGTGTATTCTTGTTTTGTTATGTGGCTGTTGTTTTTCGTGTGATCCTGATTTTGTATTTTTTTTGTGCAATTAATAATTTTTCCGATAAAGCTATGGATTTTGCCTTGATGAATATTTTTATAATTAGGCAATTGTTCATCAGGTTTATTAAAATAAAAGCCGGTACAGTATTCCCTGTGAAACACCTGATAAAGCTCGGCTAACCATTCCGGGTTGGTTTCATATGTGTCTGGTTTATCAAAATAGGCATCAATAGCGTTCCTGTATGTTTTAACAACAGAAGCAAGATAGTTGATGCCCTTCATTCGGCCTTCTATCTTTAACGAGGTTATATTGGCATCAATAAGATCAGGAATATGCTTGATCATGCACAGATCTTTCGAGTTGAATATATATGAACCCCTGTCATCTTCCATAAGAGAATGATATTCGTTGGGTCGAAGTTCTTCCACCACCGAGTATTTCCATCGGCAGGGATGACTGCAAAGCCCCCTGTTGCTATCCCTGCCGCTTAAAAAACTACTGAGCAGGCATCGGCCTGAATAGGATACACACATGGCACCGTGAACAAATGTTTCTGTTTCTATTTTACAATCTGAACTGATTTGCTTTATCTCATTTATGGACAATTCCCTTGCAAGGTTAACTCTTTTTATGCCCATGTCCTGCCAGAACATGGCGGCATTCAGGTTGGTTGTATTGGCCTGGGTGCTTAGGTGGATATCCATATTCGGAAGAATTTTTTTTGCCAGATAAATGATTCCAGGATCAGATATAATAATGGCATCAGGACCTATCCGGCCTGTTTTGGTTAAAAAGGCTTCAAGCTGTTTTTGTTCATGATTTCTTGAGTAGATGTTGCAGGCAAGGTATACTTTTACATTGTGCTGATGGGCAAGGGTAACTGCATCAAACAGTTGAGCATCTGTAAAGTTTCCTGAAAAATTTCTCAGGCTGAAATCTTTACCTGCCAGGTAGACCGCATCCGCACCATAGTGAATGGCGATTTCCAGTTTTTCAAAATTGCCTGCAGGTGCTAACAGTTCAGGTTTAAAGGGTTTTGTGTGCTGAATGTCGTGTGCTGTATACTGGGTGTTGAGTGTTAACAGTTCGGGTTTTGAAGGGTGTTTTTTCATAAGGTCTGCATATGTGTGGTGCCCCCGGCAGGAATCGAACCTGCGCTCAAGGATTAGGAATCCTATGCTCTATCCACTGAGCTACGGGGGCATAAATTATTCGATAATTAATTTTTGACCGGGAAAGATCTTACTTCTTTTATTCAAATGATTCAAGGCCAGAAGTCGATTTAAATCCATTTTATATTTTTTTGCAATTGAAAAAGGGCTGTCACCCGATTTTACCCTGTATGAAAAACTCTTGTTGCGTTGAGAACTGCTTTTTTTTGAACTATCTGATTTCGCAAGAATTAATTGTTTTTTGGAAGTAATATAAAGGGTTTGACCAATGTTCAAGTTAGTGCAGGATAACCGGTTTGTCGTCATTATATTTTTTGTGGTCGTACCGAATTTCCTGGCAATATTCCAAAGATTGTCTCCGCGCCGGACCGTGTATGTGAGAGTTTGTCCGGGTTTTAATTGAGGAGATGTAGCCGTACTGGCAATTGAACCATTGTTCCTGCCGGGTATTTTTAGTACCTTGCCGGCAAATATTTTGTGACTTTTATGGATGTTGTTGGCAACTGATATGGCACGGATTGATGTTTTATATTTGTTGGCAATGCCTGATAATGTTTCACCCCTTCTAACGCGGTGAAATACATACATTGGAGGAGGGGCAACCGTTGTTTTTAATTCATCAATTGTTGAAAGAAATAATTGGGCTTTTTCTTTCGGTATTTTTAACATATAAGGTTCCGGAGGCAACAGTGCATATCTAAGTTCAGGATTAAGTTCTTTTAAAGTTGCCGTATCCATTCCGATTTTTTTGGCAATATCTTTAAGTCTGACCTGTTTTTTGATCTCACATACTTGAAAATCAAAAGGCATTGAGGGAGTGTCAATTTTGATATTGTATTTGTCAAGATTATTAACAATGTGAAGTGTGGCTAAAAATCTAGGAACATATCGTGATGTTTCCCTTGGCAGATTCTGGTAAAGATCCCAGAAATTATCAAGGTAATTTATCCTTTGATTTCTAATGATTCTTAGAACCCTTGATTCTCCGCAATTATATGCAGCAAGTGCGGTTGTCCAGTCTCCAAAAAGATTATGAAGTTCTCTTAAATAAGCAATGGCTGCTCTCGTTGCTTTTTCAGGGTCTAAACGTTCGTCAATATAATAATTGCGGTTTAATCCGAATTTGTATCCGGTCGAAGGTATGAATTGCCATAAACCAAGGGCTCTTGCAGGGGATAATGCCCTGATCTTAAAGCCGCTTTCAATTAAAGGGAGCCAGGAAAGATCTTCGGGTAATCCTGCTTTTTTTAATTCGGAAACAATAAACGGCCTATACCGTTGTGCCCGTTCAAGCGACTGGATAAAAAATTTTTTTTCAGGCCCTGTCAGCCTTTTTATCTCTTTTTTTACATGAGTATTCAGGGTAATGGGTATCTCATCGTGCTGACCGGTAACTACAATCTGGCGGGATGCGTAAATTTCAAGAATCCTTTTGGATATAAGGAATCTGATATCTTCTTTTTGCTGATTGAATTCAGGATAAATGTCAGGATCAATTTCAAGTATGGAATAATAAGCCGAATCAAGGTTGATTAATGCTTCTTCCAATTTGCCTTTTTCCCACATCTGCTGGGCATAATTACAAAGATCCAACGCCTGGTCAATTTTTTCCTGGGCTGAGAGATCGGATTCTTTTTCAAGATCGGATTCATTTGGATCAGTTTTGGTTTTAACCTGATTTTGTAAACAAAAATTTGAGGTGGTGCGGTTCAATTTGGATTTACTTGATTTTTCAAGGGAGTTTGTAATCAATTTAGTGTCGTTTAAACTATTATCGTTTACAATTGATTTTCCAGGCTCATTGATTGTTTTTAAAATATCTGAGGAGCTATTTTTATTGTGCGTATATTGACAACCTGCTGTGATCCAAAGAATAATCAATATTAGAGCAAGTTTTGTCTGCTGAGCCATTTGTCTCCTTGATTTTTACAATGATTTTTAATTTGCTCTAATTATAAAATTAATAAGAGGATGTCAAGGATATATGAATTATTTATCCAATGGGTGTATCCCTGATTTTAAACAGTTTTTTTTACTCAGTAGGGTTAACGAATAGATGATTTGATCAAATCGGAAGTTAAGGTTAGAAAATAGAAGCAAAAAGGAGTTAATTTGAGATTAAGCTTGTTTTTTTGGCTAATATACCCTTAAAGCTCTGTAAATTGAGAGTTGATTATCATGAGTTGCTCTGCTATTATCTCCCGGTCTTTTTGATGTGACAAAATGTTGCAAATTTAAGGTAAGCCGATATAGCTCAGTTGGTAGAGCATCTCACTTGTAATGAGAATGTCCTCCGTTCGATTCGGGGTATCGGCTCCAAAAAAATGGTGGGGTTCCCGAGTGGTCAAAGGGATCAGACTGTAAATCTGACGGCTCAGCCTTCGGAGGTTCAAATCCTCCCCCCACCACCAGTATGTTGTGTAGGAGATCTTAAAGCGTTGTTTTGGTGGATCGTTACTACATGGCTAATTATAATGGTTAGCTATTTTAGTTCATTATTTGCGGGAGTAGCTCAGTTGGTAGAGCTTCAGCCTTCCAAGCTGAATGTCGCGAGTTCGAATCTCGTCTCCCGCTCCACTTCTTTCGATCTTCACTTGAATAATGGTTTGAGTTAAAATTAAATTAATTTGAATCGCCTTTTCGGGCCCATGTAGCTCAGTCGGTAGAGCGCTTCCTTGGTAAGGAAGAGGTTCACCAGTTCGATTCTGGTCATGGGCTCCAAAACAACGGCAGAAGGAGCTAATTTAGGATGGCTAAAGAAAAATTTGAGCGGACCAAGCCGCATGTGAACATAGGAACAATCGGTCATATTGACCATGGAAAGACTACGCTTACAGCAGCGATCACCAAACTTGCAGCAATGGGTGGTCATGGTACATATGTCCCGTTTGATGAGATTGACAAGGCGCCCGAGGAAAGAGAGCGTGGTATTACAATAGCAACAGCTCATGTGGAATACGAGACAGCCAATCGTCACTACGCACATGTGGACTGTCCCGGCCATGCTGACTATATCAAGAACATGATCACAGGGGCAGCCCAGATGGATGGTGCGGTTCTTGTGGTAAGTGCTGATGACGGTCCAATGCCGCAGACAAGAGAGCATATTCTTCTTGCCCGGCAGGTAGGTGTTCCCTCGATTGTTGTGTTTTTGAACAAATGCGACATGGTGGATGACGAAGAATTGATTGAG
>NZ_FNLL01000010.1:0-230396 GCF_900105645.1 Desulfobacula phenolica | reverse complement strand
GTGGCGATCTGCATTACCCGGCTTAATGGCACTTCCAGTTTCACACTGATTTTGTCCAGTATTTCCTTGGACAGCCAACGGTTTTTGCTCTGAACCTCCATCAGCACATGGATCAATGCCTCCGAACGGCCTTGGTATTCGGCAATAATCTGATCAACCTCACCATTGTCCAACGCAGATGCTTCAACTTTTACATCTGCTTCATCCTTATATGAAACGCCGTTTTCATCACATGTGGCTGAAAAAAGATTCCGGTTTTCGTCGAACAGGCATAATCCCTGTCTGGCCGCCAGGTTAAGATGCCGTGATACGTCAGACTGATTGATGCCCAGGCTTTTTGTGATTTCACCGGGCGTACAGGCTTTTTTCCTCAACAGGGCCATAATCCGGCTGATTTCATACTTGTCCACAACCGTTTCTTTGAACAGCTTGTCAAATGCAGGACTGGTAAAAAATTCATCATATTCTTCCACTGTTTTCAGAGGAATTCTCAACCTTATTCTTTCCACCAGCCTTATATACGGTATGAGCTGCTGAACCGCATCCAGCCGGGCTTTCAATTCCTCGGGATCGACTCCTTCACCTGCACCAAGAGGTCCTGACGCTCTCACCGTCCTGGAGAAATCATTCATCACATCGGCATAACGGCTTCCTTCTGAAGCTGAAATCCACTCCAACCTTAATCTTTCGGGATTCACCCCGATCATTTCCAATAATTTGCCGGCAATATGTTTTGTGCTTAATGCAGAAAAATTTCCTTCAGTAATATAATGACATTCACCGGGCCAACAACCGCCGATAAACACCCCGTCTTTTCCGTTTGAAAAAGCCCGGAATATAAATGACAGGTCGACTCTGCCGGTACACATGACACGAATAATTTTAATATCAGGCGTGTATTGTTGTCTGGAAACTCCAGCCAGGTCCGCAGCGGAGTACCCTCACCAATTGCATAAAAAGCCTAAAATACTTGGTTTAAATTCAAGTCCTGGTCCCATTTTCTCACTCCTACGGCAGTCTTCACTGCGGTTCTCTTTCTTAAAATTCTATCAGGGCAATGGTCACCTCAGGAACAACCACCGCCATATCAATCAGGCAAAAGCATTTTTCAGGACGCATCAATTTGGCAAAAGATCTCATCATCGGTAAAGTGTTTTAGAGAAATCGCATTTGCCGGACACACCGTGTTACAGAGGCCATCCCCTTTACAGAGAATGGGATTGACTGTAGCCTTTTTGCCTTTTCCTGTCTCATGAAATTCAATGGCCCCATAATTGCAAACCGATATACAGGCCCCACACGACTCGCAGGCGTTCTCGTCCACCTGGCAAATAGCTCCCGAGACTGTCACCGAATCCTTGTTCAGAATCGTGATCGCACGGCCTGCAGCCCCGTACGCCTGGCTGATCGTCTCCGTGATATGCTTGGGATAATGTGCAATACCGCACAGGAATACCCCCTCGGCTGCAAAGTCTACCGGCCTTAATTTTACATGGGCTTCCTGAAAAAAACCGTCCGGATTCATGGCCACCTTGAACAGCCGGGCCACTTCCATACTCTCTTCCGATGGAATCACCGCAGCAGACAACGTTAGCACATCGGCATCTAATTCAAGCCGCCGGCCCAAGATAAGATCCGGCACAGTAACTCTTAATATCGACTTGCCGCCCTCTGTGGTCGCTTCCACTTCGGGCTTGTCATCCAATTCCCAACGGATAAATTTCACGCCCTTATCGGCAGCCTCACGATAGTAATCTTCCCTGTACCCATAGGTTCTCATGTCTCTAAAGAGGATATAGATGTCCATCTCGGGTTTCAGATCTTTCAGGTTCGTGGCGTTCTTTACAGCATGGCTGCAACATATTCGGGAACAGTAATTTCTGTCCTCATTTCTGCAACCAACGCATTGGATCATTACCAAACTCTCGGCATTCATCAGCGCTTCATCTTGTTTGAAGATACGATCCTCAAGCTCCAGCTGGGTCACTACCTGGTCATCTTCTCCATAAAGATATTCGGTAGGCTTATATTCCGCCGCACCCGTCGCGAGAACCGCAATGCCATGTTCTATGTCTTTGATCCGTCCTTCAGTCTTCACCGTGGTGACAAAATTTCCCACATAACCAGTCACATTCGTGATGATTGCTTCATGGGATATCTGGATGTAAGGATGTTTATATACCTTTTGGACAGTGTCTTTTAAGAAAGCCTGAACATCCATTCCTTCCAGGGTGGTATGAATTCTTCGCGTTATGCCTCCAAGCGCCTTATCCTTTTCCAGCAGCTTAACCCGAAATCCCTGATTGGCCATACTAAGGGCACTGGTCATACCGGCAAGTCCGCCGCCTACCACCAATGCTGTTTTGTTCACCGGCAGCTCAAACTCCTGGAGGGGCTCAAGAAGCGATGACCTGGCCACGGCCATGCGAACGATCTCCTTGGCCTTCCGGGTGGCGTTCTCCGGCTCCTTGGAATGCACCCAGGAGCAGTGTTCTCTGATATTGGCCATTTCATAGAAGTACTGATTGATACCCCCTTCACGGCAAGTGTCCCTGAATAACGGCTCATGGGTTCTTGGCGTGCAGGCGGCCACCACCACCCGGTTGAGACCCTTTTCCCGTATCTGATCCGATATCTGCTTGGCATTGTCCGTTGAGCAGGCAAAAAGGCTCTCCTGGGCATGCACCACATTTTCCAGCCCGGACGCATACTCTACCACTGCCGGCACATCCACCACCCGGCCGATATTGGCACCGCAATGGCATACAAAAACGCCCACACGAGGTTTCTCTTGGGATACATCCTTCTCCGGCGGGTAGACCCGGTCTCTGGCAAGATCCCCCCGACGGTAGGCCAGCAGTTGACTGCAGAGGGCATCGGCCCCGCCGGCACTCATGACCGACTCGGGGATATCGATAGGCCCCTGAAACGCGCCGCTGACAAAAATCCCCGGCCGCGTGGTCTCAATTGGATTTAGCGGATTGGATTTGCAGAACCCGTGTTCGTTAAGCTCAATACCAAACTGGTCCGCCAATTCTTCTGCATTCTTCGGCGGGTTTAACCCCACGGATAATACTACTAGTTCAAATTCTTCTTCCTTGACGCCGTCATCAGCAGTTGAATACCTTATGGAAACATTTTTGGTTTCCGGGTCCTCTTTGCCAATCGATACATAGCTTCTTATAAATTCAACCCCGGGCAGGTTTTCCGCCCGTTGGTAAAACCGCTCGAAATCCTTGCCAAAGGCACGAATATCGTTATGGAAGATCTTCGCCTCAAGATCCGCTTCATGATCCTTTGCCAGGATCACCTGTTTTTGCGCATACGCGCAGCATACGCCTGAACAATAGCTGTTTCCGCCCTCGATCACCTGCCGGGACCCCACACACTGAATCCAGGCGATTTTCTTCGGATGCTTCTTGTCCGATGGGCGCAAAATCTCTCCATCATAAGGACCGGTAGAGGCTAAAATCCTTTCAAAGTCGAGGCTTGTAACCACGTTCTCCATGATCCCATAACCATAGTCGTTCCGCAGTTTTGGATCAAATACCTCAAACCCCGGGGACATGATGACTGCGCCGACCTCTACCTGGATCGTCTCTTCTCTTTGGTTGAGATCTATAGCTTGATTTTGACAGGCACCGATACAGATATTGCATTTTTCATCCTGGAGATAAAGGCAGGTATCAGGGTCAACGTATGTAATCAGCGGAACGGCCTGAGAAAAGTATATATGTATGGCTTTATTCAAGGATAAGTTTTGATTATACTCATCCGGAACCTTGACCGGGCAAACCTCTACACAGGTCCCACACCCCGTGCATCGATCTTCAATGATATATCTTGGCTTTCTGGTCAAAGTGACCTTAAAGTCTCCTGCTTTGCCCTTTATACTTTCAACTTCAGTGTATGACAGAATCTCTATATTAGGATGTCTGCTGCATTCAATAAACTTTGGCGATTCAATACACATGGAGCAGTCATTCGTGGGAAAGGTCTTATCAAGCTGAGACATCTTTCCCCCGATGGCTGGTGCTTTATCAACGAGATAAACGCTAAACCCCGTATTCGCAAGGTCAAGGGCGGCTTGGATGCCGCTGATGCCGCCGCCGACAACCATCACATCTATTAGATTGTTTTTTTCAGGACTGTTAACAGGCAGCCCTTCAACCGTTTCTTTTTCCACTTTTTTTGTCCTTCTAAGAATTCTACGGTTTTCTAAATCATTTCCTGAATAATTTCCGTGATGTCTTTAACCTCTAAGACGTCGTCATATTCCAGGTTTAACATGCTTTCCTCAAAATTGGTGATGCAATAGGGGCAGGCCGTTGCCAGCACCTGTGCCCCAGCTTTCTTGGCCTGGACCAATCTGAGGTCGGAGAACCGTTCTTCCTTGGGAGTGTCCATCCAGATTCGGCCGCCACCCCCGCCGCAGCAAAGGCTGTCTTTGCCCCAATCTGCCATCTCAACCAATTCCAACCCGGATACTGCCTTTAAAACATTGCGAGGCTCATCATATATTTTATTGTGCCGCCCCAGGTAACACGGGTCATGATATGTAACTTTCTTCCCGAACTCACCTGACAATTCAAGCCGTCCCGTTTCAATCAGCTCTGATAAATACTGAGTGATATGAACGACTTCAAAGTTCACCATAAACTCGGGGTATTCATTTTTAAACGTGTGGTAGCAATGGGGAGAAGAAACGATAATCTTCTTCACACCATTGTCGATAAAGGTCTTGATGTTTTCCTTGGCCAGGCTTTGAAATACGTCCTCACTGCCGATTTTTCGGATGCTTTCGCCGCAGCAGCTTTCTTTAGCGCCCAATATGCCGAAATTCACTCTTGCTTTTTTAAGGATATTGGCCGTGGCTGTGGCGATTTTTTTCATTCTCGGATCAAAGCTGAGATAGCAGCCGACAAAATACAGCGCTTCCATGTCCTTTGTGAACGGTTTGACGCCAAGATCTTTTGCCCAATCCCCCCGTTTATTTCTATCAAACTGCAAGGGGTTGCCTTCGGAAATAAGGCTTGCTCTCGCGGTACGGGCCGACTTGACCGACGCCGGAAACACCTCATATTCCGAAGCTATCCGGCGCAAAGACATGCCGACCTCTACCTGTTTGACGCCTCGCGGACACCGATCAGGGCATCTGCCACAGGTCGTACATCTCCATATATCTTCGCCTTCTATCTCCGTTAAGCCAAACGTGGCCTCACGGATGATTTTTCGGATACTGAACTGCCTGACCCGGTTCCAGGGGCAAACCGTGTCGCATAGTCCGCACTGAAAGCAAAACCTGAAGGCTTCTCCACTGGCCTCTTTTATTTCTTCTATGACTTCTTTGAAGGGGGCGACTGTTTCCACTGTATTTATTAATCCTCTTCTTTCAACTTAAGTGGTTAACGCTTTGATAATCGAGAAAAAGTATCCACGACCTTCTTTTGCCCGTGTTTCTTCACGAGTGACTCGTAAGCTGTCTTCAACTCCATCTGATTATCTGCTTCCTGCGTTTCTTCCTCTGCCACTGCCACTTCCCTTTCCGAATAGGTCAAGCAGTCACGTGCGCATATCTGAACACACATCGGCTCAGAAAGTGGAGGCACATCTTCACACATGTCGCATTTGAGAGGAAGACCCGAATCGGGTTCTTTGAACCAACTCCTCGACGGGCAGGAAGCCGGACAGAAAGCGCATTCCGAATACTCCTTGCCGTCGATCACATAATGATTCCGGCCGTTACATTCGGCTTGCGTATAGCCGCCGGCTCGAACCGGCACCCATTGATCGTTTCTTTCATCAATTACCACCTTGATCCGGGAGCGGGCCGGGTTAAAGCTACTGTATTTCGGTATGGCGTGAAATGCAGCACAGGCCTTCTCACAGGCGCGACACCCATTGCATTTGCTCGGGTCTACTTTTATTTCTTTGATTATTTTTTTTGCCGGTTTACTCATTGCTGTTTTCACCTCCCGGACTATTTATTCTTGATATTGTACTCAGTTAGAGTGAAATTTTCAGCTTTACGGAAACTCACTTCTGCATTTTTTGGTCTTCCTTCTGAGTAACATGATTGATCCTTGTAGCAAATATCTTCATCGCCCTTAATGAGTCCCCTCTTGATGAGTTCATCGGCGACATCACCCAGGCCTAATTTGTCCAATGTTAATTTGGTGGGAACGCCTTCGTTGGTCCACCCCTTGAATGTGTAGTATCCGTCAAGAAGCTTCTGCTCATTTTCCGGCTCCCTTTTCTTCCAGTGATCTGCAGGTGGCTTCTCGTCGGCTCTTTTCAGTCCTCTGCTCATATTGATGGCCCTGACAAGATTCCGGTTTCTTCTGGCTACTTGCCATAAATCATCGGCATCCATTTCGATCCCGGTCGCCAATTTAATAAAAGTGGGTATGTTGTAGATGTTGTATGCGGAACCGCCACCGAATTGACCTCTAAATGATGAACAGAATGCGCAAAGGCCAAGGGAGTCATCAACGTAGTGCATGGTTTCGTTCCAATCACATATGTTAATAGCCGCTTCAAATGATGGATGTGTGCGTGGCTCCCATTCCTGGAAGAATTTTTTAAACCTCTCGGGTGCCGACATCCATTCGTCGGTAAACTCCTTTCTCTCTGCAGGTTCTTTAATTGGATCCTGCGGATAAGAGCCCTCGGTCTGATTGATCGCCATCTTGTCGCTGGTGCAATACATGAGATAATACGGATAATTCACTTTGCCCAGCTTGAGAGGTATCTGCTCGAATTTTTTCATTGTGTTATGATCATATTCTTCGGCACCATTGCCGATCTGACGGGCTGCCCGATATACCCCATTGGCCAGAATATCCCCTACTCCTTCTCTCCGGACAAGCTTCTCAAGCAGATAGTAAAACCTGTCGGCAGATTTTTCCGGAAAATCAGGCAGGTCTTTGTCGGTTAAAATGCCTGCTTCATAAAGTTCGATGGCGAAAGCTAAGGCTTGTGGTGCGGCATAGCTGTCCACACCGTATTCCTGGCTTAGGGCCATTATGTCGAAGGTAAAAGGAAGCTCTTCAAAAGCCGCCATATGCCAGGTGCCTTTGCCGAAGCATTTTAACATGTACCTTTGCCGTCCGGGTGGCTTGACCACAAGATGACAGTTTTTAGGACAATTGTAGCAGCCTTGCAACCGGTCGCGGATTTTCAGAGTGTAATCCTTCCACCTGTCTTCTTGCTCCTGATGCCAGAAATCTTTTCTCCTTGTGCGTGCATTGCCCCAGGCAAAATTGTTATGGTGCCAGGCATCGTTCCACTCAATTGCCATGAGATCCCCGTTAAACGGACTTTCATTTATATCCTGATAGTGTTGGAGACATAATTTGAACATCTCTTCGGGGTTGGCAACTTGAAAATCTTTTGTGCCGCGCACTGCGATCGCCTTCAGCCTTTTATCCCCCATAACCACACCTACGCCGCGAGATGCAGACCCGTTATAATGTTCTATGGAGGCCATGAAAAGCCTGTTTTCACCGGCAAGGCCGATTGCGGCCACTTGAATATCACGATCATTTAACTCATCTTTAATAGCATGTGCGGTTTCCTGAGCCCCCATTCCCTTAAGGTGAGAAGCGTCCCGCAGTTCCACTTTGTCATTGTGTATCCACAAATATACCAAATCTTGTGATTTGCCTCGAAGGACGATCTTATCGTAGCCGGCATGTTTGAGTTCCGGCCCAAAATAACCTCCAAAAATCGAATTGGAAAACATGTTCGTCTGAGGAGAAATGGTATCGACCATCGTTCGATTGGCTGCTGGGATAGGAGTACCGTCAAAAAGGCCTGTGCTGAATATAAGCAAATTATCGGGAGAAAAGGCATCGGTCTCCGGACTCACTCGATCCCATATCAACCTGGCGGCAGAGCCATTACCACCCAGATGAAGCCTGGTTACTTCGGGATCTGTTTCTACCCGCTCAATATTGCCCACAGTCAAATCTACTTCCAAATTAATGCCTGTCTCTCCATATCTCATAATATACCTCCTAATAGTTCTATTTGACGGACATGGCGATTAAAGTTAGCAAAAAGCCTGCCAATGGGCAAAAAAAATAAAATTACTTATAAATTCAGATGTTTATTTGTATGAGCAGGAAAAAGATAGTGAAAAAAAACAAAAACTCCTGAAAAACAGGAGTTTTTGTTAATAAATGTTAAATTCTTGTTCTTGAAAAACAGGAGTCTCTGTTTTTATCCCCCAATGAACTTATAACAACGATGCATAAGTCTGAAACTCCTTTTGTAAGGAATAAATTAATGTTTTGTTGTGATCAACCATGCGATCATCTATATTTTATTATTGAAAATAAGTTACCAATGGATTTAAGACATTTCTTTAACTATAAAATCAGCACGTTGCGTAATGATATTGCGATCAGGACATAACACTCCTGAAAAACAGGAGTGTTGTATTCGTGATATTAGGCAACCACTCCTGAAAAAAAATAAGGGATCGGATACCTGCCTGTGTTAAAAAGAATCAGGGCTGACTGATTCCGCGCAGAAGATAGGCATAGCTTTTAAAACTCAGATGTTTTACCAACTGGTCCTGGATTTTCATGTTTGCAGCCGATGCATAGCCGATGCATAGCCGATGCCAATATGAATTATTAACTTATAGTCAAAAAATAAAAACAAGTAAAAACCGGACATCACTGATACGGGCTACTCACATCTGAACCCATTAACAATAATACTGAAAATTGTTTCAATGTTTTCAAATAGTGGATATGACATATCATTTAAGAGCCAACATGTAACCAGATGATCCATTGTGCTGATAAAAATATCACGAGCAGCCTGAGGATCAAGGTCTGCTCTGAGTTCTCCATTTTTTATGCCTTCAGAAATGATAGAAACAGGGTAATAATAAAGAGTTTTGACATTTAAATATACGTCAGTTTTAAGAAATTTTGCATTAGTTTTTAAATTCAGATAGACTACTTTTGCATCTAATGGAGAAAGTTCTATTCTTCTTAAATACCACCATAAATATTTTCTCAGTTTGTTTTCTGCTCCCTTTATCCCAAAAAGATGGTTTTCAAGATCTTCTAAAAGTTCGGAAATCCACAAATCCGGTATCTCAAGTAGAAGATCTTCTTTTCCTTTGAAATATTCATATAGAGCTGCTTCGGAAAGGCCAATGCTTTTTGAAATATCAACAACGGTTGTCTGATGAAAGCCTTTATCGGCAAAAAGTTTTTTTGCAGCTTCAATTATTTGCATTCTTGTATCCGAGCTACTTTGCTTCCCGGTTTTTCTTTTTACTTTTTTTTTTAAAACTTTCTCTTTCTTCATAGAGTTACCAGTTTGCCCTCAAAAAAATTCAATTGCAACATCCTGCAAATGTTTAGCCATCATTATCTCAACTTTTGAAAAAAAAGCCAATGTCACTAACTGCCATGGCAGATCAATCTGCCACAACAAAAAATGAAAGAGGCTTGATTCCAACATCTTAGAAGTTCTTTCATATAAAGATTAATAACATTTAAACAATAAAATTCAACAAGATTTTTATTTTAAAATATGTATTGAACCTTCCCTAAAAAATTATAATTCATACCAAACTCACTTGCTATTTCATGGTGGTGTTTGTTGCCAATAAAAACCCTTTTTATCAAAGCTTTTCTTAATTTTATTTTGTGTGCAACATTTAGTGTATTTTTAAAATGAGTCTTATAAACTAAATGCCACTTAGAATAAACACATTCAAGAATATTTTTTTTGAATGTCAAAAAAAATTTATAATAAATTCACCCGCATTAAATATTATTTTTACTTTTATTCAAGTAACTTACAACAAAAATACAAATACAAACCATCTTTCTATATTACTTAATGATAATATAAATTATTAACAGAAGCAACAAAATCTAACCGATTATAAAGCTCATAAAATAACAAGCACCTGAAAATAGCCTTTGGTAAAAAAATCTCACCCCAAAACAATAAGTATGATTATGTTCTCTACATAATATGTAGTGGTTAAAATAAAAGCTTAGACAACAAAAATTATTTATCTAAGTTCAAATAACTTTTGAACATTATGATAATAGTTATAATTAAGGATGGTTAAAGAATTTTAAATCAATCTGTAATTATCACACAGAGCAGCAGCCTTGCATATAAAAATAATCGGAATTATAAGGTCAACCCATGATCATAGTGCTTTCATAATAAGATTAGGATAAAACAGAAATCATTTTCAAATAAATATTATTATTTTTAAATAATTAAAATAAAAGCTTATTTATATAATACAGCCAATAAATTATTGTTATTATTATACAGTATTTTTTCGAAAAAAAATCATTGACCGCTATATTAGTTAATGCTATTAGGTATTTTACAATAGTGACTGAATAATAAAGGAACTTTTTCCCCAAAAAAACAACTAAGATTTTTAATCCGGCTTAAAATATTGAACCTAAAAGGAGAATCTGAATGTTTACAGTCGAAATCCCAATTCACGGGTGGCACAGGAAAAATTTCTCTCAGGGCAATACCCGCATCCGCAGAAAAAATGTCTGGTGACAGTTAATTTTAAATAACGGCCATGGCAGATCACTCTGCCACAACAAATAATGAAAGACATTTAATTTCAGAAGGTTAAAAGTTCTTTCATATAAATTACCTGGGTAAATATTTTTTTCTTACAAGCAAGATTTTTTTTGGGAAAGATGAGATTTGAATTGATGGAATCAACAGCAGCAGACAGTGAAAGTCGCTGAATTCATCAAAAACCGCGAAGAACGACGAGGGCTGTCAGGAGGTGCATTATGAGATATGGAGAGACAGGCTACAATTTGGAAATCAATTTGACTGAAGGCGAAATTGAGCGGGTAGAAACAGATCACCAATTGACAAGGCTTCATCTGGGTGGCAATGGTACTGCTGCCAGGATAATATGGGACAGAGTGAGTCCCGAAACAGAGGCCTTTTCTCCTGAAAATTTACTCATATTCAGCGCGGGTCTTTTAGTCGGGACTCCTGTTCCGGCCTGCAACCGTACTATGGTAAACACTATTTCTCCCCAGACGAACTTTTTTTCTCATTCGATTTTTGGAGGCTATTTCGGACCGGAACTTAAACATGCCGGCTACGATAAAATCATCATTCAAGGCAAAGCACAAAATTTGGTTTATTTGTGGATACATAATGACAAAGTAGAAATACGGGACGCCTCTCATCTTAAGGGGAAAGGAGCTCAAGAAACCGCATGGGCGATCAAAGAAGAGTTGAAAGATCCCAGAATTCAAGTGGCTGCAATCGGTCTTGCCGGAGAAAACAGACTTTTTATGTCCACCATAGAACATTCTAACGCCAGCGCATCTCGAGGAGTCGGCGTGATTATGGGGGATAAAAGGTTGAAAGCCATAGCAGTGCGCGGCACAAAAGATTTTCAGGTTTTCAATCCTGATGAGTTATTCAAGTTATGCCTTAAACACAGCCAGGATATACATGCCAGCCCGTTTAACGGGGATCTTATGGCAATTGAGTGGAATGACGCTTTTCACCATGACAATTTTGCCTGGGGCAATGCGCGCGTACGGAGAAAAGGCTTTTGGAACCAGGAGTTAGAAGACAGATGGAAGGATTACACTCTGGAGATCCGCGACCGTTTGCAAGGCTGCTATAATTGTCCTAAGAACTGCCATCTCGTGGTCAAGCCACCCGGACGGCAAAGATACATTTTAAAATGCTTCGGAAAAGGCACCTGGCATATGGCAGCTTTTCAAGACCTTCCCTTTACCTTTGATATACTTGCTCTAACCCAGGAGTACGGTCTGGACAGTTATGCCGCACCACAAACCATAGCCTTTGCAATCGAACTCTACGAAGCCGGCATTCTAACCGACAAAGAACTGCCTGATTTTCCTGAAGATAGTGGTGAGAGATTTTACTATCTGCTTGAAATGCTTGTCCGGAGGGAAGGGATCGGGGATGTTCTGGCAAATGGAGTCTATGCGGCAGCCCGTCAGATTGGCAATGGCGCTGAAGTGTATGACCACAATACAATGAAAAAATTTGAGCAGATACCACTCAAGCTGGGAAAAGTGAATCATCCGTATTATCTTATGTATTGCACCAGCGACAAGATGGCGATTAATCAGACCGAGGGTTCCTTCCCACAGGATGCCATTAAAAATATTACGCAAAGACAAGAATTTGCAGACGGTTGGATATCAGCACCCGAGAGGTTTAAAAAATTCTTCATGGAATGGGAGCCAAGAACACATCCATCATTAGAAGCCTCTATTAACATTTGCGACTGGAATGAGACTATGCACTACGTTGATGACGCCATTGGTTTCTGCGCTTTCTGTTCGTCATTTCGAGGTCAGTTCGGCGGAGGCTCCGCATACCACATCTACAACATACCAACATTCATAAACCTGGCGACCGGTATGAATCTGGATGCTGATGACCTGTGGCAAGCGACCAGAAGAAATCGGAACCTTGTCAGGGCCATTAACATCAGTAGAGGTTTGAAAAGAGCCGATGAAAAACCGCCTGCAGATCACTGGAAAGTCAGGGAGCCAAAAAAGGAACAGGAGCTTCTTGGTGAGTACTACAAATTTAAGGGGTGGACCAAAGAGGGAATTCCTACCAAAGCAACATTGGATAAACTAGGCCTGGATTATATAGCCAAGGAATTTATCAAAAAAGGAATCCTTAAAGGCAATGAAAATAATTGTTATATAGATCAATCGTGTTATTCAGAGGGAAGAAAAAAAGAAGCCGTTTTGACTGTCCGTCAGGCTGAAAATTTCACTTTGACTGATTATAACCTCAAAAACAAATAACCCGGGAGGTGACAACTGCAATGAGTGATTCAGTAAAAAAAGTTATCAAAGAAATAAAAATAGATCCGGACAAATGCAATGGGTGTCGCGCCTGTGAGATAGCCTGTGCAGCATTCCACAGCAAACCAAAATACAGTAGCTTTAACCCGAGCCGCTCCAGGATACGGATGGTAATCAATGAGATAAATGATGAATGGGTTGCAATTCGCTCCAGTAATTTCACTAAAACCGAATGTAAAGGCAGATCCAGGTATATAATCAACGGGAAAGAATATAGTGAGTGCAGCTTCTGCAGTACTATCTGTTCCGCCAGAGATGTCTTTAAAGAACCTGATTCCGATCTTCCCCTCAAGTGCGACATGTGTGGGGAAAATCCGGAACAAATACCCATGTGTGTTCAAATTTGCAGTCGTGACGCCTTGACCTATTCAACAAGAGAAGAGGAAGTTCAAGAGCAAGATGAAGTAAAGTGGGAAGAAATGAAAATAGGGTTGGAGTCCTTGTTAAAAAAACATGGTTTAAAAAAGATAAAAAATGCCGTTATCCGTCTGGCAAAGAATAAAAAACACTGATAAACTTTTCCCCGATATCTGATTTGAAAATCGACAGCTCACGTCGTTTCCAGTTATTATGATTTTCCAGCGACCTTCAGTAAAATTTTCTTGACATTGACAAACATTATAAACATAGGCACTATGATTTTTTACAAAAAGACTATTCAATAATTTTCAAAATGTGTTGGGAATTGAAAGTCTTAAAAATATATACTTGTATAAAACGCTTTTTGAATTTTGAATAACAACAATGTTTCAATAAGATCAGAATGAAAGCGATCCCCTCTTTCATTCTGATAGCTTTTTTTAATACATATTAAAAATTCTATCCAGGGAGATAAAGGGTATGCAATATCCCATTTGTTTGTTGAATACATATTTGGATAGATATAAATTGTGGATACCTCTTTGTTTCTTTTTTGTATTATTGTTCACATCATTTTCAAACAGTTCCGAAGCAAAAAAGAAAAATATACTCATCGTTTTTTCATATGAATATGGCATGCCGGCGTATAATATAGTGGAACAGACCATACGATCTGAGCTGAATACGGATAATAGCAATATAATTTATTTTAATGAACAATTAGATCTGTCCCGCTTCATTGGAGAAAAATATAAAAACACTTTAAAAGAATCATTTTATTTAAAATATAACCATCTCAAATTTGATTTGATCATTACAATAATGAAACCCGCTTTTGACTTTATACAAAGTGAATGTAAAGATCTGTTCCCAGGTGTGCCCATTGTTTATGGCTTGATTGACGAAGGGTTTGACAAGCCCAAAAAACTTCCAGCCAATACATCTGGGTTTGCCATGAATGTCAGTATTGACGGCACCATAAAAGCAGCCATGAAAATTCAACCGGATGCACAACATATGGTCATTGTTTCTGATAAAACACAGCTTGGACAATTACTGGAGGAAAGGGCAAAACAGGCCATTGACACTATTCCTGATCAAATTTCAGTAACCTCATTATCAAACTTTTCAATGGAAAAGATTCTAATAAAAGTTCACAACCTTTCATCTGATACCATTGTCTTATATCTGGTTATGTCGGAGGATGGTGATGGCAAACCCATTATCTCAACGGACGCTTTAAAAATGATCAGTGATGTATCAAATGCACCTGTATACGGCCTTTGGGATATTCTTTTGGAACACCGGATGACAGGTGGATGTTTAAGCAGCTTTGTTTCGCTGGGTCGAAATATGGCTGAAAAAGGAAAACAAATCTTAAATGGGCAAATAGAGTCTCCTTCTTTAATTACAATACCCAACACTCACATGTTTAACTGGAGACAGCTTCAGCGCTGGGGTATAAAGGAACAGAATCTCCCATCAGGCAGTAGGATCAAATTCAAGGAGATGTCTGTCTGGGATACCTATAAAAAACAAATCCTCATTGTTTTTTTGATTTGCATAAGCGAGGCAATACTGATCGGTTTTTTACTTGTCCAAAGAAGAAAAACCAAATTGTCGGAAATAAAGCGTTCAAAAACAAGAAAATTCAGAGATAACCTGATCAAAACAGCGAATGTTCTGATTTTGGGGTTTGATACCCAAGGCAATGTTACATTGTTGAATTCTGCAGTTGAGAAGTTAACCGGATATCTCACGTCAGAATTTGAAGGTAAAAACTTGTTCAATATTTTAGTCCCCGGGAAAAGTGATCAAGCTGCAGGGCATTTGTTTAATAACTTTATGAATGAAGGCCTGCCCAAATTGTCTGAATATAAAATTCAAACAAAAGATGGCAGGGAACGAATTATTTTATGGAGTAATAATGCAATCAAACAAAATGGAAAAGTAGAAGGCACAATTTTAATTGGTATTGATATTACAGAGCGCAAGCACGCAGAAAGATTGCTGAAGGAAAGCGAAGAAAAATACAGAGAACTCATTGATAATACATCAGATATTAGTTATAGATCAAGCATAGATGGCTATTTAATATTTCTATCCAAGGCGGTTCAGCGCTTAACCGGCTATACCGTAGAAGAGGCGATCGGATCAAATATAGCTGATATGTATTTATATCCGGAAGAAAGAAAAAAAGTCATGGCAATCCTTAAAAAATGGGGACATATTTCAGATTATGAAGTCCAGTTCAAACATAAAGACGGGTCAATCTGGTGGGCTTCTTCGAATTCTCAATTATTCACAGATCAAAATGGTAATATTTTGGGAGTCGAAGGAACTATAAGGGACATCACCAGGCGTAAGATTGCCGAAGAGGAACTTCGCAAGAACGAAGAAAGGCTTCGTTTAGCGCTTGAAGGCACGAATACCGGATTTTACGAGTGGTATCCTGTGACCAATGAAACCTACTTCAGCCCAACTTTTTTTACAATGTTGGGATATGAACCTGACAAGTTCCCCCATAATTATAACACTTGGGCTGATTTATTACATCCGGAAGACAAATTAGCTGCTGAGACGGTTGTAAAGGATTTCCTTCAAAAACGACAAAGCTCGTTCAAACACGAGTTCCGGATACGGTCGAAAAAAAATGGGTATCATTGGATATTAAGTCGTGGTGCAGCAATGGAGTGGGATGAAAAAGGCAGAATCCAACGGATAATAGGAACTCACTCGGATATCACTGACAGCAAACTGGCCGAGGAAATGCTTCGGGACAGAGAAATGAGACTGCGGACGATGTTTGACCAGACCTTCCAGTTCATGGGGTTGCTTTCTTTGAAAGGTAACTTGTTGACAGTAAATCGGGTCGCCCTTGAATTTATAAAAGCCAAAGAAGCAGATGTGATTGACAAACTCTTTTGGGAGACTCCCTGGTGGACTCACTCTGCAAAGGAGCAAAAAAAAATACTTCAGGCAATTAAAAAGGCTGCTTTGGGTGAATACATTTCATTCGAAACCACCCATATAGATCCTTCCGGCAATCTGCACCATATTGATACGTCACTTAAACCGATTCTGGGTGATGATGGCAGGATCATTTATCTGTGTGCGGAAGGAAGAGACATAACCGACAAAAAACAAGGTCAAAAGGAAAGGGTAAAGCTGGAGAAACAATTGCACCAAGCCCAGAAAATGGAGGCTATCGGTACGCTTGCCGGTGGTATCGCCCATGACTTTAACAATATTCTTGGTGCAATTATCGGTTTTTCTGAACTGGCGCTTGAAGATATCAAAGAAGGTGACCCAGTAAGATATTCCATTGATCAGGTTTTACAATCCGCTTTCCGGGCAAAAGAACTGGTGGAACAAATTCTTTTGTTCAGCCGTCAGGGCAAACATAAGATGAAACCGGTGAAGATAACTTCCCTGATCAAGGAGGTTATTAAGCTGCTCAGGTCAACCCTCCATAAGACGATTGATGTTAAGGAAAATATTTTAATCAAAAAGGATATGGTGCTTGCAGATCCAGTTAAGATTCATCAGATTCTAATGAATCTTTGTACCAACTCAGCCCATGCAATGGGTGAGAAAGGGGGAACCCTGACCGTCACCCTTGATCAAATCGATTTTGATAAAAATTCTTTGATGGAGTTTTCAGACCTGAAATCGGGGTCATATTTGAAATTGAAAGTGACTGATACCGGACATGGTATCCCTGAAAAACTTATCGATAAAATATTCGACCCTTTCTTTACAACCAAGCCCCGTGGAGAGGGAACCGGTTTGGGACTGGCAGTAGTGCATGGTATTGTGAAAGATCATAAAGGGAATATAAAGGTCTACAGCGAACCTGGAAAAGGAACCGCCATCCATATATTTTTACCCCTTTTAAAAGCAGATGATCCGTTGGCTGTAAAGGATGACAAACCCATATCCGGCGGCACGGAGCACATCCTGCTGGTTGATGATGAGATCCCGTTAATCAAGTTTGGAAAACAGACACTACAGCGATTGGGCTATCGGGTTACAGCATTTTCTGACAGCCGGATCGCATGGGAAACATTCCAAAAAAATCCAAATTTTTTTGATATGGTCATTACAGATAAGACCATGCCCGAAATAACAGGCTTGATGCTTTCTGAAAAAATAGTCAATTTGTGTCCGGAAATACCGATTATCCTGTGTACAGGATTTGGTGATGAATTATCATTAAAAGAAGCTGAAAAGATCGGGGTAAAAGCCATGCTGCATAAGCCTGTCATCAAGAAAGACCTGGCTGAAACCATCCGCCGGGTATTGGATCAAACCAGAGAAAAAGGGGTTTAAATTAATGGCCAATGTGTTAATCATAGACGATGATAGGGTGTTTTGTGATTTTCTTTCACGGAAAATTAAGCGGTTAGGCCACAATAGTGTATTTACACTAACTTTGGAAGATGGGATTAGTATGGCATTTTCCAGAGGATTTGATGTGATTTTACTGGACGTCCAATTGCCTGATGGTAATGGTATAGAGGCGATCCACCGGTTTCAGGAACTTGACTATCCTCCGGAAATTATCATTATTACCGGTTCCGGAAATCCGGATGGTGCCGAACTTGCCATTGAATGGGGGGCCTGGGATTACATTGAAAAACCAAGTTCAATTGAGGCCATTACCCTGCCGATCATTCGAGCACTGGAATACAGAAAAGAGAAATGTAACAACAATACCAGGATGATCCTGAAAAGGGATGGTATTATCGGCAGCAGTGCTGAAATGAAATCGTGTCTGGACCAATTGGCCCAGGCGTCAAGCAGTGATATCAGCGTTTTGATCCAGGGAGAAACCGGAACTGGAAAGGAGTTGATGGCCAGGGCTATCCATGAAAACAGCCAGCGATCCAATGAACCGTTTATCGTTGTTGACTGCAGCGCTATCCCTGAATCTCTGGTTGAAGGATTGTTGTTTGGACACGAAAAAGGCGTATTTACAGGTGCTGACAAAAAACAGATCGGTCTTGTCGAACAGGCCAATAAAGGGACATTGTTTCTGGATGAAGTGGGAGAACTTCCCATATCCATGCAAAAGGCTTTTTTGCGAGTACTTCAGGAGAGAATATATCGTCCTTTGGGCAGCAGGTATGAAAAGGAAAGTGACTTCAGGCTGATCTCTGCCACCAACAGGCAGCTTGAAAAAATGGTGACGGAAAACAAGTTCCGTGAAGATCTTCTATACCGGATTCGCTCCTTTTTAATTCATACCCCCCCATTAAGGGACCGTTCGGAAGATATATCCGAATTATCCATGTATCATGTTGTCAGACAATGTGAAAAAATGGAAATCCCGATAAAAGGGTTTTCTCCTGATTTTTTTGAAGTTATAAATTCTTATAAATGGCCTGGTAACGTTCGCGAATTATTGAATACAATAGACAGTGCCATGGCAGCTGCCGGAGAGCAGCCGATTCTTTTTCCTCAGCATCTTCCTGTAAAAATGCGCACAAGAATCGCAAGATCCGGTCTAAAAAAGTATACCCATCAAACATTGATTGAGAACAGTATTTCAGAAGTTTCTGCCATGCCGGATGAATCTGTCGGCACCTATAAACGGTTTCGTGAACAACTCCTGAACGCAGGGGAAAAACATTATCTTTTAAGGATCTGCAAGCTGTCTGGAGGGCATGCCAAGGATGCCTGTAAAATTACCGGATTATCCCAGTCCCGACTCTATTTTTTAATGCAAAAGCATGGTATCTCCCTATCCGATTTTAAATAATTGAAAATATCCACTTTTTTATTTTCTGCAAGCAAATGTAGTTTAAAAAATGTCAAAATCTGTTTTGACATTGGGATCACTTATTTTTCTAAAAATCATTCCTGTTTTTCAGGAGTAAAAATCTAATATTTATAAATACAAAGCTCCTGTTTTTCAGGAGCTTTGTATTCTGATTGCACCTTCATTTTAAGCTATATTTTCAAAAATAGCTTAAAATTTCAGATATTTATACAATAAGCAACTATTTTGGCATACTACTTGTAGGAGTAAAGCCAATTATGCAATTGAAGAGAAACATAAAAACCAACTTATTACGGGGAATCAATGACTTATAGTTGGAAACAAATAAAATTGATCATATCCCTATAGCAGTTAAAGATTTTGATGAAGCATGTAAAGTGTGGGAACTGGTCTTTGTAAAAACAGAACCCGACGATGTTTATAAGGAGTACTATTATTATGTTAAAAATAAGTATCCCTGAATTTTATCATAAACGGGTGCTGCACCTACTGGGGTTTGTTGTTGCTCTGTTCAGTACCGGTATCGGTATTGGCGGAGGCACCATATTTATTTCTGCTTTTATATCGATTTTTAAATTTGATTTCAAACGGTCCGCAGGTCTTTCACTTGCAACCATTATCCCCATCACGTTTGTGGGTGGAGCATCTCACCTGTTTTTTTTTTCCAGTCCCCCTTCTTATAAATATTTTCTTGTTTTTATTCCCATGTGTATCATTGGTACAATTATAGGTTCAAAATTTATTCATAAATGGAACAACCAATGGCTCAAATGGATTTTTACCATTTTTCTTCTCATTGCAAGTTTTCGAATCTTAAAACTTGTTGATTTACCTTTTTTAATGTTTTCAAGCCTGAATGAAATCTCCTGGACCCATGAAGCCCTTTTTATCATGACGTTCGGAATTTTTATCGGCATAATTGCCACATGGCTGGGGATTGGGTGCGGACTGCTCATTGTCCCTTTTTTTGTGATTGTGATGAATTTTAACATACACGAAGCCATCTGCCTGTCTTTAACCACAATGTTTTTTTTAACGATATCCGCCACTCTCATGCACCACAAACTTGAACAACTGGATTTCAAGTCCTATAAAGCGTTATTTCTCCCGTCTCTTGCAGGGGCTGTTATTGGTTCTGCCATATCCGGTCTACTGCCGTGTTTTTTCCTCAAACAACTGTTTGGCATTATATTGGCATTGATTGCCTGTTCATACCTTTACCAGCTTTGGACTATGGCAATAAAAACCGTACTCTCAAAAACACAACGTCATGAATAAGGAGAAACAAATGTATAGTACAACTATATATGACACCTTGAGAAACGATTTGGAAGAAAAAGTAATTTCCCACAATCTTGTTAATGAATCCATCAACATAAAATGCAAAAGGCTTTTGCCCAGACAGGCTATAGGAAGACATAAACACGACTATTACTCCATTATCAAGGGCAAAAAATTCATGGTTGAGGCTGATTTTCTTCAGGTAAAAGGACAGGGATTTACAGACGCTTTTGAGAACAGGGCATATAACATTAAAGATATCTTATCCATGAATCGTTCCACAAAAAGAAATCGGGTTTCTTTTGTTGCAGGATTGAATGCGGCTTACAGATATCTCGGCCTTACAGACAAGACCATTTATTAATGCGTACAAACCTGCTGTTTTTTGATGGGGAGACCATTTCAGCACCTGCAAAAACACTTAATCATACAACCTTTTGTGAATACGGACATTACTATAAAAATGGAAAAAGGCAGCTGCAGTAGGGTTAGGCCTTTTGCTATTGTTCCCAAGGAACTGATTAAACATGGATGTGTGGGAGCTGGATTTGCAGGTATTATAAGCTTACCTGTATTGAGCAAATATTTTTTTTAATCTTCCCTTCTTTTGAGGGGTATTGAATCAACAAAGGAGATGGAGGTAATGATGAAACACCTAAAGTACATTGTTGCAGTATTGATGCTGAGTGTTTTTTTCAGTGGGTTTGCAGATACTGTGGAGGCCAGAAAGTTTTTGTGGAATAAAACTTATTTTTATAATTTTTACAGTGTTTGTCCCCTGCCGAGCGGAGATGTATGGGCAGTGGGCAGCAATGGCATGATCTGTCGTCTGAACCCGGAAAATTATGAATGGGATGTTCAAGAATCCGGTCTTCATGGCAACCTGTACAGCGTTTCCTTTGTTAACGCCCAAAAAGGCTGGGTCTGTGGTCAAAACGGTCAGATTGCCCATACCCGAGACGGTGGCAAAACATGGCAGGTGCAAACGAGCGGTACCAAACAACACTTGTTCAGCCTTACTTTCAAGAATGCAGAAAAAGGCTGGGCAGTGGGGGATTTTGGAACCATCCTCCATACCTCTGATGGAGGCCGAAATTGGCATGTCCAGAATGAAAAAACAGACAAAATTTATAACAAAATCTATTTCAACGATACTGAACATGGCTGGATCGTGGGGGAATTTGGAACCATCCTTTATACTGAAGACGGCGGTCTCAACTGGATGAAACAAAAGAACCCTCTGGGAGAAAAAACTCTGTTCAGCGTTTGTTTTAATGACCGAACAAATGGCTGGATCGCCGGCATGGATGGCTCTATCTTGAAAACAGTAGACAGTGGTAAAACATGGACTGCAATCAAATCATCCATAACGGAAAACCTAATGTGCATTCAGGTTGTTAGAAACAATGGCTGGGTCATCGGGCTGAAAGGAGCGTATGGAATGCTTGGTAAAGAGATGTGGAATGATGAAACCCACAGAGTTCCGACACGGGCGTGGCTCAATGATTGTGTTTTTGTCGATGAAAAAACCGGCTGGCTTGTCGGCAGTGTTGGCACTCTCTTGCATACTCTTGACGGAGGTAAAACTTGGTTTCCTGGCAACCAGTCCGGGACGAAATAAAAAAGTACTGCCAATGAAGACAAACTGACAAAAAATCATAAAATATACCAAGAAATGAGAGGCGTTGACTGATGATAGAGAAGATTGCACATTTTATTGTTAATCGCAGGTTATTGATCGCCATATTGATGTTTATAGCCACGAGTTTTTTTTTGTACAATGCGCTGCAGATCCCAATTAAAACATTTTTTCCGGATCTGTTGCCACAAAACCACCCCTTTGTGAAACTCATTAAAAAGCATCCCAAGTTTGGCGGAACCAATAGTGTGATTGTCGGGTTGGAGGTCAAAAACGGGGATATTTTTACGCAAAAAACCCTTCAGAAAATCATTGATTTCAGCAATGATCTTTATTTTCTTCCCAGTGTTGACCGAACAAAAGTGATGTCCCTTGGCGTTAACAAAGTAAGAAATGCCAAGATTACCTCCTGGGGCATATCAAGCCCCTCTATCTTATTTCCGGAAGCACCCAAAACAAAAGAAGGGATTGATCAGCTCAAAGCGGATGTCTACAGCAACCCAACCTATTACGGAAACCTGGTTAGCCTGGATGCCAAAGTTGCCTTGCTTAAAATGGGTTTTTTTGAAGACAAACTGCAACCGCGTTTAATTTATAAGGAGTTGCAAAAGCTGAAAACCCGCTTTGAGGATGAAAATACAAAAATTCACATTGTGGGAGATCCCTACCTTTACGGTGTCATATTCTCATATCTGCCCCAGACCGGCATGTTTTTCGTGATAACCATTGTTGCCATGCTGTTGATCGCCTTTTTGTACACGCGCAGTCTGCGTTTGATCCTGATACCCATGACTTCTGCCTGTATTTGTGCAATCTGGGGGCTTGGCTTTATACAATTGCTGCACTTCAACCTGGACCCGTTGATCCTGGTAATTCCGTTATTGATCAGTGCCACTGCCCTGAGCCATTCCATCCAGTTCAACAGGCGAGTAAACGAGGAATATGCGTCTACAGGCAACCTTAGAGAAAGCTGCATAATCACCATCAAAGGCCTTTTTTTTCCGGGTCTTGGCGGCATACTTACGGACAGTATGGGTATTTTTCTTATTTCCATGATTCCCATTCCTCTGATGAATAAACTGGGGCTGTTTATGTTTCTCTGGTGTCTGTCCATGATACCTGTTGTTCTTGTCTTAAACCCTGTGATCAATCTCTATCTCCCGAGAATGAAAAATGCTAAAAAATGGAGAGAACAAAGACGAAACGGCTTTATGGAATCTTTCCTGCTGAAAAAAATCGGGGAGATCAACTGCCGGCCAGGTGCATCCTGGGGCATTGTATGCGTTTTTTTAGTTTTTGCTGTGATTGCCTTTTATCTGAATATGAACATCAAGGTGGGCAATGTTAATGAAGGCACTCCCATTTTGAAAGATTCATCCCAGTATAACCAGGATGTTAAATTTATGGCTGAACGCCTTCCCGGCAGCATGAACCCTATGCTTGTGGTGGTGGAAGGAAAGCAAGAGGGTGCCATCAAACAACCGGAACTGCTGAAACTGGTGGATCAATTCCAGGCCTGCATGGCAAAGATTCCGGAGGTGACATGCACTCTTTCTATTGTGAACCTGGTTAAAGGCATTAACATGGCCTTCTGGGAAAATAACCCCAAATATTTCATGCTGCCCGACTCTGCCAGGGGAGTTTACGCCAACCTTCATCTGCTGACCAGTGGCGGTGCCGAGCCTGGCGATTACGATACCTATTATGATTTTGATTTCAAGAATCTCAATATCACATTGTACGTTGAAAACCACAAGCCAGAGGTCATCAACAAACTTCTTGCAACTGCAAGAGAGTTTATATCTACCCATAAGACCGACCTTGCCGAGTTCAAACTGGCAGGGGGCCGCGTTGGTGTTATTGCGGCATTCAATGACTCTATCATGGTGCATGAAACCACCACCCTGGGAGTGGCATTGCTGCTAACCGGCATTGTTACAGGCATCATATTTCGTTCATTTCTTGCGGGACTGCTTCTGGTAATACCTCTTTCTCTGGCATCCTGGTTTACCTTTGCGTACATGGCAATCCAGGACATAGCCATAAATCTTCAAACGCTCCCTGTATCAATAATCGCCATCGGTATTGGAGTGGATTACGGGATTTATCTTTTAAGCAGAATCCGTGAAGAATACGCTATAAAAGGAAATTTGGATGATGCTTTAAAAGAAGCCATCGGCACGGCGGGAAATGCTATTGTACTCACGGGAATTGTTATCATTGCGGGTGTAGTATTCTGGAATTTTTCAGACATCAAATTCCAGGCTGAGATGGGGTTGCTTTTGTCTATTGTCACCATATTTCATCTTCTGGGGAGCCTGCTCCTGCTTCCCGCTATGGTTAAAATTATAAAACCGCAGTTTCTTTTTAAAAAAGAAACCATAGCAGCGAGAAATTCCGGGCAAGAGGCTGTTTCTTCTCCACTGTTTGAATAGATGAGCAAGTCGTCCGTTCGTATATCCGTCATCAGGATTATGAAGACAGACGCTATGAACAGATAGGGTTGTTTTATTAACGTGCGCCTTTAGGCGTTTTTTGATGCCGCTTTGAGCGGTTAACAATCAAGCCCCCGGTTTTACCGGGGCTATGACCATGATAGGAGAAAAAAGATAATGAAAAGGAAATGTTTGTTGTTTGCAATGATGGGTCTGATTTCAATTGTCTCATTGACGGTCGTGTCCAATATTGGTGCAGTTACGATCGATTCCGAAGGTAATTATCAGCTTGGCGGCTATATACGCCACACTATTGGTGTGCGTACGGAAGACAGCATCAATCCGACCAATTCCGGACCATTAGCGTCCGGGAATGAGAAAGGTGATTTGTCCACTGCTAGAACTGAATTGTTTCTTGATTTTTCAGCAAAATTTAGCGATGAATTGCGGTTCAATGCAATTGCCAGAGGATGGCATGAGGGGGTTTACGGTCTTGATGACGACGTTAATCAGTATCCAAAAGACCTAACAACACAACCTGGCCCCCATACTAAAGATATGGAGCAGGACTGGGATTTCCGGGAATACTATCTAACCAAAGTGGCAGGAAATTTCATCATCAAGGCGGGCAGACAGCAGATTGCCTGGGGTGAGGCGGACGCAATGCGGCTCGCAGACGTGATAAATCCTCTGGATTTAAGCTGGAACTGGTCATTTCCAGCATGGGAAGAAATTCGTGTTCCCCTGCACATGCTTGATGTGGTGTATAATGTACCACAGTCCAAGCACAATCTCGGTTTTGAGGTGGTATGGGTGCCGGCGGACTTCAGACCCCATCAGTATGCGGCTCCGGGTGGCAACTGGTCCCTTTACAGCGGCGGTTTTGGTTTGCCCGATGTTGTAGGTACTACCATTTTTAATCAAATGCGAGACGATTTGCCGGACAACGACCTGGGTAACGGACAGGGCGGTCTTAGAATCAAAGGAAAATTTGGTCAGTGGGACACTACGCTTTTCGGCTATTATCAGAGGGATCAGATCGGAGTAGCCACTCTTGATCCCGGTGCATCTCTGGATCCTGCAAATTATCCATTCAAGTATGAATACCCCCATATTATAAATATCGGCGGAACTTTTAATATGTATTGCTCAGCTCTTGAAACGGTGTTTCGTGGAGAAGCAGCCTATGTAATCGACCAGCCTTATGGTACCAACCTTGGGTCAAATGACGGCAAAGGCTTTGCACCTGTCACTGAATATGCAGAAAGCGATACCTTTGCCATCATGTTGGGTTTTGATAAAAATGTAATGATCCCCTCTCTCAACCGAACCAAGTCCTTTTATTTCAGCGGTCAATGGTTCAACAAATGGATATTGGATCTGGATTCGGACAAATATCTCACTTTTTTGGGAGATAATGATGCTGAAACCTGGCAGACGATCGGTTCCCTTTTGATCAATACCGAGTATTATGAAGGAAAAATTATTCCTGAATTACTCGGAGTACATTTTTTTACTTCAGGCAGCGGTTTTTTTGACGGTAATATTACATACAAACCCACCTTTACTTTCAGCGTTACAGCTGGAATTCTCAAAATATGGGGAAACGACAACCAGGCTGGGCTCTATTTTGGTCCTGTTAAGCGTAACGATCAGGTGTACCTAAAGGCTAAATGGAGCTTTTAGTGATGATAAGTGCTGATTTTTCAGTATTTTTTTTGCTTTTAACAAGACAAATTTTATTTTGGAGGTAATGATTATGAAGAAAGGGTTTATCTTTTTGGGCTGTTTCATTGTAACGCTGGGATTTATTTCTTTTGCCAACGCTGGTATGAGGGAACCTATGGAAGGGGCAGGATGGCACTATCCCTGGAAGGATACCTACTCGGAATGGAAACCTGGGAACATGAAGTATGATGAAGAACTGTTTAACCAGGATGTGATTGAAGCCTATGGATGGGAAGCCGAGGATGTAGATAAAATCAAGGATATGATACCTCCGTCCATGTACATAATTTTGAAAAATCCGGATGTATGGGGTCCAAGGCGGATCAATGTTACAGCTTATAGAGAAAATAAAGGTTATCTATGGGACCGTTTTGTAAAAGCCACAAAAGAATACAAGGATACTGCCAAGATTGACAAAGGATGGCT
Organism: Desulfobacula phenolica; assembly: GCF_900105645.1. Lineage (NCBI taxonomy): Bacteria > Pseudomonadati > Thermodesulfobacteriota > Desulfobacteria > Desulfobacterales > Desulfobacteraceae > Desulfobacula > Desulfobacula phenolica. The sequence goes on along the minus strand of NZ_FNLL01000010.1, from coordinate 203,843 downwards.
TATAAATTACACAGCGGGAGTCCCTTTTCCCGAGCCTAAGGATGGGATTGAGGCGTTATGGAACTTTAAACAACATTTCAGGGAGGATGACCGGATACTCTCGGCTGTAACTATCATTACCAACCGCGGCGGTCAGGTCAGATACCAGACTTCCGACGGCAACCTTATGTATTTTGACGGCAGGCTGGAAAAATCGCCAAAACCCCTGTATAAAAGCCCCAATAATGAACGGCGCATTGATGCGTACGCCAATGCTCATCCCTATGAAATGCGGGGAACTTTGTCGGTGATCACCCAGTACGATGACCCGGAAATGGACGATTCATTTTGGCTGTACCTGCCGGCACTTCGGCGCGTACGCCGCCTCTCAGCGGCTCAGAGAACCGACCGGCTTCCAGGAGGCCAGGATCTTATGTGGGAAAACTTTGATGTCTTCAACGGCAACCCCAGCAAATATAATTGCAAGCTGATGGGCAAAAAAGAGATGCTGTTCGTACATAACGGTGATCCCAAAGGTTCCTGGATTCATGGCAAGCATCTGTCAGGCCCCAATGATTACTACCAGAAAGTACAAGTGTATATAAATGAATTGACGCCAAAGGATCCAGACTTTCCCTTTTCCAAAGTCATACTTTATACGGATTCCAAAACCTGGGTGCCCTATTACGGGGAGTGGTACGATAAGGAAGGGAAATTATATCTTTTCTCCCAGTTCCAGTATGCACCGAATAAAAACGGCATCTTCGTTGCAGTGGTCATGAACCACGTTGATATGCAGAAAATTCACAGCACCGGATACGCTGTGACCGATCCCAAGTTCAACACAGGTCTGACGCCGGACTATTTCAAGGTAGATAGCCTGAAGATGGCATATCCTTCGAGATAAACATTATCATGATTTGATTCAAGTGCGGGCATTTTGTTCCTTTTGCAGGGAAACTGAATGCCCGCCATTTTTTTGAAGCGGCAACTTTATACAAATGATTTAGTGAACAGCTCTTGAACTCAGGCAAAAAACATTATTTTTTAATGCAAAAGCATGGTGTCTCTCTTTCCGATTTTAAATAATCGGAAATACCCCCCCCCCTTTTTTTTATTCTCTCCCAAATACTGTTTTGGATCTTTTTTAAAATCGCTCCTGTTTTTCAGGAGTAAAAAATTTAATAATCAGAATACAAGACTCCTGTTTTTCAGGAGCTTTATGTTCTGATTGTAGTTATACTTTATCGCTATTCTTAAAAATAACTTAAAATATAAGGCACTTAGGTCACAAACAATCACTTTGGCATACTACTTGTAAGAGTAAAGCCAAGACACATGTCATTTGAGAAAAATATGAAAACCAACTTAGATCTGAGGAGGCAAATTGGAAACAAATAAAATTGATCACATATGTATAGCAGTTAAAAATCTTGATGAAGCACGCAAGGTGTGGGAACCGGTTCTTGGAAAAACAAAACCAGACGATGAATATATTGATGAGCCGGAAAAAATTAAAGTTGCACGATACTGGGTCGGTGAAGTTGGTTTTGAACTTATGGAGTCCACAACACCGGATGGAGACGTGGCCAAATTTATCGAAAAAAGGGGCGAAGGGGTAATGCTCATCAGTTTTAATGTTGATAACACTAGAGAATCCATGGCTGAACTTAAAGAAAAAGATTATCCGTTTATTGGTGGCGCAAGGCCATTTCGTGACTGTGAATTCTCCTTTATTCATCCGAAAAAAATGAACGGGGTATTGACTGAACTCATTGATTACAAATGGAAGGAATTTGAAAAATAGCATATTGGTTATTTTTTCTTATGACGTTCATGTTCTTACAAAAAAAATAGATAAGGAGGTTCATAGATGTTGGATCTAATCATAAAAAATGGAAAAGTATTTATTCCTGAAAAAGGATTACTTGATATTGAAGTCGGAATAAAAGATGGAAAAATTGTGGCACTTGAAAATAATCTTTCAGATTCAAAAGAAATTCTGGATGCCGCTGGAAACATTGTCATGCCGGGTGTGATTGATCCCCATATTCACCTTGGAATTTTCAACGATTTCGCCCATGAATGTGAGCATGAGACCAGAGCTGCCCTGGCCGGCGGCGTAACCACCTGTGGCGTGTTCATGGGCGGTGATCAGTCATATCTGGGTCAGGTGGGAGAGCTGATTGATGTAATTGAAGCCAAGTCTTCCGTTGATCTGTTTATGCATCTGGCCATTTTTACAGAAGAGCAGATGTCTGAAATGAAGTCATATTACGAGAAATTTGGCATTACTTCTTTTAAATTCTACATGGCAGGCGTTAAGGGCGTTTTCCCAAATGTCAGCGATGGATTTATTTATGAGGGATTTAAAAAAGTAGCAGAATTTGGTGATAAGGCGATCGCATGTGTTCATTGTGAAGATCAGTCCCTTATTGATGTTGCCTTTGATAAGGTATCTGCCCAAACACCTGAAGGAACACTTGTGGACTGGGCAAAAACAGGACCTGATATGGCAGAAGAAGAGGCCATCATCCGTGCGTGTTATCTTGCTGAGAAGGCAGGAAATCGATTGTATATTGTTCATATCTCCACCAAGGATGGAGCCGATCGCCTGACAAAGATAAAAGCAAACGAGGGTGCAAGGGTTTTTGGTGAAACAACGTCAGCCTATCTTACCGTGAACAAACATGGCGAATTCGGATTAAAGGGCAAAATGCTTCCTCCTCTCAGAGACAAGTCTGATAATGACGGACTGTGGGATGCCGTAAAGAATGACACAATCGATTCCCTTGGAACAGATAATGTCAGTATGACCCTGGAAGTAAAGCAGGAGGAAAACGGAATGCTGGGCGCAATGCCCGGTTACCCCATTCTTCAAACCCATTTTCCTGCAATGATCAACGAAGGATACCACAACCGGGGTATTGATATTGAAACCATTATCACAAAAGCAACCATAAATCCTGCCAAGATTTTTGGCCTTTATCCTCAAAAAGGTGTCATAGCAGTGGGCAGCGATGCTGATATCGTTATTCTTGACCTTGACAATTCCAAGACTGTTGAGAGTAAAAATCTGTTTTCTTACGGTGATTTTTCTCTTTTTGAAGGACAAACTATTAAAGGATGGCCAACAACTGTCGTAAAAAGCGGGAAGATTGCTTTCTCAAATGACGAAATCATGGTGGAACCGGGAAGCGGATCATTCTTAAAACGGGAACTATAAGACTAATTGATTGATATATCTCAAAATAACAGACTGTGTGAAGCAGTTAACGAGGAGATGTGATGTTTGAAATGCGTTTTCATGGACGAGGGGGTCAAGGAGCTGTGATGGCATCCAAAATTTTGGCAAAAGCCCTCGTCGAAGAAGGTCATGTTGTTAAAGCGATTCCCTCATTCGGGTTTGAAAGGCGCGGTGCGCCGGTATCCGCCTTTCTGCGTTTCGGAGACAAGGAAATCAGACAGGTGACAAATATTTACAATCCGGATTGCATAGTGTGTCTTGATCCAACCCTTTCCAAATCCGTGGATATTTTTGAAGGCATCAATGATAATGCCATATTTATTCAGGCAACAAAGAAAGATATATCTGAATTATCATTTCCGGATACCCTTTCAAAAGTCGGCACATGTGATGCCTTCGGTCTTGCCATGGAGATCATCGGAAGGCCAATTACAAACACAATAATGCTTGGCGTGTTTGCAAAAACCACCGGGCTTGTGTCTGTGGGTTCAATTAATAAAGCCATGGAATCCGTTGCTTTCAGGGATGCCGCCCTGAATAAAAATATTACCGCTGTAAAATTAGGGTATGAGAGAACCACTGTGCTTGAACTTAAAGGAAAGGAGATATCATGATTAAACAATCCACCCCCACCTTTGACAGTTCAACGATTCCCAATGATTTGTGCCCCATTGCAACACATTTTGTGTTTCTTAAAACCGGTGACTGGAGGGCCATGCGCCCCATTCTCCTGCGGGAAAAATGCGTAAAGTGTGCCACCTGCTGGCTTTATTGCCCTACTCAATGCATTTCTGAAAAAGCAACATGGTTTGAAGCAAATCTTGATATTTGCAAGGGATGCGGAATCTGTGCAGAGGAATGCCCCCATAATGCAATCATAATGGAAGAGGAAACTGAAGTATGACCGAAAAAATAGTTTGTGACGGGAATGAAGCGGCTGCATGGGGTGTTGCCAAAGCCAAACCTGATATGGTCGCAGTATATCCTATAACTCCTCAATCTTCACTTGCCGAGTATATTGCTCAGTTTGTGGCGGACGGGTTGATTGATGCTGATTTGATGGATGTAGAAGGAGAACACAGTGTTTTGTCGGTTCTCCAGGGAGCATGTCTTGCAGGGGCCAGGACCTATACGGCTACCTGTGGCCAGGGACTTGCTTTTATGTTTGAACCTTATTTTCGAACGCCGCCTTTAAGGCTTCCCATTGTTATGTCCATTGTGACAAGGGACGGCATTACCCCTCAATGTGTATGGGGAGGGCAACAGGATGCCATGACGGTAAAAGAAGTCGGCTGGATTCAAATGTATTGCGAAACAAACCAGGAAATTCTTGACACCATGATCCTGGCTTACAGGATCGCGGAAAATCGAGATGTTATGTTGCCGGTGAATGTATGTCATGATGGAAATTATCAATCTTACGGCGTAGAGCAGGTTCTACTGCCGGATCAGGATATGGTGGATGGGTTTCTTGGCGAAAAAAATACAAACTGGCATGCTGCTCTTGATCCTGAAAAACCCATGGGAATTGATCCTTTGACAGGTGGTGCAGGCGGTGAGGGGCCTTCGCGTTTCGTAAGATACAGAAAAGGGTCCTGCAAGGGAATGCAAAATGCCCTTGATGTAATCACGAATGTCCATGAAGAATGGGGTGAACTCACAGGACGACATTATGCACCTTTGGTTGAGGAGTACCGATTAGACGATGCGGATTATGCAATCGTCACCATAGGCGGGATGACCGGAGCCGGCAAGGATGCTGTTGATGAGATGCGCCTTGAAGGAGAGAATGTGGGTCTTATCAAAATTAAAACCTTTCGTCCCTTTCCCCAGGAAGCTTTATTAAAAGCTGTTTCCAAGGTTGCGGCCGTAGGTGTTGTGGATCGGTCTGTTAATTTTGGTTGGAATTCCGGTCCTGTTTATCAGGAAATCTTAGGGATTCTTTATCAAATGGAAAAAAAGATTCCAGCGGTCAGTTTTATTGGAGGTCTGGCAGGAGCCGATATTACCATCAACGATTTCAAAGACACCATTATGACAACGAAAAAGGCTTTAAATGGTGATTTGCCGAAATCAACAATCTGGATAAATGAATAGGTGATTATCATGCATACCAAATATCTTATTATTGGCGGAAGCCATGCAGGACTTTCCGCCATTGATGCCATCAGACGATGCGACAGTGAAGCTGCCCTGACATTGGTGACAACGGAAAAAAGACCGCCTTATTCTCCAACTGCTTTACCATATGTAATTTCCGGTAAAACAGAACCGGCGAATACGGATATCATACCATCTAACTACTTCAAAGACCTTGATGTTAATTATATAAACGGTGCTTCCGCAACTCAAATAGACACCCAAATCAATCAGGTAAGGTTGAATAACGGGGGCACAATTGACTATGAAAAGTTACTTGTTGCAACGGGTGCAAGTGCTTTGGTCCCGAACATTGCCGGAATTGAAGATGTTGAGTTCTCTTGTATCCGCACAATGGCGGATGCTGAAAAAATAAAAAAAGAGATGTCACAGGCCAAGTCCGCACTCATCATAGGGGCTGGTTTCATCGGCATGCACGCTGCGGAGAACCTTGCAAATTCGGGTTTAAGCGTAACCGTTGTAGAAACCTTTGATTACATTATGCCGGCAAGTTTTGATATTGAATCGTCTGATCTCATCAGAAAGGCTTTTGTTGAAAAAGGCATTACCATACTCACAGGCAAGCAAGTATCAAAGGTTTACAAAAGTGGCGATCAAACTGTTCTTTCTCTTATGGACGGAGATGAGATTTCCGGGGACATGCTTGTCATTGCAGCAGGCATTAAACCAAATGCCGATTTTCTTGCAGATTCCGGAATTGACTGTGATCATGGGATTGTTGTGGATGAAAGGATGCGTACTTGTGTTCCCAATGTGTGGGCAGCAGGTGATGTTGCTTGTGCCTCCGATTTTTTCTCTCCGATGAAAACCATAGGCGGAACGATTCCCTGCGCAACAGCGCAGGGAAAGATTGCAGGTATGGATATGTCGCAAGATTCCTATGTTAAGGATTATCCTGGAAATTTGAATATGAATACCTTTGGATTTTTCGGGAATTTTGCTTTTTCCATAGGAAATGTGGCAGACACATTTCCTGACAGCAAATTAGAATTTGAAATACAAACTGATCCGGAAAAAAAGAGTTTTTGCAAATTTGTTTTTGACGGACCTGTTTTAACAGGGGTTTCCGCCATTAACAGGCGGCTTGATCCTGGCATTTTAAAGGAATTAATCCTGCGTAAAACAGACCTTTCCACAAAAAAAGAAGACTTTATAAAAACTCCCCTTGAAACCGGAAGACAAGTGATGAGGGAATTGTTTTAAACAATTTAATAAAAAGGAGATACGGTTTTGGGGAAAAGTTACTCAACCATAGCTTTTGATCCGGATAAATGTGACGGATGTGATGACTGTGTGAATGCCTGCGCTTTGATCTATGATGAAGAGGGGTCCATTGAAAATTCACGCATTCAGCTTGCAAAAGATGAAAATAAAAAATTTGGACTGGCTTTGTGCCGCCAGTGTGCCGAACCTGAATGTGTTCAGAATTGTCCTGTGGGAGCGCTTTCCAAAGACCCGGATACAGGTGTTATTTCTTGCAATGACTCTTGTATCGGCTGTAAAATCTGCACGCTCAGCTGTGCTTATGCAGGCATTACGATCAATGCCATTACAAAAAGGGTCATGAAATGCGATCTTTGTGGCGGAGATCCTGCATGCACAAAGGCATGTGAAAAAGGCGCATTGAAATTTCTTAAAAACAATGAAATGTTCAAATCCTGGGGCGATAAAGAAGATCTTGTTGCCCCTGGTATTTCATCTTGTCTCGGGTGTAATACGGAGCTTGTTTTCAGGCATACCTTAAGAAAAGTCGGTTCAAACACCATACTTGCCATTCCTCCCGGATGTACTGCCGGAGTCGGGGCTGTCGGTGTTAATGGGGTTACGGCCACAAAGGTGCCGTCCTTTCATCCTCTGCTGACCAATACATCCTCAATGCTTGCGGGGATAAAAAGATATTATAACAGAATAGGACGGGATATCACCATGATGGCCTTTGCCGGAGACGGCGGAACCGCAGATGTCGGTTTCCAGTCTCTGTCCGGTGCTGCGGAACGCGGTGAACAGATGATTTATATCTGTATCGATAATGAAGGCTACATGAATACCGGTGTGCAAAGATCAAGCACAACACCTTATGGCGCATGGACAACCACTACGCCGGTCGGATCTGCGTTAAAAGGCAAAACCCGCGATGCCAAATATCTTCCTATCATTATGATGATGCATAATTGCGAGTATGTTGCAACGGCTTCGACATCTTTTATGGATGATTATTACGAGAAGCTGGACAAGGCCTATGAGGCCTCAAAAAAAGGAATGGCATATCTGCATGTGTTTTCTCCATGTCCAACGGGTTGGCGGTTTCCGCCGGAAAAACTCATTGAGGTTGGAAGAAAGGCAGTCGAATCCAATATTGTGCCTTTATGGGAATATACAAATGCAACAAAAAAACTTGAGTTTACTCACCCTGTGGATGATCCGGTTTCGATAAAAGATTATCTTTTTCTGATTGGTAAATACAAGCATCTTGATGAAGCCCAGCTTGAATTTATTGAACAGAATAGAGACAGAAGAATCGAGATGCTTAAAAATATATCAAACTCATAAAAAAAAGGAAACGGGAGATGTATGAAAACGCTGTACAGAATTCTGTAAAACCCGGCAAATGGATTAATTCAACCTGTAAAATGTGCCTTCACTCATGCAGCATAAGAGTTCATGTCACCGATGACGGCGTGGTGAACAAGATTGAGGGAAATCCAACAAACCCGAGCAATGAATGCGGACTTTGTCCAAAAGGCAATTCTGCGCTTATGAGGCTTTATGATCCTCAACGCATTAAAACCCCTATGAAACGAACCAATCCGAGAAAAGGTCCGGATGATGATCCTGGATGGGTACCTATTTCATGGGACGAAGCCTTGGATATTGTCGGCAAGGAGCTGAAGAAAACCTTTGATGATGATCCCAGAAAATTGCTGCCGGCAATTAATGATTTTCACAAACTTTATTTGTGGGGATGGCCTGCTGCCTTTGGCGGAAATAACAATTATTTTTCGGTTGTGGGAACCTTATGTGGTGGCGGTTATCATCCCATGAACGGTTTTATCCACTCTACCTTTGCCGCAGGGAATGACTCTGATTATTGCAATTACTGGATCAATAACGGTGGTTGCGACGGTTTTTCTTCCCATCTCCATGTGGCAGGTGCGGCACGCCATATGGCCAGAGCCCGTGCCAGGGGCATGAAACTGGTCTCCGTAGACCCGAGACTATCCACATCCGCTGCAAAATCAGATGAGTGGATTCCCATCAGGCCGGCAACAGACAGGCATTTTGCACTGGGCCTGTGTTATGTGATGATTTCTGAAAACCTCTATGATGCCAAATTTTTAAAAAAAGACACCAATGCGGTTTATCTGGTGGGACCGGACGGCTTTTTTGTAAGGAATAAAGATAAAAAACCCTATGTGTGGGATTCCGTTGAAAATAAAGCAAAAACTTATGATGATAAAACCATTAAAGACTATGCCCTTGAAGGAGAATACGAGGTTGAGGGCGTAAAAGCATCTCCTGCCTTTCAGATATTTAAGAATCATATAAAGAACTGCACACCGGACGAGGTCTCTCAGATCACCACGATTCCGGCAAAGGATATCCAGCGCATCGCAAGGGAATTTGCCAAAGCAGCCTCTATCGGGTCTAAAATAGAGATTGATGGAAAAGAACTGCCGCTGAGACCTGCCGGTTATAATTATTATAGGGGAGCCCAGGGACATAAAAGCGGAACCATGAGCAACCATGCATATAAACTGGTGAATTTTCTGGTGGGAAGCATTGATGCACCCGGTGGCCATGTTGGTTTTACTCTGGATGATGTTATGATTGACAGAGGACATATCTGGGAAGGAGAAGGCGGACAGATCAAAACCACTCCCCATCAGCTTGGTCCTGGAGTGCCCTTTGCCTATCCGCCAAATACCGCACATTTAATGGATTATTTCCCCGTTGGAGTTCATACCGGCCATCTGATCGCTGAAACTTTTTTTGACCCTAAAAAATGGGGAATGGATTTTCAACCGGACACCATGCTGATTTGTCATTCCAACCCATTGTGGAACATGAACGGGCCCCAGGATAAATATTTTGCGATCATGCGAAGCATGCGGTTTATAGTTGCCATAGATATTCTGCTCAATGAAAGTACTGTGTGGGCGGATGTGGTTCTTCCAACCCTTGATAACCTTGAACGCTGGAACATGACGATGATCGAACCGACTGTTACGGAAGGACCTTGTCTGACACAGCCGATTATCAAACCGCTGTATGATGGAAAGAGTGAAGAGGAAATTTTCAACGAAATTTCAGAAAGAGTCGGCATCCTTGATCAATGGAATGAAGTTCAAAATTTTGCAAACATGTTTTTTGAAAAACCTGAACTTATGCTCAAGCCCGGGGTGAAATATTCGGATAAGGATATTGCTGAAAGAAAAGGCAAATTGTGGGACAACAAAGACCTTGAGTGGTTTAAACAAAAAGGTCATGCAGTCACAAAGAGACGGCCGGATAAATTCTACCGCCCATGGGAAGGTCAGAGAATTCATTTTTATCTTGAAGATGTTCTTAAAGAAAAGAAACAGCTTCAGGAAAAAATGAAAAAAGCAAAGGTTCCCTTTTACGATATCTGGGGATGGGATGATTACCAGGGAGTTCCAACTGATGTTTTGGATCCCATTCACAAAGAAGCAGCTGAATTTGATATGTATGCCATCAGTTTCAAAGATGTCCAGATAAATTTCGGTGAAACTATGAGCATTCCCTGGATTGCTGATATTGTACACAAAGATCCTGTTCACATGGGAATTTTGATCAACACCAAAACCGCTGAAAAGAGGGGGATCGGTAATGGGGATCTGATGAAGGTCACCTCTCCTTATGGCACCATTATGGGGCTTGCCAGATTAACAGAAGGGGTTCACCATGAAACAATTGCTGTTTCCAACGCATTGACACGATGGACCGGCTACCATGCCGTGGTAAAAGCCGGTGGCGGACATTTTAACAAACTTCTTCCGGCAAACCTTGAAAACACATGCGCATGCAGCGGACAAATGGAAGCGGCCGCAAAGGTAAAGGTGGAGTTTTTCAGGAAGAATCCCAATGATGGACAAGTCGTTGAAAGTGAATTTTCAAAATATCGTTATGAAAAATGAAGGAGGTGACATATGACTGTAAAATGGGGAATGGTATTGGATTTAAAACGATGCATTGGATGTAATGCCTGTACAGTAGCCTGTAAACAGGAGAACAGTGTTCCAGCCGGCATCAATTGGACGGAAACCCTGAGTGAAGAGATAGGCACATATCCCAACGTGACACGGGCCTATATTCCCACCACCTGCAACCATTGTGAAGACGCCCCTTGCGCCAGGGTATGTCCCACCGGGGCAACCTATATTACAGATGACGGAATCGTGCTGGTGGACGATAATAAATGCATAGGGTGCGGTGCCTGTATAACGGCTTGCCCGTATAAAAAAAGAGCGAAACTTGCTAAAGAACCGTTTGAAAAAGGACTCTATACCGCCGGGGAAATTACGCCTTTTGAAGTTCAGGGTTATACACGATTTACCGTTGGTACGGCTGTAAAATGCACCTTCTGCCATGAAAGGGTGAACCAGGGGCTTGATCCGGCCTGCGTTGTTACATGCCCGACAGAGGCACGGATTTTTGGTGATCTTAATGACCCTGAAAGTAAACCGCGCAAGCTGATTCAGGCCAGAAAGGGTTATCAAGCGTTGTCAGAGCTGAATACCAAACCAAAAGTTTTTTATGTGGATTAACAGGGAAACTAAGCAGGAGAAAATTATGAGTTCAAGAACGTATGATATCGTGGGGGACGATTTTAGAGTAGGATATAGAAAGCAGAACGCATGGGGTTGGAAAATAGCCCTCGCATTTTTCTTTGGTGATGTGGGAGCAGGAACTTTCTTTGTTTCGGCATTTTATGATTACATGCCGGGTCTGATTTTTGGTTGGATTCTCACCACTTTTTTTAAACCAACAGCGCTTTTCATGCATTTAGGACAACCGAAAAGGTTCTGGCGAGCCATTACAAATCTGCGCACTGCTTGGATCAGCCGAGGTGTTCTGGGCGCGATTCTTTTCACGGGGTTTGGATTCTTTCATATGATAAATCTGAAATGGGCTGTTTTCGGCTCTTTTGCAGGAGGCCTTGTGTTCTTTCTGGCCATGCTGGGTTGTTTTATCGTGATGATTTATCTGGGATATGTGTTGTCCCATTCTCCTTCCATTCCGCTTTGGAATAGCGGTTTAATGCCGGTGATATGTCTTGTGTATGGACTTATGGGCGGGGTAACCGTGACGATCCTTTTTGGTGGCAACTCCCTTGATCCCAGTGCATTGCAAATGCTGAAAACAATTGAGTTGATTCTCATTGGAATTACCGCTGTAAGCATTGTAAGCATGCTTCATGGTGCAGCGTATCAAAGCAGCACCGGCATGGCAACCATTCTGCAATTACTTTTTGGAGAATATGCAAAATGGTTCTTGGGGTACGTTGTGCTGGTAGGTATTATCGGTGCAGGACTTCTGGCATTAACCGGTTCCATATCGGTTTTTGTGCTGCTCCTTGTGGCTGTCATGGAGTTGATCGGAGATTTTGGACTTAAGATGGTATTGTTTAAATCTGCTCTATATTCTCCGCCGCTTACTCATTCCATGGTTTAACAGGATACAGTTGACTTGAAAGAGATCTGCCTTGGGCGGCTCTTCGAGAATTTTTCGAAGAGCCGCCAGGTGGTTTGTTCTATAGGTATCCGGACAAAAACAATTTTTGCTGATAAGCGGATAAAAATGTTGAGGTTTAAATATTAGGAGAAAGTAGATGTCTCTTCGAAAAAATTTTGAAACCCTTTTAAATGAATCGGCCATAATACATGGACATTTATGTTCAGGTCAGGTGATCGGCGTTCGCATGGCCATACTCGGGTGTCGCCTGATTGGGCTGGATGATCCCCGGTCCCATACTCAAATAAAAAAGCTCATTGTCTACCTTGAAATGGATCGGTGCGCAGGGGATGCCGTGGCCCATGTAACAGGCGTAAAGCTGGGCAGGCGGAGTTTGAAATTTATGAATTACGGAATTATGGCAGCCACATTTCTCAACCTTGAAACCCAGAAAGCCTTCCGGATCATATCCACAGAAGAATCAAGAGATCTTGCACAATTTTATGCGCCGGAAATTGAAGGAAAAGCAGCCCAGCAACTTGCGGCGTACAAGCGCATGCCGGACTATGTTCTGTTCAGGGTTCAGGAGGTAAATACCTTTCTTAAAGATTACGACATGCCCGGCCCGACCCGCAGTAAAACCATATGCAGCCGGTGCGGCCAGGTGGTAAGGGATCATCGCGAGGTAATGATTGACAATATGCCTGTCTGCCGACCATGCACGGAAAAGGTCTATTTTTCAGATCCCCATGAAATATCAATGGGAGATATGGATTGGGCCCCGGTAAACAAGAACACTGTTTTAGACACCCATATGATGGAAAACCAAAATTAAAAACAAGCTTAAATAAAACACCTCAAAAGGATTCCAACCAAAGAATCTTTACATGAACTGGGTTTGGATTATGTGAGCAATGATTTTGAAAAGCGGGGGCTATTAACTGAGAATGAAGATCTGCCTTCTACGGAAGAATACCAGGAAAATACTGGTAAACATGAAGGACTAACCAACAGATGACTGCATTGGATTAGTTATGCTTGAAAGATATTGTTCCATAAGCCATTTTTAAATAACTTAATTTAACAGGAGGCAAAAACAGTGAGTAGCAGAATTTTACCAAAATTTGAATTGTTCATGCCGGAAAGTATCGAGCAGGTTGTTGATTGTCTTGGCAAGCATGGCAATAAAGCTGCCGTTATGGCAGGCGGAACCGACTTGATGGTTCGTATGAAATCCGGGTTTTCCCCGGAGTATGTTGTCAGCCTTTCCAATGTGCCGGGGCTTGACCATGTTATATATGATGAAGATAAGGGATTGACCATCGGAGCGATGGCAACCTTAAATCAGGTGCTTGAATCCCGGGATGTTAAAGACAACTATCCGGCTCTCCATAAATCAGCCTATGAAAATGGAACGGAGCAGACACGTAATGTTGCCACTGTTGTTGGAAATATTTTAAATGCCTCTCCGGCAGGGGATTGTGCATGTGCGATCCTTGCATTAGGAGGATATGTTGTCCTGCATGGTCCTGATGGCAGTCGTCAGGTTAATATTGACGATTTCTGGATTAATTATCGTGAAACGGAAAAGAAAACTGATGAATTTGCAGTAGAAGTTGTTATCCATCCCTCGAAAAACAGTAAATCTTCTTTCTCTGCTTTAACCAGAACTAAAAAAGATCTGGCAAAAATAAATGCGGCAGCTGCCATTACAATGGAAAAAAACATCTGCTCCAAGGCCCGCCTGGCAATGGGGGCCGTTGGCCCGACCCATATCCGCCTCAAAAAATGTGAAGCCTTGTTGGAAGGGCATGAAATTAATGACGACATCCTTGAAAGGATTGTTGAACTTGCCCCAACAGAGATAAATCCCATTGATGATGTTCGTTCCTCTGCAGAATACAGGCGCAGCGTTTCAGGTGTTTTAATGAAAAAAGTCATTAAAGAAATTTTGAGTTAAACTCAAGAGAAAGGGATGTATGAAATGAAAACATGTGATATTACGCTTTTTGTCAATAAAGAACAATACAGCATGACCATTCCTGTGAACAGAACTCTTCTCCAGGTACTCAGGGATGATTTGGAGCTTATGGGAACAAAATATGGTTGCGGAACAGGAGAGTGCGGTTCCTGTACAGTCCTTATGGACGATAAACCTATTCTATCCTGCCTGACACTGGCTGCGGTTATGCACAAAAAAAATATAACCACCATCGAAGGCCTTGAGGAGGATGGTGTTTTGCATCCTGTCCAAGAGGCTTTTGTTGAAAAAAATGCGGTTCAATGCGGATTCTGCACACCAGGCATGATTATGAAATCCACGGCTTTGCTGGCAAAAAACTCAAACCCCACAGAGGCTGAAATCAGAAGTCATCTGGAAGGAAATATTTGTCGCTGCACAGGCTATGTGAAAATCATTGATGCTGTTCAATATGCCAGCAAACAAATGGACAAGTAAAAGGAGGATTTCCCATGGCTTCTATTATAGGCAAACGAATTCCAAAAATTGATGCAAAAGCAAAAGTGACGGGCCGGGCGGCTTATGCGGGTGATCTTAAATTCCCGGGAATGCTGTATGGAAAAGTTGTTCGGTGTATGAAGTATGCCCATGCCAGGGTGTTAAATCTTGATGTATCTGAAGCGCAAAAAGTTCCCGGGGTTGTGAAGATTCTCGGTCCGGATGATGTGACGCAAAAGAAATATTCAAACTGGGTGATTGATCTCTTTTACCCGAAAAACTTTGCCGAGCTTGTAGGTGATCTTGACGATCAAAACATATTTACAAACCATGTGAGACACCAGGGGGATGCCATTTGCGGAATCATCGCAAGAACCGAAGAGCTTGCGGAAGCTGCGGCAAAACTGATCAAGGTTGAATATGAAGAACTTCCTGTTTATCACACGGCAACACAGGCAAAAAATGAGGAAGCTTTTCAGATTGATTCCCAAAAACCGGGCAACCTGGCATTTGAGCTGCCTGAACAGGTTTTTCCCGGCAATACTTATGGCTGGGGCGATGCGGAAGAATTGATGAAAGAGGCCGATCTGGTGGTTGAAGATACTTTTTATGTACCAAAGGTAAAGCAATGCCAGATGGAAAACCACACCTATATTTCACTTTATGACGATGAAGGCAGAATGAACTGCTGGTCCTCCACCCAGATGCCCAAGCCGGTCCAAAAAAAGATTTCAGACCTGTTTGAACTTCCAATGAATAAGGTTAAGGTTAATCAGACCATTATTGGCGGTGCCTTTGGGGTGAAGCTGGGGATGATCATGGAACCTGAGGCCTGTGCCATGGCAATGAGTGTGCCCGGAAAGTATGTGAAGGTCTCTGCCTTAAGGGAAGAAGACTGGCTCATGTCCGAAAGCCGCCATCCGGGAGAATATTCAATTAAGATCGGACTGAAAAATGATGGCACGCCAATTGCCTGCACGGCAAATTTTTTAACCAATGGGGGCGGGTATTACAGCCATTCTTCCGGCGCGCCTGCCGTGGCCGGAACCTGGATGATCGGAATGTACAAATTTGCGGCCTGTAATTTCAAATGCCAGCGATACTATACCAACCAGATGAACTGCGGTGCATTCAGGGGGTATGGAAATCCCCAGACTAATTTTGTTTTGGAACAGATCATTGACCGGGCCTTGAAAAAACTGGATATTGATCCTGTGGAATGGAGGCGAGAATGGCATAAAACCACCGGTGATGACGGATGGATGCTTGGGGTTCCCTATTCTTCTTGTGCCCTTGATGCCTGTCTCGACCAGGGTGCTGAATCGTTTGGCTGGTTCGAAAAACGCAATAAATACAAGACACAGACCGGGACAAAAAGAAGAGGGATCGGGGTTGCAGTCATGAACCATACAAGCGGTGCCTTTCCGTTTCTCCATGAACACACCACATGTACTGTTAAGCTTAATGAAGATGCTTCCGCAGAAATCATAACATCGGCATCTGACCTGGGCACAGGTGCCCACACAGCCTTACAGCAAATCGCAGCAGAAACACTGGGGTTTGACTTAGAGAAGGTACATATGAAGGTTGGAGACTCGGATGCTGCAGGCTATGATATCGGCGCCCATGCCAGCCGTACTATTTATGTGGCAGGCCTTGCCGTACTAAAGGCGTGTAATGATGCAAAAGATCAAATCCTTGAAAAGGCAGCCATCAGCCTTGAAACTGATAAGGAGGCTCTTGAAATAATTGATCAAAAGGTCTGTGTTAAGAAAGATCCGAATACCTTCATCTCAGTGGAGCAAATATGCTATGAAGGTGTTAACGCTTTTCTTGACGGTGCTACAGGTCAAAGAATAGGTACCCCGGGACAAATCCAGGGATATTCAAGCCATTATGCCGAACATAATTCTCCCCCGTTTGCAGCGTGTTTTGTTGAAGTTGAAGTGGACACGCAAACAGGCGAAGCGGCAGTGATTGAAGTTGTAAGTTCTCATGATATAGGAAAGGCCATCCATCCGCCATCGGTTGAAGGCCAACTGGAAGGCGGTGTACACCAGGGCCTTGGAATGGTTCTTACTGAAGAGACCTATTATAATGAAAAAGGGCTTTGCGTGAATAATAATTTCACTGATTATAAAATGTTCGGACCTTCAGATATGCCTGTCTGCAAATCCATACTGGTTGAAGAACCTGATCCGATAGGGCCATACGGCGCAAAAAGTTGCGGCGAATCCGGACTTGTAGCTCCTACAGGTGCGACTGCAAACGCAGTTTATAATGCCATCGGCATCCAGTTCACCGGCGCACCCATTACGGCGGAAAAAATACTGAAAGCTATTAAGGAATTCGGCATTGATTCCGATACCATCCTTCCATTCGGATATGGTTGCGAGGACAATGATATCCCGAATTTAAAATAAAGAAAGGTGGCTTAAAAAAAAGGATTAGTCCCTGTTCATTCTGTCAACAGGATTTGGATGGGATGAACAGGCTCACCAAGATTATTTTAATGGAGAACCAATGGACCGTAAACTTATACTCATGCGTGGTGGTGGAGACTTGGGTTCTGCAGTTGCAAACAAACTTTACAGGTGCGGCTTCAGAGTTGTTATTTCAGAGGTTGAAAATCCTCTGGTGGTCAGAAGAACCGTTTCTTATGCCCAGGCGGTGATAGAAGGTGAATCCATAGTTGAAGGCGTAAAGGCTGTTCTTGTTAAAACCCAGGATGATATTATTCCAGCCATATCCCATGGCGATATTCCTGTTTTTATTGATCCTCAATTAGGTATCATTGAGCGCTTGAAACCCTATGCCGTTATTGATTCAACCATGTCAAAAAAAAACAGGGGCATGAACATTCAAATGGCGCCCCTTACCCTGGCCCTTGGTCCAGGATTTAAAGCAAAAGAGGATGTCGATGCCGTTATAGAAACCAAACGAGGCCATTTCCTGGGCAGGATAATCTACAATGGCCAGGCCATCGCCAATACAGGTATTCCCGAGAATGTCAACGGCTATGGCAAAGAGAGGGTTTTAAGGGCTCCTTGCCAGGGAACTGTAATGCATAAACGGGAAATAGGAGATTTTATAAATAAAGGTTGCGTCATCTGTTCTGTTAACAACGAGCCGGTTAAAGCTCCTTTTGATGGAATGCTGAGAGGATTGATCATGCAAGGCGCAAGCGTTAAAAAAGGGTTGAAAATAGGGGATGTTGATCCAAGATGCAAAAAGGAGTATTGTTACAGCTTCTCGGATAAGGCCCGGGCTGTTGCCGGGGGCGTGCTTGAGGCGGTTCTGCATCATTTACATCATGCAACAATACCCAATCAATAAAATACAATTAACTCAAGGATAAAGCCTTGCAGGGGCGATTGCTGTATTCCTTGGAATGACGGTAATCTGCCTTGCTGATTGATCGTTTTGGTAATTTTTTAAAGAGAGGTCATTAATGTTAATGCTCAAGCCGTAACCCGACGGGGGTACGACCTGAGGAAAAAGAAGGAATCAGGTTATGCAAAGCGTCACCGTAGAAGAATCCATAGGAATGGTGCTATGCCACGACATCACGAGAATTGTTCCGGACCTGTTTAAAGGCAGAGCGTTTAAAAAAGGACATGTCATCAGGGAGGAGGATATTCCCAGGCTCCTGGAGTTGGGAAAGGAACATATCTATGTCCAAAGCTTTGACGGCAGTGTTCATGAAAATGATGCGGCACAGCGTATTGCGCGGGCTGCTGCGGGGAACGGGCTGACACTTTCAGAACCCTACGAGGGAAAAGTATCGTTTACCGCAAAGACAGACGGCCTGTTGAAAGTCAATATTGATGCGGTAAACAGGATGAACGATATCCAGGATATTATGTTCGCGACCCTTCAATCAAATCACCAGGTGTCTGCGGGAACTTCCCTTGCAGGGACAAGGATCATCCCCCTTTCCACTGAGGAGGCGAAGGTTGAGGCTGTGGAACAGATCTGCAGGGCCGCATTTCCAGTAATTGAAATCAAGCCTTTTGCCCGGTTGAGAGTCGGCATGGTCACCACGGGAAACGAGGTGTACAAAGGCCTGATCAAAGATGGTTTCGGTCCCGTGGTCCGGAAAAAATTTGATGCGCTGGGAAGCGTCGTATCCCGGCAGATATTTGTTCCCGATGATATTGAAATGACTGTTGCGGCCGTTCATGAACTTCTGGACGAAGGTGCAGAGATGATAGCGGTGACCGGCGGGATGTCCGTGGATCCGGACGATCTGACCCCGGCATCCATAAAAGCCGCCGGCGGACGGATCATAAGCTATGGTGCGCCTGTCCTGCCCGGAGCCATGTTCCTTCTGGCCTATATCGGAGATGTGCCCGTGGTGGGCCTGCCCGGATGTGTCATGTATCACAAGGCCAGCATATTTGATCTGATCGTGCCCCGGCTTCTTGCCGGTGAAACAGTAGAAAGATCCGACATCACAGCCATGGGACATGGCGGATTCTGCTCCAGTTGCGAGCATTGCCGATATCCGTTATGCGGATTCGGCAAATAAGAGGGTAAAAATGTTTAAAAATATGAAGATCGGAACAAAAATTGTAAGCGGTTTTTTTATCGGCATTCTTTTGTCAGTTATAATTGGTGTTACAGGTGTGTACAATATCAGTAAAATCGGCGATATTGTTAACCGTCTGGCAACACAGGGAATTCCTGAAACATCTGCTGTGATTGAGACTGAGCGGGCCACTTGGCATACCCATATTCTGTCCTATGAATTTGATCTAAAACAAGACAAACAAAGTAAAAAAGAATGGGTCAGGCAGCGCGAAGAAATAAAAAAAGGCCTTGATAAACTTGAGCCCATTGCCACGGCTTTAAATCATAAGGACATATTAAAGTCAGTTAATGATATTAAAAAGATGCTGGGGGAGTATTCAAAGATCAGTGAAGAATACACATCCCTGGCCCTGAAAAATAAAGAAATCGAAAAAAACCTGAAAACCGGCGCTTCCATTGTTGCCAAACATTGGCTTGATTATATTCTGGATCAGAATATGAAAATAGAAAGATCAATTGAAAATCAGGAGCTTGATGATATTATTATAAGGGTAGACATGATCAAAATAGCCAACGATGGTATGAATTTTTTTAATGAGATCATAAAAAACCAATACCTTTATACTATTTACCAGGAGGATGAACAGGCCCTGGCGATAAACTCCAACATCAGCAAACTGATTGGTATTGCTAATAGTGTGATCAACATGTCTATAGATTCGGCAAATGTTGAAACGGGTGAAGCAATACTTTCTGATACGGAAAAAGCGGAGAAACTGTTTGAAGTCTGGGTACTAAACAAGAAAAGGCAGGCAGAGCTTCTATCCTGGCTGGATAAAAATGTCAGGGCAATTGTCAACCTTACCACTAAAACAGCATTGGAAGCGGATAAGGCTGCCTATGACATGGGAATTTCCACCGCAGGGCTTGTATTCAATTTAAGGATGCTTCTTTCCATCATAATAGCCTGCTCCGTTATCATCGGTTTGGGTTTGGCCTTTTTTATCACCAGGGGCATCACCAAACCATTGAATATGCTTATTAACGGTTTGCAGAAAGGGGCGGACCAGGTTTCTTCCGCTTCGACCCAGGTTTCATCTTCAAGCCAGTCCCTTGCAGAAGGCGCTTCGCAACAGGCAGCCTCCATTGAAGAGACATCTTCATCAATGGAAGAAATGTCTTCAATGACCAAGAAAAACGTTGAAAACATCAAAGAAGCCCAGAATAAAATGGTTGAAGCCGGCCAGATTGTGGTTAATGCCAATAAAAATCTGGAAGAAATGATTGGCGCTATAAATAAGATCACAAAGTCTAGTGAGGAAACCAGCAATATAATTAAGACCATTGATGAAATCGCTTTTCAAACCAATTTACTTGCTTTAAACGCTGCAGTTGAGGCTGCCCGTGCAGGAGAAGCCGGTGCAGGCTTTGCCGTTGTTGCAGATGAAGTGAGAAATCTTGCCATGAGGGCTGCAGAAGCTGCAAAAAACACATCTGAGTTAATTGACGGGACGGTTACAGCAGTTAAAAAAGGCAATGAACTCACAAAGAGAACCCAGGAAGCGTTTAAGGCAAATGTAGACATTTCCATGAAAATCGGAAAACTTGTTGATGAAATTTCAGGGGCATCTGATGAGCAGGCCAATGGTATTGAACAGGTGAATACCGCCATTGCGGAAATGGACAAAATTGTCCAGCAGAATGCAGCCAATGCCGAAGAATCCGCCTCTGCATCCGAAGAGATGAGTGCCCAGGCAGAGCAGCTCAAGGAATATGTCAGCGACCTTGTTATGATGACAAACGGCGAAAAAAACAGAAAACACACAGCATTTCCAAAAGAAAAATGCCTCATTCCACCTCCCATCCAAGTCCGGCAAGGAAAAATAAAAAACTTGCACACAAGTTAAGAGAGGTAAGACCGGACCAGGTAATCCCTTTTATAGATTTTTCAACGGGTCAGAATGGATCCGGGAAAAGCATTTGGTTTTGGTCTTCTTAATAAAAAGCCAGCTTCAAACCATAGTAAAAGAAGAAGGAATTTTTATCCTGCCCGAGAGAACGATAAAAATTCCAGTCGGATCAATCGTGCCGGTGCAACTCCTGGTTTAAACTTTCTTCCATATTTTTTATTTATTGATCTTAAGTTTTTAGTTTCTTTCTAAAATTACTCCTGTTTTTCAGGAATAAAAAATTTAATACCCATGGACACAAAGCTCCTGTTTTTCAGGAGTTTTGTGTCCTAAAGATCATGATATTTTTTAACCTGTTGAATTTATATATAATAATCATATGCTAATCTATTGGCAAGACTTTTGCAATAGTATGGATTAGCAGCAAACGCCTTGTTTTTTTGGAGAAGTAGAATGTTTAAAATACTTTTTTATTGTTCTCAGGAATTAAATGGTTCCTTTACGGAATTAAGAAAAATAATAGAGAAAGAAATTTCTTCGGATCATATCGATATCATCAAAAAGTTTCATACATTATCAAAGAAACTTAAAGACGTTAACAATCAATATAATATCGCAATTCTCACGGCCTGCAATATGGAGGAGCTTAATTGTCTTCATGCTTGGAAAGACTGCTTAATTCACATGGATATTATTCTTATTGTACCTAAAAATGATAAAAAAGCCCTCATTTATGGAAGAGAACTTTATCCGCGATATATTACCGAGATTGGGCGTAATTATGGGTACTTGAATCATATTTTACATAATTTAATTCAGCGTTCAAAGACCAGAGAAATTTAATGGAAAACCAAAATTAAAAATGATCATAAAGGAGAAATTGCATGTTAGAAAAAGTGTCTGTACAAAACGCGGTTGGTACTCGCCTTGCCCATGATATTACTGAAATCAGACCGGGTGAATTTAAGGGCCCTGCATTCAGAAAAGGGCATACAGTCTGTGATGGAGATATCTGCCATCTTCAAAAACTTGGCAAGAACCATCTCTATCTGCTTAATATGGAAGAAGGTGAAATCCATGAAAACCAGGCTGCAAAAATTCTGGCAAAAGGTCTGGCCGGTCAAGGGATAGAATGGAATGACGATCCAAAAGAAGGGAAAATCACCTTGCATGCCGCATATGACGGCATTCTTTCCATTAATATCGCATCATTGGCTGCATTCAATCTGATAGATGAGGTCATGTGTGCTACCCAGCATAATAACACACTTGTTAAAAAAGGCGATCTGGTTGCTGCCACCCGTGCAATTCCTCTGGTCATGAAACAGGCGCCTATTGAACGAGCCGCGTTGATCGGGGCCCATGACAAAGGAATAGTCAGCGTAAAACCGTTGAAAAACCTGAAAACAGGCTTGGTTATAACAGGGAGTGAAGTTTATAACGGATTGATTGAAGACGGGTTTGCTCCAGTGTTGTCAAAGAAAATCAATGATCTTGGTTCCCGGATACTGAGCGTAAAATATGCGCCTGATGATTCAAATCATATTCAGCAGGCTATTTTAAACTGCCTGGATTCAGGGTGTGATCTCATTATTTTGAGCGGCGGGATGAGTGTTGATCCCGATGACGTGACCCGGACGGGTATTCAGCAGGCCGGGGCAACCGAGATGTATTACGGGAGTGCGGTGCTGCCGGGTGCCATGTTTCTTGTGGCATATATCAATGATATACCGCTTTTGGGTGTGCCTGCATGCGGACTGTTCCATCGAATTACAGTATTGGATCTGATACTCCCGAGAGTCATGGCAGGGGAGCATATCGATAAAAAAGAATTGGCATTTCTGGGTCATGGCGGGCTTTGCATGAATTGTAAGAAATGCACGTTTCCCCATTGTCCCTTTGGAAAAGGTGTTTGATTTCTAAATAAGGTGAATAATGAAATCATCCGGGTCGGTTTGGGCTTAGGATCTGAACTCAAAAAGGATTCATCATAACTTTAAAAAAGGTGAGCAGATGACAGGCTATAAAAATTGCATAATGAGTAAATTTTCCGGTCCGGAAAAAGATGAAATTTGTCTTGATCTGATTAAGGAAGATCCGCTTTCAATAAGAATACAGGGAAAACCCTATACGGTTGTTCTGCGGACACCTGGTGATGAAATCGCTCATGTTGCCGGATTTTGTTTAGGAGAGGGGATCATTGATTCTTCTGATGATTTTGAAAATCTCGGATATTGCGGTGAAGATGTGAATGTTGTTACGGTTACGTTAAAACCTGAGAGGATTAACCGCATACCGGATATTTTGAAACGCAGGGGTTTTATCAGTCAGACCAGCTGCGGAATTTGTGGCAAAGAACTTGTTGATGATCTTAAACAAAATATAACACCGATATTGGAAGGTCCGAAAGTTGATGCAAAAATGGCAACCCATTGCCTTAATACGCTTTCAGATCACCAGACTCATCGCCAAAGTTGCCATGCTGCCGCGATTTTTACAGGAGACGGAAAGCTTTTATCTGTAGGAGAGGATGTCGGACGTCACAATGCCCTGGATAAATCAATAGGAAAGCTTGTTCAGGATGGGAAACTTGATATGGGGTCTGTGCTGGTTCTTACTTCAAGAATCAGTTATGAGCTTGTTCAAAAAGCGGCACGGGCAAAAATCCCTGTTATATTTGCAGTTTCAGGACCGACTGCGCTTGCGGTGGAACTGGCTGAAAGTCTCGGCATGGCGCTTGTCTGCCAGACCAGAAATAAGGATTTGTTTGTTTTTTGCGGAGAGCATCGTCTTGCCATGGTGTAATACAAACAACCACAATATTTTTTTGTCACCAAAGGTGATTTTTAATACGATATCGAAACAGGAGTCAGAAAATGACACCCATCCACATCATTGGCCATGCAG
Organism: Desulfobacula phenolica; assembly: GCF_900105645.1. Lineage (NCBI taxonomy): Bacteria > Pseudomonadati > Thermodesulfobacteriota > Desulfobacteria > Desulfobacterales > Desulfobacteraceae > Desulfobacula > Desulfobacula phenolica. Next base: position 179,956 of record NZ_FNLL01000010.1, on the reverse strand, counting down.
GTTGCGGAAAGACCACCTTGATCGTTGATCTGGTTAAAGAGCTGACCAAAAGGCAGATTTCGGTCGGTACCCTGAAACACAGTGCCCATGCGCACGAGCTGGACAAACCCGGGAAGGATTCCTATCGTCACAGAAAGGCCGGTGCCTGTCCTGCCGCAATGATGACAGAAGAGATGGCTGCCGTTTACCTGCCTAGAAATCATACCAATACGCCTGATCAATTGATCAAAACATATTTTAAGCAGACTGATATTATCTTGATTGAAGGTTGGATCAGCGGTCCGTATGACAAGATTGAACTCTGGAGGGAAGTTGTTAAGCGCATGCCGCTTTTCCCCGACCTGAAAAGAGTGAAAGCATTGGTGACCGATGATGCACTTCCATCCAGGGTTGTACAGGATGCCGGATCAAATGAAATTGACTGTCTGAAACGCTCTGATGTTGAAGGAGTTGCCGATTTTGTTATGGGTCTTACAAGTGGATAACGATTGAAGCCGGGGGTTTTCAAAAAACCCTACCCCATATTATTTTATTAATTGTCATAATATGACTCTTGCCAAGGAGGAATTATGAAACCAAAAAAAATTTCGACCAAACAATTTTCACGAAGAGAATTTTTCAGGAGGGCCGGAAAAAAAACCGGCGGCGTATTAGCTGGAATGGCTCTGTTTCAGGGAATTACAGGCAGTGCGTATGCCTATCGATCTGACGGCCAAGGCTGTGAACTTCCAAAGGTCAAGTATGAATTACAATTTGACCCAAAAAAATGTGCAGGATGTGGATATTGTGAAGTGGCCTGTGCCCAGTTTCATGAAGGTGACGCCGGTGCAACGCATAGAAACCGTTTCACTGCAAAACCGTTAATCAAAAGCATGGGCATTTCTCCCATTTCAGCCAATGCCCCTGGTTGGACACAGCCCATTGCCATGGCAACATTTGCCGATTTCAGCACCAATGAATTTTGCCGTCAGTGCGATTCTCCAGAATGCCTGGATGCCTGCCCTGAAAATGCCATATATGTTGATTCCAAAACAGGGGCACGGGTGGTGGATGAAGAAAAATGTGTTGGTTGCGGAGACTGTATTGAAGCTTGTCAGTTTGAAATGATGCATCTTAATCCTGAAACTGAAAAAGCCTATAAATGCGACCTGTGTGATGGAGATCCCCAGTGTGTAACCTGGTGCCCCACAAAAGCCATAACATTCCATAAATTATAGTTAGAAGGATAATGAAATGACAAATCAAACATATGGTAACATGGGAAAAATCCTCAGGATAGATCTTACAACAGGAAGCACAAAAACAGAAGATGCCAATCCATACTATAAAGAGTGGTTAGGGGGAAGATGCTTAAGCCATCACCTTCTTTTCAAGGAAGTGGACGTGGCAAAAACAGACCCCCTCTCCCCCCAGAACATGATATTGATCAGCACAGGGGTTTTGGGCGGAACCACATTTCCAAGTTCCGGCAGAACCCACGCAACTTTTCTGTCTCCCCATAATACCAGCGGTTGGGGGGACAGTAACTGCGGAGGTCATTTTGGACCTTCTATGAAGCGCTGTGGCTATGACATGCTTATTATTACGGGTAAATCCCCCAAGCCTGTTGTAATCCAAATGGAAAACGACTCGGTCAAACTCTCTCCCGCACAAGACCTTTGGGGAAAAGGGTGTAATGATACCCAGGCAGAACTGTTAAACAAGAATGGAGAAGAGGCAAAAATCCTTTGTATCGGTCCGGCCGGTGAAAATTTGATTACGTTTGCCAATGTGCGTACCGAGCAGACAAACTCCATGGGGCGTTGCGGTCTGGGTGCTGTATTTGGTTCCAAAAACCTTAAAGCCATTGTTGCCAAGGGAACCAAACCTGTGAAACTCTTTAAGCCAAAAGAGTTTTATAAACTTAGCCTTGAACTTCGCAACACGTTCATGGATCCTGATTATGGCATGGTTCACAGCCTGACCTATAAATTGATGTCCACCGGGGGAGTTCCAGCCGTTACCAATCTCATTGCCCAGACAGGTATGACTCCTATCAGAAACTGGCAAAGATGCGGTATTGATCCTAAATTTGACAAACTTGTGACCTATTGGTTTGAAAAATGGGGCACCCGCAGGGAGTCCTGTTTTAGCTGTCCTGTCCACTGCCATGCTTCCTACGCAGTAACTCAGGGCAAATATCCCACCCGGGGCGGCGGTCCTGAATATGAAACCACCACCGCATTTGGACATAAATGTGATGTGACAGATGAAAAAGTTGTTCTCAAGCTCAATACCATGTGTAATGACTACGGCCTTGATACCGTAGAAACAGGTGCCCTTTTCTCAACATTGATGGAACTGAGAGAAAAAAATATCATTGATAAAAAATTCACTGATGATGTTGACCTGGTTTTTGGAAACGGCGATGCCATGGTGGAACTCATGCCGAAAATAGTGTTTAAGAAAGGATGCGGGAAAAAACTGGTTTTAGGACCCTACCGGCTTGCCCGGACACTTGGTGAAAAAGCAATGGAATCAGTCTACCACCAGAAAGGAATGTGTGCCACCGGGGTTGAAACACGTTCAACCATCGGCTCCATGCTTCAATTTGCTGTTTCTCCGAGAGGCTCGCATCACCTGAGCGGTCTGCCCACTGCAGAATGGGTCAATGTGCCTGCACTCGGTTTGCATGTTACAGGCCATAAAGAAGCAGGGGATATCAGGTCATACCATCCCGAGGGAAAAGCAAAACTGGTACAGTATTATGAAAATCTTTTCTTTATGAGCGATTCTTTAGGAGTCTGCAAGTTTAATTTTGGACATCTGGGCTATTTCCATGACAAGCCGGAACATCTGGAATACATGTATGATATGGTTCTTAAGGGGATTTATTATGCTTCCGGCATCAAGTATAGCAAAGAGGAGTTGTTTGCCATCTTTGAAAAATCCAACCAGATTGAAAGAGCTACCATTACAATGCGCGGGATCAGAAGAAAGGATGATCAGCCAAACCATAAATGCCTGACACAAAGTTGTCCCGGTGATCACCCTGCGGGACCTGTTCCTTTACCACCAATTGATAGTAAAAAATACAATAAAATCCTTGATGCTTACTATAAAGTCAGAGGCTGGGATAAAAAGACAGGTATTCCAAAGCAAGACCATCTAAAAGAACTCGGGCTTGTGGATGTTGCAAGAAAATTAAAAAAAGCAATCGCCTGAACCAGGCAATCTATAATTAGCAGGGTATGAAAATCCCTAAACATTAATTAATTTAAAGGAGGTTTTATGGAAATTACTGTTAATACTCCTATCACCCATTTAAGACCTGATTTGCGAAATGCAACGGTTGAAGTGGCTGAAGGAAAGACACTTCGGGAATTCATGAAAGACGTAAGCTTATCGGATTATTCTATCGAGTATGTCCTGATAAACAAAAAGAAAGCAGAGATGACTCAGCAGCTAAAATCCGGGGACGATCTTTTTTTTATCCCAATGATGGCTGGTGGTTGATGACTCATCTGCCCTTTGGTTCCCATTTATCTTAAACGGTTTTTTCATAATAACAACTCCGAAATGAGCCGGGAGATACACGACACAGACCCTAAGGCCTATCGCTATATACCCGCAGGAAAAACCATCCAGTCTGCCCCTCAGAGCGTGTTGCCCTTTAATCTGATGGAAAAGGTCATTGAAGATGCCCGTGGCATTGCATTGGGGCATTGCCCCTGCCGAGTGGGCTTTGCCCTTGTCGGCGGCGGATGTGATCACCCCACTGAGGTCTGCATGAAATTTAATGATATGGCCAGTTTTTTCATCGACAAGGGCTTTGCAAGAGAAATTACCAAAACCGAAGCCCTTGAAGTGATAAAACTGGCCGAGGAACATGGGTTGGTCCATTTTGTGGATAATACCGAGGGAGAGATTCAGCATAACTGCAACTGCTGCGGGTGCGCCTGCTGGAATGTGGGAGCCATTCGACGAAGATCAACCCCCAGGAATGCAATTATGGCGACCTATTTCATCCGGGAAACAGACATTGATAAATGCATCGGGTGTGGGGCGTGTGCAGATATCTGCCCGGTGGATGCCGTGAATATGTCGGCCGATGATGTGTCGGAAACTGATACCGACTGGTGTATCGGTTGTGGTGTCTGTGTCACGGCCTGCCATACGGACGCAATTGCCATGGTATACAGGAAAGATAAAACGCAGGGTCTTCCGGCGCAAACCTTTGGTGATTTGCATGAGTTGATTTCGATGTATCGCAAAAAGAAAATTAAACCTGCAACAATCGGATTAAATTTGAAAAAATCCGTGAGGGATGGATAAAAAAAAGTTTGGACTCTTGTTAACCGTTTCAGTTTTGGATTGACTTGAATACCGCTGACTTGGAATCCGTATAGGATGACCCAAGCCAGCGATGATTCGTCAAATAAAAACACACAACACAATGGGGTAAGCTATCCGCTATTTTTCAAATCCGTATTTATCCCAGTTGTTTCTTACTTTTTCAATCACTTCAGGCGTATAAATATTGGGATTGTCCCATGAATGGCGATACGGTGTCTCTTCCGGTTTCCAGGAATGGGGAATGGTTGCGTCAAAAACAACATTGCTGCCGTCTCCGGAAACCCTTTGTTCCGGCCCCAGGTAGGAGGTGCCGTAAGGGTAATTAAACGCATGTTTGTTCACGGCTATGTCTTCGGCAGGGTCCAGGCGTGTGCAGAAGGCATGAAACCACTCATTTAGATTGGTGATATCAATATCATCATTCACAACAACAACCTTGGTGGACAAGGCCCCCATTTTATGTCCCAGAATCGTTGCGCCTATTCTGGAGGCAATGTTGGGATACGGGGTTTTCGTGGCCACCACAACAATGTGAAGCCCGCCTTCCGGAGGCACATAAACCGAGGTTACCGGCAACCCGTTTTCTTTTAATATCCGCAAATACTCAGATGACATGCCCATGCCGGCGACAATGGTGCTTTCACATACGGGCAGCCCTAAAATTGAGCTGATAAACAGGGGATTGTTTCGGTGTGTAATCGTTTTGACTTTAAAAATCGGGTGCTTAAAGAACAGCTTGGACCGGTATCCTGCATAATTGGTGGAGGGGCCTTCGTCTGCCAGGGGTTCATCCACCGACAACTCTCCCTCCAGGACAATCTCAGAATTTGCCGGAACTTCCAGGTCTATACTGGTGCATTTTACCAGCTCAAGTGGTTCTTTTTGCAGGGCACCTATGATGTCGGGTTCACTGACACCGGCCGGCAGGCTCGTGCTTGCAATCAAACCTGTCAAGGGAGAACCGCCAATGGCAATGGCAAAGGGCATGGGCTTTCCCGCAGGTTTATACTTTTCATAATACATCATGCCGATATGCTGAGCCGGTGAAGTGAAAACCGTGGTGGATGTTTTATCCAGAATCATGGAACGGTAATTGCCGTAATTCACCCAGCCGCTGTCAGGATCTTTGCATATTGCGCTGTTCCAGGTCCCGATATTGCGGGCCTGACGTGAATCCAGCCCGGCATGGCCTTCGGACGGTACGGGAAAGGAAAAAAGATCTATATTGTCACCGGTTATCACGTTTTCCTGGCAGGGTGCGTTCTTCACCAGCACCGGCTTGATCGGATTTTCCTTTCTTTTGTTGTATTCGGCCATTATATCATTAAAATGACTGTCCGGGTCCATCTCAAGGGATATGGCATACCTTCGCCATGTGCCGATGGGGGTCATCACTACATCCCATCCGGGATATCCTTTAATATCGGTAAACAGCTGGGCCGGGCCCTGGCGCTGACAATTTCGCCGGGTAATCACAGACATTTCCATATCAGTACTCACCTGCCTGTCAACAACCACCAGATCCCCTGTTTCCTTTAATCTCTCCACATATTCTCTAAAGTTATGGTACGGCATACCAGTCTCCTTATAAAAGCAAATTAATTTATCTTCTTTTTGTACAGGCTAATCAGATTCAAGCCTCACTGTCAAGGCAAAATTTATTTTATAAGGATAAATACGATAAATATACAGTCATTATTAGGCTAATAATAATATTTGACTTATTATATAAGTATAATAATTTCTTTTGCTTTATAATTTAAATATATAACCTGTTGTGCGAATCTGTGTTTTAATGAAGGCGGATTATGAAAATTTTCAATCTGTGCGGTTAGTTTTTCAGCTTATACCAGAGGGTTGGAATAGCACATAATTTCAGGAAGGCTGCAAAAACCATTTTGTTTTACTCTGAGGGCTTGCGACCGGGTATTTTCCAAAAGCTCCAGTCAGTTTGCCCCCCTCTTTTGTCCCCGTGAATCCCGCCGCCTCCCTCGGAAACCCTGCCACTGTAGCCGAAAGCAATTGCAGCGGTATTGGCAGGCAATTCCAATTGCTTGTTAAAGGTCATCTTTCCAAGGGTATGAAAATCAAGACGATAGGCAAAAATCCGTATCAATTTTGAATCCAGGACAATACCATCAGGGTCCAGCATGTGAAGATTGAGCGTTAAGTTGTCCAGAGTGCCAAAGCCCATGGTGATGTAACTCCTCAGTGTTACATCGCCGGAAATCTGTAAGTTTTGCATCTTTTTTTGATATGTATAGTCGATGGTCACGTCGCGGGTCTGCCAGGCTCCGTTATGGGGTTTGCCATCCTGTACAATTATGCGGTCGTCTTCTGCAACCCATGATCCATTGTAAGTAAAAAACTTGGCAGAACAGCCGGCCAGGAGAATTGTCAAAAGACACACCCAAAATAATTGAAGTAAAATCAAATTTGTTGTTTTTGCATGCATGTTATCCTCCTCAATGATGGGTTGATGTTTGAGATCATTCATCATTCATTTCAATAAATTAAGCACGAAACTGCATGTGGGCAATAGATTCTATTTAACGGATCAGATCACCAAGGCCAGAGGCCCTGTGGGTGCGCTGCCCAACAGCAGATGACAGGATATTGTCATGGGAACCTACCATGGTAAACCAGGAACGGGCCCGGGTGATGCCCGTATAGACAAGCTCCCTGGTCAGCACCGGACTCATGGTGTCAGGCAGTACCAATGCCGTGTGGTCAAACTCAGACCCCTGGGATTTATGAACGGTCATGGCATAGACCGTTTCCACCTCTCCGAGACGGGATGGCAGAACCCGCTTAAGAGAACCGTCAGCCATGGGAAAAACAACCCTTAATCCCCGGATTGCTGGATTGTGTTCGTCCATCACAAGAAGCACAATGCCTATATCCCCGTTCATCAGCCCGAGGCTATAGTCGTTACGGGTCACCAGGACAGGACGGCCCGGATACCACCCCCGGGTTGAACGGATCAGTCCTGATTGGTAAAGAATATTGGCGATCATTGTATTCAGACCTTCAACGCCCCGGCTGCCTTTTCGAAGTGGAGTCAACACCTGAAATCGATTGAAATTGTCCAGTACTGCCCAAAGCCAGGCAGTCTCGGATTCCCATTTTCCCGGACCTTGGGCCATGATCTCAAGAAAGGCGCGGTAACCGGTTGGCCTGTCCTGATCCTTTTTTGGGGCAAATGCATTGGGATTACCATCAAGTACAAGATGCCGGAACCCTTTATCATCACAAGTGTTGATCATAAGATGAACAATATCGGGAAAGCTCTGGTTCCAGACATCAACCACCCGCTTTTTATCGCCTTGATTAACGGATCGGGCAAGTGCGCCGATTCCGCTTTGTTCACCAAACCTATGGCTTTTTCTCAATACCACGATCTGCTGGTCAAGATCGCTGCCAGGACCGGAAAATGCCGACACATCAAAGCCGGTTGACTGCTGTATCCAATTTACGGTTTCAGCCCTGTAACAGGGGTTGGCAGCATTTGCGCACAGATCCCCCAGCACAGATCCTGCCTCCACCGATGCCAGCTGATCTTTGTCGCCAAGAAGAATCAGCCTTGCCGTTGACGGCAGCGCCCCAAGCAGGGCGTCCATCATCTCAAGGTCGATCATGGAGGCCTCGTCCACCACCAAAAGATCCACATGGAGTGGATTGTGCCGGTTGTGAATAAAATTGCGGGAATCGGGACGTGAACCCAGCAGCCGGTGAAGAGTTGATACCTTGGTGGGCATCTTTGCCCCGATCTCTTTTGGCAGACGGTCCATGGCCTTGCTGATGGACTCGGTCAAGCGTGCTGCAGCCTTGCCCGTGGGCGCGGCAAGACGAATTCTCAAGACTTTGTTTTTTTCCATGGCCAGGCCCTGCAAAAGCCCCAGCAATTGAACCACAGTGGTTGTCTTGCCCGTGCCCGGCCCCCCGGAAATCACGCTGAATGCACTGGTTGCGGCTACGGCTGCTGCAATGCTCTGCCAGTGTACTTGTTTTTTTTGTGTTTCCATGGGTGTTCTCAACGGAGCAAAAAGTTTATCAAGGCGATTTTCAAGATTGTCCGGCACTGGAAATGTTTGACCGACACGAAACAAAATTTCTTCGGCCACCCTCCGGGTATAATGCCAGTACCTGCGAAGATAAAGACGGCCCGAATTCAGTACCAAAGGGGTGGCAGCGGTGTCCGTTCCCACAAGGGATGAAGCACCAAGGCTCTCTTCCCATTGAGCTTGCGTGATATTGCAAAGAACCTGGGAGGGTTTTGGCGGCATTAACTCCCCTGTCTCCCCCTCGGGAGGAAGGGACAAGGTGGCATCAGGATCAGCCAGGGCGGCACGCAGATCCAGGCAAACATGGCCCCTGCCCAGCTGATGACTTGCAAGAGCCGCTCCGATCAGCACCAGGGCAGAGGCGTCCTTTTCCTGTCGGCCCAGAAACATAACAAAGGCACGATCCAAAGGCCTCAGCCAGCCTCTGTCCGTCCAGGTTTGAACCAGATCATGGGGGTCAACGGTCAGTATCATGGGGATCTCCTTCTTGAAACTGCTTATTTTCTTGTAACAATTTGCCTTTTTGGCACCGTTCGCCTTTTTGAAACAATGTATCCAGGGTGGTGATCAGCTTTTTTGAGGGTTTGTCAGCATACAGGCCCTGGCCGGAAGTCGTAACCCCCCGTAAAAAAAGATAGGCCACCCCGCCCACGTCACGGTCATAGTCATAATCATCCAGCCTTGCCTTGAGAAGGCGGTGCAGGGCCAGGGTATACAGCACATATTGAAGATCATATCGATGTTCCAGCATGGCATGTGCCATGGCCTCTGTTCCATAAGCGTCCTGGGTTTCGCCCAGGTGGTTGGACTTGTAATCCAGTACAAAATAGCGCCCCTGAAAACAGAAAACAAGATCAATAAATCCCTTGAGCATGCCGTTGACAAGATTCTCCTGCAACAGGGGCCTCACCCTTCCCTGCAGAATATTGTTTGTAACCAGGCTGTCCAGCACACACACATCCACATCATGAGCTGCAAACATGAACTCCATCTCGGCTCTGCAATTGTTCAAGACAAGGTCTGACAGCCGCATGGGACTGTCCGGCAGGGGCAGCACCACGGTGACAAATTCCATGAGCCAGTCGGTCAGAACTTCTGCCCAGCCGTCCCATCCCCGCCGCGCACAAAGCATTGCAATCCGCTTGAGGATGACTGTCCGATCCTGTGCGACCCTGTCAAATCCATGGGTTGCAGCCCATTCCAAAATATCGTGAAGAAACGTTCCCGGCTCAGGGCCTCTTGGAAAACAATGGATGGAGCGGGCATCAGCCATGATCCGGGGTGCAAGATTTATTTGTGTTTCTCCTTCCAGAAGCTGATCCTGGGCCGCACTGTCCGGGGAATCAATTCCTTCATTTACCTGATTTGCCTGATTTGCCTCGTTTACCTCATTTAAATAGCCGGCAAAATGTTTTTCCTGTCGGGGCATGGCAGCACCGGACAAGATTCCAGAATAACTTGTAATTCGCCAGTTACGGGGAATGATACCTTCAAAAACAGCTGCCTGGGACAGGTCGGGTGGTTCCGGGCCGGGCTGAAAAACATTTAGGGAAGGCACAGGCAGCGGTTCAATAGTCATGTCAAGACAATCCGCCTTAAAACCCGTCAGGATTGAAGAAAGTTCGGCTGTCTGAATCATCCTGCCCCCGGAAAGCAGGTATCCCATGCCCGACTGGTGAAGGGTTGTGGTCTCCCCGGATTTTTTGGTTGTTTTTCCCATCACCCCAATGCCCAGCCAGCAGGCAAAGCAGGAGCGGGTCAGGGCAACATAAAGCATTCGAAGATCCTCTGCCAGCCTTTCCTTATCTGCCAGTTCAAGTTCTTCTTCTCCCGGATTCACCTCCAGCCGGAAATTGCCTTTGTCATCATGGATCTTAACCATGGGTGTGTTGCGGGCTGTAAGGTTGCGGAAGCTGCAAATAAAAGGCAAAAACACCAGAGGGTACTCAAGACCCTTTGATTTGTGTATGGTCACCACCCTTACCAGTTCCCGGTCGCTTTCAAGGCGCAGAATTTCGTCATCAACACCGCCTGCAGACTGCTCAATCTGCCCTGCCAGCCACCGGATCAGTGCCTGCTCTCCGTCCAGGGTTGCGGCCGCTGTCTGGAGCAGTTCGGCAAGATGCAGCAGATTAGTCAGTTGCCGTTCTCCTGAGGGTGTTGACAAAAGGCGGGCCCCCACATTGAATTCAAGAAGCAGGGCGCGTACCATTGGCAGCACTCCCTGGTTGCGCCAGATTTTCTGAAACAGCTTAAACCGTACAAGTTCGGCTTCCCAGGCAATTTCATCGCGGTTTAATTTGTCCAGCAGTTTAAGAGGCAGATCCAGAACAGGTGTTGCCAGGGCAGTTCTCAACATCCGCTCGTTGGAAGGCTCCATGCAGGCCTGGAGAAGATACAGCAGACAAACAGCCTCCTGAGTGTCAAACACGGATTCCCTATCCGAAAGATAGACCGATCTGACCCGCCTTTTTTCAAGGGCAGCGCGAACAGCACGGGCTTCCATGCCGTCTCTTACAAGAACAGCCATGTCCGAGGGGCAAAGAGGTGTGATCTGCCCATCTTCTGTTTGAAACCCTGCGCGGCAGGGAGTCTGTCCCCCCAGATTCAAAAGCCGGACGATCCTGCCTGCCGCAGCATCTGCCATCCGTGTAAGATAGCCGTCAGGGCCGGTCTTGACAACGGGTTCTTCCTGGTCCATCTGCCACAGGGTCACAGGAGTGGCCTCTTTTCCATCCACCATCAACTGCTCGGATCTTCCGCGGGCAAGTACCGGTTCAAACAAGATTTCATCTTTAAATAAAAACGCTCCGTCGGGAAACCCGGAAGCTTGGCCAAACATCCGGTTGACGGCATTCACCATGCCTTTTGTGGACCGGTAATTTTTCTCCAGGGTGTAGTGACGCCCCCGTGTGTCTTTTCTGGCCGCAAGATATGTGTGAATGTCGGCTCCCCTGAAGGCATAGATCGCCTGTTTGGGGTCTCCGATCATAAACAGGCCTGCCTGTTCCTGTTCCAGATAGATGGTGCCAAAAGAGTCATATTGCACTGGATCAGTGTCCTGGAACTCGTCGATCATGGCCACGGGAAACTGGCAACGGATTACTTCGGCCAGATGGCTGTCAGGCCTGGACAAAGCCTGCGCCAGACGGCTTAAAAGATCGTTGAACCCCATTCTGGAAAGCCTGGTTTTTGCCGCTGTGATACGATTGTTGATCCGGACTGCGGCATGAGACACAAGAGCTTGTTTGACATCAAGAGAATCAATACATTCATTCATTTGATCAAGAGCGTCATAAGCAGGGTGCATGGGAGGACTCTTTTTTTTTGACACCCCGTTGGCAAGGCCTTGCGCTGAAAATTTTTCCAGGGCCTGATCGTCCGGCAACGGGCCGCCTTTGTTGACCCACAGATCCATCTGGGTTATCCAGCCTGTCAGTGATGCTTTTCTGTACTTGTTGTTGTTCAGGGTTTTGTCTGTCTGGGCCTTGCGCACCCGGTCAACAGCTTCTTCAAAGTCTGACGCCCATATAATGCGGGCATCTTCAATTGATTGCCTGCGGTTTTCCAACACCTCAAACGGATCGGCATTGACTTGTATTCCTGCATTGATAATGGGCGAAACCTGTTTCAACAGGGCCTGGGGGGTGGTGATTGCAGCAACAGCCTTTAACAATGCCACTGTCTCCACACTTTGGGGATAAAAGCTTTCACGCCAGAAATCGCAGGCTGCCTCCTCCATCAAATCCTGGTCGCTGGGTGCAAGCTCCAAATCAAAAAGCGAGAGACTGTCAAAAGCGTGCTGGCGAAGCATGCGCCTACACCAGGCATGAATGGTATGGATGGCTGATTCATCCATCCATAAAGCGGCCTGGTCAAGCAGCCGTGCCTTGCCCGGCAGGTGGTCGGGATCGTATTCGGCTTTAAGATTTTCCAGGAATTCATCTCCATCACCCTGCCCCCGGAAAAAAGCCGCAGCCTCGGTAAGGCGATTTCTGATCCTCTCTCTGAGTTCTTCAGTTGCTGCATTGGTAAAAGTGACCACCAGTATTTCCGGCGGAATCAAGGGGCGAAAAAAACCGTTCTCTTTGCCGTGCCCCAGAACAAGACGCAGGTAAAGAGCCGCAATGGTGTAAGTCTTGCCCGTTCCAGCACTGGCCTCAATGAGCCGGGTGCCGTGAAGGGGAAAGGTCAGGGGATTTAATTTTTCCGGCATAATCATGCCTCCTTTCTAACGGCATTGACCAAAGGTTTATAAAGAGTTTGACAAAGCCGTTCAAAGCTGTTGTCCCGTGCCTGCCAGAGTGCGTCAAAATCAGGAAAGGCTCGTTGAAGGTAAGGATCATAGCCAAGCTCTCCTTTTGATTGGAAACCGTCTCCTTCATAAGTTTTTAATGCTTTGCTCTTTGCTGTTTGAGCATCTTTTGTCATCAGAGCGTCAACATAGGCAATTCCCGTCCTGGCCGTCACGGCAAGCGGGCGGGTAAGCCCTGTCCAAAACTGTTCAATAAGGGTCATGAGAATTTCCATGGCTTTTGCAGGCTCAAGGGGATCAAGGCTTGCAATCCCGTCCGGGGCAACAAGGAAACTGGCAAGATTTATGCCCTGGGCGCAGCCTGAAACATGCCGTATCCAGAGGGGAATCAGGCAGTAAATCCGCAAAACATTTCCCTTTTTGTCCAGAATGGATTTGGGATAAAATTCCCACCGCCCGAAACGTGGCAAAGCGTCCGGGGAATCTGTTTGATAAAGCCGATCCAGCCAGTCGTCCAGAGCAGTTACCAAAGACCGTTCAGGATCAAGGGGAATCGATATTTCCATGGGGTCACACTTTAGCGGCCATTTGGACAAGAGGGCCTGGTGGTGCTTGAGCATGAGCATAACCGGTTCTGAAAGCTGTTGTGCAGCCAGCAGGCCGAATCCCGCCATGGGCAGTTCTCCCGTGCGGGTCAGACGCTCGGCTTCTTTTAAAACAGCGTTTTGCATCTGTGCAGGATCGGCAGAAAGCCCTGCTTCCAGAAGCTGGTTGCCAAGCCCGAAAGGTGCAAGGGCGTCAAGGACAAAAGGTTCCTGGTCTTGACTTACAACACGGATTTGATCAAAGTATATGGACAGGCGCTGGTTGAAAAAATATTTCACGGGATTTTTCACAAACCGGATCAGCGAACCAAGGTTAAGAATTTCATCAAACAAGGTCTTCTCCAGGGAATCTTCAATGATCCCGGATTCCTTAACTTCAAGGGAACTTCGCCACTCATGGGCATAGGTAAAAAGCCTGGGTTGCGTTTTGAGAAAATATGCACTGCCAAAAGGCTGAAGTGGATGAATACAGGTGAGCTGATCTATAAGTGTGTTTTTTTCATTGTCGTCATCCCCACAATTTTCAAGGCTCCAGCCTGCGCTTATATAGTCCCGAAGCTGGCCCACCATAACCGACGGCATGCGGGGGCTGTTGTCCCTGACATCTCTTCCCACATAACTGATATAAAATTTTTCCCGAGCCGAGAGCAGGGCTTCCAGAAAAAGATAGCGGTCATCCTCCCGCCTGGACCTGTCTCCCGGCCGATAAAGACCTTTTTGGGCCATAAGGTCGAAATCAAGTGGCGGATGGCTCCTTGGAAATTCTTTGTCGTTCATTCCCAAAAGGCACACCACCTTAAAGGGAATGGCACGCATGGGCATGAGGGTGCCGAAATTGACCATCCCGGCAAGAAATCGCTGGGAGATACTGGATTGTATTATCATTCCAAGAAAAAAATCCCGTACAACGGCAAGGGTCAGCTCCCTGTCAAGTTCGGCCTGGCTACAGGCGTCGAGCCAGTTGTCCAGCACCTCGTCCAGGCGGTTGAAAATCAGTCGGTCCCGGCTTTCTTCGGGCAGAAAACAGTTTTTTGCAAGAGATCGGATGCGCAAACACCATTGTTCAGGAGACCCCGGCCTGCTCAATATCTTCCATAGGCTTTCCATCTGCTCGATCACGGCTGCCAGGGGGCCGATCAGGGCGGCTTCAAGCCCCCCCACTTCATCATAGGGTTCAATACCGTTCCATTCCTGGGCCTTACCCACGGCATAGCCCAGCAACATTCTTTTCAGGCCAAACTCCCAGGTGTTCTGTTCAAGACCGGGCGGCAGCCCAAAACCGGTGCGCTGATCCGGGTTCAATCCCCAGCTTATGCCTGCGCCCTTGATCCATTGGTGAAGCTTTGGCAGGTCGGCTTCTTTAACACCGAACCTGTTTCGAAAGGCCGGAACCTCCAGCAGGTCCATGAGGTCGCTGACAGCCATGCGCGAATCGGGCAGGTGCAGAAGTTTTTCAAGGGCCTTGAGCAAAGGAACGCTTTCCCTGCCGGGTTTGTCCGCAATGGTAAAGGGAATAAACCGTGAATCATGAAACGCAAGGTTGCCGAACACAGCTTCGATATGGGGTGCATAGGCCTCGATATCCGGAGTCATCACAATGACATCCCTGGGATTTAAGCCTTCAATGGTTTCAAAGCAATGAAGGAGCTGGTCCTGAAGGATCTCCACCTCCCGCTGGCGGCTGTGGGCCAGCTGGAAACTTATGGACAGGTCATCTTCTGTCACCTGTTGTTTGTCTTCTTTTTCACCGGGCAAAGGAACAAGGTCGAGGATCGCCTGCTGAACCTGTTGCAGCAGGCTGCCGTTTGTGCCCGGCGCAATAAAATCATCAAACAGGTCTATCTGGGCAAACTGCTGTTGATAGGTATCAGGCTCGTCATATCCGTAAAGAAGGCCGATGTAATCCCTGCCCTGTTTGCCCCATGCCGCAAGCAGCGGGTTGGCGTGCTGGTGCAGCAGTTCCGGATCAAGAGGGTCCGGCATGGAATCCTTGCTGCGATGACGGGCATGTTCGATGCGCAACAGGTCACGGTCTTCAATGATATCTGCCCAGAAGTGGCGGCAGGGATTGTGTACAAACAGCAGCACCTGGCAAAGGCGGGACACGGCATGCAGGGTTTCCAGCACCTGTTGGGGCAACGATGAGATCCCAAATACCATTACCCGGGGCGGCAGGGTGTCGGGCCGGTGATCCATTTGGGCAATCTGCCTGAGAAACCGCTGGTGAAGGTCTGCCCGGCCGATCTCCTGAAATTGTGTTGGAATATCGTTTTTCAGCCTGCGCCACAATTGGGCCTGCCATTTGTGTTCCAGGGGCAATTCAACGGGTTCACCCCTGCCGGTTTTGAGCCGATCTTTGCCTTTTGACCAGTCTTCTAACCAGTCGGCCCGGTAGACCTGATACTGATCATAGAGGTCTGCCAGGTGACAGGCCAGCTGGTATTGCTTGCGCTGGTCCTCATCGTGTTCAAGGAACCGGTTCAGGGGTAGAAACGCCTCCTCCTCCGACAGCAGGGGCAAGAGCCTGAAAAACCGCCAAACCAGCCGATCCCTGTCATAGGGAGAGTCCACGGGGATACTGTCATTTCCCAGTACGGAACGATAGGCGGTCCAGACGTAGCGTCCGGGCAGATGAACTTCAAGCCCGGCACTGATGCCGCACCCGTCGTCATCAGCCAGGGCAAGCTTGAGCCACTGGGCCATGCCGTTGCTCTGAACGATGAACTGCTCGGTTTCCAGCACCTTCAGGGGATGGGCCTTGATCCAGCCTGCAGCCACTTTTCTCAAGTCTTCCAGGTGGTTGGAATGGATAATGGAAAGGCCGGGGACAATTTCTTGTACGCTGTTGATCTTATGGTTCTCCATGGTTCGCTCCTGAACGGATTATGCCGGTTGAAGTTATGCTGAATCTCCCTGAAAGGAGCCATTACCAATATTCGCAATGCTTGTAAAGATTTTATATGAACGCAGTAGGTTCTGGGTGCTTTTGATCAGGAAGGGTTTCATCTTGCTTTTCCAATGCTTTGCACAGATGAACCTGCCTGAATTCATGCAAGTTCATTACAGGGTTATTATCGGCAATTGCATTTTCATATGAAAGTCTTCAAAAATCCAAACAGTGACTTTCATGTTTTGTTGTGGGCAAACCAGGATGAAAGAACAGTTCTGCCCGTGGCAGCTATATGAAAGCTCTTTTAACCTGTTGGAATCAGATCTTTTTTATTTTGCATAAATAAATTTATCTGTCATTGTGTTATTTTTTTGATATGATGGTCATGTAAAAATTCTAAAAAATCGGTTTTGATGCATAAGTATGCAAATCTTTCTATCCTGACAATTTTTTATTTTAAGGAGAAAATAAAATGAAAACAAACAGCTTGTTTCAATCCATCTCTTTAGGAAAATTTGACTTGAAAAACAGAATAGTTATGGCACCCATGACACGAGGGCGTGCCGGGTCAAATCGTATACCCAATGATCTGATGGCACAATATTATCACCAGAGATCTTCTGCCGGGCTTCTGATAACCGAGGCAACCGTAGTGTCAGAGCAGGGTATCGGCTGGATTGATTCGCCGGGAATCTACACCAGAGAAATGGTCGAGGGCTGGCGGAAAGTCACGAAGAAAATTCAACCAACCGGTACGCCTGTTTTTTTGCAGCTTTGGCATTGCGGCAGGGTTTCGCACAGTGATTTTCATAATGGCAAACCTCCTGTTTCTGCTTCGGCAATCAAGCTCAACGGCGATTATATCCACACTCCTCTTGGCAAAAAATCTTACGAAACACCTCGGGCATTATCCGTGGATGAAATCAAAGCAACCATTAATGATTACCGCAAGGCAGCGGTGAATGCCAAAGAGGCAGGCTTCTCAGGGGTGGAAGTTCACGGAGCCAATGGGTATCTGGTAAATCAATTTCTTGATTCAAAAACCAATCACCGCGATGATCAATACGGGGGAAGCCTTGAAAATAGATTCCGTTTTTTTAAAGAAGTGCTGAAGGCTGTTCTGGAGGTCTGGCCTTCAAATCAGGTCGGTGCCCGTATCTCACCGAACGGTGTATTTAATGACATGGGCAGCGATGACTTCAGAGAAACTTACCTTTATGTGGTGGAAGAATTAAATAAATTCAACCTTGGCTATCTGCATATTATGGACGGCCTGGCCTTTGGTTTCCATGACAAAGGAGAACCAATGACCCTGGCTGAATTCAGGCCGGTTTATCAAGGGATCATTATCGGCAATTGCGGTTATACCAAAAAATCTGCCCAAGAAAGAATAGACGAAGGCAATGCGGATTTGATTGCCTTTGGCCGACCGTTTATCACAAACCCAGACCTGCCCGAACGGTTCAAGAATAACTGGCCGCTTTGTCCTGCCGAAGACATGACGTTGTGGTATTCCCCGGGAGCCAAAGGGTATACGGATTATTCGCCGTTTAAATGATTAAAAGGCCGGGGGGTACTGGTCTTTCAGGACTTTTAAAGAAACTTTCCGGCATTCAGCTTCATTTTTTTTCCCTTCAATGCCATGAGTCGGAGATCCCATGAGCGATCAATTTTTCATTTTTATCAAAGACCTTTGCCTCGGAATAAGTGAATATCCATATTGATCTGCTGAAATCGGTTGCATGACTTATGCACATCATGCTTGGTCAGCAAACGCATTGCTCAAGCCAGGCAGCGCACCTTACAGGCCTGTTCAACTAAATCAGAAATTTCTATTTCATCCGCTGTTTTTATAGATATTATATATTTGAATCATAGTAATCCCCTATGATATTGCAGCACAGCTTTATGACTGCCGTAAAATGGTTTCCGGCTATGAATTAGCAGTATTGAAAGGTTAGATTGAAGCATTTAAAACCCTTAATTGCTGGAGAGGAAAATGAACTTTTGTTTTAAATCAAGCATGCCCAATGTCTTTTTTTTTATAATTATTATCATTTTTCCAGCCTTCCTTAATCCAGGCCTGAATCCGGCAATGGCAGAAGGTGAGAAAAAGTATCAGACATATGAATTAGGAGAGGTCATCGTCACAGGTGAAAGAGAAACAAAAGAAAGCCCGACTACCATTTCAGAAGTTTCCGGTGCGGAGATTGAGAAGTATAATGCTTCAAACCTGGGAGAGGCCTTAAAGTTATTACCGGGGGTGTACCTTCGTCAAGGCAGGGTCAAGCAGGAATCCTATGCAACCGTGAGAGGTTTTGAACAGGACAAAGTACTTATACTGTTGGATGGCATGCCCATTTATCAACCCTATGAAGGTCTGGTAAATCTCACCGATATTCCTGCTCAGAATATTGCCAAAATCAAAGTGATTAAAGGTGTATCATCCAGCCTATATGGCCCGAATACAATGGGGGGTGTCATCAATGTTATAACCAAAAAAGGCGGTCGCGATCCTGAGGCTTCGTTATCCTGCCAGGTCAGTGATTACAACACGCGGCATATCGAGGCAACCCATGGCTGGAAAATCGGCAGCTTAAGTTATTTCATGGGGGCAAGTCACAAAGAATCCGATGGGTTCAAGCTGGCGGAAAATTTCACTCTTCCTTCGGACATTCTTGCCGGGATGGCCCAAGCGCCAACTCCGATACCTCATACTCCCATAAAAACCGATAGCGGCCTGCGAGACAACAGCGATTATGAACGTGATGCGATAACGTTCACAGGGACCTGGGATTCAACTCCCAACAATACTCTTGGTCTGTCGTTAGAATATTATAATAATGAATACGGTATTCCGGCGGCAGCGATTTACCGTGAAACCAGGAGCGCTGGGGGAACTGCTCACTGGTATCCGCGTTATTGGAGGTTTGATGATTGGGAACGTTATACGATAAATGTAACTGAAGAATATAAGGTGTCCAAGTCCATAAAGCTCAAAGGAAGATTTTTTTATGACGACTATCAAAGTGTCCTTAATGCTTATGACGATAATACATACACCAGCCAGTTTCGCACTGCGGGCGCACCGTCCTTTGATTCTAAATATGACGACTACAATACAGGGTTTAATCTCTATGGGTTTTGGGATGGAATTGAAAATCATCATATTCGCATAGGCTACAGTTTTAAGCGGGATGTACACGAATCTGAATACACGTTCTACCTTTCTCCATCAGAATATGAAAAACTCATTTCCCATACCTGTTCCGCTGCCTTGGAAGACAGTATGGATATCAGTGAAAAACTTACGTTTACAATAGGTGCAAGCTATGACACTTTTGAGCAAAAAGATCGCCGGCAAAGTTTCAATTCTGCAAAAGGTGATGATATCAATTCATTTAACCCCCATGCAGGGATCAGTTATGATGTTTCGGATTCGCTCAATCTTTATGCATCTGCCGGCAAAAAAATCCGTTTTCCAACCATGAAAAATCTTTATGCAAACGGTGTGATCGGCCCGCAAGGAAATCCTGACCTGAAGGAAGAAAAGACGTTCAGCTATGAATTTGGGGGCCAGTGGCGGATAAACCATCAAGTAACGTTTGAAGGGGCTTTGTTTTATAATGATATTAAAAATTTGATACTTTTTGACAATCAGATAGGGCGCTTCGAGCAGTATGAAAATGCAAAAATTTATGGTGCTGAGTTGAGCCTGCTTGCTAAATTTACGGCAAATCTGACCGGAAGACTCAGCTACACCTTTTTGGTGGCAGAGAACGATGACTCCACCGTGATCATTGAAACAGAGCATCTTAAAAACGATTTGATTTACAAACCCGATGAGATTCCTTACCGGCCAAAACATAAGATTGACATGGACTTGACCAAATCTTTTGATTTTGGCGTTAAGCTTCATCTAAACGGCAGCTGGATATCTGATCAAACATATTACAATCATGCTGATTCAGCGGATAACAGTAAATTTGTGGCAGAAAAAAACAGCCTGGACGGCTTTTTTTTATTGAACACGAAAATAACGTATGATTTCAATAAACATTACCAGGTGTTCGGCGCCGTTGAAAATCTTTTGAATGAAGATTACCAGGAGCTGTATTTATCTCCCGCGCCGGGAATCAGCGCCTGGGTTGGAGTAAAGATAGCGCTCTAACCAATGTGAAATCAATAGATTTACTTGTTTTTTTATAAAACTGAATCAAGGAAAAACTGAATTTTTTATGGGAGGGAACGTCTTCATGAAGTCAATAATGATAAAATGTCAACTTGTTATTCTTGCAGCAGCAGTCTGTTTGTTTTTTTTCCAGACAAACAGTTACGCTTCTCAAAAGAGAATAAAAATTCACGGTGCAGTTGAAGAGCCGCTTAATCTGACGTTAAAAGAGATACAGGCAATGTCGGAATTCCATATAAATGCCGTTTCTATTTTGAAAGAAAAACAAAATAAAGCCGACAAGGAAAAGCTGATTGAGGTGGCCGATTACGGAGGCGTATTATTGCGGGATATATTGGAAAAGGCCGGCATGAAATATAAGCGGAAATGGGAACCGGCTGTTTTTATCAGGGTAAAAGGCATAAAAGATGAAGAAGTTATTTTTTCATTTGGTGAAATATTTTACTCAAGCATTGGAAGAAGCACTCTCCTTACCTATCGAAAAGATGGAAAATTAATCGGTTCTTCAAACGGCTGTCCCGGACTCATCGTTTCCAATGATATTAGAAACGGTCGGAGAATTAAAGCGGTAACTGAAATTATAGTTGAACGGGTTGATATCAAAATGAAGGTGTATGAGGAAAGGAAAAAAAATATACTTCAGCCGTCTACATCATATCTTGAACTCATTGACAAGAAAAGCGGTAATACCCAAAAAGTTACATTTGAGGATCTTACAGGTCTTCCTGAATTACAAATTCATGATAAGGTGCAGATCGGCGACTGTGAGGGATTTCACGGGGTTTATTCCTATGAGGGCGTTACATTGCGGTCCTTTTTGGAAAAGCAACAGTTTGTATCACAGCCATATTTTTATGATCGATATGTGGCAGTTCACAGTGAAAACGGCTTTTGCGCAACCTTTTCAATCGGGGAACTGTTTAATTCCAAATTGGGCAACAATATTGTCATGGCATATAAAAAAGATGGCAAAATGCTTGCTCCGGATGAAGGCTTTCTCATGATGGTGGCAGGAGAAGATAATACCGGCGGGCGCTCTGTTAAAAGAATCAGCAATATTATTATTTTTTAACCTGACCATCCTGCGCGATGACCACTCTTTTTGGGGGACTCTGTCCCCCAATCTTCAAGGATTTAATACATCATGAAGGCATGATTTATCATTAAATTATATTCGACCCCGCTAATCAATTCCCATCTGCTTTTCAACTTTGGCAATTTCCATTAGCAGGTCTTTTTTTTCTTCAGGTGTCAGCTCAGGGGAAGACAGTTTTTTTTGTAATCCCAAAAGGATCATCTCTTCCCTGTATTCATAGCAGGTGTATTTTCCACCGGTTTTTGGTTTTTCCATTGTGAACTCTTCCTGTCTTATTAAATCCTGGTCTGGTTTTAATCCTGGTATTATTGAATCCTGGTACGGTCTTAATACAGGTCGTATTTTACAAGTTTGCCGTCAAGCCCCCCGATTTTCAACGGACGTTTCCAGGAAGGGGAAAGGGGAACTTTTTTAATGTATTTGGGTTCTCCAAAATAGACAAAGGCTTTTGAATTTTTGCACCTGTTTTTCAAAAAAAGCCCCAGATTTTGATAAAACTCGTTAAGGTTTTGATCTTTTCCCATCCTGATACCATAGGGTGGATTGGTTATGATCACACTGTCTTCTATGGCGTCTATATCCTGGAAATCCTTTAGTTCAATGTTGATTTCACTGCCGAAATGAAGTCCCATAATATTGGTTCTTGCGGCATTCACCGAATGTTCGGACACATCGCTTCCCAAAATCATGTTGGCTTTTAATTCCCTGAAATTATCCCTGGACTCTTGTTTGATCCGTTCCCATAAATCGGCATTAAAATCAGGCAGCCGCTCAAACCCGAACCGGGTTCTGAATACCTGTGCAGGTATCCTGCTGTAGGCCATGAGCGCTTCACACAAAAGCGTGCCTGATCCGCACATGGGATCGTATAAAGGGACGGTTCCATCCCATTCAGACAGCCGGATAATGGATGCGGCAACTGTTTCCTGCATGGGAGCGGATACGGATTCTTCCCTGTAACCGCGTTTGTGCAACGCCCCGCCAGATGCATCAATAGACAAGGTGGCCATGTTTCTGTGAAGGTGCAGATTAATAATGATATAAGGGTCTTTTGCATCCACACTGGGTCTTTTATTAGACCTGTCCCTGAAATAATCGGCTATGGCATCTTTGATCCGTAATCCTGCAAAATTGGAGTGTGTAATTTCCGATTCAGACACATTGGCCACAATGGAAAATGTTTTTTTAGGGGTTAAAAACTCTTCCCATCTTATTTTTTTGGCAGCCTTATACAGTTCATCCTTGTCATGGGCTTCAAACAAAACAAGTGGTGCCAGAACCCTTGAGACAAGTCGTGAAAAATAAGTGATCCGATAAAAATCCTTTTTGGATGCACAAAACCATATCCCTCTGAAAACCGGTTGTAAATTATAGGCTCCCAGCTCTTTGAGTTCTTTTATGGCAATGTCTTTTATACTTTCGGCAACCTGGGCAAAATATTGTGACTCTTTTTCGTATAAATACGCAAGTTTTGCCTGTCGTCTTGTCTTGCCTTTTCCTTTTTGAAGGATGCTTTTTTTACCTGTATTCAACTTTTAAATCCTCTGATTATTCAATACATAACAAACAGGCGAGAGTATATCAGGATTCCATCAGTTTTAAAATATCCTGCACAAAAATAAAAAAGTTTAATGTTCCAGTTTTAATAAAAACGGGATGGCACAAAATCCGATCAACGCACTCACGACGAACATGTTCTCAAGACCTGCAATATCACCAATGATACCGGCAAAAAAAACGGCAATGGATCTGACGGCAAAAGAGATCATCATAAACAGACCATTGGCTGCCGAAGGATTGAATTTTGCGTTTTCCTGGATGATGGCCAGCATGACAGGTGTGGTTGAAAGAACGGTAAATCCCGTTATAACCAGCATAACAATTTTCAGGATGCCCGTTGTAAACACAAAAAGCAGAATGGCAACAGGTGCAATGGTCAATACCCATAACAAGACCCTCTGCCGTCCCAGCCAGTCACTGAGCGTTCCGGAACTTAAAACGCCTGCCACACCAAACGCCTCATACAATGCAAGGGCTGCGCCTCCATACCATAGGCTTCCTGTTTGTCTTTCTACAAAAACAGTGAGAAAAACCCCCATGGATGCGTGCATAAAGGATCGTGCCGTTAAAATACCGGACAGGGGAATCATCACATGCTTGATTTCATCATAGGTTGATTTTAAAGATCCGCTTTTTTTGATCCTGATTTTTTCTTCTTCTTTTTCAAGAGTAAAATAGAGCAGGACAGAGGTAAAAAAAGCAAATCCCATAACAGCATAAAAATGATCAGCTCCCAGTAAAGATACTGCCAGGATTGCAAACATGGGCCCTATGGTTCGAGCGGTTTCTCCGCCCGTCATAAAAACACTCATACCAAGGCCCTTGCTTTTCCCGGAATATTTTGCAACCAGAACAGGTGACGGGACATGATAAAACGCCACGCTGATTCCTGCAAAAAAAACAAGAACAAGCAGCAGAGAATATGATGAAGTATGTAAAATAAGGCTCATTGGAATTGCCGTAAGAGTTGGTGAAAGCACAACCATCCATCTTGCCAGACCCTTATTGTCTGCAAACAGCCCGATAAAGGGATTGAGCAGTGCCGGAATCTGCATAACCGTTGACAGCAACCCGGCCTGGCTTAAGGTCAGTGAAAGTTTTTCTATGATCAAAGGCAGTAAAGGGGCAAGGAAACTTGTATATGCATCATGGATAAAATGTGAGAAGGCCACTAATGTTACCCGGCCTGTTTGGAAGTTTTTAGTTTTCATGCCGGCATAGGTAGCAAATTTATTTATGAAAGTAAAAAGATTTATACCAGGCATTTTTTATCTGATTTTCAAATAACTGCCACGGTCAGACCTGGCAATTTTATACAAAAATCTGATCCCCTTGGTTTGTCCACAACAAAAATTGAAAGTCTCTGTTTGGCTTTTTAAAGATTTTCATAGAAAATTTATAAAAAATTTATAAAAAATTTGGACATTAAACAAAATTCTGATAGATTATAACCATACGGATCATTAACAGCTTCCAATCATTAACATCATCAAGGATGACGGATATGGATAATCTTTCATACAATGCATTGATTGTTGAAGAAACTAAAAAAAATGAATTCGCGCAGCAGGTAAAAAAGGCCTTTATAAATGACCTGCCGGATAACGAGGTTCTGATTCGGGTCTGTTATTCTTCTTTGAATTATAAGGATGCATTGTCAGCCACTGGCAATCGCGGCGTCACAAAACAATACCCTCATACTCCAGGAATTGATGCGGCCGGCATTGTTGAAAAAAGCCGTATTGACACGATTAAAAAAGGAGAAAAGGTCATTGTGACAAGTTATGATCTGGGCATGAACACGCCCGGAGGTTTTGGGCAGTATATTCGTGTGCCAGGAGCCTGGGTGGTCAAACTGCCGGATGGGCTAAGCCTGAAGCAGAGCATGATATGGGGAACGGCCGGATTGACCGCCGGCATGTCTGTTTTTAAACTGATACAAACCATACGGCCCGAACATGGGGACATTCTTGTCACAGGTGCCACGGGAGGAGTTGGAAGCCTTACATCAGGTATTTTATCCCTTCTTGGATATTCAGTAACCGCTGTCTCCGGGAAAACAGACACCAGTTTGCTGGACAAGCTGGGCGTTAAAACCGTCATTGCCAGAAAAGAGTTTCTTAAAAACACAGCTCAGACCATTTTAAAGCCGAGATGGGCCGGTGTTATTGACACTGTGGGCGGTGAAATCCTGGCAGCTGCCATAAAATCAACTAAAACCGGCGGCATTGTTACCTGCTGCGGAAATGTGGCATCGCCGGATCTGCCTATCAATGTATTTCCGTTTATTTTAAGGGGGGTTTCCCTCCTGGGGATAAATTCACAAACTTGCCCCATGGAATTTAGATTAAAAATCTGGGAAAAACTAGGTTCAGACTGGAAATTTGATTATCTTGAAAAAATTTATGAGGAAATCTCTCTGGATAAAGTAACAGATAAAATCGAATTGATTTTAAAAGGAGGGCTTACAGGAAGAACCCTTTTAAATTTGGATTAAATTAAATTAAAGCTTTGTTTTAGCTTGTCTATTATGACAAATTAATATTTAATGTTCGTCAAGCTTCGTGTTTTAATAATTAGGTAAAGGCAAACTTGGTATTTCTCATTTGTTTGCCCACAACAAAACATGAAAATTATTGTTTTGATTTTTAAAGACTTTTATATGAAAAATTAAATCCAAAAGGAGGATGTTATGACCACCCCACAACATTGCCCAGGTTTTGAACAGTTTAAAAGCTTAAAATCCTTTACATGTAATTGCCCCAAATGCAACACGCCAAAAGAAATTTTTTCAGATGAGTTTGATAAACCCCATAAATGTGACAATTGCGGTGAGGAGATAGATTTTACCTCCTGCACCTATGATGCCGGCAACTAAATTAAAATTTTCAACAAATAACATCCTGGTTTTTATCCCTTGATCCAATCCCTTTTAGTTTAAAGGGATAAAAAATCAGGATGTTTGTCGTAAATCCCAATAATACAACGATCCCGGATAATTCAACAATCATAGTGAGTCGTCCATAACTGCAAAATAAAGAACGGCTTCGTTTTTTTTCACTCCGTTCTATCCTTTTAAAAAAAAATTAAAATAGTTATTGCCTTTTATTGTGTGATCACTGAGCATCTGCTGCTTTAAATTCGCAGAAAGCTTGAAAGATATTTGCAAAAACTTACCGCTCTAATTAATTAAACCTTAAATAAAAATATTTGAAATTTTAAAGATTATGATTTATACAAGACACCTTGGCTTGAACTATAAAAATAGTTTTTATGGAGTAAAAAATTAATGATTTATAAAAACAAAATCAGTTTGATCATTTTGAAATGCCTTTTAATCTTTACAGGTTGTATCTTTGTGTCCGGTTATGTGTTTGTGTCAGGGGTATTTGCTTACACCGAGAACATCGAACTTGGCGGAACTAAGACTCGCGGTCCTGTTGCATTTCCCCATGAACTTCATATGGAGGGCTTTGAGTGCTTAGAGTGCCACCATGTTATGGAAAATGGAGAAAATGTACTGGATGAGTCGGATCTTGAAGAAGGCAATCCTGATATTTTGTGTGCCTCCTGTCACCAGGAACAATCAAAAGTAGAGAGAAAAGAAGCCTTTCATCATCAATGCGTAAAATGCCATGATCAGAATAGCTTTGCGCCTGAAGAGAAAGGCCCGACCCTTTGCGGTGAATGTCATACCCAGAAAAAATAATACCAATAACAGCTAACACCTTGGAGATTAAAAAGTGGTAAAAGCAAAAAGAAAACCCCTGGAAGAAATTAAAGAAGCCATAGACGGGTACGAAAAGATCTTGACCGTCGGCTGCGGAGGGTGTGTTTCCGTCTGTCTTGCCGGTGGTCAAAGAGAAGTTAATGCATTAAATCTGGAACTTGATCTTTCTTTGAAAAAAGAAAACATCCATAAGCGGTTTGATGCATATACAGTAGAACGCCAATGCAATGAAGAATTTTTAGAAGAGCTTGAGAAAAAGGTGGGTCAATACGATTGTATCCTTTCAATGGCCTGTGGTGCAGGTGTTCAGAATATGGCAGAACGTTTCCCCATGATTCCGGTTCACCCGGCTGTCAATACGGTTTCCATCGGAATTGACAGGGCCCTTGGCATGTATGAAGAAAAATGCAGAGCATGCGGTCATTGTGTCCTGGGGTATACCGGTGGTATCTGCCCTGTGACCCGATGCTCCAAAGGATTGTTCAATGGCCCGTGCGGCGGCACCAATAACGGATATTGTGAAATCAGCCCGGAGATACCCTGTGCATGGCAGGATATCTACAACCGGTTAAAAGAGCAGGACCGCCTGGATGATATCCTGAAGGTACAGCCGCCAATGATGTGGCAGAACCAGACCCCCAGGACCATTGTTCAGGAACCTTACGAGAAAAGGTATCTGGCCTGACAGGTTTTATGGGCCAAGAAAATATAGACGTTTTACAGTCTGACAATCGTTTCAGGCTATACTGTCAACCCTAATTGTTAAATGAATTGTATATTATGGAATTTTCAACCATTTTTTCATGGGCATTTGCCTATGATTTTATAAAAGGCCCCATGGTATGGGTTTCTTTTATTGTATTCATCTTTGGAACTTTGTTTCAGATTTTCAGGATTTCTTCTTTGATGTCCAAACCGGAAAGAATACAGCTCAGTGCAGGACCTGGAAAATTTATTTCAACTCCCCCGTCCCCTGAAAACAAAAAGCCATGGTCTCTGCGGTTCAAGTTATCCATTGCCGGGGTTAATCCGTTCATGACAATTGTCACTACGGTTTTTCATATTCTGTTATTATTTTTGCCCATATTTGTCCTGGGTCACAATATTTTACTGAACAATGCCTTTGGAATCAGTATGGTATCCCTGCCGGAAAACATATCCCACAGACTAACCCTGGTTGTGATCCTGTGCGCCTTGATTTTTCTGTACCGAAGAATATTTTTATATCGTGTCCGGCTCATTACAAGCTTTGAAGATTACCTGTTTTTGTTCCTTGCTGCGATTCCCTTTATAAGCGGATTCCTTGCGTATGAACAGTTTTTTGCAAATTACAAGCTGGTCATCGGGCTTCATATTTTATCCGGAGAACTCATGTTGATGGCGGTGCCGTTTACCAAATTCATTCATATGATCTTTTTATTGATCATCCGTTTCAAAATTGACGGTGAGTATAGTCTCGGCAACGGAGACAGAGCTTGGTAAACTGTATTTTTTATTTGTTCAACTGATTTTATTTGTTCAACTAATGTCAGACCGGAGAATCAAATGTTTAGAAAAAAAAATACTGCTGGCGTTGACAGCAATGAAATACGCGCCATACTGGATGAAAAAAAGGCAAAGATGAAATTGTCTTTAAAGGCATGTGCCCACTGCTCTCTTTGTGCGGAGAGTTGTTTTTTATTTATGAGCCGGGATAAAGATCCCAAATACATGCCGTCATATAAATTTTTAAATTCAGTGGGCGTTTTATATAAAAGAAAAGGAAATGTGGACAAACTGGATCTTGGGGAGATAAGGGATCTTGTATGGGAACGATGTGTTTTGTGTACCCGTTGTTATTGCCCCATGGGAATTGATATACCCGAGATGATTTCACTGGCCAGGCGAATCTGCAGAAGCCAGGGTGTTTACCCACAATATGACAAAGAATAAAATGCTGTTGATGAAAAAAAAATTTATGAGGATCTTTGAAAATGAAATCAGGAAGTAAACTTGAAAGAATATTAACCGCTGGCCATTTTGCTTTTACCGGAGAACTTGGACCACCACGGGGCAGCAACATTCAGGTCATTAAGGAAAAAGCCGCACCTCTCAAAGGCATGGTGGACATGGTCAATATTACCGACAATCAGACTGCCATGGTCAGGATGTCCAGCTGGGCAGGAGCCCTGATTCTGGCCGCAGAAGGCCTTGAACCAAATTACCAGATGGTCTGCCGTGACAGGAACCGCCTGGCAATGCAGGCAGACATATTGGGGGCATATGCCCTTGGTCTTCGAAATATCCTCTGTCTTTCCGGCGATCACCAGAAATTCGGGGATCACCCCAATGCCAAAGGCGTATTTGATATTGACTCTATCCAGCTTGTTGCCATGGTAAAAAAAATGCGGGATGAAGGCAAGTTCCTTGGTGGCGATGATATTGACGAACCACCGAAAATGTTTATCGGGGCTGCTGCAAATCCTTTTGCCCAGCCTTTTGAGTGGCGTATTCACCGTCTGGCAAAAAAAGTGGCTGCTGGTGCGGATTTTATCCAGACCCAGTGTGTCTACAACATGGAAAGAATCAGGGAATGGATAAAAATGGCCAATGATATGGGACTGACAGAAAAAGTGTATATCCTTCCTGGCGTAACTCCCCTGAAAACCCTTGGTATGGCCAAGTACATGAAAAACAAAGTACCTGGAATGGATGTGCCGGATGAGATCATCAAGCGCCTTGAAGGTGTTGACAGGAAAAAAGTGGCTGATGAGGGGATTAAAATCGCCTGTGAGCAGATTGCAGAATTCAAGGAGATGAAAGGTGTGGCAGGCGTTCATTTAATGGCCATTGAATGGGAACATAAGGTTCCTGAAATTGCTGAAAGGGCAAAGGTTTTACCAAGACCTGAAGTTTGATAAACACCCCATAAGAGGATTGGTATGGAACAGGATCTGCTGATAAAAGCTATTGATTCCATCAAGCCATCAATCATTGTTATATCCCCGGAGTTTAAGATATTGTCCGGCAACCGGGGCCGGACTATTCCCGGATCAGTTATACAGGGAAAGCTTTGCTATAAAGCACTCTACAACAGAAAAATTCCCTGTTATAACTGTCCGGCCAAAGAAGTTCTTCAAACAGGCAAATCAGTCATAAAAAGATGTCGTGACGCACCATGTGCGCCTGAAAAATTGTCTTACCTTTATTCATATCCGATTTTTTCAAACAAAAAAATTATTTCTCTTGTCATCATGGAGTTTCCGGTCTCTACAATGGAAAAAATGGAGAGAAAACTTCACCAGTCTGATGAGTTTTTAAACAAACTGATCAAAAGTGCTGTGGACGGTGTTATTGCTTCGGACATGAAAGGAAAAATTCTTATTTTTAATGATGCTGCATGTGAAATATCCGGGTATGAAGTGGATGAAGTCATCGGTAAAAAGGACATTCGCGAGCTTTATCCAGGTGATGGTGCAAAACAGGTCATGCGTATGCTCAGAAGCGATCAATATGGAGAAAAAGGAAGAGTTCGATCGTTTCGGGTGAACATTAAGAGAAAAACAGGGGAACTCATTCCCATCAATATGAATGCTGCCATTGTTTACCATGATGAGAAGGAAGCGGCAACCCTTGGATTTTTTCATGACTTAAGAGATACATTGAAAATGGAGGCTGAACTTGAAAAAACCCAGATTCAACTGCTTCAAGCCGAAAAAATGTCGTCTCTCGGGGAACTTGCCGCAGGCGTTGCCCATCAGTTAAACAATCCCCTGGGCGGTATTACTTTATTCACCCAGCTTGTCATGGAAGAATATGACCTGCCCGCCGGTGCAAAAAATGATTTGAAACGAATTTTCAAGGATGCGCAGCGTTGCAGCAACATTGTGAAAGAACTGCTGAAATTTTCACGGCAGACCGGCAATGAAATGCATCCCCAGGATATTAATCATGCCTTGTCAAAAACCTTATTTCTTGTTGAAAATCAAACTCTTTTTCAAAATATTTCCATTGAAAAAAAGTTTCAAAAAAACCTTCCCCTTATCCCGGTTGACATTCAAAAGATAAAACATGTTTTTATGAATATCATTCTTAATGCAGCCGATGCCATGGACGGAGAAGGAGTGTTATCAATTTCAACACAACTGGGGCCTTTAAAAGACCGGGTGGTGATTAAAATCAGGGATACGGGAACAGGGATATCAGAAGAGAACCTGTTAAAAATATTTGATCCCTTTTTTACAACCAAAGATCAGGGAAAAGGGACAGGACTCGGATTGAGTCTGGCCTACAGGATTGTTGAAGACCATGGGGGAACAATTAATGCGGAAAGCCGGGTCGGCTGCGGTACAACATTCATCATTGAGCTGCTGCTGGATCCTCCTGGCATGAAAGGAGTTATCAGTGGGAATTGATGATGACATTGACATCCTTGTCATAGATGATGAAAAAGATATCCGTGATGGATGTGAACGGATTCTTCAGCGCATGGGCTGCAAGGTCTTAACTGCTGCAAGCGGTAAAGAAGGGCTTGAAATCCTTGAAAAATCAAAAATTTGCATTGTATTGTGTGATATCAAAATGCCGGGGATGGACGGGCTTGAGGTGTTAACCCAAATCAGAAAAACCCATGAATCAATTCTTGTGATAATGATTACCGGGTTCAGTACGGTTGAAACCGCCATTGAGGCCATGAAAAAAGGTGCTTATGATTTTTTGTCCAAGCCTTTTACACCGGATCAACTGAGAATTAATATTACAAGGGCCATAGAAAAAATACGCCTTACCCGGCAGGCAGAGTGCTTAAAACTTGAGCGACAACGAAATCTGGCAGATCTTGAAACGGAACAAAGCCGGATAAGAACAATTATTGAGAACCTTCCCAATGGTCTGCTGGTCACCAATCTGTCAGGTCAGGTTGTGCTGATAAACCCGTTATCAAAAACATACCTGGGCCTTTCACAAAATATGTGCGTCGGGGAAAAAATCGAACATTATATTGCTGATAAAGGCCTTTGTGACTATATCATGGGGGTGTCCAAATGCAGTTTGACAGATACCAAACCCCCGGAGAATTACGAATTTTCACTGTCGGAAGAAAGATATGTCCTTGCCCAGGCAAGGCCTATTGAAGGAGAGGATGGCGAGTGTATGGGCGCTGTAGTGATATTGTCGGATATTTCAGCCATAAAAGTATTTGATCGCCTCAAAACCGAATTTGTTGCCAAGGTTTCCCATGAACTTAGGTCTCCGTTATCGGTCATTCATGAACAGCTTGCCATGGTTCTCAAAGCCAATGCTCCTGACTCCTCTGATGACAACCAATACATCCTTGGCCGGGCAAAAGAAAAAACCAAAAGCCTGATCACCATGATTGCAGATCTTTTGGATATTTCAAAAATTGAAACCGGAAATAAAGGACAGATGCTGGTAAAGGTACATTTGGATGATATGATCGGAAAAATTGTTGAATTTTTAACAGCAGCAGCCCAGAAAAAGCAGCAGTCAATTAAATTCAACATTGCTGCAAAAAATATTCCGCCGGTGGTCGCCGATCCCATTGCCCTTGAAAGTGTTTTTGGAAACCTGATTGAAAATGCCATAAAATATACCCGGGAGCAGGGAAGCATTTTAATCTCAATCGATACCAAGGACAACTATGTCCGGGTGATTGTAAAAGACAATGGGTTCGGCATGGAACAGCGGCATATTAGCAGGATCTTTGAAAAATTCTATCGCATTAAAGATGACAACACCCGCTTTATCAATGGGACAGGATTAGGGCTTCCCATTGCCAAAGCCATTGTTGATGCCTTGAACGGACAAATTCTTGTTAAAAGCCAGGTTGGTAAAGGCAGTGAGTTTACCGTCCTTTTACCGGCAGACAAAAACTGATGTTTGATCTGTCTTTGAGCCTGATTTGTCTATAATTTGATCAATCCATCAATGCTTTTAAACTTTTCAATATCTCTTCAGGTGATGCCGGTTTTGACAAAAAATCATCTGCTTCCAGATTTATACCACTTGAATGGGAATAGCGGCTGGAAGTTACATTTTCTGCAACAGCCGTCAGCAGAACTATCGGGATATCACAGTATTTATCATCATGTTTAAGTTCCGAACAGACCGTATACCCATCTTTTTCAGGCATCATGACGTCTAATACGATTGCATCCGGTGGGTTGGCTTTTACTTTTTCAAGGGCTTCAACACCATTATATGCAACTTCCACATCATATCCTTCCTGCCGAAGATTTGCTTTAACCACGGCTACAAAATCAGGCTCATCATCCACTACCAAAATTCTTTTTTTGCTCATATTGATCCCCATCCTTAATTTTTTTATAGAAAGTCTTAAAAAATCCAAACCGTGACTTTCATGTTTTGTTGTGGGCAAATATAGGCAAAGCCCCAAATTTAGGCAAAGACCCAAATTTAAGCAAAAACCAAGTATGCCCGTGGCAGTTATTACAAAAACATAGCTATATTATTACCAAACCTAGTTTAAATTTATAACATGATAATGAATCCGTGTCGATACCATTTGTCATATTGACAGAAGCCTTCAAAACAAACGAACCGACCGTGAAAAGGCGGATAGCGGATTTCAAGAAAGGCTTCCGGATTTTGACAGATCAAGCAGCCCTTCAAGGTCTTTAATAAAAATGGTTTTGGTCTGAACGTCAATAAAGGAAGCAGCCATCATTTTTTTTAATATCCTGGAAACGGTCTCGGGCGTTGTTCCTATCAGGTTGGACAATTGGGCCTTTGATATGGGAAGGATCACCTGTTGTTCATTTTTTTGTTCTTTTGAAAGGGTTATAATATAAGCGGCAAGCCGGGAAGGCACTTCTTTTAAGCTTAAATTTTCAATCTGTACGGTAAATTCCCTCAAGCGTCTGGAAAGGTCAGCCAGCATGTTCATGCCAAGACCGGGGGTACGGGTAATCAAGTCTACAAATTTATCCCTGGGAAGAAACAGAATATCTGATTTTTCAAGAGCCATAGACGAAGCAGGAAAATTTTTGCCTTCAAATGCCGGGACCTCTCCAAAAATATGTCCAGGCCCGTAAATATGAAGGATCTGCTCTTTACCGTCAAACGAAAGCTTGAACACCTTGATTTTGCCTTTTTCAACCATATAGAACCCGTCGCCCCTGTCACCTTCATGAAAAATCATTTCTCCCCTGGCAAATTTAAGGGTTGAGGCAATGGCAGCTATTTGTTCCAGGTGTTCATTGGAAAGGCCTGAAAAAAGAGGAATTGTTTTTAAGTTTTTAATGGCGTATACTTCTCCGGATAAGGTTCTAAAATAATTAAAAAATAATCTAACAGTTAAAAAACAATCAAAAAAAACAGCTCACTTGATCTATATCAAGGATTTGTGTCCTTTTTTATAATAAGTTCAAATCAGGAAGTAAAGATCAATTGTTCGTCAATTTAAATATAAGGCAAATATAAGGAGAAATTGAAATGTTTTGTTTCCAATGTCAAGAGACAGCGAAAAATCAAGGCTGCACAATAAAAGGTGTTTGCGGAAAAGAAAATGATACAGCCATTCTTCAGGACCTGTTAATTTACAACCTCAAAGGGATATCGGTTATTGCAAACAAGGCCAGAACTCAAGGTACGGCAACACCCAGAGATGCAGGTCTGTTTGTTGCCCGGGCGCTGTTTACCACTATCACCAATGTCAACTTTAACGATGAAAAATTGATTGATTGGATTCAGCAGGCCCAGAAAGTTAAAAAAGAATTGTTTGAAAGTGTCAAAGACAAAGTGGGGACTGATCTCCATGAAAGTGCCGTCTGGTATTCCGATGATGCATCAACCTTTAAAACCAAGGCTGAGAGTGTTGGAATCCTTGCCACGAACAATGAGGATATCAGATCCTTAAGAGAGCTTTTGGTCATCGGGTTAAAAGGGATTGCCGCCTATGCGGATCATGCAGCCATTTTAGGAATTGAAAAAGATGAAATTTATGACTTCATGTTTGAAGCCCTTGCCTCCACCACCCGGGATCTTACCGTAGATGAGATGGTCGGTATGGTACTTAAGGCCGGAGAAATGGCAGTCACCACAATGGCAGCTCTGGATGAAGCCAATACCACGGCCTATGGTCACCCGGAATTGACCGAAGTCAATATCGGCGTTGGATCAAATCCCGGAATACTGATCTCAGGACATGATCTTAAAGACATGGAAGAGTTGTTAAAACAGACCGAAGGAACCGGCGTGGATGTTTATACCCATGGTGAAATGCTGCCCGCCAATTATTATCCGGCCTTTAAAAAGTTTGCCCACCTTAAGGGCAATTACGGGGGGTCCTGGTGGCATCAAAATGAAGATTTTGAAACATTTAACGGTCCCATTCTCATGACCACCAATTGCATCATCCCCATGAAAAAGAAAAACACTTATAAAGACAGGGTTTTCACAACGGGTGTTGTCTCCTATCCCGGCACAAAACATATTCAGGACAGGGCAGATGGCGGTGCAAAGGATTTTTCAAACATTGTTGCCCTTGCCAAAACTTGCAACGCACCCAAAGAAATAGAAACAGGTAAAATTGTCGGCGGATTTGCACGCAACCAGGTATTAGCTCTGGCGGACAAGGTTGTGGAAGCCGTAAAATCAGGTGCCATCAAACGGTTTGTTGTGATGGCCGGGTGTGACGGTCGTCAAAAGGGAAGAAACTACTTTACTCAAGTTGCTGAAAAACTGCCCAAAGATGCAGTTATCCTGACTGCGGGATGTGCAAAATACAGGTACAATAAGCTTGATCTTGGTGATATCGGAGGTATTCCCAGGGTGCTGGATGCCGGCCAGTGTAATGACTGTTACTCTCTGGCCGTGATTGCCCTTAAGCTAAAAGAGGTTTTCGAACTTGAGGATATCAATGATCTGCCATTATCCTTTGACATCGGCTGGTACGAACAAAAGGCGGTGGCCGTGCTTCTGGCCCTTCTGCACCTGGGTGTAAAAGGTATCCGCATTGGTCCATCTTTGCCGGCGTTTGTTTCCCCGGCCGTACTGGGTGTGCTTGTGAAAAACTTTGATATTAAACTCATTACAGAGCCTGATGCCGACGTAGAAGCCATGATGCAGGGCAAATAACAAATAAAAAGAAAGTTTGGCCGGTGCATGAATGGGTCATGCACCGGTTTTAACCGGTTTTTAACCGGAAAATTGTTTAAAGGAGGCTTAAAATGAAATGTCCCGGACAAGATACTCAATACTGGAATGGAGATGCCATCTTTGACACTAAATGCCCGGAATGTGGTCATCCCATGGAATTTTTCAAGGATGATGCCACTCGAAGATGCGCCAACTGCAAGAAAAAAATTGTTAATCCCAAGATGGATTTTGGCTGTGCCTCTTATTGCAAATTTGCAGAACAATGTCTTGGCACCCTGCCTGAAGAATTTGTTGCCAAAAGAGATGATCTGTTAAAAGACCGTGTGGCAGTGGAAATGAAAAGATACCTTGGAACGGATTTCAAAAGCATCGGGCATGCAGCAAAAGTGGCAAATTTTGCAGAAAAAATAGGAAAAAAAGAGAAAGCCAACCTTGCCGTGGTTCTTTGCGCTGCCTATCTGTCTGATATCGGCGTAAAAAATGCCCGGGAAAAATACGATTCAGAGGAGCTGGAATACATTGAAAAAGAGAGCCCGAAAGTAGCCGGAGAACTCATGGAGAAACTGGGTGCCAAAGAATCCTTGATCAACGAAGTCATTGAAACAATCAAACATCGCAATCGTCCGGCACAAGATGATGGTATAAACCGCAAGGTACTGCATGATGCAGGCATGCTCGCCCATATGGCAGCCTGCAAAGAAAAAGACAGCGTGGATGATAAAAAATTTCATGCCAAGCTTGACAGATTATTTTTAACGGCCGCCGGAAATGAGCTTGCCAGGCAGGTATTGATAAAAATAAAATAAAAAATATATTTGAATATGACGAAAAATAAAAACCTTATTCAAATTTATATATGATGGGGAGAATACCATGAAAGTAACCAGAAAAATAATAGAAATAGACGAAGAGCTTTGCAATGGATGCGGTAATTGTGTTCTTGCCTGTGCCGAGGGTGCGATTGAAATTATCAACGGCAAGGCCAAGGTGGTCGCGGATAAATATTGTGATGGTCTTGGGGCCTGTATTGGCGATTGTCCCGAGGATGCTTTAAAAATAATAGAACGAGAGGCAGATGATTTTGATGAAGCAGCTGTTGAAGAGATGCTAAAACAAAAAGAAGAAAAAAAGGCAGCGCCCCTTGCCTGCGGGTGTCCTTCATCTCAAACAAAAACCTTTCCAATGGCCGAGGAAAAAGCTTGTGCCTGTGCCAACAAACCGGTACGTCAGGCATCCGGCGAAAAATCACGCCTGGGGCACTGGCCGGTTCAGATCAAGCTGGTTCCTGCAGGGGCACCGTTTCTCAAAGATGCGGATCTTGTAATTGCAGCAGATTGTGTGCCCGTGGCCTATCCCACTTTTCATGCTGATTTTCTGGACAAAAAGGCCGTGATGATCGGGTGTCCAAAGTTTGATAATGCAGAAGAATATGTTGAAAAACTTGCCGGGGTTTTCAAGGTTTCAGGGATTAAAACCATCACTTCCGTAATCATGGAAGTTCCCTGCTGTTCAGCCATGCCCATGATTATTAAAAAAGCCCTTGAAAAGTCCGGTGTGGGTATACCGTTTAAGGAAATCGTGGTCAGCGCCCAAGGGGAAATTATTTCATGAAATGGTCCAGAAAAGCTAATGATGAAATTAAAAAAGTCCCGTTTTTTGTAAGGAAAAAAGTAAAGAAAAAGGTGGAGTCCTTTGCCGTGCAAAAAGGAAAGACATTGGTTGGCCTTTCTGATGTGACGGAATTGAAAAAAAAATTCCTGTCCAGGGGCGGCATGGAAAAAGAGATCAAAGGGTATGAGGTCTCTACCTGTTTTGGAAGTTCAGGGTGTCCAAATACGGCAAATTCGTGTACCCGACTTGCAGCGGATATTGAGATAATTTTTGAAAAAGAAAATTTGCTTGCATTTTTAAAAGCAAATGTAAGCGGAGACTTAAAATTTCATCATGAATTCCGGGTGGTGCTTGCCGACTGCCCCAATGCCTGTTCAAGACCGCAGATCGTTGATATCGGTATTATTGGAGCAATATTTCCGGGAATTTGTGATGAACCGTGTACTTTTTGCGGAAACTGTGTGGATGTTTGTGATGAAAATGCCATTACACTTGATAAAGGGGATGTTATCCCTTTGATTGGTGATGAGCATTGTTTGATGTGCGGCAAGTGCATAACAGCCTGTCCCGGCGGAACCCTGCAGCAAAAAGAAAAAGGCTTCCGGGTGATGCTGGGCGGAAGACTGGGCCGCCATCCCAGGCTTGCCATGGAAGTTGTAGGATTACACACCCATGACGATGTATTGCACATTGTTCAAAGCTGCCTGAAACTCTATAAAAAAAACTCAAAAAACGGTCAACGATTTTCCCATATCCTCTCCTCTGTGGGTCAGGTGATACGGAATTAAGATGTTTTAGCTCTCCCCATAAAAAAAAGCGAAGATGGTGAGCTTCGAACTCACGATCCAGGTTTAAAGGATAACCGGCGGGTGGTCAGGGTGCCGCCAACTTCCAGGTTAACAGCACCTTTGTGTTTGCACTGCAGGTAAAAAATTATTTTATTTCATAATCAAACCGGTCCATCAGTTTTTTATTTCCCAGAACCGCTTTGGTTGTAATGGTATAAACGCCTTTTTTCTTCATATCCGCGGTTGCTCCGAAGCCGTTGCTCATGAACATACCCATGATTTTCTGGGCCTTGCCCCGGGCATCTTTTATCACAAAACCCACTTTCCCTTTCAAAACAGGGGTATGATTCTGATCAGTTAGATACACCATGATATGGTGGGGTTTGTCCATTTGCGCCATACCATGGGATTTGGACTTGTCCATATCCATGGAGTCCTTATCATTGGTATCGTTTTTCATATCCCGCATATCCATAAAATAGTAGGACATGGTATAGCCGTCAACGACAGATTCATGAATCAGATCGCCGAACCTGCCCGGCATCTCTTTGCCATGGTCCTTCATATCCGGCACCTTCATATCGTGACCCTGCATGTGATTGTCTTTCATGCCGTGGTCTTTCATGTCCGGCGCTTTCATGTCATGACCCTGCATGACATGAGCTGGCATATCGCCGGCAAAAACAGCACCGGCAGAAAAAAAAGCGATAAAAAATACGGCAATCAGGGATTTAAAAAATGTTTTCATTGGTTTTTCCTTTCTTGTTTGGAAGTTAGTTTCCATGTTTTCCACACGTTATAAATTACGGGTATGATAACCAGGGTCATGACGGTTGAAGAGATAAGCCCGCCGACCATGGGGGCGGCAATGCGCTTCATGATCTGTGATCCTGCCCCGGAGCCGTACATGACCGGCAATAAACCGATTAACGTTGTGGCAACAGTCATTATTTTAGGACGAACCCTGTCCACGGCACCTTCAATGATTGATTCGTGAAGATCTTTTAAAGAGTTCATCCGTTTTAATCCTTTTTTTCGGTTAAATGCTTCATCCAGGTAGACCAGCATGACAATCCCTGTTTCTGCTGCAAGCCCTGCAAGAGCTATAAACCCTACTCCCACGGCAACTGACATATTATAACCCAGCAGGTACACAAGCCAGATTCCGCCCAGCAAAGCAAACGGAAGGCTGGCCATGACGATGATAACCTCCATAATATTATTAAAATGGATATACAGAAGAATAAAAATAACCAGCAAAGTAGCCGGAATAATAATATTCAAGGTTTTTCTGGCTTTTTCCATGTATTCATACTGTCCGGCCCAAAGAATGGAATAACCTGCCGGCAGATCCACATCTTTGTTCACAAGCTCTTTGGCCATTTTAACATAAGTTCCCAGATCAACGTCTTTGATATCAACATACACCCAGGCCGTCCGTTTTGAATTTTCGCTCTTGATGCCTGCAGGGCCTTTGTGGATGGAAATATCCGCCAGGTGAGTCAAGGGAACCTGGGCTCCGGCCGGTGTAGGCACCATGACCCGCTTGATCATATCAATATTGTCCCTCAGTTCCCTGTTGTACCTTAAGTTAACCGGGTATCGTTCAAGGCCTTCAATGGTATGGGTCACATTCATTCCGCCAATGGCCGTCTTGATGATATCCTGTACATCCTGCACCACAAGACCGTACCTGGCGATCTTTTCCCTGTTTATTTTAAAATCCAGATAGTTTCCGCCGGTAACACGCTCTGAAAAAACCGAAAGGGTTCCGGGGGAGTTCCTTAAAGTAGCCTCAATGGTTTCTCCGATTTGAGCCAGGATTGCAAGATCAGGCCCCATGATTTTAATGCCCACGGGTGTTTTAATCCCGGTGGAAAGCATATCGATCCTTGTTTTGATGGGCATGGTCCAGGCATTGGTCAATCCTGGGAACCGGACCGCCCGCTCCAGGTCATCGGTCAATTCTTTGATGGTAATATAGCGCTCTTCAGGCAAAACCCATGACAGCGGTGCTTTTAAAAATCCTGGCCAGTTTGAAAAAAAACGGTCATTTTTTTTCTTTCGCCATTCATGGAGTTTTTCACCCTTTATTGTTTCAGGCCAGATCCATGTCAATGGTTTTTTTACCCATCCGGACCAGCCTGAAAAAAAACGCAGTTTTTCTATGGTTTCATATTCAACCTGAGGTCTTAGCACGATAACGGTTTCAATCATGGACAAGGGTGCAGGATCGGTTGATGTTTCTGCCCTGCCTATTTTACCCATGGTGGTTTTGACTTCCGGAAATCTCTGAATAATCTTATCGGTCTGCTGCAACAGCTCTTTGGCCTTTGTGATGGAAATTCCCGGCAGGGTCGTGGGCATGTACAAAAGATCCCCTTCGTTCAGGGGCGGCATAAATTCACTTCCCACTCGGGTCATTGGATATAAAGATATTAAAACGGCAGCAAGGGATACCAGAACAGTTGTTTTTTTCCATTTTAATACAAGGGTGATGATCGGAAGATAAACCCATATCAAAAACCGACTGATGGGATTTTTCTTTTCTGAAATAATTTTCTGGGGACTCAGGCAGAAAAAAAGAAAAATTGAAAGCGTCACTGCCGCAACCAGACTTAAATCAGGCAGATTCACGCCAAGCAAACCAGCCAAGATAACGCCGACAGGTGGTCCCGCAATGGCAAAAATCCAGATTCGGCGTTTTTTACTTAACGGCAATTCAGGATCAATGGGGGTTTCGCGTACAAAAAACGTCATCAAAACGGGAATTATCGTAATGGCAAGAAGGGAGGACGCTGCCATGGCTGTTGTCTTTGTATAAGCCAGTGGTCGAAACATCCGTCCGGACTGTTCTCCCAGACTGAACACCGGCAAAAAAGAAATGGTAATGATCAAAAGGCTGAAAAAAAGGGCCGGACCAACTTCTTTTGAGGCATTGATAATAATCTGGGTGTGGCTTATTTTCCCTTTGTCCCGTTGAAGGTGCTTGTGGGCGTTTTCAACAAGGACAATGGATGCATCCACCATCACGCCGATGGCAATGGCGATTCCGCCAAGGCTCATGATATTGGCATTAATCCCCATGGGATACATGATTAAAAAAGACATTAAAATACCCACTGGCAAAGTAAAAATAGCCACAAAAGCCGACCTGAAATGCAATAAAAAAAGGATGCAGATCAGAGTCACAACGATCATCTCTTCGGTCAGTTTTCTTGTTAAGGTTTCAACCGCCCGTTCAATGAGTGCTGACCGGTCATAGCCGGTAATGATCTCAACTCCTGGGGGAAGCCCTTTTTCAAGGTCTTTTAATTTTTGCTTGACCTTTTTAATGACCTCAAGGGCATTTTCTCCATACCGCATGATCACGATACCGCCAACGGTTTCCCCTTGCCCGTTCCACTCAAGGATACCGCGCCGAAGTTCCGGTCCGATGTGAACATTGGCAACATCTTTTAATAAAACAGGGGTTCCTTTTTTATCAAAGGAAACGGCAATATTCTGTATATCTTCAACCGATTTTATATACCCCAAACCCCGCACCATAAATTCGGTTTCTCCCATTTCAATCAGTTTGCCCCCCACATCAGAATTAGACCGTTTGATGGCGTTTCTGATTTTCTGGATGGGAATATTATACTCCATAAGCTTGTTCGGATCCACTTCCACCTGGTATTGTTTTACAAAGCCGCCAATGCTTGCAACTTCCGAAACACCTGGAACCGCTGTCAGCTCATATCTTAAAAACCAGTCCTGGATGGAGCGAAGCTTTTGAAGATCATTTTTTCCACTCGTGTCTTTCAGTACATACTCGTATATCCATCCGACCCCTGTGGCGTCCGGCCCAAGGCTCGGCATAACGCCTTCGGGAAGACGGCCGGAGACAAAATTGAGATATTCCATTACCCTGGATCTTGCCCAGTAAATATCCGTACCATCTTCAAAGATGAGGTATACAAAGGAAATTCCAAAAAATGAATACCCTCGGACAACTTTTGCAAAAGGAACACTTAGCATGGCCGTGGTCAAAGGATAGGTAACCTGGTCTTCCACCACCTGGGGTGCCTGGCCCGGATATTCGGTATAAATAATCACCTGGACATCAGACAGATCCGGAATGGCATCCAGCGGAGTTTTCAACATGGCGATCACTCCGGCGGCAATAATAAAAAGGGTGGCAAGGATCACCATGAACCGGTTATGGACAGACCATTCGATTATCTTATCTATCATGGGATATCTCCCCCCTTATTATTCCACATTTTCTTATAAGAAAGTCAGTGTTTCATATATAGTTGTTGACAAACCAGGATGACCAGATTGTTGTAAAAAATGGGCAAGTCTGCTCGTGGCGGTTATTCCATATCTTTGAAAAAGTCGTCATTGTTTTCCATGTCCTCAAAAAAATCATCCTGAACCTCTTGTTTCTCGGGAGCGGATTTGGATTCAATCATTTTTTGAATGGCTTCTTTTAACTTTGATTCCGAATCCAGCAGGAACTGCCCTGAAATCACAACGCTGTCCTCCTGGGCAAGACCGCTTAAAATTTCCACCCGGCCGTTATCCAGATAAATACCGGTCTGTATTTCCCGGGGGGTGTATTTTCCGTCTCCCCTGGCCACAAAAACAATCTTTTTTTCTCCTGAATGAATCACGGCTTCCGACGGGATTGAGATCCCGATCTTGCCGGCTCCGGTTTTTATTTTTATTCTCACGAACATATCCGGCTTGAGGTCGTCATTCTTATTGTCAAAATCAA
This sequence comes from Desulfobacula phenolica, assembly GCF_900105645.1. Classification (NCBI taxonomy): domain Bacteria; kingdom Pseudomonadati; phylum Thermodesulfobacteriota; class Desulfobacteria; order Desulfobacterales; family Desulfobacteraceae; genus Desulfobacula; species Desulfobacula phenolica. The sequence goes on along the minus strand of NZ_FNLL01000010.1, from coordinate 136,951 downwards.
TCCGGATGATGACATCCCTTGTTTTTTGCTGGAGATAGGGAAAAATAAAGGATATTTTTCCATTATAAATTTTCCCGGGATGATACGACAGGGTCATTTCAACTTCCTGGCCTTTGAATACCAGGTTCTGCTCATACTCAAAAATATGGGCCTCCACCCAGACACGCGACAGATCTGAAATCGTAAACATAGGGGTGCCGGGCTTGACAAAAGACCCTTCAACAATGTTCTTTTGAGTGACAACGCCTGTCAACGCAGACCGGACAATCAAAGTTTTTTTTACCTCTCCGCTTTTTTCAAGGGCCTTGATTTCCGTGTCTGCAATATCAAAATAAGTGAGTCTTTTTTTGGCTGATACAAGAAAGTCCAGGTTAAGGCGGGTATTACTTTTTTGAACATTTTTAAAGGCGGACAAATATTCTTCCTGAGCGGCCAGAAGAGAAGGAGAATAGATTTCATACAGCGGCTGTCCCGCTGTCACAAAAAAACCTGTATAATCGGCATACAGCTTTTCTATCCATCCGCCCGCCTTCTGGGTTATCATACCGGTTCTGGTTTCGTCAAAGGTAATATGGCCATAGGTTCTTATGGTATGGTGAAGTAAGCTTTTTGCTGCTTTTTCAATTTTCAGACCCATGTTCTGTTCCACAACAGGGTCTATCTTTATGTCAACTCCCCCCACAAGCTCGTCCTCATAAACCGGCACAAGATCCATTCCCATCTTACTTTTCCCGGGCTGTTCATAAATTTCAGTCGGGTCCATGGGTGCCTTCCAGTAAACGATTTTTCGCTCGCTGCTTTTTGAATCCCCTGCAACATCATCCTCATAAACCGGAACCAGATCCATGCCCATTTTGCTTTGGCCAGGCTCGTCATAAATTTCCATGGGATCCATTGGAGCGCGCCAGTAAATAATTTTGCGTTCAGCCGGGCCTGTGTTTTGCGATTCAACCGGGCCGGATGTATTGCCATCTTCATTGCCATGCTTGCCTTGACCCTTATACATGGTCATCATACCGAATATCGTCCAAAAAACCAAACCGGTCACTACGGCAGTGATTAAAATCGTAAAGATCATACGTTTTTTGTTGTTGTTTTGTTCCATGTTAACGTTCCTCTAAGGTTTTCATCATTTAAAAACCGCTGCCAACGATCTTTTCAAGAGCTGCCATTGAACGGCCCAGGTCTGTTTGTTTTTTCGCGATGGTCAGTTGTACAACCAGCAAGTTTGTGTAAGAATCTATTGCCTGGGAAAAAGGGATTGAACCGGATTCATACTCCCGGATGGAAACATCCAGGGCTGATTGGGACAAGGACAGAATCTTTTTTTTATACAGAGCAAGTTCACGCTTGTTTTTATCCGCCTCAAACCAGGCTTCTCTTACCATTCGATCCGTGGCATTTTCCTGTTGAACAAGGGTTTGCTCCAGGCTCAAAAGCTTTTGCCTTGTTTGATTCAGCCATGGGCCATCAATGCCGTACCAGGGTTTTAACGGGCTGCCGGTTTTCATGGATGCCATGGTTTTTTCCGGAAAAGAGGGTTTGGGGGCACCCGTACCAACAGAATTTATAGCCTCATCTTCATACAAGGAAAAGCTAAACGTAAAAGGTTCTTGTATCATGGATTCCGCCATTTCCACCATATTTTTAACTTTACGAATCTGATGCCGGACAAAGCTTAGTTCCTGGCGGTTTTGCCGGGCCAGGAGGTAAAGGTTTTCAGGGTCAGGAAGGTGTTTATCCGGCTGGCTTAACACTATTTCCCCCATCCGGGTGTCCGGCTCAAGGTTTAAAAGTTCCCAAAGCCGTACTTCAAAATTTTTCTTTTTGGATGCAAGCGTTATAAGATCTTCTTTTAAGACTTCAATCTTGATATTGATTTTAATAATATCCTGGAAACTGGTTTTGCCGCTCTTGTATAATGTGGTTGCAACATCTTTAAGCCGGTCAAATGCATCAAGGGTTTCAGACGTTGAGCGCATTGATTGCCCGATAAAAACAATATCCCAGTAGGCGTTTTTAGTCTGTGTGATAACAGTCTTTTGCGCTATCCTCATTTTTTCCACCAATGCAGCTACCTGGTGATGAATGACCCCGCCTTTAAGAGAGGTCAAGCCTGGATAAGGATAAGTTTGTTTCATGGACCCCTTCATTTTAAGCGGCCCGATTTTATTGTTAATGCCCTCGGTAAAAGCCGTGTATTGCTTTAAAGTTTCATCAAGAGCCATCACCTGGTTAAACGACTCCAGCTCAGCCTTTATCTTTTTTTGTGCCGCAAGAACCGCTGGATTTCTCAACCCGGCAATGACTGCTATTTCATGCATGTTTAACTTTTGATTGATTATCTGACGGACCGCCTCCGGGTCTGAAGCAATCTCCGCCAGCCGTTTAAATGTCTTTGTGTCAATGTCGGACAGGAAAAAAATCTCATGGCCGTTGCTTATTTTTTTCTCATAAGCCTGTTTCAAATCTTTAATCCGGGAAAAGACCGCCTCGTTATCCTGGCTTAATTCAAAATGATTTAATTCAATCGGGCTTGATGCAGCAGGAGAGTCAAAGCTCTGTGCCTCAAATTCCAATGCCCGGGTGTAATATCCCGGGGGGGTATAATTTTCCAGTGCCCGGGTCATTTTTGAATACTCTGCAGACAAAGGAGACATATAAAACAACCCGAGGGTCAACATGATCGCTGTTTTTATTTTCATGAATCACGGCCTCCTTTGTTTTTCTTGATCTTTTTATCCTTTATCTGTTTGTCCTTTATCTGTTTGTCCAGGACAACACCTGCCAATTGTTCAAGCTTAACAAGGATTTTGCCGTAATCCGCTTTTGCCCGGGCAAGGGACAATTGAAAATTATAAGCGGTTGCCTGGATTTCAAGCAAATCGGCAAAGCTGCCTTCGCCTTGCCTTAACCAGGTTTCAGCGGTTTGAACAGACCGTATGGACTGAGGAATCAGCTCTTTTTCGTACAAAGTCACCAATCGTTTCGAATTTTGAAGTTTGAACCAGAGCCTGCTGATTTTCTCTTTTATCTGATTTGCGATGACAAGTTGATCTGCTTTGGCTTTTCGTTTGGACGCTGTGGCTTTGGATATTTGACTTTTATTTTTCCCAAACCATAACGGGAGGCTCAACCCGAGCTGAACTCCGATCGCATCATCTCCAGCATCTTTTGGAGGCGTTGGCACATCGGGATCACCAATGGAAGCATAAAAAAGCCCCAGCTTAAAGGAAGGAAGGGATTCATACCCGGACAGTTTAACAGCTTCATCAAATTTTTGAACTGTTTCTTTGGCAATTAAAACATCTTCCTGGTGGATCATGCAAAGAGCGTAAATTTCATTTAGTCCGTACGCAACATCCCTGAGTACAAGATCTGAAGCCTTGCCCAGCACAGCATCCGGCGCTCTGTTTAACAGGGTGTTTATCCGTGCTTTTTCCGCTTGTTCCAATTCTTTCAAAAGAAGAATATCATACCGGATCTGTGCCGTCTGGGCACGGGCTTTGGAAATATCATAAAACAATGCCTTGTCCTGAACATATGCGGTTTCACTTATTTTTATCAATTCCTGGTTTAAATTTAAATTAGCCAGTGCAATGTTCACAGCTTTTTGAATGTAAATCAATTCATAAAATGAGGCTGAAATTGATGTCACAATATTTTTTATGGTCTTGTCCAGCTTGAGCTTGGAAATTTTTGTATCCGCCTCCAGAATTTTGCCTTGACGGGTAAGTTTTCCGGGAAAAAGGATTGCCTGTGACAGCGTTATGTTCCAATCTTGTGGTCCTAAGCGAGTTTCTATGGGCGACGGAAAATAGGTGGCCATAAGCTGAGGATCGGGATAACTTTTACCGATACGGTAATTTTCAATAAAAATTTTCCATGATTCTTTTGAAGCTGTGATTGAAGGGTTGGATACATAAGCATACTTGAGCAGATCTGACAAGAACAGGGTTTTTGAAAATTTTTTTTCAATTGCCAGAGCTTCTTCTTTAAAAATTTCTTCGTTGCTGTCTGCAAAAGAAAAAGAGTGGTGCGGCAACATAATACTGAGACTCAATAAAATCAGTAACACAATTATTTTTCTCATTTTCGTTGTTTTCCTCCATTCAACCCCTTTTAAAATTTCAGCTTAATGGACATTAAAAGCATTTTATGTACCAAAGCCTGCAACTCTTTATGATTATTAAATTTTATAGGCAAAGAAACGAAATACTGCTTTTAATAGCATGGGTTATTGTAGAATATTGCACAACATTTTTTGATTATTCTACAATTTAAAATTAAATCTTTTGATTTTATCTTATCTATAAAAAAACTGCTCTTTAAAGCTTTTCACTCTTTATGAGGCATGGCGAACATTTTTTATAAAAACTTTTATAGGAATTTAAGAACCAACAACGTGATATCACCATTCTGCCGGATTTCACCGCGAAATTTTTCCGTTTCAAATATAATTGAGTTTACAATCTCTTGTGATGAAAGTAAAATTGATTCTTGAATCACTTTTTCAACATTTTTTTCCAGGATCATCCAAAAATTCTATAATATCAAAATAGTCCCTTCAGGTTTTATCGCAATAAAAGCAACAAGCGCAAATCTCAATATTCTTGTATGAAAAATTGGCCCATCCCTGCCAGAATAAAAAGCACGGGTATTAGAATGAAAATTACAATGCGTTGCTGAAGGGTTTGGGTTTGCATACGATTCTATCCTCATTTGAGCAGATGATATGAAATATCTTTTCACAAGAATCAATGCATAAAAACTACCAGAGGAGATAAAATGATAACAAATTGATTTTTATATCAAATGCCAAACACAAGCATTTTAACAAAATTTGTATAATTATAAAATATCCTACTCCCATTATGGATACTTGCATAGACATTATTCATGGTATCAAATAACGACCGGGCAGTCATTTCTGTGAATGACTGCCCGTGAAACCAGCAGATAAACATTAAAATTATTCAGAATTAATTAAATAGTTATTTATACTTAAACATGGCTTTGTCTTAGGATCACCTTGACTTAAATTAGCCTTGTCGTATGGGAACAATAATGATTTCAACCCGCCTGTTTACAGCATGATTTGATGATATGGGACGATTTTCACCATACCCAACCGCCCTCATTCTTTCAGGAGAAATGCCATTTTGTATCAATTGTGTTTTCACGGCCTCCGCTCTTTTTAAGGAAAGCATCCGGTTATATTCTTCCGAACCCCTGGTATCGGTATGCCCCCCGATTTCTATGGTTGTCCTGGGATATCTATTCAAGACATCCGATACCCTGTTAAGCTCTTCATAAGCACCGGGTTTAAGCCTGCTTGAATCAAAATCAAAAAAAGCCTCACTTTTAAAGGTCGCTCTTAAAATATCCTGCTCTCTTGAAATGGCCGCACTTTCAGAAGCTGCCAGGGCACTTCTCAAGTCCTGTTCCTGCATATCCATATAACGGCCGATCTGGTTCCCCGCAAGTCCTCCAATAGCAGCGCCTATGCCTGCCCCGATCAGGGTGGATTCCGTATCATTACCAATGGCCTGGCCGAGAATGGCACCGATTCCTGCACCAACGCCTGCTCCGACAGCAGTACCTCGTTCCTGCCTGGTTTGCATGCCTGCGCAGGAAAACATCATTGTCAATATCATCATGCTTAAAACCGTGAAAATAATTTTTTTCATCAATAGAATCTCCTGTTAAATTTAAAAAAACTTTTTTAATCTTCTTATATAATGACACCAAAAATCAAAAAAAACTCATTTTTTAATGCAATAAAAAATTTCCTATAAGTTTCAAGGCCTTTTTACAATATTTTATTTAAAATACTTCAGATTTGACTGCCCCTCCATAAGAGGTTGCCATGCATATACCACAAAGTTGTATTGATCACGAAAAAATTGAAACCAGAATTCAGGCAGCGCCTTAATTCAAATCATCTTTTGATTTTTTAGTCACCGGAACCTTGAACACGGGCACACCTTCCTTGGCAAGTACCTTATCTTCTTCTTTTGTTGTTGTCCCTTTGATATTCCTGTGTTCTTCTGCTCCATAATGCATTTTCAAAGCCTGCTTTGTAAAATCTGTTCCCACGTCCTCAAAATTTTTTTCAACATATTCAGCCACCTTTTCGGTCAGTTCGGACACAACTTCCCGGCTTGCCTGCAAGGCTCTTTTGGTTTCCGTATGGGAAGATTTTCTAATGGCTATGGGATGAAGTTTTTGGACAACTGATGTGGTGCCGCAAACCGGACAGGCCAAAAGACCCTGTTCCAGTTGCTGGTCCAGATCTTTTTTGTCCTCAAACCACCCTTCAAAGGCATGACCGTTTAAACATTTCAGGTCAAATACTATCATATTTTAAATAATTCTGTTTACACCCGTGGCGATGTTATAACAGTAATCCCCCATTTTTTCATAATTTGAAACAAGGGCAATAAAGAAAACTCCGACATCCACCGAGCATTCTCCTGCTCTTAATCTTTCTATATGCTGATATCTCATATTCTCACGCATCTGGTCAATCAAATCTTCCATGGCCAGTGCTTTTTGATAAAATCCTTCGGTTTTCTCCTGAAACTCATCAATGATGAAACCTAAAAAGATATCCACCTGTTCTGATATATCCACAAGATCCTGTTTGGCTTTTTCACTGAATTCAAATTTATTATCATATATTCTTTCAAGTATTTTAGATACATTTTCCATGGAATCTCCCAATCTTTCGATATTATTGGTGATTCTCATTAATTCAGATATCTCTTTGGCTTCGGGTTCATTGACCTCTCCTTGGTAAATTGAGGTCAAATATTTGATAATCACTTTCTGAGAGTCATCCAGATGGTCTTCAATGGCGTCTCTTTCCCCGAGTATGTCATCGTCTCGCACCCTAAGACAGGTGGATGTTTTTTTTAGATTCATATGGGCAAACACCATGGTTTTGATGATTTCACCCTTAACTTTTGCAAGCGCACCAATGGGTGAATCAATAAAACTCGAATCAAATTCAGGCAATCTATATCTTTCTTGTGATTTAAAAGGCTTAGGGGATATTAAAAGTGTCAGTTGAATGAGTCTGGGAAGAAAAATAAGGAATACCATGGCATTGATAACATTAAAAATCGTATGGCCGTTGGCAATGTACCTTGAAACATTCACATATTCGTTGTTTACAGTATGGTTTACTGCTCCGGCACCCAATTTTAATGTAATGATTTCAACCACATCAACAAACCAAGGGAAAATCAGTAAAATGATGCCCACCCCCATGACGTTGAAAATCGTATGGGCGTTGGCCGTTCTATGGGCCTCGGTATTGTTTGAGCCGATGGTGGATAATTGTGCTGTCACTGTGGTGCCGATATTTTCGCCGAGAACAAGGGCAAGGGCGGTCGGATAGCCTAAGAGCCCGGATGAAGCAAGGGTCATCGTCAATCCAACCGTGGCTGAAGAAGATTGAACGGCAACCGTCAGAACTGTGCCCATAAAGACACACAGCAGAATACCGCAGATACTGTCCGTACTGAATGTTGTAAAAAATTCAATAAACTGCGGATCGGTTTTTATGGGTGCCAGACCATTTTTCATGACGGTCATGCCATAAAAAAGCAGTCCAAAACCTAAAATAATGTCACCGATATATCTGTAGTTTCTTTTTTTTGAAAAATATTTCAGGCCCACACCAAGGGCAATGGCAGGCAAAGCTGCTGCCGTCAGCTCAAATGCGATCATCTGCCCGGTAATGGTGGTCCCGACATTGGCACCAATGATCACTCCCACGGTCTGCTCAAGAGACATTATGCCGGCACTGGCAAACCCGATCAGCATTACGGTAGTGGCGGATGACGATTGAACCATGGCCGTAACCCCCGCACCAGTTGCGCATCCCATAAATCTGTTGGAAGAGATTGCTTCCAGAATTCGTCTGATTTTCTGACCTGCCGTAGCCTGAAGGCCTTCGGTCATCATCTTCATTCCAAGAATGAAGAGACCAAGTCCGCCAAGGGTTTGGATTATTATGCCTGTTATGTTCAATTTCTTTCCTCTTTGTTTATTTTTTCTATGAAAGTCTTAAAAAAAATCAAACAAAGACCCTCATATCTTATTGTAAGCAAACCCGGATACACTGTCAGGCAGTGCCCGTGGCAGTTACAACTATTGTTGCTAACAAAACTCCAACAAAATCCTAACAAACCAGGAGGGTTATATCTTAAATCTATGAATTTTTCAATTGGGAAATACGCGCAAGATCACGGCTTGAATTTACGCAGGGAAAAAGCGTATTATTAGTAAAAACAGGATGTTCCAAAAGATTAAATTTTGATTGTTTGACTGCATCCGACCACATGGGGGTGTGGGGAATGGGAGTATAGTAGGCAAGCACAGGAATTATCCCAGCATGTTTGACAACCTGAACAGAGGCTTCCACATCATCCAGATTTTGTCCGGGCAAACCGCACAGCAAATAGGCCCCGATCTGTTTTTCCTCAAAACCGGCAGCCTTGAGATGGGCAATTGCATTAAAAAATTCATTTTCCGCAACTTTTACATCATGGCTTCGGTCTGCTGAGAAATCAGTGGTTTCAAGACCCAGGCGGATGGTTTTAAAACCGGCTTCAAACATTAAATCCGCAGCCTTTCTTGTAATTTCCCGGATATGGAGGGCATTGGGGGTATGAAAAAAGAGATCCATTTTTGATGCGATGATCTTTTCAAACAACAAAAATGCATATTTTCCGGCATTCACCAGCAGGGCATCATCATAAAAGGCAAAATTTTTAACCCCATGGCTGTAATGCCAGTGTTCTATCTCTTTGAACACATTTTCAGGAGATCGTCGCCTAAGCTTTGGCTCCAGGTATGAGGAGGCGCAGTATTCGCAGGAAAAAGGGCATCCCCTTGATGTTAAAACAGGTGCGTAGACAATTTTATTTTGAAGATCAAGAGCAGGAAAGGGCAAGTCATCCAGGTCATTCACTCTATTAGATATACCAGGCACATCAGACACACCGGATATCTCAACATCAGGTATATTAACATCAGGCAAATTGCCGGCATCCAGTTCAAACCCTGTAAACTTTTGGATAATATTTTTCAATTGATGCTCGCCAGGGCCTTTTATCACAAGGTCTGCCAAGGTGTTTTTGGCTGCATGATCATGGCAGAGGCTTGCATAGATTCCCCCCAAAACAACCGGTATATCAGGATAAACCTCTTTGACTGCTTCTATGGTCTCCTGAACCCCTGAAGCCCAATAGGTCATCAGGGAAGTGACAAAAATAATATCAGGTTTGTTTATCTGCTCCAGATCCTCTTTAAACCATTGGGGTTTGATGCCATAGCGGGAAAATTTTTTACCTGTGTTTTCAAGCCCCTGGGGCAAATCAATTTGAGTTTTCCGAAACGGCCCCCTGCCGTCCCAAAGCACTTTCATCTGACTGGGTTCCCTGGGATGAAACCTGTCAAGGCAGTCAATGTAACTCACTGTTATCCCTTTTTCACGCATGATGGCGGCAAGGGTTAAAAGCCCCAAAGGTTTTGCCCAGAAATCAAAGGCGGCAAAATCATGAATCCAGGGGTTTACACACAGAATGTGGGGGGAATCAGTCTTCAAAATATCTCATGGATGTTTTTTTAAGTTCCTGTCTGCTGAACAGCAACTCATACTCATCTTCTCCCGTGGCTTTGGAAATCTTTCTGGCAATGGCATAACACTCATCTTCATCTGCGGCATGAACCATGGTATACAGGTTGTATTTCCATCCTGGAGCGGGATTTCTTCTATAGCAATGGGTGATTTCCTGAAATGTGGCCATAATATTCCCGGTTTTTTCCACCCGGTCTTCGTCCACTTTCCATGCCACCATGGCATTTGCTTTAAACCCGGATTTCTGGTGCTTTAGTGTGGCACCAAAGCGCCGGATCATCCCTTGATCATTGAGATCTTTTAACACACTTAAAAACTGATCTTCGGTGATGCCGATCTGTTGGGCCATTTCAAGAAACGGCCGCTTGACAACCGGAATATCGGTTTGCAGCAGGGCTATTATTTTTTTTTCCAAATCTGTCAGCATAAGCGATTTTATGGCTTTCATTTTTCAAGGTTAATATAAAAAAAACAATGTGAACTTTTTTTCAGCATATTGTCAAGATCTTGTTATTTTTTTAAATTATTATTTTTTCTTGTCAGGAAACAAAGACAGGATGTCCTGTTGTGTTGCCCGGCACACACCTCTTTCCGTGATAAACCCTGTGACCAGCCTTGCAGGGGTCACATCAAAAGCATGATTTGCAGCCGAACTGGTCTCGGGAGGAATCAGAACTCTTTTAATTTTTCCATGGCAAAGTCCCTGCACATATCTGATTTCATCGGGATCTCTTTCTTCTATGGGAATGTCGGCAATCCCGTCCGTGATGTCCCAGTCAAAGGTGGAGGATGGAAGTGCCACATAAAAGGGGATGTCATTGTCTTTGGCGGCAAGGGCTTTTAAGTAGGTCCCGATTTTATTGGCCACATCCCCGGCCCGGGTGGTTCGGTCGGTTCCCACGATAACCAGATCCACCATGCCGTGCTGCATGATATGCCCCCCGGCATTGTCCGTGATAACAGTATGGTTTACCCCGTGTTTGCCCAACTCCCAGGCCGTAAGACGGGAACCCTGGTTTAAGGGCCGTGTCTCATCCACCCAGACATGGACATCAATGCCATTGTCAAAGGCCGTATAAACGGGGGCTGTGGCCGTGCCATATTCAATGCATGCAAGCCATCCGGCATTGCAGTGGGTCAGAATATTGACCGGTTCCCCATTTTTCATTTTGCTGATGTTTTCAATAATGCTAAGGCCATACTCACCGATTTTTTGACAATTGATTGCCTCTTCCTCAATAACGGCAAGGGCTTCATCAAATGCTGCCTTTATCCTGGCCCCATAATCGGCTTGCTGTAATGCCGCAGACAACACCCGGTCAACCCCCCAGAAAAGATTCATGGCCGTGGGCCGGGCATTCTTGAGCCGTTTGCATTCCGACTTCAGGTAGTCGTTATCAGCACCTTTGTTGTTTTCCTGGGTAAGGCTGATATACACCCCCAATGCCCCGGTGGCACCAATCAAAGGAGCGCCTCTGACCACCATTTCTTTGATGGCGTAGATGGTGTCATCAACGGTGTTCAAATCTTTTATGATCAATTCATGGGGCAAAAATCGCTGGTCAATGACTTGAACCGTTTCAGATTTCTTGTCAAACCAGATAGGTCTCATATCTTTTCCATCCACCTTCATCGTAAGCTCTCCAATAGCAATAGGATTTTAAAAATTCTTAATAAAATTTTGTGCTTCTTCTATGGACGCCGTCATATCCTTGATAAGCCTTGTCACATCCGTTTCAATGGAAACCACTTCGGAACTTAAAGACCCGACCGCTTTTGCATTGAGATTGTGTTTCAGATAAAGAACATAATCTTTGAGCTTGTCCAGAACCGGGTACATTCTTTTTGTGGATGTATTCATAATTGTTTCAAGTTTTTGATATTTTGTTTTTGCATCCCGAAGCGATCGTTTGCTGCTGTTTTTCAGCCTGGCATCATTGATCTGTGTGATCTCCTGTTCCCATTCTTTGAACAGATCCCCGGCAACCTGCTCCACATCGTTGATCCGATTTTCAATCTGATCAGCCCTGGAATCGCACTCTTCATAGCTGTCCTTGAGATTATTATAAAAAGCCTCCAGGTCTCCGCCGTCAAAGGAATAAAGTTCCTTGATATTTGTCAATGCGTCTTTAAACTCTTCCCTGGCTTTTGTCTGACTTTCCTGAACATCTTCAACATTATCAATTAAAATATGCCGTTTTTCCTTGCCCAATTTCTCCATGGTGGCATAGTAGGCCGTGCCGCATCCGGATATAAAAAAAAGAACCGCCCATATCAGAAAAAATTTTGTGATGGTTTTAAAGTTTGCAGGCTTCATCATTTAAGTTGTCGCTCCCATTGATTTTTTGATATTCGTTACTGATTCTAAAAAATTCTTATACCAAAAATTCAGGCTTTTATTAATCTTTTTCTTGTATTGCTTTCCGTTTGTATTTCATTTACTAAATCAGTATTTTATTTTCATTGAATTAGCGATTGATCGAAAATTTGAATCAATTTGTTTTAAATCATTTAATTCCCGTAAAAGATTTCACTGTCCATATATACCCGAGCTGAATCAAAATAGGTGATAACATGTTCATAAGCCTACTTAATAAAAGCCTGCGCCTGGTCTTTTTGTCCTGTTGTCCGAAGAATACCTTCCCCGCCCAGGCCGAACCGGGTAAGCTTTTTATCAGAGTTTTGAAAAAATTTTGATTTTGCAAACTTTATTTTTTTTCTCTGGACTATTTGTCATCCGTTCGTCCTTATATTTATTTTCCGGTTCACTCTTCAGGCCGGATCATCATTATTTTTTAATAATTGAATATGCCTGACAGCATACCATGCAGATCTGAATGATATTGTATCAGCATTATTTTTTGAAACTTTTGTCGGAAAAATCCATAACAACATTCATGAAAGGTGTAAAGGTATTTCAAAAATCCAGATTACACATAATTATCTTTGCTGATTTGGTTAAACCATATGATTTTTTTATTTTTTTTGTTAATAAAAATCAGTACGTTATCCAATTAGATTATTTAAAAATAAATTTTTCAGTCACAACAGGTCGAAAAATTGCTCAATATTATTAGAGCGGCAAGAAATGAATCCAATAATCTTCAACCTGGTATTTTAAAATCAGGCTGGTATGTGGGATCTGATAATTGAACAGATAAAAAGGTAACATGAAAAACCATAAAAAAATAGAACAACTCGTCTCAGAAGCCGTCCGGGGATCTAAAAATGCTTTGGAAGAAATAATCCGCCGAATACAAAAACCTGTTTATTCACTGTCACTGAGGATGCTGTTTAATCCGGAGGATGCCGAAGATACTGCCCAGGAGATATTGATTACAATTATTACCAATTTGCATGGGTATCGCCACAAAGGACCTTTTAGAGCATGGGCAATGCGAATTGCTGTCAATAAATTAAAAAATGTTCGCAAATCATATGCAGAAAAAAAAATGTCTAACATTGATAACCTGGAAGGAATTCTTGACAGATATGAAGCCAAAGGATGGTTTTCAAAACCTCGGGAAATACCGGAACCCTATCTTGAGGCGGAGACACGATCCGTTTGCACACATGCATTGCTGCTGTGCCTGGACCGTTCTCACAGACTGGCTTTCATATTAGGCGTAGTGATGGAAGTCAGCAGTCAAGAGGGAGCGCAGATATTAGATATTACACCGGCCGCATATCGGAAGCGACTGTCAAGGGCCAGGTCTCGAATTAAAGACTTTCTGGTAAATAATTGTGCTTTGTTCAATAGTTCGAACCGCTGCCGATGCAAGCATATTTTGCCTGCCTACCTGGAAAAGGGCTGGATTGATCCTGAAAAACCAATATTTGTAAGAAAAAAAGATGACGGGGAAATACCGACTAAACTGGGAAGCTATTTGAAGGAAATGGATGAATTGAAGAAGTTGTCAGCTGTTTACAAATCAATCTCTCCATCAAATTTTGATTTTGTTGATGTTGTTAAAATTAATTTTCAAAACAACCTATACAGAATCATTTCAGATCCCAAGCTCTCATAAACTGCCATGGACCGGAAAACTCTGCAATGATCATAAATCGGGGATATGGTTGGATTCTGTGAACAGGATACACTTTAAATAGGAAAAAATCGTATAAAAGGGAGGTTTTAAGGTATGACAATAAATCCGAATTTTGTTTCACCATGCGGACTTTACTGTGGCGTCTGTGCAATTCACATAGCTGATCGCGACAACAACGAAAAATTCAAAGAAAGACTTGTCAAGCTGTACCAAGGAGGTGTTCCCGGAAAAGGGACACTGCCCAACAGCCGGAATCTTACAACAAATGATATTAAATGCAGTGGGTGCCTGTCTGATAATCTTTTCATGCACTGCAAACAGTGTGAAATAAGAGATTGTGTTAAAGAAAAAGGATATAGCGGATGTCACCAGTGTGATGAATTTCCATGTAAATACATTGAAAATTTTTCAATGGCTGTCGGCAAAAAAGTTATTTTAAGGTCTGTTCCATACAGAAGAAAATATGGAACAAAAAAATGGGTAGAAGATGAAGAAGCCCGTTATTTTTGCCCCGGATGCGGGAATAAGGTTTTTCGAGGCGCTGTAAAATGTAACAAGTGCAAAGAAGTATTGGACCTGGACTGATTTTTTTGACGGGATTGTATCCTGTTAGCCTGTATATAAATCCCTTCCGGTTAAGAAGGGATTTACTTTTTTTAATTCAAATAAATGATGCTTCTGAGCTATTGGCTCATGTGTTTTTTGAAGTTATACAGAACGTCACATTGTGCCCATTCCATGTGTCACTTTCAGGCAGAACATTTTCATAAAATTCAATGAGCCCGAAATGGTTTTCTTTTAAAATATTTTTTAAATCTTCATGGGAAAAAAAGTGCGTCCAAAACCGGTACGTTTCACAATGATCATTATCAATGACACAACCTTGCCGTCTCCTCTCTGTGAAAGAACTTCATCAGGTATGTACCAGAAATAACCAATGGATTTTTGATCTTACTGAATGCCCAGCAGGATTATGGTACCACTGCGGGGTAGATCCAAATCAAAAAGGGGTTATCCCCTGGACAGATAATCGCAAGAAAAAGACACCAGAAATAGGGACCTGCCCTGCTTGCTGCAAAAGAACCGGCAAATGTTATGGAAAGGCATATTTTGACGGCAAACCAGGAAAAGCACGGCCATGTGTGCATCGCCAATGCCCCTGAAAAGAAATGAAAATCCTTGAGATTGAAGAGATAGAGGGTCGGTTAAAAGTCTTGGAAGAAAGGCTATTGCTTAACTAAGGAAAATCCAAAAATGAATTACAACAGCAGAATCACAAGAGTGTTAAAAAAAATCTTGGAATGATCGGCCTTGAAAAATCAATTACAATTTGGCCAGCAGGTCCTGATCTTGAAGAATATTACAGGGATTTAACCACGGAACAGGCTGAAAAAATATTAAAGGAATAAAATAATAAAGCTTAGCAAACGAATTGAAAAAAATAAAGGATGGCTTAGACCGTGTGATTCATGGTGGCATGACCTTTTGTCAGAAGAAGACTGCGGACTTTTGCCAATAGTCCGGGGTTTTAAATCCAGCATTGGGAGGGAAAAATCATACACAGTCCGGGGGTTTTGCTGTCTCAGAAAATCTTCTCAAAACTAATATTTTTGATAATTACAGACCAAGCAATAATTATGAATTGGATAATACATAATACTTAACTGCAACAAGCCCGCTTTTCTCTCAAGAACACTTAAAATTGCATTTCGACAGGCTGTTACAGGACTAAAGATGTCTTCGCAAAACTACCATATACGCTAATGTTTATTTCAATAAACCACTATATATTGTGATGAAATTTGCAAATTGTGCATTCCGTAACAGCCTGTCGAGAAAGTTATGTCATGAACACATCTTTCAGTTTTGAAATATCTTATTAATTATTCTTAATAATATCTCATCATTTTTAGTTTCACATTCCCAGATAACATGAACGTCCCACCCAAGCTCTATTAATTTTTCTTTATTTGTTTTATCTCTTCTAATATTTTGAGAAAATTTTCTCTCCCATTTTTCAATATTGCTTTTGACTTTATATGCCATCTTACAGCCTTCATGACGATGCCAGAAACAGCCATGAACAAATATAATCTTTCTGTATTTCGGCAGCACTATGTCCGGGTTGCCCGGGAGATCTTTTCTATGTAACCTGAATCTGTACCCCAAATTATGGAGCAATGAGCGCAAACGGATCTCAGGCTTCGTATCTCGACTTTTTATGCGAGACATATTCCAGCTTCTTTTTTCTGGAGTCAGGGTATCCATAATCTTTCGTTTCTTTTATTACTTGATATACAATTTCTGCAATCTGTCTGGCCAGAAGAGGAGGGACTGCATTTCCCACCTGTATGTACTGCTGGGTTCTGCTTCCCTCGAAAAAATAATTATCCGGGAAGGTCTGCAGTCGTGCAGCTTCTCTTACGGTAAAACTCCTGCACTGGGAAGGATCGGGGTGAATGAAATAATGCCCGTCCTTTGAAATGTGACTTGTAATCGTAGTTGATGGGGTATCGCTGACCTGCACTCGAAACCTGTCGTTGAATTTTCCGGTTCTGGCATTTTTGTGTTTTGGCATCAGTTCCTTCGGAAATTCATGAATTTTTGGAGACACTCTAAAACAGCGTGAAAAACATGCAGCATACATGTATCGATGAAGATCGCCTGTCATGTGCAATCTGCTCTGATGGTTGCAGGCACCGTCAAGTCTTTCATCCTTGTACCACCAGGAATTTTCCGGTTTACAGTTTCTCTTTCCATGTACAAACTGCCCCCCGGTTTCAAGATTATCCTGGTTCTCAATATCTTTCAGAGCAGCCCGCATGCATTTCTGCACATCTCCCTTTTCTTTCATATATTCCTGGAACCATTTGTTCCTTTCAAGCTGAAGAACCCGGTTTTTCCATTTTTCCATGGAGTCTTTATTCCTTGACAGCCCGCTTCTCAGCTCTGGAAGGTCACTTATTACATCCATAACGGCAATCGTATTCTTTTTTTCTTTAAGGGTATCAGGTCTGACGGATGAATATTTTTTCCTCACACCAAACAATACAACTCTGTGCCTTCGCTGAGGAATTCCAAAGTTCTCCGACTTAATCACATAATCTCTTGGATTTGAAAAGTCAGGTATTGCAGCATCACCATCCTTAGGCCGAATCAATGGATATATGTCATAATCATTGTTTGAATCGATATTCTGATTACCATCAGCCATCAGTGTTTTCAGCGGGCTTCTCAGATCACTCAGTATTTTTTCAAAAACTGACTCACCGTTCAATCTGGCGGAAAGCATACCCGTAACATTTTCCATAATAAAGACAGCCGGGAGATGTTCTGCAATTATTCTCAGATATTCTTTATACAAGTAGTTTTTGGGGTCCTTTTCAGGAATATAATCTTTTATTCCCTTATTCCTTGAACGTCCTATGACAGAGTATGCCTGACACGGGGGACCACCGATTAAAATCCACCGATCACCGTTTTCTTCTTTTATCTTCCTTATCCGGGTATCAACTGCATGATTCAGTGAACCGTTTGAACCCAGCTTTGCACACCAAGCCTCTTTTTTTGCTTTTCCGGCCTCTTCGGGGTAAAGACTGAAAAGTGTTTCCTGAGTGTCTATTTTTCCTTTCAGATAATCATAATATTCTGATGGTACTTTATCCTGCGAAAATTTTCTATAAAAGCTCCTCAGCAGAAGTGTTTTATGTGCATCTGTCTGCATTTCAATAGACAGAGCTATTTTGAATACAGAATTTCCATATTCATCCCGTAAAGATGAAAAACCTTCACCCAATCCGCCTGGACCGGCAAACAGATCAACAACAGCAATATTATTCATAATTAGATCGGAAACCCCAGCTTTCTCACTTCATCTACTATTTTATTTCCCTGGAATGCCTGTTTCCGGGATGGTTTCGAGCCTCTTGCCATCAGTCTACCGATACTGAAAGATATGCTTCTCTGCCAGGCCTGAAGGTTGTCGGTTTCTTTTGCCCAGTGGGCAATCTCAAACCATTTCTCAGAAGGGGTTTTCATGACCTCCGTTATCAGTTTCTCATCATTTTCATCCGGCCCCTCAATTCCCTTTTCAGGAGAACTGGATCGGAAGCCCTTTGATTCAATCTGGTCTGTAGCTATATCAGAAAGCTTTATGGGGATGTCAAGCTCTTTCATATTTTCCCAGCAATCTTTCTTCTTGCACCATTCAGTAATATTTTTTCCGCCGGGTGGGTTGGTGATATGGGCATGGACTGTTTCAGATATTTTTCTGATACCTTCTGATAATTCAGCACTGAGTCCTTGATTTTTCCAGATTTTTTCCAAGTTGATTCTCTGATATGAAAAAAATGAAAGCCAGGATAGAGAATAAGTAACTATCTGGGCTCTGTACCCACCATATTTCTGACCGGAAACAATTTTCTCGGCCTCTTTGAAAAGAATGGCTTTGGCGACCAGTTTCTGGAAATACTCCTTGTTTGCCTTGAATCCTTTTCGTTCGCTGAGTCTTACAGTAAAATCTCTAAAATTTTTTTGGGCACCTAGGCTTACAATCCATGGCAACTGGAGCCAGGTATTTTCGAATTTAGCCAGATCTGTTTTCGAAAACCGTTTCCGGGTCGGGTTCTCACGGTTGAAGGTTCTTTTCTGGGCAGGTGTCAATTTCGCTTTTTCATCATTGTACTGCCCTCTGGACCGTTCATAAAACCAGTGCGTAAGCTGGTTTGTACCACTTTCAGCAGGTGCCCAGATTGTCCGTGACAGTTCTTCAACTTCAACATGGAACGGATCGTTTGAATAAAAATCTGCATCGTTTACTTTATTCTGACTGTTTGAGTACCTTGATACAAGCGGAACAACTTTGTTAAGCTTTTTTTCATCATTGATTATACACAATTTTGCCTGAACAAATGCAGAAGAGAGCTCTGCCTTATCCTTTTTTCTTGTATGGAAAAGTGATGCAGTCGTCTGTCCGCCATTAACAATCTGGAAATCCTTGAGATAAGTTATCCCCCTTCCACCACTTTCAAGGTCCTCCAGAACGATACTCTCAGCCGTTCCGGTAATCCCGTTATTGTAAGCAAGGAACATACCCGGTTCAGTATTGAGAGTTGCCCTGATTCCTTTGTTGACTTTACCTCGGGCCTGGAGAAAAGCTCGGACATTTCTTTCAAGCAGGCGGGCATTATATTTTTCATAAAGATCTGCCAGTATTTCTCCGGGGAATACCGCCAGTATGGTTTTGTAATCCGTGCTGCTGTCATTAATCTCCAGGCAGGGGATAGCTGTTTCAAATTCTTTCCTGAAATCAATCTCGATGGTTTCTCTCTTGCTGCCTGAGCTGATTATCTGGCTGAACCTCTGAATATCCCAGACATGGAAAGAAATTTTCAGATCACCTTTCTCAAGTTCCTTGAAGGATAAAGGTTTTGATCTGCAGTCTGTGAATAGAAAGATTCTGACTTCTTTAAGCTTGTTACGCCTTTCGTGCAGAAGAAGGGCAAGATCCAGTACAGGTGAAGCTTCCGAAATGAGGTTGAAATATCCTTCCGTCATGCACTTGGTCAGAAAATTCAGGGTTTTATTCAGTTCAGCCTGAATCTGCTTTTTACTGATTGAAGCCGATGGGGATTTCCTGCTGCAAAAAACGGTAAAAAGATCAATGGAATCAATGTCATTACCATAACTGTATCCGTTTATTTTGATCTCTCTTCTTTTGTATTCGCATATTTCACCATCATCCAGCTCTCCGGCTTCTGTCAGAGGCTCTATCATCAATTCAGCAAACTGCTCCTCCCATGAAGTCTCATCTCCGGAATGTTTCAGTATATCTTTAATTTCTCGGTTGATACTTTCAAGAAGTTCTTCTGTGCTGTTGTTACTGCTCATATTCATCATCATACCTGATCAAAAATTACATTTAAAAATCCAAGTGCCCTGTTTTCAACCGTTCCCGTAACAAGACCTCTGTCCAGAAATCTGTTGAACTCTTCACAGGATGTTTCCGGTACCAAGGCACAGTTGTGGCAGGCTGCAAGGTTACAGGAGTAGGGTCCCTGACCACCCATATCTCCCAGTTCCATACACACCGGATCAGCAGAACACCATTGCGATTTCCGGACAGCATCTTTCAGCATAGGCTCAAACAGGCCGGGTTTTCCCATACGCACAAGCCCTCCCATGGTCCCTTCCGAATCACCAGCCGCTGTGTAAATGAGGAGTGCAGCCATTGGGGATGATTCATCTGTCGAAAAATAAAGTCTTTCCCTGAGAGAGGCCGAACTGTATCCACATTCGAAGGTGAGCTGGTTCATCAACAGGTGGGAAACTGTGTGGATGAGAATAAAAACCGGATGAAGTTCATTGAAAAGTCCAAACCCGCCTCTTTCCCTTGAAGCATTTTCATAATTGCGACGAAGATTTGAAATGCGATTTCCTATTGTTTCTTTTTCAGGCCCTTCAAGCCATTGCACAAGAGTAGTTCTGTTAAACTCCAGAAAAAGTCCCTCACCATTAACAATTGAGGCTGGAAGCCATGAGTTTGATGGTTCAGGGTCATTAAGCCACAGACTTCTTCTCAATTCAAAAAAATTCTGGTCTTCCGGAGGGTCCAGTCTGGTAAAGCCTGTGAACACCCTTGTTTCCCGCACTTTCTTGATCAGCATGATTTTTGAAAAAATTAAGGATACTGCATCAGAGTATTTCTCAAGGTCAACCTTTTCTGAATTCAGATATGGTATGTCCCATTCTTCAGCCAGTATACGGTATTCTTCTCTTCGGAAAGATTCTCTGTCATAGGAATCGCCTGATGATGCTTCGCAGTCCTGTGGTTCTTTTTCTGTATTCAGATAAGCCTGGAGAGCTGACAAAACCTGTCTTTCATTATATTCCTGAAAATATTTTCCATACTGCCCTTTGATTTTTTCCAGTATGGTCTCAATGGGTGTATCCATGGAAATCAGGACGTCTATTAAATCTGAGATTCCCGGTTTTTCGAGAATCCGGGTTATTTCTTCAATTTCAACATCTGTTTTTTTATCTATTTTCGGTAGGAATATTGAACTGAAAATTTGTGAAAAATAAATATTTGATGAATTTCTGAGAACACCTCTTACAGGTCTACCACAACCGATCCCCTCATTGTCATGCAGCCAGAGTCTCCTGCCGTTGCACTGAAATGGTTCCCCTTTTATCTTCAGTTCACCAGATGTAATTCCCCCCAGTCTTTTTCTTTTTTTACACTTCGTACAGATTACTTCAATACTATCCAGTGTCCCTCCACCATATTCAACCAGCCGCAGGCTATCCTCACCGCAGTCAGGGGAAAAATCCTGGTGTGCCCATTCATTCCAGGGGAAATCATGGATGTGGCCATGATCACAGACGACTGCAAATCTGACCTGTACAAGGGGTATTTTGAAAGACTTCTCAGTATAACAGACCGGACATATGTTTTTATCCTTCAGTCCCTGATAGGTAAGTGAAGTTTTTTTCATATGGCCACAATTGCTGCAGTAATGCCATGTGGGAAACCTGAGAAATGGAATGGTCATACCGATATTCGGTACGTCTATACCGGGGATTGTATTTCTGTAGTCCGGTGGTTTTCTAAGATGATCGACTCCCAGACTTCTGTTTATTCTCCATTCATCAATTATTTTGAATTCATCACAATCGGTTTCATTTTCAATCTTGCTGAACCAGTGATCAAGTCCACAACAGATGAGTGAAACGCCGAATCTGTCCGTATGAATTGCCCCCGGTCCAAAAGGGGCTATTACCTGAGACTGTCTTAAAGGGCCGCGTCCGGGCATTATTCCTCTTCTCCTTCTTCATCACTTATGTACATAGTCGTTATATCCATCTGGCATTCGGCATCGACATTTCTCATTGAAGTTGGAGTCGCCCAAGATGTTCTTTCCATATCTTCCGTCACCCAAGTTTCATATCTGCGCAGCAGGCTGTCAGATTGTTCCTGACGTTTTTCCCACCAAGTTCTTTCCCATCTGTTAAACTGCCGCAATCTCTTTTCAAATTTCCTCATTACCGAAGGATACTCATTCTCGTCAATGAATTTCACCCTTTTTTCAATAATTTCTCTGAGCTGTTCAAACAGGGCTGGATCAACATCTGAAGGCCTGTCTGATGCACTTCTGCTCCCCATCAGCCTCAGATAAACAGCAAAAAGTGCATGCAGAGCCCGATCGATTACGGGTGGTGCAAAAGGAGTGACACTGGTAGGCTCCACCTGTGCATACATCTGACTGTGTGCGCTCTGAAATTTTTCAAAATGAGATCTGTCCCTCGGTTTACTGCTGCTGAAAAGTGTTGTGACCAGACCCGGACGTTCCCACCATTTTCTGCCGACCCGTCCTGAAACCTGGATATACTGAGCCATTGTTTTCGGCTGTCCCACAATTGACATCAGTGCGAGCCGATCAACGTCAATGCCTACTTCAATGATGCTCGAAGCAAGGCAGACATCTATGGAACGGGCTCCTTTGCCTGAATATTCTTTTGCCAACTCCTCCAGTGCTTTGGGAACTTCTTCATTTGTCATCCTGCTTGTCAGTTCAAGAACTCTGTTCAAAAACCGCCTTTCCCTGAAACCGTGTCTGGCGGCAATTCCTTTTAAGGCACCTGGAATATCCGTCTGGAAAAGCGATAAAGCACCTCCCAGTTCTCTGATACTGTTGAAGAAAACAAGCAGTGTCCACCAGGGATCTCTTTTACCGATGCCGTCAAACAGGATGCTTCCCATCAGTAATGCTGAATAGACTCTGACCTGCAGTGTCTGCATGGAAGGCAGACCCGGTGCATAAATTCCCATATATCTGCGACCTGGAAGAAGCATGCCGTTTTCATCAACTGCATATCTTGCAAAAAAAGAATCACCGGCATCAAGACCTGATGGTGGAAAAAGATTTGTTTTCTCACGGGCAAACAGTGATCTGACCTGGTCCTTGTATCTTCGGATCGTTGCCGTTGAGCATACAATCTTCGGTTTAAAAACCTTATCATTTTCCCGGCCTGTACAGAATTCTTCAATAATCGTTTCATATAAGCCGACCATTGTTCCAAGAGGACCTGATATCAAATGAAGTTCATCCTGTATGATCAATCCGGGTGGTTTCTTTACTCTGGCTCCGTTCAGATCAATCCCGAAAATCGAGCTTGATGCAGGCACCCATGATAGCATGGCGAATTTATCAACTGTACCGATAATCAGCGACGGCCTGGCTTCATAGATCTCTTCATCAATAACATGTATCGGAAGATTTTTATGAAAGAGGCATTTCTTATCAGGACATTTAAATACTACAGTACCTCCTTTTGCTTTATAGCCGGGAACGTGAATCTTATTTTTAATAATCGTTTTTCCCATCTCTGCACCACACCATGGGCACTGTCTCAGGATAAAGGGATTTTCAGCGTATCGATTGGTCTGCAGCTTCTTTAAGGCGGTTTTTGCAGCAGCTCTTTTATTGGGTGTATTTGCACTTCCAACCCAGATTCCTATGGAAAAAGGACGGTTTCCCATTCCTCCTTCATCCTGCCGTATTTTTTCCATGGCACAGATCAATCTGCTGGCCCTCTGGAAC
Source organism: Desulfobacula phenolica (assembly GCF_900105645.1). Lineage (NCBI taxonomy): Bacteria > Pseudomonadati > Thermodesulfobacteriota > Desulfobacteria > Desulfobacterales > Desulfobacteraceae > Desulfobacula > Desulfobacula phenolica. Next base: position 113,648 of record NZ_FNLL01000010.1, on the reverse strand, counting down.
TGCTGTGTCGTCAGCAGACGAAGCGTGTAGCGCATAAGTACCTGGACACCGTCATCTGAAGGATCTTTTAATCTCCTGTAGAACATTGCAAATGCGGCCAGCCCCAGATAGGCTTCTGTTTTACCGCCACCCGTTGGAAACCATATCAATTCAACTTCATCTCTTTCCTCACAGTCCAGTACTGATGAACGCAGGGACATCAAAATAAAAGCAATCTGAAATGCCCGCCAATGTCCCATGTGCTCTGGAAGTTTTTTCAGGCCAACCTCTTCATAAGGCGGGTTGAAAATATTTCTCCGCCCTTTTATGTCATAATCGAAGAGGCGTTTCTGACCACCCACAGCCTGCTGCAGAAGAACTGCCTTGTTTGCAAGCAAGAAAGCTTTTTCAGCCATTTCATCTTCCATCAGGAAAGCAAGTCCATCTTCCATTCGTCCGGCACATATGTCTGCCTTTTCCATATGAATACCCGCTGTTTCCTGCAGGCTGCTTTCAACTGACTGAATCTCTTCAGTTCTCACAGAGATCCAGGATCGATATTCAGAAATGAAAGTCTTCAGCAAATCAGACCTTCCTTCTTTAAAACCGGCCAGAACTTCCATTGATATTCTCAGCGGTTGATTTTCCGCGTTCACCGCATCCGGGGTTATACTCGGAATTTCATACTGGGGAAGAGGATCAGCTGTGATCGTTTCCGGGAAATCCCCGGAACTGTCATCCCAGCAGGCAGCACAGCCATGACCAACAGCAAAAGTTCTTTTTTCAGTATACAGAAGCCTGAAGGAAGCTCTTTCACTGTCATTTTCAATATCTGCCGCCATTTCCCCTTCAGGATAAGGCAGGATTCTGCCGTCTTGAACTGTTACTGTGAAACTGGATTGAAACAGTGTCAGTTCACTCTGCATTGATGCGGTTGAGGCTTGACGACGGGTTCTGTTAACAAGACAGACTGTAATCAAACGCCTCTCAGGGCGATCTTTTTCATCAGAGTAAATATCCGGGCGGGAGAAACATTCAATAGACAGTTTCAAACCGTTATCATATGATTTTTCGAAAGGTTTACCAGAACCACCCCCTTTAACCTGTTCACTGCTGAATGAAATACCTGGTAGAGAAACAGCTTCCCTGAAAAACCAGGTCCTGTTCACCTCACCGATTCCAACCTGCCCCGGCAGATATCTTCCGGCATTTATATTAATGATGATTTTCGAATTCTCAGGTAATTCTGCCAGAAAACTCACCCCCATGCTTGAGGGCTGGACAGTATTTGTAAGGGAAAGATCGAAATCGTCAGAATCGCTTGCTATATTTTCAGATTTCCCAACGGCTTCCATTTTGACGGAATCAGCAGTGGTATCTTCTTCCACCATCTCGGGATCAGCACTGATATCAGAAGACTGTATTTCATCATGCCTGACACGCGGCGGATATAACACTCCTATGCCGTAACGGTTGACTGGAGTTTCTCTTTTTATGATTTCATCCCGAGTGCCTTTCTGTATCCATGGCTTCAACGCATCTTCCCAATTTTCGAAATGAATGATGCCTGAACAGTCAAGTTTTTCTCCTTTAATACATGGCCCCATAATCTCTGATTTGAGGAATTGAACCAGTCGTTCACGGTTCGGTATATGAGAAGATTCAGATTTCATATTCATGGTCATACTCCAAGTATTTTCTTCAGATCATTCTGAGCGGTCTTATTCAACAGAATCACAAGTCTTGAAAGTGCTCTTGTAATCGATATATATAACAGGTTAATGGATTCGCCCTTCCTGATCTCTTCGATGTCTGTAACAATTACCACAGGTGCTTCCAGCCCTTTATAAGCATGGACAGTGCAGTAACTGATATACGAGTCAGTCTTCACAGGGGAATATGGAGCCAGTCTCTGTTTCCATGGTGAACCAATCCTTCTGGCACAGCACTGGTCAGCGACCGGTGAAAGAATAACAATTTCATGATTTTTATATTTTTCTCTGGATCTGATCTTTTCAAGCAGGTCAGAAAGGATTTGAGTCTGCTGTTCCACGCTTTCATAGAATTTCAGTTCCGGCCTGATGTTATCATCCGGACGTAAAACCGATTTGTAATCAGGATCAAGGCCACCGAGGAGGTGGGCATATGCTGCTATTCTCGGGGTATTCCTGCAGTTGATCCCCAGTGTATAAACAGATGTATTCCGGCAATTCCTGCTGATGAAACCGTCCAGATCCATTTTTGAGGCCGAATATATTCGCTGATTTTCAAAATCACCAAAAAAATTCCATGTTCCGTTTTTCAATCCGTTTTGCAACAGTAGATCCAGGAAATCTATATAATTTTCTCTGAGCATATCCTGGGCTTCATCCATGACTAAATAGTCATATTCCCAGCATTCAGCTTTCTCTGCGCGAATCAGTTTCTCAATGGCTGCTGAAGGCAGTGTTTCAGTCCAGAAATCTGATGAAGCTCCTTTTTCAATCTTTATATCAGCTGTTTTCAACATCAAGGCATGAAGAGTGGATACCGTGATGTATTTCAGATCCTCTTCTTCGAACTGATCCTTTATCCATACGGATATATTTTTATTAAAACATAGAAACAGGACCCGCTTTTTTTGGATCATCATCCGCCGGGCAGTTTCGATCGCCAGGATTGTTTTGCCTGTACCTGCAGGTCCGTTAAAGATAACCCTGGGATTCGTCTGCATGGCATCCAGGGCAGTGTACTGTTCAGAAGTGTATTTCTTCAGATTATCAGAAAGTTTTTTTCTTCTGTGGAATGGCGATTGATAAAATTCAAATTCCGGTCGGAGAATTTTAAGAATTTCCTGGCAAAGTTCCGGCTTCGGTGCATCCGATGACTTTTCAAACCACTTCAGCCCTGTTTTTTTCGACAAAAGTTTTTCCGCCTGATCCAGTACATTTGAAAACAGCTGGGATACAGGCCTGGAGTTAAAACTGTCACGATCGATAACCTGCCAATCATTCCACTCAAGTGATGTCTTTTTAAAAGGTATGAACGGAAAGATTACCGCAGACCAGAAAATAAGCTTCCCCAGATCCGGATTCCGGCTGGAAAGATACACCCTGATGCTGTGCATATTATCAGCAGCCTGTTTGAAGGGGCCTCTTTTATCTCCGACAGGTCTTTTTCCATAATACCAGGTTCCATTTTCCACTGACAGGGACCTGCACCCCTTCACCTCCAGACATAATACCCCTTTCCTGGGTATTATCATCACAAAATCACACTCTCCTATAACTTGGGAAGTATGTTTTGAGACATCAAGCGAATGAAGTACGATCCAGTCACTGGTCTTTGGGTCCTGCTTTATTTTCAGTGCAACCTCACGCTCACCATCATATCTGTAATCTGATATAACGGGAGGAATGATAGTGGTCATTATTTTTTCCTTCAGTTGTATTGCAGCTTATCAGCGAGACCGGCACGCACAGTATATTTTTCAGGTGAAACCGCTTCGATATGGATAACTGACAGCTTTCCGGATATGCTGGGAAGATTAACTTCAATTTTGCCGTATCTTGCAAAATCGTTCATGTCAGTTTTTGTTATCTGCGATCTCAGCAGATTACTGATCTCTTTTCCGGCTCTGATGTGCATCGTAAAAATCTGTTTTGCATTATTCCAGTACACTTCTGTTTTTTCCGGGATACCTGAAAACTTCATTATTGCCTTGAATTCTTCGAAATCTTTCGGCTTGATGGTTTCATTTCTAATCCAGTTTCTTATATTGATTTCATTCGCTATTTTCGATCCCAACCGGATCAATTCTTTCTGGACATCGGCCAAATACTCAAAAGAGAATACTTTTCTCCTGAAACATATTTTCCAGTCATCCTGCATTTTACGCACAGAAGCTGCTCTGTTACCAAAAAGCATGTCTGCTACGGCTGATATGGAATCATCACTTCCTTCTGTTCTGACGATCAGGGGCATCCCCTGCTTTAAATCCTTGTTCGGGATTTTATCAACTTCTGTTTCAGGATCAAAACGTACGATATGAGAATAACTGTCGATATCTTTATAAAGGAAAGATCCGTCATCAAGAAGAACAGCACTGCATTCGCAATCTGCTATTCCTGAATGATAATCACGTGAGGATTTATTCAACCCGCTGTCCAGAAAAGATAACGGTGAAAAATTCAAATCCTCAAATGCTGTTGCAGGTTGCGGCTGGTTTTCAACTTTTTTTTCAACATCTGGTTTCTCTGGTATGGTTTCAGTATATATATTTAAAGGCAGTCTGTTTGGACTCACATCGAAAGCCGGGCCGGGGTTAAATTCTTCTTTGATCCAGGAGAAGGACAGGAAACAGAGCTTTTTCGCCCTTGGTGAACGCCATACATATTCATAATCCGTATATTGATTTTCTGAAAAGAGATGTACGGAACCGCAGAAAGTTATCCGGTCATAAAATATATACTTTTTCAGCTGCCTCGGATTTACAATTTCATAATTGACATCTGGAAGTAAATTGTTCTGCTCGATAAACTGCTCTACGGCATACAGGTTTTTTGTATTCGGCAGACATATGGCTGAAGCCCCCTCTTTTTCCCCGTCTGAATATTCTGATTTGAGCCACTTCATGAAAGGGTGTTCTTCATCGGGCAGATCATTAATCAGGTCATTTATTAATTTCAGATGGTCAATATATTCTGGAAACTGTACGGATGATTCAAGAGCTTCATTCAGCGATGCTCTCAGTTCATCTGATAATAATACCGGAGATGTGAAAGGCAGGGGAGTTGTGGCAAGTTCAAACCGGAACCTTTTCAATGCTGAAATCAGGATAGGCCAGAAAGTCAGATTTTTCTGCTCTCCAAGACTGGAGATCAATTTTGAAACTGAGGATGACAGTACAGACAGGTTCCGGTTGTCAAATCTGATAAGGTGCAGCTCTGCATAATTTTCATATAAGTCAGTTATGTACTCAAGTGTCTGAAGTTTCATTTACTCCTCAAATATCACTGCTTCAATGGTTTCAGGAAGTGTGTCGTACAGTAACATGTCATCATCATTTTCTCTGTCTGAATAATTCTGCTCCAGCATTACCCTGCATGCTTCTGAAAAATGGGGTTCACTGCGGTCCAGGAATATGACTTTCATATCCGCTTCCAGATCATCATAATGATTCAGGAACGACAGTGAACCATCAAAAACCAGCAGGTTTGGGTGAGCATTGTATTCGTTAACGGCTTCAGGGCTGAGAACAGTTCCCCGCGACAGATCAAATTCAGACAGTAGAAAGGGTTCAAATCGTACTATATCCAGCAGGGAACCAGCCAGCCAATTTTTTTTACTTTTTCTAATCATTTTTATACTGATAGCCAGCCTGTCACCTTCATTTTTCAAAAGAGTTTTATTCCCTACTACAGTAAACCTGGACTGGCACGATATTAGATGTTTCAACAGATTTTCATCCTTTTGCCCGTAATAATTCCTGAAAAAATCAAATCCCCGCATGGAATACCCCAGCTGATGGTCACCAACCTCTCTTTCAGGATCAACAGCTTCGCGAAGTCTGAATATCTGTCCCTTTGGGATGTACATGTCATGCCTTGTATTGTCTGTACCAGGGACACTTACTGAAAACATTTCCTGCCCTTGAACAGTTTTAACACCCTTGGCATAACATCTTTTCCACCTTTCTTTTTCCCAGATGAGAAGTGGTGTATTCTTTTCCATTCGGGTTATGTTATGAAAATATTTACTGTCATTATTATTATTTTTCATGCCCTGTAGAGCATTCCGGGTTTCATAACCAAGCAGGAAAAACAGTGCTGCGTATGCTCTGGTGGGCAGTGAAAGTCCAAGCACTATATTTTTCTTTTTCCGCCCTGCAGCTGCCAGTTTTTCTCCAGCCTTGAACAGCCATATAGCCCAGCCAGGCAGTGGTTTGTATCCTTCAGAAATCTTTTTTATGAATAGTTTTTCAGAAATGTAACATCCTTTTGACACATTGAAAAAAACCCGCCTGCTGACAGGCGGAGGCGATGATTGTTCCAGAATATTGCTGTTGATCTTTGTTATTTCCTTCAGTAGACAGCTGAATGGTAACAGGACAGTGGCCCCAGGATATTTTTCTGAAATGCCTCTTTCAATAAGACCGATAAAGATAACTTTGAGCAAAAGGTCGTCCTGAAACTTATACTTTCCGGTGTTATTCCTGAAGACATCATATTGCCTTTTTAAATTTTCAACGAAACCAGGATAAATCTGCAGAAAACTGTTGGAGGATATTTTTTCCTTGAAATTCAGGTTTGCAAATTCAGATTCGATTGATTTCTGGACAGGAGGAGGCAGCAGACTGATTATTTCTTTCTCTTCATTTCTCTCAAGAAAAGGAAAATCAGACAGGCAGAAAATCCAGGTTTTTTCTATCATCTTTGCTGTTTTTTCTATGATGTCAGTCTTGTTGTTAACCGGTTTTCTGGATATCAATATCAGAAAAAGAGCTTTCAAAACGACTTTTTTCAATGTCCGGATCGGTTTATCGGTCACATGCCATTGGTCATTCAGAAATTTGAAAACATATAAAAAGTTATTTATGACATTCACGGGATAGTTTGGTTTATTTTCGGCCAAAGAAAAAGAGCATTGCTGTATAAATTCTTTATGCCCGTTTGACAGACATTTTTCAAAAGCTGGCATGTCGCTCTTCTGCATATGAAGAAGGTTTCCTTCAGAATCTGATATTTGATGCTCACTTTCCATTGTCAGAACCTGTATTCCACTGGAGAAACTGACAAAGTGTTATTTTCGAATTTTTCCACTCTGGTTCAAATTGCATGCTGAAATACCATTACCAAAATCCTTCTTAATAAGCTGGACAAACGAGGAGCAAAGTTTTTTTGGCGGCCATGTATATTTGCATTTTTAAAGCCATTTTATTTTCAGCCATCTCATTTAAAAAACAAGCAAATGTGCTGATCTGAATAGCATTCATCCTATAAATAATTTGGTGGTGGTATCCAGATCAATTTTATAAAATTATAGCCTGATAACATTACAATTTTCATTTTATCCGGATCTGATATCATCTTGAAAAAATCAGAAGCCTTTTAAGAAAGAAAAATCACTTCTGTCAGAAATTCTTTTTACATAAATGAAAATTTTATTCAAGAAGTAATTCAGCCAATTCAATAATTCAATTCTCAGTCCAGTAAAATTTTCTGAATACAGTTTTAAAAATTTTTTATGATCGACAGTAATGAGGACTACTGTCTATAGTCAGGATCAACAAATTTTCAAAAAAACATCGAACATAAACAAAGTCAACACCATAGCAGAATGGATGTCAGTTAATTTTTATCTCCAATAAAATATATCTGGAAAAATTTTCTTTAATCAATTATATATTCACAATAGTTGATCGGTGAGATATTTTTACAAGCAAAAAAAATACTGATACTGACTCAACGTCTGGATATCTGTATCATTGGGTCTTAGAACAATCGATTTGAGCCAGATGGCCAACAATAATTAGCCTTAACCTGACAATAAATGGGTACGACATGTTTTCTAATAATGTCGTAAAATATATTTGATTATGCTTCAATACAAAGAAACCATTTCACCATCATTTTCAATTTTACTGCAAAGATATCTTTTGTTTTTTGCCATCCCTTGCCTACTACTCCTACCTATCGCAGTGAAGGAAGTTATGAAATTAGTTCCCCACATGCCGCATTACTCAGGTGGGTTATTTCATCTGTACATACGGTGTTACACAGGTCCGTTTTTATTTTTTGTTATACCCGTATTATTATTTTTAGCCTTGGTATCACATGCGAATAGTATTGTAAGGATAGTTATCAAAAATAACAGACTTTTTCTTCCTATCCAAACAGGTGTATATAATGCCGGTCATAAAGTTACTATAATACCATTACAAGATATTGTTTCATTCAAAGCAAAAAAGCATAATCACCATAGCTCAACTGAATCTTTGGAAGTGAAAGAAAAACTGAATATCAAAAAAGAATATTTAATACCTTGTTACAAGGGGTACCAAGGAGATTGGGTGGTAGTAGAATTCTCCAGGCCAAAGAAATTTATTTCACGTTTCTTGGCAGGCCTTAATGGAGATGCAAGTCCATTTGAAGTTGAACAAATTCGTATCGAATTTCCATCTGAAAAATTTGAAGAAATTAAGTCAGCACTGGGCCGATAATCAACGATGATGAAATGACTAAATTAACATGTTTAAAAATACATTGAGGTTAAATTCAACTATATTTTCTGACAAATTTATTTCAATTTTTTTTCTAAAATAAACTCTATCATATAAAAAATTTACTGAGCACTTCTGGCTATAGTCATGATCAATAAATTGCCAAAAAACACACCGGGCGTATAGACAAAATTTTACTGGGTCATGATGCCGACACATTAGATCCGAACAGGAACAGACATGAATTAAACCTTGCTTTGGATAAGCTGCGGCTCAAGCTGATAAACATTAGAAACCGCGAAATGAAAGAACGATAAAGCCAACAAGGAGTGGTGATGAAAAGGGTATACAGACTTTGTAGATGAGTTTGACGGTGTATTGGAAAAAAATTTCATGCAACGTGAGGGCAAATCAACCCGGTCATATTCTGGCCGGGTTTTTCTTGGCTAAAATAATATTGTTTTTTTTTGTTGATATTGTGGATAGGGTTTCAAATAGTCAATATCTTCTGAAAACATTCAAGTTTGTGGGGGATACGGTGGGGGATTGCATTTTTACCAAAACAAAAAAAGCTCTCAACAAAACGCTGAAAGCCTTGATAGTCTAAGTGGTGATCCCACGGGGAATCGAACCCCGGTTTCCGGCGTGAGAGGCCAGCGTCCTGACCGCTAGACGATGGGACCACAAAAAAGTATCTATATCTATATCAAACTGACTTTATTGTCAAATAAAATTACCATCTTATACAAGTTTCTTTTTTTTGCCTTTTTTAAATCCGAAGATAAGATAAATCAGCCAACCAAAGATTGGTATAATGGCAATGAAATGCCAGATAATTTTTGCTTTTATTGACCCGAAATCCTTAAGGATAATATCAATCAAGGCCAGCATGGTCAGACCGAAAGATATGGCACAAATAAGCAGGATATAAAGAATGGTTTGGTCCATATATAAAATAGTTACCCTTTTAATTTGTCTGATATTTTTAATAATGTATCCACATAATAATTGCTGTGGTTGTACCGAAACAAGACCTTATGCTGTTTTTGTCTTGCAATTCCCGGTTTCCAGCCATGATGTTTCAGGTAATTGGCTACACTGAAAATGGCATCTGCATGGCTGAACAGATTTATTTTTCCGTCATTATTTCCATCTTTTGCAAGCTTCAGCGCATTGGAAGGCATAAACTGGGAAATCCCCATAGCTCCGGCATATGAACCCCTTATTTTTTCAGGCGAAATTTTTTCTTGTTCTGAATATTTGATGAGCGCTTTGAGTTCTTCATACCCCCATTGGGATCGCTGTTCAGCTTTTTTGATAAAGGTTGCTTTTTTGGGCTTTTTTTTGTCAGGGATGGCATTCCAAATTCTTTCCCTTAACCGTTTATCTGTCAAAGCAGCCATTGTGGCAAGCGTATTCATCACGATTCGTTTCCCAAGATATGTTCCAAGCCGTGTTTCAACAAGTAAAATAGCGGTGATAATAGTTTTATCAACCCCGTATATTTTTTGTGCCTGTTCAAGTGTTATTTTATGTTCGGTTATATATTTCAACGCATTCTTAATGGATTTTTTTGATGTAAACTGGTTATAATCAAGGCTTGACTCAGAATGGACAAAAAAAAGTGAGACACCATCCGGATCAAAAAACACACTTTCCCTGGAAAACAAAGCATCCATCTTTTCTTTTTTAAACCCATCATGGATAAGCTGCCGTACCAATTTGTCAAACTCATTGCCTTTCTTTATTTCCTGCCCGGATAAAGGGGATGATAAAATGAAAAAAAGAATGAAAATCAAACATTTAATCAGCTTTGTTTGTAATGACGGCATCTTTATATCCATGGATATTTTGTCTGCTCCCCTTTTGTTTTTTACCCGAATACAGCGATCCGAGATTATCATCATAGGATCACAATTTATATCTTATATCTTATATTTTTTAGGATTGCATTAAAAAAATATAACCGGAAACGGCAGAAGGCTTTTTATAATCCGGACAAGCCTGAACCAGACAGGTTTTCTGATTTTCTTGCCAAAGCAACAGGAAACTTAGAGATTATACACTAAAAACAAACCACCCGGTTACGATAGGTGAACCGGGTGGTTGCAGGGTTTAGGCATGACAAAAAAGATTAAATGTCATAATAAAGATAAAATTCATGGGGATGAGGACGACTGATAACCGGATTGACTTCATTTTTCATTTTATAGTCAATCCAGTATTCAATAACATCTTTGGTAAACACATCACCTTTCAGCAAAAAGTCATGGTCTTCTTTTAACGCAACCAATGCTTCTTCCAGAGAACCGGGTGCGGATTCCATTTCAGCAAGCTCTTCAGGGGGCAGGTCATAAATATTTTTATCCATTGGATCGCCCGGATCAATTTTGTTCTGGATGCCGTCTATCATGGCCATTGCAATGGCTGAAAAGGCCATATATCCGTTGCATGAGGGATCAGGGGTACGAAATTCAATGCGCTTGGCCTTGGGAGATCCAGAATACATGGGTAAACGGATGGCAGCACTTCTATTTCTGCTGGAATATGCAAGATTAATAGGTGCTTCAAATCCGGGAACCAACCTTTTATAAGAGTTGGTTGTGGGGTTTGTTATGGCACACAGGGCTTTGCAATGTTTCATGATACCACCAATGGCGTAAAGTGCCTCATCAGACATTCCCGCATACTTGTTGCCTGCAAACAAAGGGTTCCCGTCTTTCCAGAAACTCATATGGGTGTGCATGCCGCTTCCATTGTCACCATATAAAGGTTTGGGCATAAAAGTGACGGTATGATCATATTTGGCAGCCACATTTTTAAGGACATATTTGAACCATGCAAGATTGTCGCCCATTTTTAACAGGGAATCAAACCGAAGGTCGATTTCAGACTGACCTGCTGTGCCGACTTCATGATGCTGACATTCCATGGTAATCCCAAGATCTTCCATTGTGAGCATCATCTCTGTTCTCATGTCCTGGTATTGGTCATTGGGAGGGAGAGGAAAATATCCCTGCTTGGAGCGGATTTTGTATCCAAGGTTTGGCATTTCATCAGCACCGGTGTTCCAATGGGCTTCCGGGGAATCAATCTCAAAAAAGGAGGCATGAGGTTCTGAAGCATACCTGATATTGCTGAAGATAAAAAATTCAGGTTCAGGGCCGACATAGATGGTATCTCCAAGCCCAGTGCTTTTTATGTATTGTTCTACTTTTTTGGCAATGCCTCTTGGGTCGCGGCTGTAAGCTTCCTGGGTGATGGGATCATGAATATTTCCGATAATGGCAAGGGTAGGCACCTTGAAAAAGGGATCCATTTTAGCGGTTCCGGCTTCAGGAATAACCAGCATATCAGAGTTATCAATGGCCTGCCATGCCCGCATGCTGGATCCGTCAAATCCAAACCCGTCCTCAAATGCGGATTCTCCAAATTCTCCAAGCGGAACGGAAAAGTGCTGCCATGTTCCGATGAAATCCATGTATCTGATGTCAACGATTTTTGCTTTGTTTTCTTTCGCCATTGCGATTACATCTTTTGGTGTCATGTCTAATTCCTTTCTTAACACGATGTTAATATATGTTAAAGTGCTTCTGTACCCGTCTCACCGGTTCTGACCCGGACAACCTGTTCAACCGGCAGGATAAAAATTTTTCCGTCACCTATTTTTCCGGTATTGGCCGCATTCCTTACAGTTTCAACAGCTTCATCCAGCCTTTCATCGCTGACAACAATTTCAATTTTTATTTTGGGTACAAAGTCAACAACATATTCTGCACCCCTGTATATCTCCTTGTGCCCCTTTTGTCGGCCATAGCCGTTAACTTCCGTAACCGTCATCCCATAGATCCCGATTTCACTCAATGCTTCCTTTACATCATCCAGTTTAAACGGTTTTATGATGGCTTCAATTTTTTTCATTGCTAACCTCCTTTGCAGCTATTTGTGGAAGACTTTTTAAAATAGCATTTTTAATCTGCTCAAGTCCTTGTTTTGTTTCAATCTTTGCATCATTTTCAATGCTTTTAACATAAAATACATCCACTACCTGATCCACCTTTGTGGAGACCATGGCAACATTGACATTAACATTACTTCTATACAATGCATTTGTAATGGAAAATAAAAGTCCTGGAAAATCATAGGTAAAAACCTCAATGATAGTAAAAAAACTGGATGTTTCATTGTCGATCCGGACGTTGTTGGGTTCTGGATTTTGGCCGGATGAAACCCGGATCATCCGGGGTATTTTTTTGAATTCGTTATCCAGAAAATGATCGTCTTCAATGGCGCGTATCAAATCGTTTTCCGCCTTTTCCCATTTTTCTTTTTCAAAAATCCTGTCTTTGGGCGGGGTGACTTTGAAAATATCCAGCACATGTTCTTCCCCAAGAGAATACGCCTGGGATGCAACGATATCAAGCTTATTAACAAAGAAAACCCCTGCGATTTTTGAATACAGCCCTGGTTTGTCCTTTCCGCAAATGGATACTGTACGAATATCCGATCCATTCTCTTTAGATATTTGCCAGATAAAATTTTTATCACCAAGATGCCGGTAAAGATTGATGTGGTCAACAATATTTTGAACAGGAACATAGACAAGGTATCTTCTGGACATAGAGTCAAGCTGCTTGTTTATTTCGTCCTCTTGCCATCGTTTTTTTAATAACTGTAGAACATCTTTTTTCTTTTTATCAATGAGGTGCCGGGCTTTCCTGGATGCCAGCTCTCCTTTTTTAAGAATACCCATTGTTTTTAAAAACAAATCTTTTAAAAGATTTTCAGTCCAGTCGTTCCAGGCTTTGGGTCCGGTTGCTTTTGAATCTGCCACAGTCAGCAGGTAAAGCATTCTTAATAATCTGATTTTTCCAATTTTGTTTGCCATGTAAACCGCTGTTTCTTCATCAGATATATCTCTTCGGGTTGCAGTTTTTGCAAGAATCAGATGATTTTCAATCAAAAAAACAGCATCCTGAATTTCAGTTGAATTGAATTTAAATCGTTCCAGAATCGATTTTGCTATTCTTGCTCCTGTTTTTGAGTGTTCTTTTGCAGGATTTGATTTGCCGATATCATGGAGCAGGGCTGCAAAAAGCAGAACATTTTTATTCCTGACTTCCTTAAATATTGAATAATACAGCGTATATGCCATTGGTTCGGCACGTTCTTTAAAGCTGTTGATAATCTGGACACATCGAATAGAGTGTTTGTCCACTGGAAACAGATGGTAATGGTTATATTGAATCTTGTTCACAATAGCGGAAAATTCCGGAATAAAATTTTCCAGGATGCCTGTTGCCAGCATGACATTAAGGACATTGAATTCCCAGTAGGACATGGACAGGATTTGTTTGAATATTTTAATACAGGCAGGATTTGTTTTGAGTTCATCATCCACAAGATGTAAGAATTCACTGACAATTCTCCTGGCTTCAATGGATAAAGGAATTTTCCTTTTGCCGCTTTCAAGGAATATTCTAAGCAGAAGATCCGGTTTTTGCAGGATAACAATGGTGTTGGCAAAATTGAGTCTTCGTTTTTTAATAATCAAACCATGGGTTTTTGTGGGATAAGGCTCAGTGGTTCCTTTTTTGATGCGGCGATTGGCAAAAAGATCTTCAAAAGTAATTTGGTTGATCTGTTTTAAAAAATCCATCCGGTTATGAAGATCACCTAAAAATCTTTCAACATCAGGCTGTTGTTTTTTTGAGCGATATCCTAACAGAACTGCTAGTTCAGTCTGGTAATCAAAATGAAGGGTGTCGCATTTTCTTTTTGTGATGTAATGCAAAAAATTTCTGATTTTCCAAACATCCGTCAAAGCCTCTTTGAGTGATAAATATTCAAAATAGGATAAAAATCCATAATATTCCAAATCTCTTCTGGTCTTGATATCGGATTTTATTTTTGCGTACCATAAAAGAGTATGATAATCCCGAAGTCCGCCAAATCCGGATTTTAAATTCGGAGCGATCAGATAGGTTGAGTCGCCAAAATCAAAATGTCTTTTTTCTCCATGTTCGAACAAATAGTTTAATGTGTTTTTCAGGTGCTTGGCCGCTAAATCCGACCTGAATCTTTCCATAAAGGAAGTATAAATCAAGGATGCGCCGCAAATAAATCTGGCATCCAGAATAGTGGTTAAAATATCAAACCGCTCAAAGGCCATCTGGAGACATTCGCTGATATTTCGAATGGCATATCCGACCTCAAAACGGGCATCCCACAGCGGGTAAAGCAGTTCCTGCACAAATGCTTCAACTTCCGGGGGAATCGTATCTTTAAACAGGATCAAAAGATCTATGTCCGAATGGATGCACTGCTCTTTTCTGCCATAGCCTCCCAGAGCGATTATGGCAAAGGGGGTTCCCGAAATCGTCATTTTCCTTGCCGCAATGCTTTGTTCAAATACCGTAAAAATGTATTCATCTATGACAACTGCATGCTTTTCAATAAATTCAGGTTCATCCCCACTGAGAAAGCGCTCTATCAGTGCTTCTCGTTTTTTGATTAATATGTCTGTTTTTGATGTATCCATAATTTTTTTATGTGAAAGTCTTTAAAAATTCAAACAGTGACTTTCAATCCTTGTTGTGGGCAAACCAAGGTGACAGACCAGGCCTGCCCGTGGCAGTTATATGCAATTTTTTTTAACCTCTTGAAATAATATATCTTTTATTTCTTGTTGTGGCAGACCAATCTGCCATGGCCGTTATTAAAAATGTTTTTGGTTTAACATATAGCAATGAATTAGCAATGAACGTGCCAAGGCATGTCTGGCCTGGCTTTCTCTAATAAATACCAGAAATATGAGCAGAAAATTATTGGAACGCAAGTTTTTATCACAAAAATGTTATAAAATCCATTAATTAAGTTTCATTTTTGTAATTTGTTTAAATAGTGCTATGACACGCAAATAGTATGGCTGCCATAACTCCCGTGGCAATTTAAACAACCACAACAAAATATGAAAAGGAACTGTTCAGATTTTTTTAAGACTTTCATACAAAAGTATAAAGAAAATATAGATCTATGAAAAGGCGTGATGCAGCCACTATTTTATCGAAAGGCAGCTGCAGTGAAGGATATGAAATATGTTGTTTTATCAGTCTTTTTCAATTTTTTCCGGTTCGTCTTCTTCTTTGTCCTCAATCTTGGGCTCCCGGGTTGCTTTTTTGAAGTTTTTAATTCCCTTGCCCAAACCGGCACCGATTTCAGGAAGCTTTCCAGCCCCGAATATAATGA
Organism: Desulfobacula phenolica; assembly: GCF_900105645.1. Classification (NCBI taxonomy): domain Bacteria; kingdom Pseudomonadati; phylum Thermodesulfobacteriota; class Desulfobacteria; order Desulfobacterales; family Desulfobacteraceae; genus Desulfobacula; species Desulfobacula phenolica. The sequence continues at coordinate 98,221 of NZ_FNLL01000010.1, read as the reverse complement.
GGATAATCACAAGAATAATTATTAATTCCGGCATTCCAATCCCACCAATCATAGCACACTCCTATTCACTTCATTGTGTTGTTAAGTTTAATAAAAAGTATTAACATTAAGCGCTTAACGTGTCAATATTTTAGAATTTCCACCTCAAACCGAGGAGTTACAATTTTGTAATATATTTTTTGTGATAAACATTTTTTAATAAAAAGCTTGTGAAAAGCTATTTTGTGATTAAAATTAACCTCTAAACTTAAATTGTGAAAACTAAAAATTATATATGGAGACGTTGTATGTATCAGGAACCGACCAATGAATTTCAGGGTGCAAAAAAATATGTCCTGGATCAGGAACTTGCCTCAATCGTTAATATATCAATGAAGCTTGAAATGCCGCTGCTTCTCAAAGGAGAGCCTGGAACCGGCAAAACCATGCTGGCCCATGCCATTACCGAAAGCCTAAACATGCCGTTAATCGTTTTGAATGTAAAATCCAGCATGAAGCTGGTAGAAGCATTGTATCAATATGATACGCTCACCCGGTTAAATGATTCCAGATTTGGTGATTCACAAAGAAATGTGAGCGACATTGATGAGTATATCAAGATGGGAAAAATCGGCCAGGCATTTTGTGCCGAAGAAAAAACCGTTCTGTTGATTGATGAAATTGATAAAGCAGATACGGATTTCCAGGATGATATGCTGGATGTTCTGGACCAGATGCAATTTGATATCATTGAAACCGATAAAACCATAAAAGCCAAAAACAGGCCGGTTATAATTATTACCTCCAATGCAAAAAAAGATCTTTCCGATCCTTTTTTAGGCAGGTGCAATTTTCATCACATTGCTTTTCCCGATCCCAAAATGATGAGAAAAATCATAGAGGTTCATTTCGAGAATATTGATTCAAAACTGGCGCAAAATGCAATTGATGCGTTTTACAGTATGCGGGAGATTGATTCCATTGAGAAAAAACCGGCCACAAGAGAATTAATCAACTGGATGAGGGCTTTGAATGCAGATCCTGATTTCAGGGCAAAAGATCTTGTTAAAGGCAAGCTTCCGTTTCTGGGCGTCCTGTTTAAAAAGAGTCCTGACTATGAAAGAGCAAGGAATATAGCGTCACGAAGACGAATGTTTTAATTTAAGGTGCTGTATGTTTGTAAAATTTTTCTATACCTTAAAAGAGATCGGGATACCCGTTTCTCCCACCTCTTTTCTCACACTTCAAAAAGCTCTTAACCAGGGGATTATCAGCAGCCTGGATGATTTTTATACCTGTGCTAGATCCATCCTTGTTAAAAGTGAGAAATATTTTGATCTGTATGATCAGGTGTTTGCTCACCATTTTGAAGGGGTTCCTCTGCCTGAAAACGACGGGTTTGAAATTGATGAAATTGCCAGGGGCATGCTGGATGAATGGCTCAAAGACCCTAAAAGAATGGCAGATGCTTTGGGCGTTGATGAAGAACAGCTCAAAAAAATGTCGCCTGAAGAATTGATTGAATATTTCAAAGAACGGCTCAAAGATCAGGAAGGCGAACACCACGGCGGCTATAAATGGATCGGCACCGGCGGATATTCTCCGGTAGGTCATTCCGGGTACAATCCCGGTGGCATGAGGGTCGGCGGACGATCCGGCAACAAATCTGCTGTAAAAGTTGCCAATGAGCGGCGGTATAAAGATTATTCAACTGCCGGTCCTTTGACCCAGGCAAAAATCGGTGAAGCCTTGAAACGGCTGAGAAACATGATCCCGTCCGGACCCAGAGACACCCTTAATATTGATGACACCATCAAGGAAACCATGAGAAATGCCGGTGAAATCGAAATGGTGTTTGACAGAGCGTTAAAGGACAGGCTCAAGGTAATACTGCTTATTGATAACGGGGGCTGGTCCATGGATCCCTATATAAGGGTAGTGCAAACCCTGTTTGATTACGCCAGATCCCAGTTCAAGGAAGTTAAGACCTATTTTTTCCATAACACCATTTATGATCATGTCTGGGAAGACACGGCCCGGTATAAGAAGCCCAAGAAAATCATTGAGTTTTCACGGCTGGATACTGAGACACGGCTGGTCATTGTCGGCGATGCCAGCATGTCTCCATATGAACTTTTGTCCCATGACGGCTCCATCCATATTTCGGAAAGAAGCGGCAAACCAAGTATTGAGCAGCTCAATTTTATGGCCAAAACATTTCCCCATGCTGTCTGGCTGAACCCGGTTTCAGAAAATATGTGGGGATACACACACACCATTATGGCTATATCGAAAATTTTTTCAATGTATGAATTATCCCTGGATGGCCTTGAAAAAGCAGTGACAAAACTCATGAGCAGAAATTAATAGGTCTATATCATGATATGTATCAAACGAATAAGCACGGGTGCCGATAGAATTTTGCTATTGAAACCCGTTGCTTAATCATGGTCATAAATCAACATTATAAAGAGTTCTGGTGTTGTTAAAGATGGTTTGTGCAAGTGCTTTTGGATCAGACTTTCGAATTTCTGCAAGCTTCAGCAGAACTGATTTTACAAATACCGGCTCATTTCGGCGATTCTTATTTTTTTGAGGTGCAGGTGTAAGATACGGGGCATCGGTTTCAATCAAGATACGGTCTTCAGGAATAAGCGGTGCAAGAGTTCTTAAATATTCCCCCCTTTTTTGCAGGGTCAATATCCCGGTAATTCCAATATAGTATCCCAGGTCAAGATATTTAAAAAGCTCTTCTTTTGTGCCGGAAAAACAGTGTATGACACCTTTACGGCTTTTCGGACCGTCGGATTTTAAAATATCATAAAATCTTCCCTTGGAATCGCGCTCATGGAAAATCAAGGGCAGGTCAAGGTTGTCGGCAGCTTCAAGCTGGGTTTTAAAACAGTCTTCCTGATCTTTCTCCGGTGAAAACATCCGGTTATAATCAAGACCGATCTCCCCCCAGGCCTTTACACAAGAATTTTCCATAGCAAGCCGGATTAAGGCATTCATGGTATCTGCTGAACATTGTTTTGCATCATGGGGATGAATGCCTACCGATGTGATGATATGGTCATTTTCACGGGCTATTTTAATGGCCTTCAAAGAGGTTTCGATATCAATGCCGACAATCATGATGCCCTGAATATTTTCAGCTTCCGCCCGACCAATAACATCTGTTCGGTCTTTATCATAGCAATTGTCATCAATATGACAATGAGAATCAAATAATATCATTTTTGTTTTTTTACCTTATTTCAATGGGTTCTACCATCATTTTAACAATATTAAGCCTTCACTGAATGGAAGAAGCCGTTTTACGGTAACAGTGAAGGCTTAAATGTTAGGAAAACTGTTTTCAGCACTCCTTGACACATACAATTTATAACAGTAAATTCAATTTCAGTCAATTAAGGGCGATGCAGGGAACGTGAATGCAAAGATATGAACAACAAGGATACTAAAAATTTAATTATACGGCTGTTTAATGTCAGCAAACGATTTGGAGGAGTGCTTGCCTTAAAGGACATTACCCTTGATATAGAAAAAGGTGAATTTGTTTTTATTTCAGGGCCTTCAGGCGCAGGTAAATCCACCCTCCTGAAAATATTGTGCCTGGCTGAAAAGGCATCAGAAGGACAAATTCTGATTGACGGCATGAATCTTTCCAGAATCTCTTCATCAAAGCTTCCTTTTTTCCGGCGGCGGTTTGGCATGGTATTTCAGGATTTTAAATTGATCCCCAACCGAACGGTTTATGAAAATGTGGCTCTTGTTTTAGAAGCTGCCGGTGAAAAATCTTCTTACATCAAAAAAAAAGTTATGCAGGTGTTGAGAACCACCGGCATGGAAAAAAAGTTTAAAGCCTTTCCTCCGACACTTTCAGGAGGTGAGCAGCAGAGGGTTGCAGTTGCCAGGGCAGTTGTCGGAGAACCGTCCATCATTCTTGCCGACGAACCTACGGGAAGTCTGGATTCAAAATCAGCCCAGATAATATTTGATTTTTTAATGGAATACCATAAAAAAGGGAGTACTGTATTGATTGTCAGCCACAATTTAAATCTTCTGGACAGTACTATTAAAGGCAGAAACATTGAAATCAGTGAAGGCACGATAAAACGGACCGCAACCATGCTCTAGGACAAAAAAAACGATGACTCATTTTTTAAAAAAAGCGGTTGCAGATATTCGATCAAATAGTTTCCTGAACCTGATTACGATTATGACGATTTCCCTTTCAATTCTGGTGGTCAGCGTTTTTTTACTTTTTTTTGAAAATGCCGGCCGGGTTATTGAATCCTGGAACCAAGGTGGAAGGGCCATGATTTACCTGAAAAAAGAGTTCCGCCCGGAAATGCTGCCCGAGTTAACAGCAAAGATCAATGCCCTGGGTGGAATTGATGAGATAATCTATATCTCAAAGACCCAGGCCCTTGATAAGCTTAAAAAAGAGATGTCATCCAAAAGCGCTTTTTTAAAGACCTTGAAAAAAAATCCTCTTCCGGATGCCCTTGAAATAAGAATGAAACCCTATAAGCAGTTTGAAAAAATTCAAACTTTTGCTCAAAACATAAAAGCCATTAACATTGTTGAAGATGTTGAATATGGCCGGAACTGGCTTGATAAATTTTTAAAAATTTTTAATCTGTTCAAAATCACAGGGTATGCCATGTGCAGCCTCTTTTTTTTGATTGCCTTGTTTATAACTGCAAATACCGTTCGGCTGGCGTTTTACTCCCGCAAATTAGAAATCGAAATCATGCGTCTTGTGGGGGCTACGGAAACCTTCATAAAAACGCCTTTTTATGTGGAAAGTCTTGTCCAGGGATTTTTAGGCGGTATTTTTGGACTGGCAGCCCTTTTGATTATTTACCTGACGGCTTCATCGGGAATTATGCAAAGCCTTGCGGCCTATGTTTATTTTGATATAAGGTTCCTGTCCGTTAAACTCATCATCTTAATTATTACCGGAAGTACATTTTTAGGTTGGTTTGGATGTTATCTGTCCTTAAAACAAATATTAAAATAATTTTTTTTATCGGGTATTTTGTCTTGGTCATATCAAGTGCCGGGTTTGCCACTCAAAACAGGGTACTGTATAAGGGCCTTGTGAATACATTCAAATTGAATATCCGGGAAACCCCTTCAAATAATTCCAGGGTTGTTAATGTTGTTGAAAAAGGTGAGACAATTGATGTGATTCAACTGCAAGGAGATATCGGAGGATGGCTGACCATAGTTTATAAAGGGAGTAAAGGCTATATCCGCAATCGCCCCCAGTATATTCAACTGATCCCGGTCACAAAGAAACAATTGGTTAAACAACCGGAGAAACGAAAAAAGCCTCTGAAAGAAATAAAGAACAAGGAAAACCAGAAGATCCAGGAAAAAATTCAAACCCAGGAAAAAATAGTTGCAACTTTTTCCCAAAAAGAAATTGAAATCATAGAAGGATTAAATGCAATTGATTATGCATTGAACAAAGCCCGGGCAAAAGCCCTGGCTTTGTCCAAGGAAATCATGCACCTGGAAGAGAGGATATTGCAACTCAACCAGGACAGGGAGGTCTTGTCCAAAGATATTGAAATTAACCGTGAATATGCCGGAGAAAGGTTAAAAGCGCTTTATAAAATGAAGATGATCGGCAGGCTGAATATTGCTGGAATGCCAAGCTCCATATTTGATTTTTTCCTGGAACAGCATTCAATGAAGAGGATCATTTCATCGGATTATGATCTCCTTGAAAAACAGAATATGGCCCTTGAAAAGCTTGAAATACTTGAACAAGAGCTTCAAAAAGAGATCAGGACAAAAACCGGCCTTGAAACAGAACTCAACGATCAAATACGGATGAATAAAAGCGAAACCCTGAAAAAGGAATTGATTTTAAAACAGATTCGTCAAAAAAAAAAATTATCCCTTGCTGCGGTTGATGCTTTAAAACAGGCAGCGCTTCAATTGGATAACCGGATAAACTGTTTGCAAAAAAGTTCTGCCCTGCCTTCGGGGGACGGTTCATTTTTAAACTATAAAGGGAGGCTAATCATTCCGGCAAGGGGTGAAATTGTTTCAAACTTTGGTACTTCAGGGGCTGAAAATTACAAGTCCTTCACTTTTCAAAAAGGAATTGATATAAAGGTGGAAAGGGGCGAACCTGTAAAATCCGTGTTCAAGGGAAAAGTCATGTTTGCCCAATGGCTCAGCGGCTATGGAAATTTACTGATTATCAATCATGGTGATAATTATTACACCCTGTATGCCCATGTTGAAGAGATTTTTAAAAAAAAAGGTGAAACCGTTGAAACCGGTGAAGTGATTGCCACGGCAGGTGATACAGGATCAATAAAAGGGATGTGTCTGCATTTTGAACTAAGGCACCACGGCAAACCCGTAAATCCTATGAAGTGGTTAAGAAAAGGAGCGTAAAGATGAAAACCAGATCTTACAAGATATTCAAGTTTGGATTTTCCGTGGCAATTGCCGCCTGTATACTGATATCCATTACAGGCTTTAATCCCAGTTTGCAGGCTGATGACAATACCTATAAATCATTAAAACTGTTTACGGATGTGCTGGAAGAGCTGGAAAAAAACTATGTGGATGATGTAAACTCTGAAGAATTGATCCACAATGCCATTAAAGGCATGGTAGAAAATCTTGATCCGCATTCAAGCTTTATGCCTCCCGAGGCCTTTGATGAACTCCAGGATGATACAAAGGGAGAATTTTCCGGGATTGGTATCGTGATCACCATGAAAGACTCGATCTTAACCGTGGTCTCCCCCATTGAAGGAACACCTGCATATAAAGCCGGTATCCAGGCCGGGGATATCATTATCAAGATTGATGACAAGTCAACAAAAGGCATGGCCCTGTGGGAGGCCGTTAATATGATGCGCGGTCCCAGACATAAAACCGTTATGATAACTGTTATCAGGCAAGATGAACCTAAATCCATTGAATTTTCACTTAAAAGGGACTTGATCCCCATGGAAAGTGTCAGAAGTGTGATGCTGGAACCGGGATATGGATACCTTCGGATTACCAATTTCAGAATGAGTACTCTGGACGATATAAAAAATCATATGGAGGAGCTGGAGTCTAAAGATAGTGGATTAAAAGGACTTGTTATGGATTTAAGGGATAATCCGGGGGGACTTCTGGATCAGGCGGTTCAAGTAAGCGATTTGTTTCTTTCCCAGGGAAATATTGTCTCCATTAAAGGACGGCAGGAAAGCAACACACAGGTTTTTAAGGCATACCCAAGTGATGAAGACCGTGATTATCCTATTGTCGTTCTGATTAACGGCGGATCGGCTTCTGCTTCGGAAATTGTTGCAGGTGCGCTTCAAGACCACTCTAGGGCATTGATTTTAGGGACAACCTCCTTTGGAAAAGGCTCGGTTCAAACGGTTCGGCCGCTAAAGGAAGGGTTTGGCATCAAATATACCATTGCCAGATATTATACTCCCAATGGAAGATCCATACAGGCCAAAGGAATTGAGCCTGATATCGAAGTGGAATATGAAATTCTTGAAAAAAAAGAAAAAAAGTCGTCTACATTTGACAGAATGATAAAAGAGAAAGATTTAAAAAACAGTTTAAAACCTGAAAAAATAAAAAAACCGGAACAAAACAAAAAATCTAAAAAGACAAAGCAACCGGAACAAACCAAAAAACAAAACGGAAAAGATCAAAGACTTCTTGATAAGGATCAGCTTCAGCATGATGCACAAATTAAAAGAGCCCTTGATATTTTGATAAGCTATGGAGTCTTTAGTAAACTAAATGGCAGCTAAAAAAAAGGTTACCGCCCCAAAAAAAGTTACAGCTAAGAAAAAAGTCGTATCTAAGAAGCAAACAAACCATCGGAAAAATAAAAAATTTGTTATCCGTAATGAATTTAAAAAAATTTGTGTGGGGATTGCTGTTCTTATCTCAGTGTGCCTAACCTTAGCAATGATAGCCGATCTTTTTTTTCAGCCCGACCGTATTGAAAAACAAACTAAGGATGTTATACCACAATCAGACAAACCCCAAAAAAAACCCGTTCAGAAAAATATCTCTGAGGTAAAAAACAAAAAAATACTGACAGGTCTGAAAAACAAATCAGACAAGCCGATAAAATACGAAATATTTGAAGATGTTGATGAAAAAATCATAGAAAAGCCAAGAGTACAGGCAAAGAATCAGATACCCAAAATAGCTATTATTATTGATGATATCGGATATGATAGAAAAATAGCATTGGCCTTGTGTGATTTGGATTCAAATATTACCTTTTCAGTATTACCCTTTGCACCATTTGGCAAGTATATTTCTGAAACACTGAATTCAAAGGGGGCGCAATTAATGCTTCATCTGCCCATGGAACCGGTTGAATATCCCCATGTTAATCCCGGACCGGGTGCTATTTTATCCGGCATGCCGCCTGACATCCTTTTGGATCAACTGAGAAAAAACATTAAGGATGTTCCCTATATTGTCGGGGCAAACAACCATATGGGATCAAAGTTGACTTCCCATTCAGACCAGATGAACCAGATCTTCACTGTTTTAAAAAAAGAAAATTTATTTTTTGTCGATTCTCGGACCTCACCAATATCCCAGTGCAAGGCTTCAGCAAGGCTTTTTAAGCTCAAGTTTGCACAAAGAGATGTTTTTCTGGATAACTTTCAGAATACCACATATATCACAGGACAATTTAATGAACTTGTGGATCTGGCGAAAAAGCATGGATCGGCAATTGGTATCGGTCACCCTTATAAAGCCACTCTGCAGGCTCTTTCAATTGAACTGCCAAAGCTTAAAAACAAGGTACAAATTGTTCGTGCCGGTTCTTTGACAACTGTTCCAGGATAATGTTGCCGCCAAATGGGTTCATGGGCTGATATTTTGATCAAGCACTTTTTTCCTGCTATATGCCAACCGGTTTCCATACCCCTTTGTCACACCAGATTCTTGAAAACCATGATCCTGCCGGCAATACTTTTTCTGATAAATCGGATGTGTCAATTTTACAATCATTATGACACTCAGTATCCCAGGGTTCCAGAATCACAGGACCGTTTGAAGACTGCACAAGACGGGGTGAAACAGGCTCGCCCCAGGAACGGGTTTGAATCTCCTGTTTGAGGTCATCAAGATTCTTGAATTTTAACAACTGGGTCAATGTTACGACTGTTGGCGGACTCAATGGAATTTGAGCTTCAAGATTTTTTTCAAGTGCGATTTTAGGCGTAACCCAGATGCCGTGTTTGGTTTCCATATTATCAGGTATGCAGATTTGGTTTTCAGGCATAAAAGCAATGAAAAACCGGGTATCAAATCTTTTTTTCATTAATTCGGGTGTAATCCAGTGTGACCATTTTCCAAGACTTGAAAAGGACAAGGTCCAGTTTTCATCCATCATTTTTGTTCGGAACCAGGATTTTGGAAGCCCTTTTTTTAATCTAAACTTACAGATATCTTCAATATCTTTTTGAGTCTTATTATTGACGGATGCAATAAAAACACCGGCTTCTTCAAGGGTTTCCCTGATGGCGGCGACACTGAATCCAAGAGCATCTTCATTTGAAAACAAATGCCCTCCAAGTTGTTTTTCAATTTGATCGGGAACCATATCTATGTGAGGGGACCAGGAATCAAAACCATTGTCTTCCGGGTCTACCACTCCGCCGGGGAAAACATATAATCCACCCATAAATCCTGATTTTGTACTTCTTCTTAAAAGATAAACCTCAAGCTCTTGATTGTTTTCTCTTACAAGAATTACAGTGGATGCTTTTCTTAACGGTGGCGGTGCAGTTTTTTTATCAGTCATTTTATTTCCTGTTTACAGTTATTTTTTAAACCGAACAGAGTATATCGACCCATATTATCAAGTGTCAATGGTTAAGCGCGATATTTTTCAATCCCGGCCTTGACATCCGCACAAAAAGTGATATCAGGAACCATTGAGCATGTCTGTCCCGAGAAAAATATTTTGGTAAAACAGTTGATATGGATTCGGTATCAACCGGTATTTTCAATATTGTATTCAGTGGAGCAAAATGACAAATGAAACAAACAGATATTCAAGAACTGATTGATGCAAAATTAAAATCTCTTGCCAACTGCATAGCAGAAGATGAGGCAAAAAAAATATTTACCGTATTTGATATCCCGGTTGTGAAAGAACAGCGGGAAACAGATCTGCCACGGATACTGGATGCTTGCAAAAAAACAGGATTTCCAGTGGTGTTAAAAGGCATTGGAAAAACCATTCTGCACAAAACAGAATCAGGCCTTGTGCGCGTCGGACTGAACACGGAAGAACAAGTTATTGATGCGGTCAAAGAGATGAAACTTTCTGCCCAAGAGACTATAGATGCCTTCTTGATCCAGCCTGTGATATCCGGCAAAAGAGAATTTGTAGCAGGCATGTTCAAAGATCCCCAGTTTGGACCGGTCATTGTGTTTGGCCTGGGCGGGATATATACCGAGGCATTAAAGGATATTGTCTTTAAAATTGCGCCGTTAAATGATGCGGATATGGAAGACATGTTTGAACAAATATCTTCAAAAAAACTTTTAAATGCTTTCAGGGGTGAAAAAGCCGTTAACAAACAGACTCTTAAAAAAATCCTCAAGGGATTATCAGATATGTCCATAGCCTACCCGAATATCAAAGAGATGGATATCAATCCTCTGATCATACAGCCGGACGGGTCTCCTGTTGCCGTGGACGGATTGATTGTGCTGGAAGAGATCAGAAAGAAAAAACACAAGGTCTGTGACATTGATTTAAATGTATTGGGGTCCTGTTTTTATCCAAAGTCCATAGTTTTTATCGGGGCATCAGCCACTCCGGGAAAATGGGGGCATATGCTGCTGACCAACACCTTGTCCCGAGACTATAAAGGAGAGGTTTATTTTGTGAATCCCAAAGGCGGAAAAATAATCGGTCGGCATGTGTATAAATCAGTGATGGAAATTGAAGCGGATATTGAGCTGGCTGTTGTGACCATCCCGGCAAATAAAGTGATAGACCTGATACCGGATTTGAAAAAGAAACATGTCAAAGGAATCTTGTTAATTACTTCAGGGTTCAGGGAAGTAGGAGCCGCCGGGATAATCTTGGAAGAACAACTGGTGAGAGCGGCCCATGATGCAGGAATATTGATTCTTGGACCCAACACAATGGGGATATGCAATCCCCATATGGATTTTTATTGTTGTGCCGCCCATGCTTACCCTCTGCCGGGTTCCACCGCTCTTGTCTGCCAGTCGGGAAACATGGGTATCCAGCTTTTGGCCTTTGCAGAGCAGCAGGATATCGGAATCCGTGCATTTTCAGGGTCGGGCAATGAGGCCATGGCCACTATCGAAGATTATATGGAGGCCTTTGAAATTGACGATCTGACAAGAACAGTTGTGCTTTATATTGAGAGTGTAAAGGACGGTTCACGGTTTTTTAAAAGCGCGGCAAGGGTATCCCGGCAAAAGCCTGTGGTCGTACTCAAGGGCGGCAAAACAAAAACAGGTGAAAAAGCAGCATCCAGCCACACCGGGGCCATGGCGTCAGACATAAAAGTTTTTGACGCGGCATGCAGACAGTCAGGAATTATCCAGGTGAATCAACCCATTGAACTTCTGGATCTGTCTGCCGTGTTTTCATCTTTGCCTCTGCCCCGTGGAAACCGGGTGGCCATCATGACCCTTGGAGGCGGCTGGGGCGTTATCACGGCAGATTTGTGTGCGGAACAAGGGCTTGAGGTTCCGGAATTATCACAGGATATCATTAAACGGCTCAACAAGATTCTGCCATCCTTCTGGAGCCACGCAAATCCTGTTGATATTGTGGGAGAAAGTGATCCTGATATTCCCAGAACCTGTATGGAAGAAATGCTCAAATGGGACGGGTGTGATGCGCTCATTCACCTGGGTATTCATGGAAAACGGGTGCATGCCAACAATATGATTGACTCGGTGTGCAAAGCAGATCCTGACTTTGATAAAGCCCTGGCACAATCAATTAAAAATGACTTACTGCAGGTTGAAGATGCCTATACAAAGCATGTAATTAAATTAACGCAAAAATATGGAAAACCAATTCTGGGGGTGAGTCTTTTGACAGATGAAATCAGCAGAACCCTTTACAGGCTTGACGGATATGAGTATAAAAGTGTGTTTTTCCCTTCTCCTGAAAGAGCGGTAAAGGCACTTTGGGGAATGTGCAGGTATAATGACTGGCGATGTGCCCACTTACAGCCCTGACGCATGCTTTTTTTTAGATGAGCATGTTAACATATTTGACACCCGCGGTTGTTTTTTTTTTAAATACCCTGTATTTTAAGCATTTAACCTCAAGCGCAGAAAAGAATCCATGAAATTTGAAACATACCATATATCCTCAGCCATAAAGAGAAATTTGTCCGATCTCGGATTTAAACGCCCTACAGATATCCAGTACAAAGCCATTCCTTCCATCATGAAAGGAGAAGATGTACTGGCAATTGCCCAGACCGGCACCGGAAAAACAGCGGCATTTGCCATTCCCATAATTGACAACATCCACAGGGCAAAAAGCTCCAGGCGATCCTGGGGAATCAAATGCATTATCATGGTGCCCACAAGAGAACTGGCCGCCCAGATCGGCAATGTATTTGACGAACTTTCAAAACACACCAAGGTAAAAGCATATGCCGTTTACGGCGGGGTTGAGCAGGACCCCCAGATCAAAAAGCTTGGCAATGGAATAGACGTGCTTGTGGCAACGCCAGGACGCATGTTTGACTTGATCAGCCAGGGAGCGATCAGCCTGAAACATGTTAACACGCTTGTCCTTGATGAAGCAGACCAGATGCTGGACCTTGGATTTATAAAGGATATCAGCGCAGTCAAAAAAAAGCTTATTCAGCGCCACCAGACCCTGTTTTTTTCCGCCACCATTAATAAAGAGATAAAAAAACTTGCCTTTTCCCAGGTAAAATCGTCTGCCATCCGAATTCAAATTTCCCCGGATGATCCGGTCTCTAAAAATGTATCCCATTTTGTTATATTTGTTGAAATGGATGATAAACGGTTTTTCTTGCGAAGATTTGTTCATGACAATCCAAAAACTAAAATCATTGTTTTTGTCAGAACCAGAGTCAGGGCCGAAAGGGTGGCCAAAGCCCTTGAAAGGGACAATATAACATCTGCAACCCTTCACGGAGAAAAAGACCAGAAAGACAGAACCAGTGTAATGAACCTGTTCAAGCAGGGCGGCATAAACATCCTGATCGCCACGGATGTCAGTGCCAGGGGCATTGATATCCCCGATGTTAAGTATGTCATCAACTATGACCTTCCTGAAAAAAGTGAAAATTATGTCCACAGGGTGGGAAGAACCGGCAGAGGCGTTAAAAAAGGCATTGCCATCTCCTTTTGCAGCACGGAAGAAAAAGAGCGCCTGGATGCCATTCAGCAGTTTTTAAGCAAACCAATAGAAACCATTTCCATGGGCAAAAAAGATTATGCCGAAACACTCAAAGTCTCCAGAGAAAGACAAAGCATCAAGGAGTTGATCGCGGAACAAGAAGAGTGGGAAAAAAACAAGAAAAAACGAAAGAAAAAATAAAAAAATTCTTGTGATCTTAAAATTTGGCAATAATTTTTCCGGTACACGAAGCATCATAACCTGGAAGACAGCTTAATTCGTTTCGAAAACTGCTCTTTTGCATCGTATCAAGGGCTGTTTTAACACCTGTGTGGATCAAAAAATCATGGGGTATGACAAGATCACATCTGACCCGGGTGATGGGAACAAAGTCAAGATCAAAGGCGGTGGCAACAGCACGCAGACCAAGCGCAACATCACAAATTCCATGTATTATTTTCAGGGCACCCTGGGAATGAGTGTTAACAATATCATTATAATCATGAATTGCGGAAAATGGGATATTTGACTTTAAAAGACAATCATCCAGAAGAGTTCTGAGTGCGGCGCCCTTTTCCCTGTTTACAAAACAGATCCCATCTTGTGCAAGGTCACTTGGTTTTCTGATATTAAGGGGATTGCCCCTGGCAACCATCAACCCTTCTTCAAAAAAAGCAAAGGCCACAAGAAGACCTTTAAAATTTTTCAATCCTTTACGGATAAATTCCTGATTGCCGTCAATGGAACCTGTGTCATGCATGTGAATTCCTGCAATATGCGTATACCCGTCAGCCAATTGACAAATGGATTTTTTACTTGATGCAAAGCGGCAATGAAGAGCTGCATCAGTACGGTTTTTATGAACGTGGTGTCCAAGGATTGAAAAAGCAGGGTCACACCCCAGCAGCAGTGCTGTGTTTTCCAGCTGTTCATTGGATTTTAAAATCATCACCCTGTTGTTGCCGGGCTCCAGAAGGCCGTCGGCTGCCTTCATTTCCTCCATAATGGAATTTTTACCGGAAAGAGAATAAGCATAAAGCTTGTCGCGTATCTTTGCAATACTGACCCGGGGGTCGGTTATGGTCTGCTCATCAACCAGGGCAACGGGTTGATGTTCCTGGAGTTTTTCATAAAAAATATCTTCCACACTGGTATCCAGAACCCTTGCAAGCCTAAGTGCCACAGATGTGTTGGGCAAATATCGGCCCGCTTCCATATCATATATGGCCTGTCTTTTCAGTCCCACAAGATCTGCCAGTTGTGTCTGTGTAAATTTTTTTTTATTTCGAATTTCTTTTAACCTGCAGATAATATCCGGGGATTTGACTGATTTCATGTTTTTATCCTGAATTTTTTGATTCCTGATTTTTTTTGATTCCTTAGCTTTTATGTTTAATTGCTTGCTGTTATGGCTGATAAAATTGATTTTTTTCAGGCTGTTATCCTGTTCTTCCCAAACCAGACTCAATATACCACAATATATATATTAAAAAAATAAAAATGAAATGTAGTTTTAAATTATATCTTGACGTGTGCAGACATGATTATTATAAAGAAGCTTTTAACAACCGCCATGGGCAGACTTGATTTTTCGTTCAGGTTCACCCACGGCAAATATTGAAAGTCTCTGTGTGAATTTTTCAAGACTTTCACATAAAACATTAGAACGTTTTTTTTAAATTTCATAACATTGAAGGATGGTATAAAAATGATTTTTTCAAAACCGGCCAACAAAAATTTTCCCGCTATTTTTCTTTTGATAATGATTATCAGCCTTGGATTTTTTCATCCGGCAACTGCCAAAGAATCAAACAAAATTCTGGTTTTTGCAGCAGCATCAACCACCAATGCCGTTGATGAAATAGGGCAGTTGTTTTCCCAAAAAGAATACGGCAGGTTTGTGCCGTCATTTGCATCGTCCTCAACCCTTGCAAAGCAAATCGCTTCAGGTGCTCCGGCAAATGTTTATATCTCTGCAAATCCCAAATGGATGACATTTCTTGATGATAAACACCTGATTGAAAAGGGAACACGCCGGGATCTGCTTGGCAACAGGATTGTTTTGATTGCACCTGCGGCAAGCAACATAAAAATTGATATTCATCCTGGTTTTGATCTTTTGCCGATAATAGGCACAGAAAAATTAGCCATGGGTGACCCGGATCATGTTCCTGCCGGCATTTATGGCAAACAGGCTCTAATGAATCTTGGAGTGTGGGATAAAATTGCCCCGAAAGTTGTGAGAGCAAAGGATGTTCGCACGGCCCTTGTGTTTGTTGAACGTCAGGAGGTCCCCCTGGGAATAGTCTATGCCACTGATGCTGCAATAACAGACAAGGTTAAAGTCGCGGGGATTTTTCCTGAAAACTCCCATCCGCCTGTGACTTACCAGGCCGCAATTGTAAAGGGCAATGATACCAAAACCGCCCGGGCATTTTACAACTTTATGGAATCTTCTGAAGCAAAAGCAATTTTTAATAAATATGGATTTTTTGTCAAATAATGTCCTTTTTAAAACTGACACCCTTTGAAATAGAGGCTTTGCTGCTGAGTCTCAAGGTCTCTTTCTGGGCTGTGTTTATTTCTTTTGGTCCCGGTATCGCTGCTGCATGGCTGCTTGCCAAAAAAAAATTTCCAGGAAAAGCCCTGTTTGACAGTTTGATTCATATTCCCCTTGTTCTTCCCCCTGTGGTAACCGGATATTTTCTCCTTGTCTGCATGGGCCGCAAAGGAGTTCTGGGTGAGGCACTCTTTAACCTTACGGGGATCAGCTTTGCCTTTAACTGGAAAGGGGCTGCCCTTGCATCTGCTGTGATGGCCTTTCCCTTGTTTGTCCGGGCGGTGAGACTCTCAATGGAAGGCATTGATGCCGGCCTTGAAGATGCAGCCCAAACACTTGGCGCAGGCAAAATAAAAATTTTTTTCACCATCACCCTTCCATTGATCGTTCCGGGAATTTTAACCGGCATGATCCTGGCCTTTGCAAGAAGTTTAAGTGAATTCGGTGCAACCATCACCTTTGTATCAAACATACCTGGTGAGACCCGCACCCTGCCACTGGCTTTGTATACCATGACCCAGATGCCGGATGGAGACTCAGGTGCCATGAGGCTGTGTATCATTTCCGTTGTAACGGCATTTTTTGCCCTCATGGCATCAGATTATCTGTCACAAAAACTATCCAAAATAGTTAAAGGAGATTAGTCAACCCATGATTGACATCAATCTTGCAAAACAATACAAAGAGTTTGAAATCAAGGTCAGGTATTCATGCCCGGATATCGGTATTACAGCACTCTTAGGACGATCAGGCTCCGGCAAGACTTCGGTTATCAATATGATAGCCGGGTTAACCAGGCCTGACAACGGGCACATTATTATAAATGACCGATGTGTCTACGATTCCGGCAAAAAAATTCATATTGCACCTGAAAAAAGACGGTTCGGGTATGTTTTCCAGGAAGGAAGACTTTTTCCGCATTTGTCCGTGATGTCCAACCTGACCTATGGGATGAAATTAGTGCCTGTGGATGAGCGATATATAGAGATTGACCAGGTGGTTGACCTGTTAGACCTTTCAAGCCTTCTCAACCGCAGGCCCGCAAAATTATCCGGGGGTGAAAAGCAGCGGGTGGCAATGGGCAGAGCCCTTCTGACAAGCCCTTATCTCCTGCTCATGGATGAACCTTTAGCCTCGCTTGATGAAGCAAGAAAAAACGAAGTGCTTCCGTTTATCAAAAGACTTTCAACCAATTTGTCCATACCGGTTCTGTATGTAACCCACAGCATGGATGAAATCTTAATGATTGCCAAAAAAATTCTTGTGTTAAGCCATGGCAGCCTCAAGGCCGCCGGAAAAACCAGGGATATTTTAAGTATGGATTATTTCCAGGAAATAACAGGGGCAATGGCCTTGAAAAATTAACGATACAATTTATTTGATTGTGTCGCTTGATTGTATCGTTAATTTTATCTGCCGTTAAATGGAAATTTCCTCTTTGAGCATGCAGCAGGCAATCTTATGTTCAGGATCACCTGATTCATTATATGCAAGGTTCTGGGGCTGGATCATTTTGTTCATGACACAGCCTTCGGGAATGGTAAGATCAAACAAATCTTTTTCATTGATTTTTGGTGTGGCAAGCAATTTGTTATGTTTGATTTCATAAGAATGCAAAGGAAAATCTTCGCAGATGGGGCATTGGTATACCCTGCCGTTGGGAAAGACAAAATAATTATCCGCCACATGACCGGCGCATTGAAAAGTTTCATCCTCATCAAGAAACACCTTTGGATAGGTCACAATAATACCCTGGGCCGCGATTGTTTCCGCCACCCCGGGAATAATGTTCAGCCAGGTTTCTTTTGAGACCTGAAGCTTTCCATCCGTTTTTGAGGATTTGCCCCTGATGCCGATCACCTGGATAAAAAAGCGGTCAATGTCCAGTCCCCTGACAATATCCGGCATAAGCTCAAGTTCATGAATATTTTGATCCGACACTGTATATATCATGGAGCATGAAAAATTTCTGGCCCGTGCTTTTTGAATACCCTCCATAACCTTATCATAGGTTCCTTCTCCCCGAATGGCGTCATTGGTCTGTTTTGTGGCACCATCCAGAGAAAACGACAGAAAATCAATATCGTCGCAGCAAATTTTATCCAGGATATCATGGAACAGGTATCCGTTGGTATCAATGGTAATGGATTTAAATCCAAGGCCTTTTGCCGATTTGACAGCCAGATGAAGATCCGGGTGAAGAGTAGGTTCGCCCCCTAAGAAAATAATATTGGTCTGGGCGGCTTTTTTTGAAAAAAGCGCCAGCCAGTCCCTGATGGTATCAATCTCAAGGGTGTTGTCCCCGTGCTGTTCCCTGTTGATATAACAATGTGTACAAGACAGGTTGCACCTGGTCAGGATATGAAAGAAAAGGTTGGAAGAATCTTTTGAAAATGCCACGGTTTGTTTTTGCATATTATCTACCCCATACACTGCTTGGTAAAATTCGGATCAAAGGCAACCGGGTAGTTTCCGTCAAAACAGGCTTTGCAAAAATTTTGCTCCGGGTTTTTCACCCCGGATGCTTCCAGCATGCCCTCAATGGAAAGGTAGTGCAGAGAATCAAGACCCAGGTAGTCCCGAAGTTCTTCCACGGATTTTTGGGCGGCAATCAATTCTCCTTTGGAAGAAAAATCAATGCCGTAATAACAGGGAAATTTATGAGGAGGACAGGAGATGCGCATATGAACCTTTTTTACCCCAAGCTCCCGCAGTGCTTTAACCCGGGTCTTTGCAGTGGTGCCGCGAATAATGGAATCTTCAATAATAATAATATCCTTGCCTTTGATCAATTCCCTGACCGGGTTGAGTTTCACCCGGACGGCAAAATCCCGCATGGACTGGGTGGGCTGGATAAAACTTCGCCCCACATAATGGTTGCGAATCATGCCCATTTCAAAGGGAATGCCCGATTCTTTTGCATACCCTATAGCCGCGTAATTGCCCGAATCCGGGAACGGCATGACAAGATCGGCCTCTACAGGTGCTTCCTGGGCCAGCCGCCTGCCGTGGGCTTTTCTCATCTCATAGACATTTTTTCCGTCAATAGTGGAGTCGGGTCTGGCAAAATAAATATATTCAAAGATGCACAAAGATTTATGCTCGGCAGCCTTGGGATGTCTGATGCTTCTGATACCGTCTTCATTAATGATGACAATTTCTCCGGGATCAAGCTCCCGGATGAATTCGGCCTGGATCAAATCAAAGGCACAGGTCTCTGAGGCCAACACATAATGGCCGTTGAGTTTTCCAAGGGCCAGGGGCCTGAATCCGTTGGGGTCTTTTATGCCGATGATTTCACCCTTGCAGGTTAAAAGGACCATGGAATAGGCCCCTTCAATTTTTGAAACCGCCTTTAAAATCGCACTCTCATAATCCCCTTTGATCAGGTTCTTGATAAACAGGTGCAAAAAAACCTCAGAATCCATGGTGGTCTGGAAGATAGACCCCTGCTCTTCCAGTTCTTCTTTAAGAATATGGGCATTCACCAGGTTCCCGTTATGTGCCACGGCATAGGATCTGTGCCTGTGGTTTGCCACAAAGGGCTGGGCATTGGTCAATACTGAATCCCCTGTGGTGGAATACCGGACATGGCCTATGGCAGAGCCGCCTTCAATTCTTTCCAGATCCTCCATGTTGAATATTTCAGGCACAAGGCCCATGCCCTTATGAGAAAAAATCGCATCATCAACCCCCCGGTTAACTGAGATGCCTGCACTCTCCTGCCCCCTGTGCTGCAGGGCATACAGGCCGAAATAGGTTATTTTGGCCGCTTCGGGATGTTTATACAACCCGAATACTCCACATTCATCTTTGGGTCTTTCTTGTTTTATCATTAAATCATGCATGCTTGTTTTCCAGGTGATAATCTTGAATGGGCTTGACAGACAGGCCTTCTTTTTTCAGGGCCTCAATGGCACTGCAAATGGCCTTAGTTCCGTCCGTTGTCGTGGCATAAGGAATCTTATACTTGATGGCGGCCCGCCTGATTTCATATCCGTCCTGTTTGGTCTGGCTGGATGCACCGGTGTTTAAAATCAACTGAATTTCATTATTTTTAACGGCATCCACAACATGGGGACGGCCTGCCGATACTTTTTTGATCAGCTTTGCGGGAACATTGTTCTCTTCAAGAAAGCTTGACGTTCCCCTTGTGGCCATGATGGTGAATCCCATTTCATGAAAACTTCTGGCAACCGGCAGGGCCGCAGCCTTATCCTTGTCCTGAACACTGATAAAAACCGTGCCTTCAGTGGGAAGCTTTTGTCCTGCTGCAAGCTGGGCTTTGGCAACGGCAGCACCCAGATCTTTGTCAATCCCCATCACTTCACCCGTGGATTTCATTTCAGGCCCAAGCACCGGATCAACATTGTCAAACCGATCAAAAGGCATAACAGCTTCCTTGACACAATAATAGTGAGGAATCACTTCTTTGGTAATGCCCAGTTCATCAAGGGTTTTTCCCAGCATGACTTTTGTGGCAAGCTTGGCCAGAGGAACGCCAATGGCTTTGGAGACAAAGGGAATGGTTCGCGAAGCCCTCGGGTTGACCTCAATAATATAGACCGTGTCATTCATAATACCGAACTGGATGTTCATCAGGCCCCTGACATTGAGTTCTTTGGCAATGGCCCGCGCAGCATCTGCCATTTCATCAATATGGGTTTGGGAAATTGAATAGGGCGGCAGCACACAGGCAGAATCGCCCGAATGAATACCAGCCTCTTCAATATGCTCCATCATGCCGCCGATAACGGTTTTTTCGCCGTCCGAGATCACATCCACATCCAGCTCAAAAGCTTCTTCAAGAAATTTATCAATGAGAACCGGCTTGTCAGGAGACGCCTGGACCGCCAGATCAAAATATTCTTCAAGATCGCTCTCATCATATACAATTTTCATGGCACGGCCGCCCAGAACAAATGAAGGCCTAACCATGACCGGATAACCGATATCCCTTGCCACGCGCTGTGCATCTTCATAGCTGAAGGCAATTCCGTTTTCAGGCTGCCGCAGTCCCAGTTTGTTGAGCATCTCCTGAAAAAGATCCCGGTCTTCGGCCCGGTCAATGCTGTCCGGGCTGGTCCCGATGATTGGAACACCGGCTTTTTGAAGATCCGAAGCAAGATTCAGGGGAGTCTGGCCGCCAAACTGGACAATAACGCCGTATGGTTTTTCCTTTTCAACAATGTGCAGCACGTCTTCACGGGTCAGGGGTTCAAAATAGAGCTTGTCAGAAGTGTCATAGTCAGTGGAAACAGTCTCAGGATTGGAGTTGACCATGATAGACTCCACGCCTTCTTCTCTAAGGGCAAAAGAGGCGTGAACACAACAATAGTCAAATTCAATGCCCTGCCCTATCCGGTTGGGTCCGCCGCCCAGGATAATGACTTTTTTATTGTCAGACACCCTGGCTTCACATTCTGTCTCATAGGTTGAATAATAATAGGGCGTGGCAGCCCTGAATTCTGCGGCACAGGTATCCACAAGTTTGTACACCGGAACGATGCCAAGGTCTTTTCGGGTCTGCTCAATCTGTTTGTCCGTCAGCTTTGTCAGGTATGCCAGCTGCACATCCGAGAACCCGTATTTTTTCGCTTTTTCAAACAAATCCCTGGGAAGGTCTTTGCCGGCAAGCAGAATCTGTTTTTCAAGATCCACGATCTGCTTCATCTGGTTGAGAAACCAGGGGTCAATGCCGGTCATTTCATAGATCATGGTAATGGGCATATCGTGTTCAATGGCATATTTCAGGTAGAACAGACGCTGGGAATTGGGCGTGGACAGCTTGTATTCCAGTTCATTGCCCGCAACACTTCCGGGCAGCGGATCTTTTCCATCTCCGCCAAAACCGGCCCGACCTATTTCAAGGGACCGTATCCCTTTTTGAAGGGCTTCCTTGAATGTTCTGCCAATAGCCATGGTTTCACCCACAGATTTCATGGCAGTGGTCAAAACATCTTCGGTTTCAGGAAATTTCTCAAAAGTCCACCTGGGAATTTTCACCACGCAATAGTCAATGGACGGTTCAAAACAGGCCATGGTTTCTCCGGTGATATCATTGGTAATTTCATCCAGAGTATATCCGACAGCCAGTTTGGCGGCAATTTTCGCAATGGGAAATCCCGTGGCTTTGGAAGCAAGAGCCGAACTTCTGGACACCCTCGGGTTCATCTCCACCACAATAATATCCCCGTTTTCCGGATTAACGGCAAACTGGACATTTGACCCGCCCGTATCCACGCCGATCTCTCTGATAATGGCGATGGAGGCATCCCGAAGCTTCTGGTATTCCTTGTCCGAAAGGGTCTGGGCCGGGGCCACGGTTATGGAATCACCCGTGTGTACACCCATGGCATCCACGTTTTCAATGGAACAGATGATCACCACATTATCGGCATGATCCCTCATCACTTCCAGCTCATACTCTTTCCAGCCAAGAACGGATTCTTCCAGCATCACCTGGGTGATTAGACTTGCGTCAAGGCCGGACTTTGAAAGACTGAGAACCTCTTCCATGTTATAAGCCACCCCTCCGCCGGTTCCGCCAAGAGTAAAACTGGGCCTGACAATGATGGGAAAGCCGATACGCCTGGAAACGGTTTCCACTTCATGCATATTGGTGGCAAAACCGCTTTTGGGGATTCTCAAGCCGATTTTATTCATGGCATCCCGGAACAATTCCCGGTCTTCGGCTTTGTTAATGGCATCTTCGGACGCCCCGATCATCTCCACATTATATTTTTCAAGAACACCTGCTTTGGCAGCTTCAATGGCCGTATTCAAACCGGTCTGGCCGCCCAGGGTTGGCAAAAGGGCGTCGGGCCGTTCCTTTTCAATGACCTTGGCAACGGTTTCAGGTGTGACAGGTTCAATATAGACCCGGTCGGCAGTTTCGGGGTCGGTCATGATGGTGGCAGGGTTTGAATTGATCAGTATGACTTCATACCCTTCCTCTTTCAGGGCTTTGCAGGCCTGGGTGCCGGAGTAATCAAACTCGCAGGCCTGGCTGATAATAATCGGGCCTGCACCAATAATCAGGATTTTTTTAATGTCTTCACGCTTTGGCATCTTCAATCACTTTTGCAAATTGGTTAAAAAGATAGGCTGAATCATGAGGGCCGGGGGATGCTTCTGGATGATATTGTACGGCAAACGCCTTGATGGTGTCATTGCTCAGACCCTCAAGGGAATCTTCATTCAAATTAATATGGGTCATGACGGAATGATCCTTGCCGATTGTCTTTAAATCCACGGCAAAGCCATGATTCTGGGAGGTGATTTCAACCTTGTTGGTGGAAAGATTTTTAACAGGCTGGTTACCCCCTCTGTGACCGAATTTGATCTTCATGGTTTTTCCGCCCATGGCAATGCCTAAAAGCTGCATGCCCAGACAGATTCCAAATATGGGAACAAATCCAAGAAGTGCCTTTATGGTGTCAACAGCATAAGTCACAGGTTCGGGGTCTCCGGGACCATTGGACAGAAAAACACCTTCGGGCCTGAGACTCTTGATGATATCTGCATTAGTCCTGGCAGGAACCACAAGGACTTCACATCCTGCTTTTTCCAGACACCGGATAATATTGTATTTTATGCCGAAATCAAGGGCCACAACACAATGTTTCTTGCCCCTGAACCGCCAGATTAAAGGGTCATTCAATTTATTGGTATCAATATAATCCGGCTGGTTATATTTCCAGAAATAGGGTTTTTTTGTGGTGACTTTTTCCACAAGATCGCTGCCCTGCATGGAAGGTATCTGAACGGCCTTTTGAACCAGGGAAGCTGGATCAAAATCCGAGGTGGAGATAATAGCACGCATGGCCCCGGATTTTCTGATGTGCCTCACCAGGGCCCTTGTGTCCAGATCGTGGATACCCAGCACATGGCCTTTGATCAGATAATCTGCCAGGGTTCCTCTGGATCTGAAATTGCTGGGAAAATCCTGGTATTCTTTTACAATAAATGCCGCCGCCTGAATCCTGTCGGATTCAATATCCTCTGGGCAGACACCGTAATTTCCAATCAACGGATAAGTCATGGTGACCATTTGGCCATGGTAGGAGGGGTCGGTCAGGATTTCCTGGTATCCTGTCATGCTGGTATTGAAAACAACTTCTCCTGTTGCTTCACCAGGTCCGGTAAAACTTCTGCAGGGAAAAATTCTGCCGTCTTCAAGGGCTAATAATGCTTTCATAAAAATTTACACCTGTTAACCTTATGTATTGATATAAATGATCCGGGCCGAACCCGGATCATCGTTGCATCCTGCCTTTGTAAATTCAACCTGTTTAGATAACATAATTTGTGTAATTTTGGCAAGTTAGTTCTTTTCAGGCCGGATATTTGACAGGACAGACATTTGACCGGACATTTGATAAAAAGGGAGCAGCACCTGAAATTTTAAATCGCGTTACACGAAAAAAATATTTGCATCATAGCACAACCATTTACTTTATATCCTGCTGAAGTTCAGACAAAACAATATTGTCATATAAAAATATGCTTAATTCCCAACACGTCATGTATTAAAGGTTTTAACATCGTTATTACTATACTTTAGTGATGGGCCGACCAAAAAGAATACTGAAAAATTGGTGATCTTATATTAAAAATACAAAGATCTTAATTTTTTTCTTGACAAGCGTTAAATGCTTCCTTAAGTAAATAAAGCGTTTTAATGTAAGTCTCTTAGGACGCAAGATTTAATTAATTGCCAAATTGAAACATTAGGCGGCTTGATTAGAGGTATCAAGCCGATTCGTTTCAAGTGTGATTAAATCCGCAAGTCCTTTGAAAAAAGGCCACTTTATAAAAAATAACAATAACTTTATTGGCCTGTCGTTAATTTTACTTTGATATGTGTTTGTTGCGTATCTTTCATTTACTAACTTATGATCTCCCGTATGCATTGGGCTGATTACAGGAAATGGTTGTAAAAATGAAAAAAAAATATCTATCTGTAAGCAGGCAGCAGGATCGCCTCAGCGGGATCATTATCGAGAAAAAAAAAGGCGGCTATTTTGCCGGAGAACCGATTGACCTTTCTTCCCGCGAGGCGCTTGGTTCTACTTGCCGTTCCATAGATGAAATCCATATCAATGATTCTTTCCTGTCCGCCACCTATGTATGGAATAATTTTCCTAAAGTCCCATCCAAACACCTTTCCAACCTTCTTTACCAGGATGCGCTGGAAAAATTCGAATCCCAGGCGGATCCGAACATTGCATTTAAAATTGAGGCGGAAGCGCCTGCCGGGGATGGTAACCAGCAGGCAATCTCCTATATTGCAGTTGAAGATGCAAAAATCCTTGAAATATGGAACTTGTTTAAAGACCATACAAAAAAAATCAAAAGCATCACCTCATTACCGGCAAGCCTTGCCTCAACCGTTGCAGCGTCAGAATCTCCGAACGCAACTTATATTGTCACCTGGATCGGGGATAAAGAATCCGTGATTGTTATTGCAGCGCTTAACGGGTCCGTCAAAATGGCAAGAAATTTTCCGTTCGGCATAAAAGAGGCAGACCTTGACAGCCCGGAAACATTGCAGGCATTTTCCCAGAGAATTGATAAGGAATTGAATCGAACAGTCAATTTTTTCAAACAAAATTTCAGGGAATCCGAACCTAAAAACGTATATATTTTCGGAAATCCGGACATTGAGCGCATTTTCAGAACAAACCCCCTGACGGTTCCGGGAGCCGACTATTTTTTTCAATTAACATCTTCACTGATCAACAATTACACGCCTGACCGTGAGGCTGAACTGTTTCATGTTTTCAGCAGCCTTTTTTCAGATAAACATTTTAATTTTTTGCCAAAATCAATATCTGCACGCAAAAAAGACAAAAAAATTTACTACCCCGTATATGCCGTAATCTTTACCACATGCGTTGTGCTTGCGATATGGAGTTTCCAGCTGCAAGGGCAGATTGATCAAGAAAAAACCAAGGTGACTGAAAAATACAATGTCGCTCTGAATTTACAGAAAAACGTGGAAGAGCTTGAAAACAAAGTCAACAGACTCAAACCTCTCCGGGGATGGAAAACATTTTACGATCAGACGTTTAAAAACAAAGTGGCCTGGGATAAAATCCTTTCCGATCTCGGACGTCAGACCCCTTCAAATATTGTCCTGGATTCTTTACTGATGGTTCCTGATGCCCAAAACAACTGGAAGGGAAATGTTTCCGGGCAGATCCAGGCACCTTCCTGGGAGATCGGGCTTGAAGAGCTGAGAGTGTTTGGTGCAAACATTGACACATCCCCGTATTTTGCGGTGAACAGTGTAAATTACATGCCTCAGACCCTTGATGCAAAAACCAAGTTCTTTACCTTTCAAATGGTACTGGGACTAAAATAAAAGGGATTTATCATGCAAATCAGACACATCAATCTTTTTCTGGGAATATTAGTTATAGCATTATTGATATTTCATTGCAGCAGTCAGCAGGATACGGTTGCCCTCTACCAACAAAAAGAAACCTCTTTTGACAGCCGTATCCGCACCCTGCAATCGCAAAAAACACAGGCAGAGCAAACACTCAAACAGCTTACCGCATCTGCCCTGACCCTGAAGCCCTGGATGGACAGCAGGATGCAATTCGATGATCCCGAGAAAGGATTGGTCAAGTTCCTGGATTTTCTGGCACCCAAGCTGTTAAAAGATGTCAATTCAACAATTGCAATGAACCATCAACGGTCATTTGAAAAAACGCCGATTCCATTGCAGAAAACCGGTTTTCAAATTAATTTTAATTTTTCATATCCCCATGAAGCCGAATCTTTTCTCAATGCATTGCTTTTGCAGCACGACTACCCCTTACGGGTAAATTCAGCCAATTTTAACAAAGGAACAGACAGGCGGGCAAACGGCACCATTTCCCTTGATTTGCTGTTACCGGCAAGTCTTTTAACATTGACCCAGAACGACCTTGAAGAGATGGGGGTGCTATGAACCAAAAACAGCTTGTAATTTTCCTTGTTTTTATTGTGGTTATGATTGCTTCAACCGGATATGCCTATCATTATTTTTTCGGCAGCAAAGCCATGTTGGACATCCCGGAGCTTGAAACAACCAGGATCGCCCAAAACAAACAAACAGCCTTTTCTTCGGATCTTTTTGCCATTACAATGGAAAAAATCAAGTCGGAAAAAGAGCGGCAGGACATGCTTTTGTCGGCTGTTAAACGCAACCCCTTTTTATGGCCTGAAAAATTCGCAGGCATAGCCACCAATGCGGATGCTGCAATTGCAGGTGCGAAAAACACAAGCGCGACTGTTGAAAACGGCCTGTCAGACGCCACCCCGCCAAAACCCGAGGCACCCGAGTTCAGCCTTTCCATGGTTATCGTAGGAGACAAAAAAAACATTGCTCTTGTTAACAATCAGTTTGTATCTGAAGGAAGCAGGATATCAGGCTATGATGTCCTCAAAATATCTCCCAACTCCATCATGCTTGCAAGTGGCGGTGACAGAAAATCTTTAAGCCTGTCGCCTGCAAATACCCCGCTTCAAAAATTGTGTTCAAAAAAACAAGAAAAAAGCACAAGATCCGCAAACAAAGGATCATATGATTATCAGGCTCCGCTCAAAAAAGTACTCAAAGACTATAACATGATGAATGTCGATTCAATTTTAAATCCAAATATGCGTATTAATTGATTAAATATGAGGTGGTATAAGAAATGCTGAAAACTGTTGAAACAAGATCAAAATTGAAACTAAAGCGAAACACAGCCCTTTTTTTCAAAATAGCCATTTCCATAATGCTATCCACTCTTTTTTCCTGTTCCATTGTTCCGGAACCCGCCCCTCCTGTAACAATTGACAAGCCTGTCATACAGAGCAAAAGTCAAAGCCCTGCACAGGAAGCCGTGCAATTTACAGCCGGGGAATTGCCCGCACTGCTGGAATTCTCCCCTGATCCGGTCATGGACGAAACAAGGCCTTTTGACAGCCAGCTGTTTTCTTTTTCCGTGAGAAATACGCCGTTGCGTGATGTTTTCATGGGCCTTGCCAAGCAGGCAAAACTGAACCTTGTTTTGGGTACGAATGTTAACGGAGCGGAATCGGTTTCCGTGGAATTTGACAATCTTCCCCTGCGCCAGGCTTTGGAGGAAATTCTTCAGACCTTTGAGTATTCCTATACAATAAACGGTAATATTCTCAGAATTAAATCCGTGGAAACCCGTGTTATGCATTTTGATTATCCGCTGATTTATTCCACGTCCACTTCATCCGTGGGCGGGGACATGCTTGGTTCTTCCGGCGGAGAAGACGGAGGCAGTGATATAAGCGCTGAATTTACCGTTGAGACCGAAATAGAAGATGATGAAAGCCTTAACGTCTGGAAACAGGTGAAAGGCATGCTGACCCCCAGGCCGGAGCAGGGAAGCCAGGAAGGCGGCAGTGCAGGCACATCAGACGGTGAAATAACAGGCATGCTTTCTGAAATGGGTTCTGCCACGGTGGATTCCGCATCAGGCACAATAGTTGTAACAGACAGACCCGATATTCTGGACAGGGTCGAAAATGTATTGGCACAGATGAACAAATCCCTGAAGCGCCAGGTCATTATCGAAGCCAAAATCATGGAAGTTCAGTTGAACCACGGTCACCAATACGGGGTTGACTGGTCTGCCATCCGTGCCGGCAACACACTTGGACTTGACCTTTCTTCCGGCATGGCCGGCAACCTGAACGCAGGCACCGGCACATTTCAACTGGCCATGACAAATCTTGCAGACAAGTGGACTTATTCGGCAATGATCGATGCCATTGCAACCCAGGGCGATGTGAACACCATCTCCTCTCCGCGCCTCAATGTGATCAACAATCAATCTGCAACCATCAGTATAGGCAGGACCATTCCGTATCTTGATTTTGAAATCCAGACTGTGACTGCCGGAGACACGGTTTCCTATGAAGCGGTCCCAACCGTTCAAAGGGCACAGGCTGGTGTAAGCCTGGGCATTACGCCCCAGATCGGTGAAGACGGTATCATCACCTTGAGTATTGTTCCTGTTGTTACGGATCAAGTAGGCAGTGAAGCTTTTACTTATCAGGGTACAAGCTGGACCGTTCCGGTTCTGGATACCCGGACGGCATCGACAATTATCAGCGCCATGGATGGAGAGACCATTGTACTGGGCGGAATGATTCAGGATGTGACAACAGACAACAGAACCCGTGTTCCCCTTTTAGGCAATCTACCGGTAGTTGGTAATTTCCTGTTCGGCAACCAGAGCAAGGAAAACTCAAAAGTTGAACTTGTGATTTTACTGACTCCGAGAATTGTAAAAAGATAATCATGAGCCTGATTCAAGACTATCTTGATAAAACAAGCCCCGGGACTGAAAAGATCCAGGGTTCCCAGGTGCCTCCCATGCTGTGCCGGGAAAAAAAAGAAAAAACCAGGGCAAGGCGGTATCTTCCCCTGGTGCTGGTTTTTTGCGCGGTTTTATCTGTTTCAGGGTATTCATTAAAAAGGTCGGGTCAGAATCTTGTGGCTGCGCCAGCCCCTGCACAGGTTCCCCAAAAAATACAGGATGATTTGAACGAAAAAAAAACTGGGCAGATAACATCCTTCTCCCGAAAAGATGATGAAACACCATTGATAATAATAGAGCAAAAACAAAATTCACCTGCACCCCATACCAACGAGCAAGTTAGCCAAGAGCAATTTGTTCAAGAGCAACGGGATGATAGGGAACTTAAGCAACTGCGGCGAGAATCCATTCAAGAGCAGACAGCACAAAAACAACCCATACTGAAACAACCGGTCCACCGGTCGGTTCAACAACCGGTCCACAACCCGGTTCAACAACCGGTTACCGTCATGGAACCGGTCGTCATG
The DNA here is from genome assembly GCF_900105645.1 of Desulfobacula phenolica. Classification (NCBI taxonomy): domain Bacteria; kingdom Pseudomonadati; phylum Thermodesulfobacteriota; class Desulfobacteria; order Desulfobacterales; family Desulfobacteraceae; genus Desulfobacula; species Desulfobacula phenolica. Next base: position 68,416 of record NZ_FNLL01000010.1, on the reverse strand, counting down.
GAACCGGCTGTCATGAAACCAGCTGTCAGACAACAAAAACCGGCCGGGCAGGCTTTGCTTGCAAAAGCGCAGTCCCGTCCCGATACTGCCCCTGACACTGCAATTGCCAAGCCGGAAAAATCTTCCGTTTCCCGGCAGGCACAGTTTTTTGCACCGAAAAAAGCAGCCCCGGTCAAAAACAATGTATCCGGCCGGATTGATCCTGAAGATTATTTCAATCTTGGCCAGTCAGCCCAGAAAGCCGATAACCTTAATCTGGCAATGGATTTCTACAGAAAAGCCCTGCTGCTTGATCCCAATTATACCCGCGCCCTGCTCAATCTTTCGGCAATCCATATAAAACGGGGAAACACAAAACGGGCCACAGCTATCCTGGAAAAACTGCATGCCAGGGAGCCGGGAAACCCGGATGTCATGTTAAACCTGGGTATTTTGCATATCCGTCAAAAAGAATATGACAAAGCAAAAACCCTGATTGAAAAAAACCTTGAAATCAGGGGTGACAACCCCAAGGCACTGTTCAACCTGGCCTATCTGAACCAGGTTCAAAACCGCCTTGAACCTGCGCTGAATCTGTATAAAAGGAGTTCTGTACTTGATCCGGATAATACCAAAGCCATTCTTGCTGCCGCATCCATACTTGAGCAGCAGAAAAAATTTTCAGACGCGCTGAAGTATTATGCCAAGGCGCTGAACACAGGCATGGCCAGGCAATCGGAAGCTTTTAAACTAAAAATTCAAACCAGAATCAACTTACTTCAAAGAATTCAAATAAATATTGACCAACGAATGGAGAGCAAATCATGAGACAAGTTAAACTGAGCAACCACACTTTTATTTATTTTTCGTTGATATTGATGACTGCCGGTTTTGTTTGCGGTTGCTTGAGTCCCAATATGAACACCCTTAACGGACCTGCAACGCACACCGTGTCAGCAACCAGTGTCACCCACCTGAAAAGCTATTCCGTTACCGGCCAGGTTCTTGATCAAGCCGGCCGGACTGTTCAGGGCTGCATGGTTTTTCTGATCAAAAGAGATGTCAACGTATCCAATAAGGGGCCTGTCAAAAAAACAGTCAAACAGAATCATGTGACAAATACGGACAGTGACGGACAGTATTACCTGACCTTTGAGCCGGGTGACAGTAACGATATCTGGCTGAGCTTTATTGATGACAAGGGTCTGTATGATCCGAGAACAATACGTTTAAATGAAAAAATCGGGGATTCCCTGCTCGAATATCCGGGCGTGAACCCGATTATTGTTAATATCGTATTGGAAAAATAAAAAAAGGGACCAAATCTTATGGCACTCCTTGGTGAAATATTACTCAAAGAAGGCGGGGTCAGTGAACAGCAGCTGGACGTTGCCCTCAGGGAACAAAAACGGACCAAAGAACTCCTGGGCAACGTACTTGTCCGCCTGGGCATTCTTTCGGAAAAAAAGCTGTCCCGGATCATTGCACAAAATTCCGACATTCCATATGTGGACCTGAAGCAGACCCAGATTGACCCTGCCGCAGTGCAGCTGATCGACGGCAAGCTTGCCAGGCAGTTTACCTTTATGCCCCTGTCCCTGGTCAATGACAGCCTGCATGTGGTCATGGACAATCCAAACGATGTCACAGCCGTGGATACAATCATACGGGCCACAGGCCTTGACGTGGACTGTTATGCCTCAGACAGGCTTGACATACTTGATGCCATTGAATTTTATTATGACGTGGGAGCCACCCTTGATGAAGAGATCGACCGGAATGTTTCAGCCGCTTTAAACGGCGGTATGGACGGGGATCTGGTGATTGAGACCCCCATCAGCCGCCTTGTGGATCTTTTTTTAACCAAGGGCCTTCAAAAATCAGCCACTGACATTCATATTTCAGCGGAAAAAAAATCCGTCCGGGTCAGTTACAGGGTGGACGGCATCCTTCAAAGCGACAGCATTCTTCCCAGTCAGCTGCACATCTCCTTGCTCACGCGCATAAAAATAATGACAGGCATGGACATTGCCGAACAGCGCCTTCCCCAGGACGGGGGCATGAGCTTTGAATTTCTGGGAAGAAATGTGGATATCCGTGCGGCAGTCTCCCCGGGGATTCACGGTGAAAATATTGCACTGCGTATCTTGGACAGGGGAAATGTTGCCCTGGAATTCAACCGCCTCGGGCTGAACAAAAACGAACAGGATCTGCTCAACCGCCTGTCACGCCTTCCCTATGGCATGGTTTTGATGGCAGGGCCCACGGGTTCCGGTAAAACCACCACATTGTATTCCATTTTAAAAGGCATCAATGCCCTTGAAAAAAACATCATGACCATTGAAGATCCAGTGGAATACGAACTGCCCGTCATCAAGCAGACCCACCTGAATCCCCAGGTCGGCCTGACCTTTGACAAAGCCATCCGTCATTTTCTGCGAATGGACCCGGATATCCTCCTGGTGGGTGAGATCCGTGATCTTGAAACATCCAGGGCTGCTTTCCAGGCCGCCATGACCGGTCATCTGGTCTTTTCCACCATCCATACAAACAGTGCGGCAGCAACGGTTGCCCGGCTCCTGGATCTGGGGGTCGAGCTTTACTATATCCCCAGCACAGTGCGGGCCATAATTGCCCAGCGCCTCATCCGGCAACTCTGCCGGGTCTGCCGCGAGGAATACATTCCGGACAAAGAAGAACTTGCAAGATATGACCTGACCGACTGGAAAAACGCGGGAAAACCCGTCTTCCGGGCCAAAGGATGTGAAAAATGCAACCATACGGGATACCTGGGACGTTCCGGTATTTTTGAAATCATGGAAATCACACCTGCCATTAACCAGGCGATTTCCAAAAAACTGACGCCGGATGAACTTGAAAAAATTGCACGGTCCAACGGCATGACAACGCTTCGGGAATCAGGATTGGAAAAGGTAAGTCAAGGATTTACCACCCTTGAAGAAATTGCCAGGGTTACCCTGTAACGGTGACTCTGCAAACAGGGAAAAAATAATTATGCCGAATTATTCATATAAAGCATCAGATGCCGCAGGTAGAATTCATACGGGTCTTAAATTTGCCAATAATATTTCAGACTTGCGCAATTACCTGAAACAAACCGGCCATTACCTGCTCGGAGTCCGCCAGGGAGGCGGTTTTGCATTGCTTGAGGCCTTGAAGGAAACCCAGCCCGGCGGCCTCAGCCGCCGGCAGCTGATTGAACTTTGCAACAACATCGGAGTGATGCTGGATGCAGGTGTTCCCCTGGTCACGGCTTTGGAAGAGATCCGTGAAGATGCCGAGTCCAGGTATGTTAAAAAAGTGCTGGGCAGTGTTCTGGACAACCTCAATGACGGGGACACCCTCAAAAATGCCGTTTCAAAGCGTCCGGCGGATTTTTCCAATCTGTTTGTCAATCTTGTGGGAATCGGTGAGGAAACCGGTCATTTGAGTCAAGTATTTTTAAATTGCGCTGAATACTACAAGCGCATAGACCAATTGATCAAAAATGTCAGAAAAGCCATGCTTTACCCGTTTTTTGTTTTGTGCGCCCTGATCTCAACCACCCTGATTTTCTTGACCATGGTGTTTCCGCCCCTGTTTCAGCTGCTCGAAGAGTTCAAGGTGGAACTGCCCATGGTCACCAGAATTGTCATGGGGGTTTCAAACGCACTTAAACTTTATTGGTGGCTTATCCTGGCAGGCCTTATCGTGTTTGCCATCCTGATTGTTGTGTTGAGAAAATACAAACCCACCCGGTACTGGTTTGACTGGGCCGAGCTTCACATCCCTGTTTTAAAAAGGGTTTTCATCCAGGTTCACATGACCTTTTTTCTGCGCTATCTTGCCCTGATGCTGACATCCGGGGTGGATATCCTCAGGGGACTCAAGCTGTCCGGCGAATCTTTAAACAACAGTGTTGTCATGGAAAAAATGGCCGACTGCCGGGAGAGGATCACAGAAGGCTCCACTCTTTCCAATGCGTTTCGGCGCATTGATTTTATTCCCAACATGGTGCTTCGCATGGTGTCCGTGGGAGAAACCTCGGGCCGCCTGCCCGAACAGATGGAGTACATGGCCAACATCTATAATGACGAGCTGGACAGACGCCTTGCCACGGCCCTGGCCATGCTGGAACCCGTTATGGTCGTAACCATGGCAGCCCTGGCCCTGACGCTTATCATGGGCGTTCTGCTACCCCTTTACAACATGGTGTCCACTATTTCCTCGGGCATCGGTGCAGGAGGAATGTAAATGAAATTCAAGCAAAACAGCCAAACCGGATTTACCCTGATTGAGGTCATGGTGGTCGTTTTCATTGTGGGCCTTATCCTTGCCATGGTTTTGCCAAGAGCGATGCGGGCATCCGTGGACACCAAATACCAGCTGGTCCGCCAGGGCGCAACCGAGATTGCCGCCTGGGCCAATGAATGGGCACGGCGGGAAATTACGCTTCAGCCTGAGACAGCTGTCAGCACTTTGAATGATTACATGCAGACTCTGGGAGACAGCGGTTCCGTGGACTGGATTGCCGCAAGTGATAATACCAGCAACTGGCAGGGAACCCCGGAAAAAATACCCACCAGGGGAAGCGCACCGAATGACGTGCCTTCAACCACGGTGAAAGACATCATGCCCCAGGACAAAGTGATAAAAAATCCCTTTAACGGCCTTTACATGTTTTCCGGCAACAACCTGCCATCAGGCACCAATATTTTTCCAGGAGCCCTGGGCTGTGCCTATGTAGCAGATGGTGTATACAATTATTACGCCCTTATTTTTCAGGGTACTGATGCCACAAGCGTGACGGATTTTTATGCCAACATGGGAACTTCGTTGGAGGGTCTTCGGTCCGGAGTGTATATTAACCGGCTTCGTCCTTAATATTAAAGACAGGAAAATATAAATACTAATATTTGTTTATTAACAAGGAGGTGATACCTAAAAAAATTGTTTGTACGGCAAAATGTATTTTAACCATTAAAGAAAAAAAAGAAGGAAGGAAGATTCATGAAACAATTAAGAAACAGTAAAGGTTTTACTCTGATCGAACTCCTGCTGGTGGTTGTCATCATAGGGCTCATGCTTGCGGTGATTGTCCCACGGGCCATGCGTGCCAATGTGGATGCAAAGTACGGTAATGTCCGGCAGATCGGCTCGGAACTGGCCTCCTGGGCCGTTGAATGGGCGGAATCGGAAGTCCAGTCTCAGGATGCATATACTGATGCCAATGCTAGTCCTGCAATTGTGGGATCCACAGCGACTACCGCAGACTACCTGGCGTATCTATGTGGAGACGTTGCTGCTGCTGCTGCTGGCAATACTGCTTGGGTGGCAGATGATACTGCTGCAAATACAAGCTGGGTTAATAATGCTGTTGATATTACCGGACGAATAGTTGATACTGTATCACCTCTACCCCCTTCAATTGCGGCAAAGAATTTTGTGCCGATTGATAAAATACCCAGGAATCCGTTCAACCAGCTCTCCGTGTTTGCAACCGAAAATTATCCTGCTACGGGTGGTCTTCCCGTACCCGGTGCCCTGGCCATGGGATATATAGGGGAAACCGGCAACGCAAATTTTAATTATTATGCTCTCCTCTTCCAGGGAACTGATGCTCAAACATACGATTTGACAGCAGCGACAAAAGGTACAAGAGCCTTTCATGGAAACATGAATCATGACGATCTTGAAGGCCTGAGAAACGGTATTTTTGTGGCTAGATATGCTGATGCTAACTAATTAACCGAGAACAGCATAGTAATAAAATTTAGTTGTGTATAGTTTTAATCAATCCGGTACGCATCCCATGCATCTGAAAAAATGCTTCAGGGATGCGTACCGGATTTCTTCACCAACCCGTATTTAATGACTTGGCAAAACTGGAATCAAACAATGCATAGGCTTGGAAACAAAGGATTTACCTTTCTGGAACTCATCCTGGTGGTCGCTATCATCGGGGGCATGATGCTGCTGATTCTGCCCCGGACCCAGCGGACATTTAATGCGGCAAAAATCAGCCTGGTCCGCCAGGCTGCCACTGAAATCGGCAGTTATACAATTGAATATGCCCAGAACATGAGTTCAGGCAAAGCCGATGCAAGTTCATATACACCCGCCTCCTACCTGCTGTACCCTACCCTGTATGATCAAACAGGTCCGGCCAGTGCTTCCCTTGTGAACCACTACACCGGGAACCCGGTTTTCCAGGGAGTGAAACAGAACATATCTTTGAGTTCAACCCTGTCAAACCCCTTTAACAAAACTTCTTATTTTGATGAAGAAAACGATGATTCAAAAATTCCGAGTGAAAAGCCCGGCCTTCTCTATCTGGTCTCTTCCGCAGATCTTTTCCGACAAAACCTTAACCGGCAAAATATTTCACAACAACAGAACAAAACCGTTCAAGACCCCTCTTCTGATCAAAACTCATCTCCTGCTGCTGCCAAAGCCCCTTTGTCGGCCTTTATCGAGTTCTATTTCATCTATACAGGAACGGAAAATGCCTGGCACGGACAGATGGGAACCGACAGTTTAAACGGCATCAGAAACGGCATGTTCGTGGCAAGACTGCCCGCCCCCCGGCACGAATAAGACTTCGTCAAAAAGAATGAATCGTGTGAAAAACGAACAAAAATTTTATCCGGTAGGTCAGGGCTCTAATAGTGATAACGAAGCTGAGCGATCAAAATTGATTCATTTTTTATTTTGTAGACTATTCTGTGTTCATTATTGATTCTGCGTGACCAATAGCCTGATAAGGCGTGTTTTAGTGGTTCAGGCTTACCAATTCCATCAAAGGGAGTCCTTTTGATATCCTTTATTATGGTATTGATTCGACGCATAATTTTTTTATCCGTTCTTTGCCAATAAAGGTAGTCCTCCCACGCATGATCTGAAAAGATTAGATTCAATCTATGAGGTTCCTTTCGTCTCCTCCGCCGGTTTCCAATTGTGCAATCGACTCAATCAGCCTTTTCATATTTTCAGGCGATCTCAAAAGATAAGCCGTCTCTTCAAGGGCTTCATAGTATTCTAATGACATTATAACCACAGCCTTGGATGATTTCCGGGTTATAATGATCGGCACATGATCCGTGCAGACCTTATCGATTGTTTTTGCAAAGTTTTGCCTTGCTGCAGTATACGTTATTGCGTCCATATGACACCTCCTGTACAGTTTATTGTACAGCCTGTTCGAAATATGTCAAGACCCCAACGAAAAGACAAAAGCTATCCGGCAAACAGTTGGAGTTGTCGGAAAATCCTGCTGCGCAGGGATTCTTTGAACATGGACCTGGCGATGTGGATTATTTCAAGAGTTATTTTTTGCCTTTTTACAAAGATTGATAATCTTTGTAGGTGTGTTATCATTACCGTAAAAAAAGGAGGCATGATATGCATATCTCATTAACACCGGAACTTGAGGCCGGTATCAGGCAAAAAGTAAAATCAGGTTATTACAACAATGCCAGTGAGGTGGTCCGGGATGCGTTACGATTTTGGGAAGCCAATGAAAAGCTGGTACAATACATTAAACTTGAAACTTTGCGAAACCGCCTGGCAATCGGGGCAGATCAAGCTGAACAGGGCAGGTTTGTCGATCAATCCGTAAGTGATATTATTGCCGAGGCCGGGAATGATTAAATACCGCCTTACACCGGCGGCAAAAGAAGATTTACTGAAAATCTGGAATTACACCGTTGAAGTCTGGGGCAAAAACAAGGCATCTGTATGATCATCAGATGATTTTGATATTCACCTTCCGGTTTCTCGGGCCGTCAAATTCACAAAAATAGATCCCCTGCCAGGTTCCAAGGACAAGTGAGCCGTTTTCCAGTGGGATGATTTCCGACGGCCCGAACAGGCTGACCTTTATGTGTGCCGCAGAATTGCCTTCCATGTGTTTGAAATGGTCATCCCAGGGAATCACCTTGTTGATGGTATTTAAAATATCAGTTTCAACGGCAGGGTCTGCATTTTCATTGATGGTCACAGCACCTGTCGTATGCATGGAAAACACATGGACAAGGCCGTCTTTTATCCCGGATTCTGTTACCGCATCCCGAACCTGGGACGTAATGTCAACCATCTGGGTTCGGGCATTTGTTTTGACGCTGATCTGCATCATCAACCTCCTTTTGCGATCCCGGCCCGATGTTGAAACCAGGTTTCATCACCGGGCCGGGGTAATCATTTAACAGGATAATTCTTGAACGCGGATTATTTTAACAGGTCAAGAGCGTTTTTAACGATATTTTCCGGAGAAAATCCATAGGCATGCAGGACTGTTGAACCGGGTGCGGATGCCCCGAATTTATTAATCCCGATGATTGTTCCTTCCGTGCCCGTATATTTTTCCCATCCCATGGAAATACCGGCTTCAACAGCGATTCTTTTTGTCACACCTGAAGGCAGAATTCTTTCCCTGTAGGCGGCAGGTGCTTTTTCAAACAATTCCCAGGACGGCATGGATACCACGGCTGCTTTGATGTTGTGAGTTTCTTCAAGAATTTGGGCGGCCTCCACACAAATGTGGACTTCAGATCCTGTGGCAATGAGAATCATTTCAGGATCTGATATGGCTTTTACCGTATATGCCCCGTACTGAAATTCACCGTCCCGCTGGGATACATCCAGGGTCGGCAGCTTTTGACGGCTCAGGATCAATGCAGTTGGCGAGTCAAGCGTTTCCAGGGCCTTTTTCCAGGCAAAGGCGGTTTCATTGGCATCTGCCGGTCTGACAACGGTAAGGCCCGGGATGGCCCGTAATGATGCCACATGTTCAACCGGCTGGTGGGTGGGGCCGTCTTCTCCTACAGCCACGCTGTCATGGGTAAACACATAAATCAGCGGCAGGTTCATCAAGGTGGCCACACGGATGGCCGGGCGCATATAGTCTGCAAACACCAGAAAGGTTCCGCCAAAGGGCCGGATGCCGGAATGAAGATACATGCCGGACATAATGCCGCCCATGGCATGTTCACGAACGCCGAACCGGATGTTACGACCGTCCCGGGCTTGTTTTTGAAAATCGGTTGAGCAGTTAAGATAGGTTTTGTTTGAAGGAGCAAGGTCTGCAGATCCACCCATTAATGTTGGCAGATTTTCTGCAATGGCGTTCAGCACCTGGCCTGATGCAGCCCGTGTGGCAACAGGGCCGTCTTCAGGATTAAACTGAGGAATCTTGGCATCCCATCCCTGGGTTAAAAATCCACTGATGGCGTCTACAAACTCGGTTGTCTGCTCAGGGTATTCAATTTTGTATTCATCAAAAATTTCCTGCCAGCTTCGTTCAAACCCTTCTCCATAGTTCAGGGCTTTTCTGCAGTTTTCCAGAACCTCTTCAGGGACATAAAAGCTTTTGTCTTCAGGCACTCCGTAAAACAGTTTGACCAGTTTTATTTCTTCTTCGCCAAGGGGTGAGCCATGGGCATCCGAGCTGTCCTGTTTGCTCGGGCTGCCATAGGCAATGTGGGTTTTTATCTGTACAAGGGTGGGGCGGGCAACCGCGTCTTTACCGGCCTGAATGGCTTTTTGAATTTCATCCAGGTCGTTGCCGTCTTCAACCGTAACCACATGCCAGTTCTGGCTTTTGAATTTTGCTCCGACATCTTCTGTAAATGCAATGTCGGTTTTTCCTTCAATGGTAATGGAATTGTCATCATACAAAAGAATCAGTTTTCCAAGCCCCAGATGTCCTGCAAGGGAAATGGATTCAAGGGCAACCCCTTCCATCAAATCACCGTCACCGCACATCACATAAGTATGGTGGTTGATCAGTTCTGTTTCTTCCATATTAAATCGTGCGGCAAGATGACGTTCGGCAATGGCCATGCCCACGGCATTGGCAATTCCCTGACCCAGAGGGCCTGTTGTGGTTTCCACCCCCGGAGTGTCGCCGTATTCAGGATGTCCCGGGGTTCTGGATTTCCATTGTCTGAAATTTTTCAGGTCATCCAGTTCAAGCCCGTAACCAAACAGGTACAGAAGGCTGTAAAGCAGAGAAGATGCATGACCGCCGGACAGCACAAAGCGGTCCCTGTCAATCCAGGCGGGATTTTTGGGGTTATGCTTTAAAAAGCGTTTGAACAAAACATATGCCGAAGGCGCTAAGCCCATGGGTGCGCCCGGATGTCCGGAATTTGCTTTTTGAACCGCATCCATGCAAAGTGTCCGGATAGTGTTTACGGTTAACTGATCAAGATTTGTTTCGGCTTGGGCCATCGTGTGTTTCTCCTGTAAAATAATTTGGTGTTACAAAGCTCTCATGTGTTCCGGTCTAAGTGCCAGTTTTCCATTAAGGGCCTGTGAAATCAGTTCAAGGGTTTGTTCTTTTTCTTCGGGCAGTTTCGCCCGGATGGGAAGATAGTTGGAAGCATGATTTGCATGGAAAAATCCGTTTGAAAGATGGGTTGAAGCAAACATCAGACCCAGTTCTTCAAGCATTTGCTTTGGGGTGATAAGTTCAAATTCACCTCTTTCATACTGATCATAAAGTTCAGTGCCGGGAGTCAGCATAAGGCTTAACGCCCCCACAAAATCAGGATCAATTGCAGACAGGACCCTTCCGGTTTCGCCGGCATGGATTTCAGATCTTTTTTTGCCCCCGATACCAATAATAACAGTGACGGACAATTTAATGCCGGATGCTTTAACCCGTTTTCCCATTTTGATCATTTTAGCGGAATCCGCACCTTTTACTATATCCTTTAAGACCTGGTCATCCCCTGATTCAAGCCCCATATAAGCGATTTTTACTCCAAGATCATGCAGCTGTTTTAATTGTTCGTCGGTTTTCATGCCAATCCCTTTGGTGTTGGCATACAGCCCCACTCTTTCCACCCAGGGCAGCCGGTCTTTTATCTGTTTGAGAATTTTGACCAGTCTTTTCTGGGGAACGATCATGGCATCCCCGTCGCATATAAACAATCTGTTTTGTCTCTGGCAGTATTTTCTTGCAAACTCGATATCTTCAAAAATAATATCGTCTTTTTTGATATTAAATCGTTTTTCCCTGAATGTACCGCAAAATGTACATTTATTATGGGAACAGCCCAAGGTGACCTGTAATAAAATACTGTTGGCCTCACTTGGCGGCCGTATCATCATACCTTCATAATGCATGTTGCTATATCCCTTAAAATTTAAAGTTTTTTAATAACAGGTATCTGCAAAAAATTCAATATGTTGATTTGTTTTGGATCTGCCGTGGCAAAACTTTGGAGGCAGCCCCAGGGTTTGTTTGCACAGGTGAAAATACCCCTGACCCGCCTTGACATTTTACTTTTTGCACCAATTATTATTAAAAAATAATTTATACCTAAATGATAATTAAGAAACAGGAGTAAACATGGGAACAAAAGAGACACATCAATTTAAAACCGAGGTGCAGCAGCTTTTGCACCTGATTATCAATTCTTTGTATTCCAACAGGGAAATATTTGTTCGGGAGCTGATTTCAAATGCGTCTGATGCCATTGACAAGGCAAGATTCAAAGAACAGACAGACCCGGACCTGTTTGCCGATGATAATGATTATCATATCCGGATCTCCCTGGATTCTGAAAACAAGACGTTCCAGATTTCCGATAACGGGATTGGAATGACCCTGGATGAGGTCAATGACAATATCGGAACCATTGCCCAGTCAGGAACGGCCGCGTTTATGAAGGCGCTTGAAAATTCCAAAAAAGAAAACACTCTCTCTCCTGAACTGATCGGTCAGTTCGGTGTTGGATTTTATTCAGCATTTATTGTAGCTGACACGGTCACACTGGATACAAAGGCTCCCGGCCAGGACATGGGTGTCAGATGGGAATCGGATGGCAAGGGATCTTACACGGTTCAGGAGATAGAAAAAGAAAATCGCGGCACCACCATTACCCTTCATTTAAAAGCAACTGAAGACGGGGACCAGGATTTCACGGAAAGCTATACCATCCAGCATATTGTGAAAAAACATTCTGATTTTGTGACCTATCCTGTGATCATGGAAGTTGAAAAAAGCGAACCCCTTCCTGAGAATGAAATCATTAAAGATTCAGACGGCAAACCCATTGGGGATACCTTTAAAAAGGTTAAAAAAGACGAGACCCTGAACTCCATGAAAGCCATCTGGTCAAAATCCAAAGAGGATGTGACCGATGAAGAGCATGAAGAGTTCTATCGGCACATCAGCCACAACTGGGACAAGCCCATGGAGATCATCCATAAAAAATTTGAGGGCGTAACCGAATACGATGTTTTGATGTATCTGCCGTCCAAAGCGCCCATGGATATGTTCCGTCCGGAAAGAAAGAATGGAATGCAGCTGTATTGCAAACGGGTTTTTATCATGGATGACTGCAAGGAACTGTTGCCCGAATACCTGGGATTTGTCCAGGGAGTTGTGGATGCCCCGGATTTGAACCTGAATGTGAGCCGTGAGATTCTTCAGGAAGACCGCCTGGTTCGAAACATCCGCAAAAACCTTGTGAAACAGATTTTTTCCGTTCTGGAAGGCATGGAAAAAGAAAAATATGAAGAATTTTATGTTGAGTTTGGCCAGGCCCTGAAAGCCGGAATTCCAACGGATTTTCAAAACAAGGAAAAACTGGCATCTCTTTTACGATACAAAACCACCAAGTCGGACGGCAAATATATCACCCTGGATGAATATATTGAAAATATGCAGGAAGACCAGAAAGAAATTTATTATCTGACCGGTGAAAGCCTGACATCACTTATGAATTCTCCTTTGCTCGAGTCCTTGAAAGCAAAGGATTATGAAGTTCTTTTAATGGTGGACCCAATTGATGAGTGGGTCACTCAGTCCCTGCCCGATTACAAGGAGAAAAAACTCAAGAGTGCGGAAAAAGGGGATCTTGATCTGGATAAAGTGGATGATGAAAAGAAAAATGAATATTCCGCTCTGATGTCCTTTCTCAAAGGAAAGCTTGAAGCAAAGGTCAAAGATGTTGTGGTTTCCAACCGTCTTAAAGATTCGGTTTCCTGCCTGTCCGGCGATGATTACGGCATGAGCGCATACATGGAAAAAATCATGAAAGCCTCGGGCCAGAAAACTCCTGACCAGAAACGGGTGATGGAAGTCAATGTGAATCATCCGGTCATGGGCAAGATGAAAGAAATTTTTGAGACAGACACCACCAACCCGGTATTAAAAGACTATAGTGATCTTCTGTTTGATATTGCCGTTATCAGCGAAGGCGGCAAGCTGGACAATCCTGCAAGATTTTCCAAACAACTCGGAGACCTGATGGCCAAATCAATATGATTGTTTTTCTTGAAAATCTTGGATGCTCAAGGAACCAGGTTGACAGTGAAATAATGCTGGGAAAACTTGTGGCGGCGGGTCACAGTGTAACTGATGACCCGTCCTGCGCCCGGGTGATCATTGTCAACACCTGCGGATTTATATCAACAGCCTCTCAAGAGGCTGTTGATGTTCTTTTGGAAATGGCAGCATTCAAGCAAACCGGAAAGTGTGAGCGGCTCATTGCAACCGGATGCCTTGCCCAGCGGTATAAGGATGACAAAGATCTGTTGTCCACCCTGCCTGAAGTGGATGCGTTTATAGGGACTGCCGCGTGTGACCAAATTGTGGATGTGGTTGAAAACAAACAAACAAAGCCTTTGACCCTTTTTCCAGATCCAAGCACAAGAGCGTTCCAGGACGGTTTTGAACCAAGAGAACTGATCACCAAAGATTATGCCTATATCAAGGTGTCGGAAGGGTGCAACCGGACGTGTACCTATTGTATTATCCCCAAGCTTCGCGGTATCCAGCGCTCAAGGCCATTGGATGATATCTGTAGAGAAGCTAAGGATCTTGTTTTAAGAGGCGTTAAAGAGATTATCCTGACCGCTGAAAACACAACGGATTACGGTCGGGATTTTCAGGATGATACAGGATTTGAACAGGTTCTCAAGGCTTTGGCCGACACTGTTGAAAAAGACCATGCCTGGATACGTTTTTTGTATACCCATCCTGAAACAATTACACAACCCATTATACAGGCGGTAAAACAGCATAAAAACATCTGTTCTTATTATGATGTTCCAGTCCAGCATGCCTCGTCAGGCATATTGAAAAAAATGGGCCGCCCCTATACGCTTGAAGATCTGTATGCCCTGTTTAAAACCATCCGGGCAATTGATCCTGATGCTGCCTTAAGAACCACTATTATCGTTGGGTTTCCGGGTGAAACACAAGAGGATTTTGAGACGCTGATGACGTTTATCAAGGATATCCGGTTTGATCACTTGGGTGTGTTCACCTATTCTGATTCCCAGGACTTAAAGTCTCATCTGTTAAAAGATCATGTTTGTGCTGAAATTGCAGAAAAAAGACATGACCTGATCATGGCGGAACAGGCCAAAATTTCAGAATCAGTTAATGAACGCTATGTGGGCAAGACCTTTGAAGTTCTTGTGGAAGAAAGCCCTGAACAAGGCGTTTACATCGGCAGGACAATGTTCCAGGCCCCGGAGGTTGACGGGATGACATTTATTTATGCAGACAAGCTTGAAATCGGCACCTTTGTTAAGGTAAGAATTACAGATGCTTTTGAATATGATATTGCCGGGGAGATTGCATGACAAAAGGGATAAAGCAAAGACTTGTTGAAATGGTGGCAACTGATCTTGAAAAAATTGAAATCGAGCTTGAACATCATTTGAATCCAAACCTGGAACTGGTCAGACAGATTGCATCCCACCTTCTGTTCAGCGGCGGAAAACGGTTAAGGCCGCTGTTGATGATTCACAGTGCCAGGCTTTGCGGTTATCATGATGATTTTGAGATCACATTTTCCACAATTTTTGAATATCTTCATGCCGCCACCCTGTTACACGATGATGTGGTGGATGAGGCTGATATCCGGCGTGGCAAAAAAGCCGCCCACACCAAATGGTCTGCTGCCAAAGTGGTGCTGACAGGAGATTTTCTTTTGGCCAGGGCTCTTGAAATTGCGGCAAAGACACGAGAACCGGATATCATCAGTATCATTGCAAAAATTACCAGGGACATGTCCCAGGGGGAAATCGACCAGCTGGAAAAAAAAGGGAAATCAGATCTTTCAGAACATGAATATCTTGAGATTATTGAAAGAAAAACAGCCGTTCTGATCCAGGGCGCCTGCCAAAGCGGTGCCATCCTTGCCAAGGCACCAAAAGAAAAACAAGAGGCATTGAACCAATACGGGTTTCATTTGGGAATGGCTTTTCAGATGGCAGATGATCTTTTGGATTACACGGCAAGCGCCAAGCAACTGGGAAAAAATCCAGGGGCGGACATGCGGGAGGGAAAGCTGACCCTGCCGCTGATCCACACTCTTGCCAACGCTTCTCCAGAGGATAAGGTGTGGATAAAGGATGCCATAGCAACAACAAAATTTGATTTGGATCAGTTTGAAAAACTCAAACAAAAACTGGTTGCGTATAAGGGAATAGAATATACTGAAAATCGGGCACAAGATCATGTAAAAAAAGCAAAAGCCTGCCTTGATTATTTTGAAGAGTGTCCATCCAAAGAATTCTTATGTGTGGTTGCAGACTATGCCATTGAAAGAAAGGTTTGAAAAGGATGTTTAAAAAAACAGCAGCTGTCGGTTTCATGGTTTTATTCATCAGCAGCATCAGTATGTCAATATGCTTTGCTGCCAAAGATTCCGGGGTTTTAACGGGTGTGACCACAGCCAGAAGCATGGTGGTCAATCATAATCTTCAGCAGGCCAGGCAGAAAGCAGTGTCAGATGCCCTGGAAGTTGCTCTGCAAAATGCCTTTGCCGAACTTGTATCAAGACAGATTTTTGCTGCCAATCTTGATTTTTTTTACGACCGGGTGCTTTCCCATACATCGGACTATATTGTTACATATCGGGTGCTTGGCGGCATTGAGAGCAATGACTATTATCTGGTGGGGGTTGAGTCCAAAGTCGATCTTGCACGACTTGAAAAAACATTGACCAATGCCGGGATACTCAATGCAAGTCAGGATAAACCCGTGATCCTGTTTTTTATTGCGGAAAAAACCCCGTCTGATCTTCTGCCAAAATATTGGTGGGGGAAAAATCCCATTCCTTATCAGTCTGTTGCAGAACAAACGATTATAACCGAAATGACGGGGGAGCAAGACAGATTTATTATTATTGGCAATGGCACGGACCGTCCCGACCCTTCTTTGTATAATATCAGGTTTGATTCCATTTACGACACGGCAGCAGCCAGAAAGCTTGGCAAAGAAATGAAAGCCGACATGATTGTTTTCGGCAAAGCCGTTGCATCAGAAGCCATTAACCGAATGGGTGATGAAAAAACCTTTCATGCCGAAATAAATCTTGAAGGATATAACCTTGAAACCGGACAAAAAGTTATTAACTCACAATTACAGGCCGTGGTTAAAAACAATATGGCACAGCAAGGAAATGTTCAGGCGCTTGTTAAGGCCGCCCGTTTGTCAGCCAGGGATCTGGGTGACAAAATCAATGAATACTGGACCCGGAATTTGAGAAAAGAGCAGACCTTTGATGTCAGGATGGAAGGGGCTCAGTTTCTGCCGCGGTTTATCGCATTAAAGCAACGATTGAAACAAATACCTGGGATTGAAAACATGCAGCCCAAAGAGAATGGATCAAGTTATGCGATAATGGAGGTCTTTTATAAGGGGCGATCTTCTCAGTTTGCCGATGCCGTCATGCTGAAAACCTTTGATTCGTTTGGGTTGGAAATTTCAGATGTGACTGAGGATCATGTGAATATCAAGTTTATTGAAAAAGAGCAGTCTCTTTTGTCGGATGATTCCCAAGGCCTGGAAAATCCGATTGACATAAATCAGGTTGAGGAAAATCAGATTACAGGAGAATAAGCGGTATAAAAGAATGCATATAAAGGACGATTCCCTGAATTGATAATATGCAACTGCTTACAACAAAATTTCATATTCCCGGATTTAAGGCTGATGCCGTTGTATCCCGTCAAAGAATTTGCCGTCTTATTGATGAAAAAAGTTCTATTGTGATCCTCTCCGCTCCTGCGGGATTCGGGAAAACCACATTGCTCAGTGAATGGGTGGAACATTGCAAAACCCTTGTGGCATGGGTTTCCCTTGAACAAAGTGAAAATATTCCCAATGTTTTCTGGAGGTATCTGATCACGGCGGTTGCATCTGTTTTGAACCGTTGCGGTCAAAATTCACTGGAACAGATCAAATCTTCCGGAACATCTTTAATTGAAAACATTCTAATCGAAATGATCAATGAGATTGCCGCAGAGGGAACAAAATTCACCCTTGTTCTGGATGATTTTCATGTTATCTCAGATGGAAAAATCCATGAAGGGATGGAATTTTTAATGGATCATCTGCCGTCCAATATGCGGATGATCATTGCAGGCAGGGAAGCTCCCCGGCTTTCAATTTCAAAATTCCGGTTGTCGGGAAAACTGGTTGAAATAAATGCCCTGCAATTTCGTTTTAATACTCATGAAACCGAAGATCTGCTGAACAAAATCCACGGTCTTGACCTGACCCAAAAAGATGTTGTTTCTCTCACAAAGAAAACCGAAGGTTGGATTGCAGGACTTGTGCTTGCGATTCTGTCGATGAAGGAACAGAAGAATAAGCGGTCATTTATAGATGATTTTACCGGAAGTCACAGGTATATAATTGATTATCTGGTTGAGGAGGTTTTGTCCGGCCTTGGGGATGAGATCAAAAATTTCATGCTGAAGATCGCGATCCTGGAAAGATTCTGCTCCGAATTGTGCCGGGCTGTGACAAAAAATCCCGACAGCCGCAGAATTCTGATGGCCATGGAGCAGAATAACCTTTTTCTGATTCCATTGGATAACAACAGGGAGTGGTTCCGTTATCACCATCTGTTCAGAGAGTTTCTCTTGAAGCATCTCATGGAAAAAGATCCCGGCAAGGTAAAGCATCTCCATGCAAATGCTTTTGTCTGGCTGAAGGATCAGGGGGTAGTGAGCGAAGCGTTTCATCATGGGGTGCTGGCAAAAAATTACAGGGCTGCAGCAGACCTGCTTGGGCAAAATGCTCCTGAGCTGTTCAGCCGGTCCGGCGGATTTGTTTTGAAAACTCTTATTGAGCGTCTGCCTGAAACCATCGTCAGCAATAATCCCGAGTTGTGCAGTTATTCGGTGTGGCTGAATGTCCTTGCCGGTGATTTTGAATCCGTTGGTCTCCTTGGCCGGGAGATTTTCAAAAAAGATAAAACCGTGTCAGGATTTATTTCCCTGATAAAAGGATATCGCTATTTCTACCAGACCGGGGAATTTGAAAAAAGCATCAAAGAGATGAAAAAGTGTCTTCAGGCCCTGCCGGAAAAAGAGGGCCTGGTCCGTGAAATGGGGGAGCTGGTCCTGGGGCTTTCCATGAGGTATAGCGGTGATATCGGATCTGCATATGAATATATCAAAAAAATATCACAAGGAGATGATATCCCTGTTTTAAGGGCCATCAGCTATGCCGATATTCTCTGTGTCATGGGGAAGCTGGATATGGCATTTTCTTTTATCGACACAACCATTGAAAAAGGAAAGAAGCGATACGGGGAAACGCTTGTGCCGGAATACGGGTTTCTTTATATCCTCAAGGCCGATATCCTGCGGGAACAAAATGAAATCGGAGAGGCATTGAAAGCATGCAAAAAAGGATTATACCTTGCCAGAAACAATGAGTATGTTG
The DNA here is from genome assembly GCF_900105645.1 of Desulfobacula phenolica. NCBI lineage: Bacteria > Pseudomonadati > Thermodesulfobacteriota > Desulfobacteria > Desulfobacterales > Desulfobacteraceae > Desulfobacula > Desulfobacula phenolica. Next base: position 49,731 of record NZ_FNLL01000010.1, on the reverse strand, counting down.
AAATCATTTTTTTGGGCAACCTGGAATATGCCAGGATTCTTGCGGCGGACGAAAACCATGAGGAATCAGAAAAAGCAATGGCGGTTTCCATTGAGGCTGCCAGGGTGAGTTCTACATGGGGAGAGTTCATGTCAAGGGCATACGAAATTCGAATGCAGATCGCCCGGGGGAATATGGATGATGCCCAAGAGCTTATCAGGAAGATAAACCTGCAGTACCTGCAATTAGATCAGAACCTGGAATTGGATCAGGATCTGGCAATTCCCTATCATAAATATCATCTGTATCTCAGCCTTTGCAGGTATTGGCTTTGCAAAAAGCAGACCAGACATGTACATGGGATCACTGACGCCATGATCCGGGAGGATCTGCCGGTCAAGGGAAACGGGCGGTTGATTGAATGTTACGTCCTTAAGGCGATTGCATATCATGTGGAAAATGATATGGATAATGCCCTTAAAATTTTAAAAAAAGCATTTGTGCTTTCTGAAAAACAAGGTCAGGTAAGGGTTTATATTGACGAAGGGGAAGCTATTCTGACCTTGTTCAAACAAGCTTTGAAGCGGGGGATATTGCCGGAGTATCTGAAAAAATATATTGACCGTCCCAAAGGCAGTTGTGAACTTAGATCTGTGATGATCAATGAATTTAAAGAGACGTTTAATGACCGTGAAATCGAAGTTCTCAAATTGATGAAAAAAGGAGGCTCAAACCAGGATATAGCCGACACTCTTTTTCTTTCGGTCAATACCGTGAGGTGGTATGCAGGTCGTATTTTTGCAAAACTCAATGTGAAAAGACGGGGAGAAGCAGTTGCCTTTGCTGAAAAGTATGAGCTGATCTGACAAGTCGGCGGTCGTTAAAAAAAGCTTTTAATTTCAAGGCTGATGCGGTCTTCCTTTTGATATTGCCACATCAGGCTGTCTTTATCCCTGGCATTGAAAACGGTATAATCAGCTATTATTTCAAGGCTGTCAGTCAGGTCATAGGTGAGTTGAAACCGATGGAACCTGTCTTTTTTTTGGACATGGCAATAAAAGTTATACTCAAAATCCAAGGTCTGATTTAAAAAATCTTTTTGAAACATATAGTAAAAAGCCGAATCTTTTTCATCACAATCTTGTGTCAGGCCTGATCCCCCTGAACGGATATGCCGGTTGGACAGCTCCACACTCATTTGGTATCGATCATTTGCATTGTATTCAACACCGATTGCAGCATCAATCACGTCTTTTTTTTCAACCCGAAAAAGCCCGTCTGCATCATTTCCCTGCAAGGCAAATCCAAACTTATATGCCAGTTCCATCTTGAACAAAAACTGCTGCCATGCATGGCTCAATGCCGCTCCCGCCATGGTGTAGGCGGGGTATGTCTTGGTTGCCACCGGTTTTGCATCCAAATCATATCCCTGATACGCATACCGGGCTGAATTGGAAAAAAAGCGGCCGGCCATAAGGGAGACATCGGTCTTTGAAATAATTTTATCGATTTTCACCCCGAACTCAGAGTCGCCGAATTGGGGAGACTTTTCCAGGACGACAATCGTGCCTTGGCTTTCAGGCGCTCTGTCATACCTGGAATTTGTGGCCGGCTCCCGGTCTGTTTCCGGCAGGGGGCTGTAAAACAAAAAGGTATTAAAATAACGGGAATAAAAATTTCCCGAAATCATGAACTGGCCGAGCCTGGCATCTTCAAGCCGGATAAAGATGAATTCCGAAAGATCCCGTGCAGATACCACATCGGTTATGGCCACTGTATCCGCTTTTCCCCAGACATTGATCTGGTGACCGATTTTCAGGCTGAAATTGTCATATCCTGCCTGGACAAAAGCTTGTCTGACCCAAGCATCAACCAGCACATCCCTATCTTCGGCATCTGCCCTGTGATCGGTTTTCGGATGAACACTGCACTTGCCGTCAAATTTTAAAAAAAGATAATCCCGGAACAGGGTGTCGTATTCAAGGCGGACAAAAACGTTATTATCAATGATTTTCGGACCTGCTTCCACCCCGTGGGCAAACCTATATCCCAACGTGACGGTGGATTCTTCAAAAAATTGATCCGTCCAGGTTGGTTCCGGGTGCAGGGGATCATCCTGGGTCAAGTGAGTTTTGTCTTCCATGTCCGGCCAACCCTCTTCCTGAAAGATGATCTGTTCATCATCGGTGTCAAACTGACTTTGGCCGTAAGCTCTGCCGGCAAGTCCCGGGATAAAATCGGCAATAAGACCGGCAATAAAAAAGCAGATCAGGCAGACAAACAGAAATAAACAGGGTACAGGGGGAAAAATCTTGTCCCTTGCAAGCTTCATTACAGCCTCCGATCTATCAATAAGCAGCCTGGTATTTTTTCAGGTTGCTTTCCCGGAACGCACCGTCGATAAGAGTTCTAACCGTTAAAAAGTCATCGTCCACCGGCAGATTCAGGGCGATCTTTTCATAGCTCATCACGGTTCTGCGGTGGGTCTCAAGATTGAGAACCATAATCTGCATTGGCACCAGGATATTGTTGATCTTTGTAATCTTGCCAAAATAGAACCGTTTGAATTTTTTACCCTGGCGGTTATAGAGGATGGATTTTAAAATCAGATTCCGGTCCTTATCCACCCAATCCAGGGCTTTTGAATAATTGCTTTTGATCGCCCTCTCTTTTACCGGCACGGATTCAATCACATAACAGGCTCTGTTTGCATAGGTTTCTTCACCCAGGAGCCGATAGGTATAATCATCAATATGCCTTTTTTCCATATCCTCATAACTGAGTTCAGAGCCGAAAAAACTGCCGGTTTTCGGTTCTTGCTCATTGCCGGATACAATTCGTTTGACCTTTCCCAGGGCGGACAGGTAAAGCCACTGGTCAGTCTCTTTGCCTTTTTGCTCATAATCGTATTGCAAAAATCCGATCCCCTTTTCTCCGGCAGGTTCAATGATAATGGTGACGGTTTTATGGTCCTTTTCCCTGGGGCCGTAGTCTTTTCTGACCATATCCATGATTTTTACCCTGGGATTTGATTTGCAGACAATTGTTTTTTGTTTTTTTACAACACCGCAGGTGGACAGCCTGACCCGCCCGATCTCTGTGGTTCCGTCATCCCGGTCCAGGACGTTTTGAACAATTTGCCTGGCCTCGCCGGCCAGACCGTCTGAAATAAAAAGCACTGAAAGAATAAAGATCAAGCCAAGGATTCGCATCTGTCCACCTCTTTTAAAGTTCGGTTAAAATTAACATTACATACCCGGCACAATGCCGGCAGTAAAAAAAGATCCGATAGTAACGCCGTCAGAACGGCAATCGCGGCAAATATGCCAAAATGACTCAGTCCGTTGTGAAAGGACAGTAAAAACACCAGAAACCCCACAGATAGAATCAATGAGGTGAACGCAATAGCCTGACCGGCTTCCCGGATCGATTGGATGGCGGCGGCGGCAATGTCTTTTGATTTTTCCATTTCAAGTCTGAAATGGGTCATAAAATGGATGGTGTCATCCACTGCAAGCCCGATGATGATCGGTGCAACCAGCAGCGTGTCCGCATCCAGGGGAATGTTAAAATACCCCATCAGCCCAAAAGTTGTCAGGATGGGAAACAGATTGGGGGCCAGTGCCACAAGCCCGGATTTGGACGACCCGAGAACCAGGAAAAGAATGACGGAAATCACCAGCAGCGCCAGGCCGAAACTCTTGATCTGGGCCCAGGCAATATAGTCCAGCATAATGGACAACAGCGCCATGTTCCCGGTCAACGTAACGTCCAGATCCGGGTAGGTCTGTTTGAGTCCGGCAAACCTGTGATCAATAAAGGCCTGAACTTTTTTCATGATCTTCAAAGCCTCTATGGACCCCACGTTAAGGGAATTTAGCCCGATCCTTGCCTGGGAATAATCATCAGACACCAGCCGGGTCCGGTCTTTTGGATTTGCATTCTCAAACAAGAATAATACCTGTTGTAAAATCGCTGGATCTGACGGTATGAGATATTTTTCAGGGGCATTGTCATGAAGTGCTTTATGGGATTCTTTTACCACATTCACCAGTGAAAGGGTTTTGACCACCCGGCATGACTCATCTTCTTCCATAAAGTTTTGCAAAGATTCCATGGCAAACAAAACCCGTGGGTCTTTTAACGCGTCTTCTTGTTTAAAATCAAGCATTACCTCCATATTGCCGGTGCCGCCCAGGTGTTCATCAACAATGCCATAGGCCTCTCTCAAGGGCATGCCTTTTTTTATAATTTCCACAAAGTTGGAATCCACTTTCAGCTGGAGTATGCCGAAAACCATGAAAATCCCTGCTCCGAAAAAAATCAGGATCATTTTCCAGGAATGGGAAACACTGACCTGTTCTATTTTTTTCAGCAGTTTGAGTATAAAATGATCTGTTTCACATGCTTTTGTTTTGGAAACCGGACTCCAGATGTCCAGCATCAAAGGCAGGAGAAGAACCGTGAAAACAAATGCAAACAAAACCGCAACAGCGGCAAACACACCAAAATTAGAAATCGGCTTCATGGGAACCAGAACCAGGGAAAAAAGTCCGACAGCCGTTGTCAGGCTTGTCAACATACAGGCCAACCCGGATTTTTTCATGACACTGCAAATGGCGTGTTTGTGATCAAGATTTTTATTCCTGAAATAAAGATATCCCGAAAGAATATGTACCGTATCCGCGATGCCCACGGAAAGGGCCAGGAAAATAATCACCTGCAGCATGGCTGTCATGGGAATCTTAAGCCAGCCCACAAGTCCCAGAACCCATATTATGGTCAGGATCACAATCACAACCGGCCAGAGAACTGCGGAAAAAGACCTGAAAAGAATCCACAGCATGATAATGATCAATAACAGCACCAGGGACATCAACCGGCCCATATCATTTATTACCGCTGTTGCAAAAAAATCCATCAATGCCGGGTTGCCCACGGGATAGAATTCAAAAGCTGCCGTATATTCAGGTTTGGCAAGGATGGCCCTGATCTTTTTCATAAACAGGGGATATTCCCTGATATCTTCTTTGCAAAGGGTTAGATCACCCGCATCTTTGGAAATGTTTTTTTTTGCATCCATGGTATCAAAAACAATGTCTTCATCATCAAACCCGGTTGAAATTTTTTTGCCGGTATCTTTTTGCCCAACAAGCGGTTCCAGGCGGGCATTAAAATCCGTACGGACAACAATGCCACCGTATTCGCTGTTTTCGGAAAGGTAGATCCGGGGATAATCCGGATGATTCAATGCTTTCTTTCTCAATTGTTCTTGCTGCGTATGATTTTGTGGCAGACGGTCACCAATAAAACTTCTGGAATAAAGTGTTTGATTCCAAGCTTCCATATATTTGACATTGATAAGGCTTTTCACCTCCTCAATATGATCCAGGGCTGAAGGGATTGTAGACTCAAGATTCAACCGGTAATCGGCCAGGTCATGGTGGAGTTTTTTCAGTGCAGCCAGGGATGCACTGGAAAAGATATCCTTGTCCTTTGCCCGGTAAACAATATAGACATACTCATCCCCGCCGAAAATGCTTCTGAAATTATCATAGGCCTTTTTTACCGGGTCATCGTCTTGAAAATAAGAGGTCAATGATTCATCTATAACAACATTTTTAACGCCAAGACTCATAAAACCTGTGGCAATAACGAAAAAAAGCAGTACCCGCCATTTTTTTTGCCGGAGCCTGTCCGGCAGGGCTTCAAAAAAATTATTTATTCCAGATAAGATTTGTCCCATATCCAACTCCTGTTTGTGTTAAATTTCCATGTTTCCAGCTTTTTTAGGCCGGGGCACAACAAAAGTCACCATCCAAAAGGATGGAAAAGCAGATAAACAAAAAAAACAGGCTATATTCTTATGCAACTATGCATAGGTTTGCATAAGAATTGAAATTTATTTGTTTTTTTGTATATGATATGAGTAATGTGAGCAAGGCAATTAAATCAGATCGTTGTAAAAATTCGTATCTTGGAAAAAAATTGTAAAAGGAGGCAAAATGAACAAGGAGAACTGGAATCCTGGAACACTTCTGGACGTGTCGGGATATTACTGGAAAACATGTGCGCTTCACACCGGAGTAAAACTTGATATTTTCACGGTTATCGGATCAGATACTGTTTCTTGTGATGTCATCAATAAAAAGCTCAAAGTGGATGAACGTGGGCTTTCCATGCTGTTAAATGCTCTGGCGGCAATGGAGCTTCTTGTGAAAAAGGATGAAAGCTATTCCAATACTTCTCCGGCCTTAACTTTTCTTTCAAAAGAGTCCAAACAGTATGTCGGGTTTATGATCCTGCACCACCACCATCTCATGGAATCGTGGCATAAAATGGACAAAGCGATCATTGAAGGCAAACCCACCCGGATGAGGTCTTCTTTTTCCGATGAAGAACGTCGGGAAAGTTTTCTTATGGGCATGTTCAACATCGGCATGGCCATTGCCCCGGATCTGTCAAAAAAGCTTGACCTGTCAGAGTGTAAACGTCTCCTTGATTTTGGCGGAGGGCCCGGAACCTATGCCATTCATTTTTGCCTTGCCAATCCAGGATTAACAGCGTCTGTCTATGACCTTGAGGCCACCCGCCCCTTTGCCGAAAAAACAATCCGGCAATTTAATGTTTCAGACCGGGTCGATTTTATTTCAGGAAATTATACTGAAGAGGAATTTACTTGTCCTGACAGGTTTGATGCTGCCTGGCTTTCCCATATACTTCATGGCGAGGGGCCTGAGCAGGCCGGTGAGATAATTGGAAAAGCGGTTTCAGCACTAAAACCTGGAAGTAAAATTTTTATCCATGATTTTATTTTGAACGATTCCAAGGACAGCCCTTTATTCCCGGCTCTTTTTTCTCTTAACATGTACTTAGGAACACCCAACGGCAAATCTTACAGCGAAACCGAGATTTCAAACATGCTTACGGCACACGGGGTAAAAAATATCAAGCGGCTTTCTTTTGAAGGGCCGACTCAATCGGGGATTTTAATCGGTATCACCTCATGAAAAGATGCTGCATCGGCCCAAGTTGAAATTTTGCATGACCTTTGCTGCTGTCAACTATCCTTATTTATGTTGCTGTTGATTGGGATTTTTTAGCCAAATTCAACATTTTATCCAAAAGTTCTTTGAGTTTAGGGCATTTTTGATATGCGATGTTTGGATCAAGTTTGCTGAAAAATTCTTTACCGTTCACAACCTTTTTGTATGACCGAGGCATATGCGAAGAATAAAGACGCTCCAGCAATTTTGCCGGCGGTTCATTAAAGTTAACAGTTTCCGGATTGTGAATCTTTGGCGGGAATGCTTTTTTAATTTTCAATGGGAAAATATCCGGTTGGCTTAAAAGCCATGCCTCTACTTCATGAACTGCAAAAAACTGAAAAAATTTTGGTTGGCCAACCGCCTTTTCCATATGTTTCTTGGCCCAATTGTAACGTTCTGTATATTTAGTTAAGCGCTTGGGATAAAAGGTCGGGCCGTAAAGATCCAATAAAGAAATTACTGCAATAATATCGTGTTTAGCCGGACCGTTCAGATGCATTCGGGCTTTTAAAGGGGCGTCTTTTAACAGTTGTGGCCATCCTTCAAAACGAACGGTTCTAATTCCGACAGGATCAGTTAATCTTGGATCAAGCCATTTTTTTAAAAATTGCGGCAATGTCTTGTCTTCCGTATAACCTTCAACAAAAAGAATAAATCTCATTTCATTTGCTCCAGCTCTCCTGATTTAAAAAGAGACCCCAACGAATATTCCTTCAACCAGTATGCCAGGTCTTCTCCTTTCAAGGTCTGTAGAATTGTTTCACCATTTTCCCATTTTGCGACTGTGGTTGTGGGAATCGTTCCGGCAAAAGCATCCAGAAATTGTGGAGAATGGGTAGTCAAAATGACCTGTGATCTCCTGGATGCCTCAACAGCATATTCCGCAACCACAGGAAGCATTGATGGATGAAGACCGGTTTCCGGCTCATCAATAGCGATAACGGGGGCTGGTGATGGGCTCGCCATGACGGTTAACAGGAACAGAAAACGGAGGGTCCCATCTGAGAGTTCGGCAGCCGATTGTTCCCGTTTCAGTGATTTCCAGCGGATGCGCATTTGTATTCTCTGATCAGACGCAGGCGGGAAAACCAGTTCTTCAAAATCATCGCCAAATGCAGCCTGCATGGCGGAATTAATGTCGGTTTTAAAATCACGATCTCCTGTGTAAAGGGTGTGCATGACAGATATAAGATTTTGTCCGTCAGGGTCTACCCGCTTTTCCATACGGGAAATAGCCGATTGACGAACAGGCGCATCCTTATTGGTATGCAAATCATGATAAACAGCTATAGAAGACAACTTTCTTTGGAACGGTGGAATATAATGGTTATTAATAAATGGTCCGGATGCTATGGAAAGCAGACTTTCTTCATCTGATACAAATTCTTCAGGTGTGGTAAAGGTATGTTCTTTTTCATCAAAAATAACAGCAGACTTTGCAATTCGTTCTAAAAATTTAAACGGATTTTTTTCAATACCTTTTCTTAATTTATGAGAGTTTACCAAGCGTTCTTTTTCAATCTTATATGAACTCCCCGATCCAAGGCGTACCAGCTCAAGCTCGTAATTTTCAGGCCCCATATCTCCGCCCTCAGGCGTTGTTTCCATTACAAACTTTATGGAAGAGGCAGTTCCATCCCAAACTATTGGATCCATTCCACCTAAAGATTGTATGTATTTGCCGAGTCTGCCCTGTGCTGATACGGAAATTAATTCCATGAAACGCAGCAAATTAGACTTGCCTGTGCCGTTAGGGCCGATAATTACGTTGAGGTCACCAGGTGACCAACTTACTTTCCGGAGGGAACGAAACCCTTCGATATCTAATTTGTTAATTTTCATTCGTTGTTTTCCTATTGTTCTTCGATGGTTAAATTTTGAAAATCACCGATTTTATCCGGTGTATTTTTCTTGTTGTAATTAATTTGATTATCTCAAGTTGCCAATCTAACAGGTTGCGACCGCACCGTCAGATCTATCCCGATAACTGAAACATCGTTTTCAATGAATTCGTCTAACATAATTTTCGTTGTGACTTATAGTGTAAAGCTTTAGGTGTGAACATATAAAACGAAGATAAAAAATCCGATAACCAAATTTGCCAACGATTTTTTTTATTCCTGATTAGCTTGTTATCAAATTTCATGTTTTTCATTTCACAAGTAAATATAAAATATCCGGATACCCTGTAAAATTGAATGATATCCGAGTTCAAAGAGCATAATAATTGAAAATTATACGTAGCAATATTTAAAATGACTGTAAAGAGATATTCAAATTCAACTTGTGTGCAACCCCATACCTTTTTATTCAAATCCCGTGTGCCGGATATAATTCTTATACACGATGTTTAAAAATATGGAGAGCAAAATTATTTTGATAAAAATCCATGCTTTTAAACAAAATGGGGTAACACGAACACATTTTTGCGGTAGAGGCCGACTCAATCGGGGATTTTAATCGGTATCACCTCATGAAAAGATGCTGAACAGGCGGCAATAAATATTTTTTGACTCGTATTATATCTTGATGTATACTTTCGTCATATATTGAACCTCATCCAGGTATTCATTTCATTTGATCGCTGCTCCAGCTAATAACTCTCATAATCCAGGGCTTTATAAGCTTAAATTTTTTGACAGCACTTGGCGTTTGTCTGAAAGTTTTGGTAATTCCAATAGTTATTTTCATTATTTGTTGTGGGCAAATCAGGATAAAAGATCAAATCTGCCCGTGGCAGTTATTAAAAAGAAAGGAACAGCTATGAAGGATCAGTCTTCGCAGGTATTTCTTCAGCGGGCACGGGTGATGAATTTAATCAGAATAATGGCATTTGTCTGTTTTATTATCGCCCTTTTTTATTCTCTGGCTGCTGTTGTTTATTCAACCAAGGTCATTTACAAGGTCAAACTCAATTATGCGGTTATCCTTGAGCAGTTTGGGGGAAAACGTAAGGCTGTAACAGATCTTGGCTGGCATTACAGGCTTCCTTTTTTTACCAGACTTGAAAAGGATGTTCCGTTAATGAATCAGAATCTGTATCTTGGAGGAAGTTCCGCCCCCATTAAAATCATTTCCCGGGAAAACGTTGCCCTTTGGACTTCTGCGTTGATGACATTTAAAATAAAAGATTTAAAGGTTTGGGGAATTGAGAACCTTTTTCCTGAAATTCTTCTCCAGGGGGATTTTGACGGTATTGCCAAAGACACCCTGCAAGCCCAGGAGGTCAATAAACTGATCAGTGAACGGGAAAAAATAAAAGAAATTATTTTTCAGGCATTGAAAAATCGTCCCATCAACAAAAACGGCCCGACCATTGAAGGCAAATACGGAATTGAAGTGGTAAGTTTTGTGATCAATGAAACAAGGTTCGGTGACAAACTGGTTGAGGCAACAGAAGAAAAAAAGCGGCGACAGCTGATCGCGGAAGCCGATAATTATGCGGCAGACCAGGAAGCCGACAGAATAAAAAAATTGTACAAAGCTTATCTTGAGGGCATTCGATCCCTTCATGCGGCTTTGGGAGGATCTGACAAACAAAGCGTGAATCCGGCATTGTTTGAATTTCTTTCCCAGCAGAAATGGGCCACTGCCTATGAAAAAAATCAATCAGAGCAAAAAACTTTTGTTCTCCATGGCCAGGGGCAAGCACCTTCTCTAACACTGCCTTCCATGTTTGAAAAAAGAGGCAATGTCCCCATAAAAGACAGCAAAAAGAATATGCCGGCACCGACAGAATAAAAAAATCTTAACCAAAGTCGGATTGTATTTTATCCAGGGAGAAGGCCATGGCAAAAAGAACGACAAAAGAAAAAACATTGATCAGGCTTCCGGAAGATTCCATCAAAAAAATAGAAAACCTTGTGGCGTCATGGAATTATGATACCAAAGCCTTTGTCCGGTCCCGTCTGAACCAGTATAAGCCCACCCATCCCTTGATTTCATTTTTGAAAGAATATTTTTTCCTTGTTTTTCTTATGAAACGGAAAAAAAGAAAAATGAATGTGCTGAACAATCCTGAAATTCTCAGGGACTGGAAAAAACGGTTTTTATATTCAGGCGAGACCAATCCGGGCGCATCCTGGAATACCATTATTGAAAAAGAACTGACAAAACCGGAATATCATTATCTGATTGCCGTACTGGACAAGGAACTGACAGATCTCCACGTTCCCTTTGAACTTGAGAAAACTTTTGACAAGATATACCGGGCCCATATCCGCAAAGAACATATTGAAGACCAGGATGTGCCCAAAGCCCCCATTGTTCTCATCGAAGGCACTTCCGGCAGCGGCAAGAGCGCAACGGTCAGGGAAACCCTGGAAAAGGTGGTGTTCAGGAACGAAGTGATCCCCATGGTTGACTGGAAAAAGAAAAAAGAAGAAATTCTTGCAACGCACAGCCTGTTTACAAGCCTGGAAGATGTTGACCCTGAATTTGCCATGAAAATTGCAAGAAAAAGAAAACAGGTTTTTTACAGCCGCCTTGCACAGATTCCGATTTTAAGACGCATTTTTAAAAAACGAATCATGAGCAACCTGACCTATTTTGAAGAACGGGGAATGACGGTTGATTCATCCATTATTACCCCAAACGATTATCAGACCGCATTATCAGGAGAACCGGGCAATTATTTTAAACGGGCCATGGGTCACCCCAAAACCACCTCCATTCGTCACATTGAAGAAGCGCACTCTGCATTTGGGAAGTCAGAGAGCGGCCCCGGCAGCGGAGGGGCGGAAAAACAGCAGCGGACCCTGATTGATACCTCCAATATTGTACTGGATGAAATTATCGAGGGCAGGCGCGACTGTTTTGTCATTGCCACAAGCGACCAGACCCATCGGTTTGATTCCGCCATATACAGACGTTTTGTGGAAAAAGGTTGTATCATTGACATCTCCAAATACTGGATGAATGCGGAGAATCTCAAAAAAATCATCTTTCTTGAAATCAAGCGGCACCAGATCCCCACCCTGTATCACCAGGATTCTGAAAGCCTTGATGCTGCCGCAAAAAAAATATATGCCGTGTTTAAGGAAAGAAGCCTTAAAATCAGTCCTGCATATGTGAGAAAACTTATTGAATCCATCATCAATATCCGGGGGGATTTTATTCTTGATTTTCTGGACAACAGCATCCTGGTCAGGAATGCGTTTCAGCTGGTTGCTAAAAATGTCTATGGCGAATTGTACAGCAAGGTGGTTGACCGTATGGACAGGACCGTTAAATGGGATGAGTATGTGGGGGATATCAAGGACAAGTTTTCAGAAATGGCCAACAATTGCTTCAGCTATGGTATCAGCGAGGACAAAGGGGTTGTTTTGACCGGACCGCCGGGCAGTGGGAAAACCTTTCTTGTTCGGACCTGGCTTTCCTCCAATCTCAAGGTTCATGATATCGCCACAAGCCCTTCAGCCCTTCAGGACCCTTCAAGCCCGGTTCACGGGGCCGTATCAAATCTTGAAAAGGTGTATGATATTGCAAAAATGGTCGCGCCGACGATCATTTTCTTTGACGAAGGAGATGCCCTGGCACCCCGAAGAAGTGCCACGGGCGGTCAGCCTTCGGATGCATTGACCAATAAATTTTTAAATATTATTGATGGGGAAATCCCGCTGAACAAAGTTTTTACGGTTTTGACCACCAACCGCCTGGATATTCTTGATCCTGCCCTGATCCGTTCAAAAAGACTTAAAACCCTTGAAATATCAGGTCATATGCGGCAAAAAGATATCTTTGACATCATAAAAAAACAATTTGAATCAGCTTCCCACACCCGTGAGTTTGAAATTGAAAAAATCATTGAGACGGCCCAGGGAATCTGTAACACGCCGGCTGATTACACTTCGTTCACGGAAAAAGCCATTGCCCTTTGCAGCACGGAATATAAGGTGCTGTTAAAGCTCCGGCGGCTTAAAGAGTCCACCCGGGAGGAAAAATATAATTTTATCAAGCTTAATTTTAAAACCATTATTGGTATTCTTGATGCGGTCAAAGCTCCGCCCTTGATAAAGTCAAAAATCAAGCATGATATCAAAAACTTTGTGGCCCACTATGACCAGATTCTTGCCAATGTGGATCACATCAGGTCGGAAAAAGATTATCCGCTGGTGGAAGCTCATCTTGAATCCGCCAGAAGGGAAATATCCCAGAGTCCTGTAAGAAAAGGGTCTATTCAGCTCAATGAATTTTTGGAAACGGAATTGAGCAAAGAGCCCCAGGTTGGATTCATCATTGGGGTTGGGGCAAACGATCTCACCGGAATGCTGCTGCCCATTGCCACCAGCCTGACCGGCAGGGTGGACGGCTCTCAAATTATTGTCACGGGTGCGGTTTCGTCTTCTTCAGCAAATTCGGCAGAACTTGACATGGCGGTTCAAATGACCAAACAGTCTGCCCAGGAAGCCTTGACCATGGTGAAAAACTACATCCAGGAGCTGTCCCCCAAACACAGCATTCCATGGGTTTTTGGTGATTTTTTACAGCGATATTCCATTCACCATCAATTGCTTTCCGCATCTTATAATGTGGGTGGACCTTCTGCCGGGTATGCCCTTGCCTTGAATACGCTTTCCGCGCTTTTGCGGATTCCTTTGTGCATTGATTTCGGTATTACCGGAGCGCCCTGGACCAAAGGGGTCAGAAAAGATGAAGTCGGCGGGTCCGTCATTATCGGCGGCCACAGGAAAAAGACGGAAAAGGTTTTGTTATATCTTCGAAGAATGTATATGCCGTTACAAAACTATAAGGATCTTGAACCTGAATTTTTAATGGGATACTGGCAAAGCAAAAAAGATATCATTGCCGTAACCCATTTTGCCGATCTCATGCCTGAAGTGTTTTTCCTGGATGATGAACACAACCGGCAGCTGGAAGATTTGATTGAGATGCGGATCAAGTTGAAAAGTGAAAAATACTATGCCACTAAAAGAACACCGAATCTCAAAGAAAATATTATCCAAACAAAACAGGAGATGAGGAAACGGGCGGAAAATGAAATATTAAAGCGGGTCGATGCCATTCGCAAATATCTTACAGATCCTGACAGGGAAAAATATATATCCCATGACCAGATTTTTAAAAATTACATGGAGGAATAAGGCTTTTTAAAATTTTCTACTCATCCTTTAATGCGATGGGTTTGGACAAAACTTCAGACCAGATAACGGCATTTTGCAATGGATCGGATTTAAAACAATACCTGTTGCGAAAATGGCGCATTGGTTTCCCGGAACACGGCTCTTCTTTCCGGTTCCCGTTACAAGACTCTTCTCTTTGATAGCGGATTCTTTCGGCAGACCGGTCTGTTTTTTCAGGCGGTACATCCTTTTGACACCGAATTCTTGTGCCGGGATAGTCTGTTTTTCCAGGTGTCACATATTTATCCACATCTTCTCCGGTAACCTCCAGGCCGGGATGTGACGTTTGCTCTTCTTCAAGCACATCCCACAGGGTATCCGGTTTCTCGGCTGCTTTTTCCTGCTGCTGAGCCTGTTTTTCAAGTTCCTCAACAAACTCCCGGATCTGATCGCCGATCCGGCCAATTATGGATGGTTTTGTCTTTTTTCCTTTTGGTGTTATTATTTTCGATGCAAGTTTCTTTTTTTTCCTGGCTTGAAGCTGTTTTAAAATAGACGGCATAATAAAAAAAATAATGAGAAAAATAACGGTGATAATGGAATCAAAATCCATGGCGCTTATCCTTGCTAAAAAGAAGGTCTTAAACCCCCTGCTCCAAATTTCAAATTTTAGGGCAGGGGATAAAAGACCGGTATGTTCGGGTTATTTTTCAGGGCCTGATTCGGGTGTTGCGATCTGGTCCCTCATTTTGGTATCTGCGGAAATATTTTTCATTCTATAATAATCCATAATCCCCAGGTTGCCGCTTCTGAAGGCTTCCGCCATTGCCAGGGGCACCTGAGCTTCCGCTTCCACAACCTTGGCCCGCATTTCCTGGACCCTGGCTTTCATCTCCTGTTCCTGGGCAAATGCCATGGCACGCTTTTCCTCGGCTTTTGCCTGGGCGATTTTCTTGTCTGCCTCTGCCCGGTCGGTTTCCAGCTCAGCCCCGATGTTTTTGCCCACATCCACATCCGCAATATCAATGGATAAAATTTCATAAGCGGTTCCGGCATCCAGCCCTTTTTTCAACACGGTTTTTGATATTGAATCCGGGTTTTCAAGCACTTCCTTGTGGGTGATGGCAGAGCCTATGGTGGTGACAATGCCTTCGCCCACCCTTGCCAGAATGGTTTCTTCCCCGGCCCCGCCCACAAGGCGGTCAATATTGGCCCGCACAGTGACTCTTGAAATGGCTTTCAATTGAATGCCGTCCTTTGCCATGGCAGCCACAAGAGGGGTCTCAATGACTTTCGGGTTGACGGACATCTGTACGGCTTCCAGAACATCCCTGCCTGCCAGATCAATGGCAACGGATCGGTTAAAGGTCAGTTCGATATTGGCCTTGTCTGCGGCAATCAGTGCCTGGACCACCCGGCTGACATTACCGCCGGCAAGAAAGTGGGACTCAAGACTGTCCGTGGGTATTTCAATGCCGGCTTTGACGGCCATAATTTTGGATTCAACAATCAGCTTTGGCGGAACTTTCCTGAACCGCATGAAAATGATATTGATTAACCCGACCTTTGCACCGGATACTAATGCCTGGAGCCACAAGGTCAGATATGAAAAAATAAAATAAAACAGTACCAGGCCGATAATGCCTGCAAAAATTAACAGAATGTACATAAAATCCATTTAAATCATCTCCTCTTAGTTGTTTTTTTCAACAATAATACGGTTTCCTGTGACACCCGTGACAATAATAGGTGTATCTGCTTCAATATATTCTCCATCAGTCACCACATCCACCCGTTGAGAATTGATCTCAGCTATTCCTGCCGGACGAAGGTCGGTGACGGATTTTCCTTTCATATGCAGATAGGTTTCAAATTCCTGATTTTGTGACACCACACCGTTTTGTTTTGATAACTCCTGCTTGAGCGCCAGTGGTGATTTTGCCAGTATTTTCATCCCCACAACAATTAAAACAGGAATCATGGTGACATCCAGGCCAGTGATGACCATCCCGGCTGTTGTGGATATGGTGGTAAATACCATGTACAGGGAATAACAAAACAGACCCAGTGCGATAACGGTTAACAGCCCTAATGAAGGGATGAAAATTTCAGCAATGATGACTAAAATTCCAAGTATTTGAAGAAGAACAGGTAAAATATAGGGTTTCATTCCGCGCCTTTATGTTTCAGGAAATTTTGGGTTTAACGATAACACGATTTTGATCTATTTTGTCAATTATAACCGGAGTGCCCTGGTCAATGAATTCACCCCGGGTTATGGCATCGATTTTTTTGTTGTGGATCAACACCTTGCCTGAAGGGCGAAGAAAGCTATGGGCTGTTCCCGTATCTCCGGGTTTTATGTTCAAGTCGGTTGTTGCATCCACATGGGAATGCGATAAAGTCTCTTCAAGATAGGGGCCTTTGACTAATTTTGAAAACAATGGCAAAACAAACCGGATCATGAACAAAGAGATGAAAAAGGCAAACATAAACGAACCCAGAACCAGTGCCAGATTTTTCATCAGCAGCCTGCCTTCCCAGGGAAATGAAGGGTCGGGAACCACAAATTGCTGAAACGAAAGAACAAGGCCAACCGCAATAACCGCCAGTCCTGAAATTCCCGCAATACCGAATCCCGGAAGAACAAACACCTCCACGCCAAGCAGCAGAACCCCGATGAGCAGGAGTAACAATTCCGTATAGTCTGCAAGGCCGACCAGGTATTGATTAAAAAATACCAGCCCAAGGCATGTGATGCCGATAAAACCGGGGATACCGAATCCAGGAGCTTTTATTTCCGTATATATGGCCCCGATTCCTATGAGCATCAATACGGGTAAAAACGGCTGCAAAAATCTGACCAGGCTTTCGGACCAGGATTCCTCAATGGTGATAACATCAATTGAATCATACCCGGCAAAAGACAGGGCTTGTTCGATACTTTTTACACTTTTTTGGGAAAACCCAAGGTCAAGGGCTTCAACGTCATCCATGGTCAGCAGTTCTCCCTTGGCAACAATGGTCTTTTTAGACGTGATCTTTTTTTTCTGTTTTTCGGTCAGGTCGTCATATGCTTTTTTATCCATGAATTTTTTTTGACCGTCAATCTCCACCTGGTAGACTTCCATATCAATTGTGACCATGGACTCTGCCAGTACCACGGGGTAATTGTTTTTCTTTGCAAGGGCACGAAATCTTGCCCGCAGAACGGTCTGAATTTTTTCCCCGGCCATTTTCTGACCTTCCTGGGTCTGGATGATGGGGGCGCAATCCCCGATGATGGTGTGATTTTTCATGAACAAAAGATTTGAAGACAGGGCAATCAGGGCCCCTGCGGAAATAGCTCTTTTTTCCACAAATGCAATGGTTTTTCCCTTGGGCACATTGGAAATTGTGTCCACAATCTCAAGGGCTGCATCCACCCTGCCGCCGAATGTATCCAGTTTAAACACAAAAACAGCGTCTGTTTCGTCCTTGATCTCTTCCAAAGCTCTTTTGACATAGGCGGCCATGCCGGGTTCCACTGTGCCGAAAACAGGAATGACATATACTTTTTGCTTTTTTGAGGAAGCATACAATGTGTTTGTACAAAAAAACATACAAAAACAAACCAGGATATATATCAGATATTTTTTTTGCTTCATTTAAACGTTTCTCATTGAATGATGGATTATCTTAATTACACGATAGATAATTTTCTCTTTAAGGTCAAGGCGCTTTTGAGTAACTGCCACGGCCAGACCTGCAAAAAGAGTCAGGTGATGTTGTTTAAATTGATTTGGGATCTTTTGCCGGTTGCTTTGGAATTGTCAGATAAAAAGATTTTATCCGGATGAAAACAATAGAGCTGTGATTTGAATTTTTCTAAAAAAAAGCGTTTGTTTTTAACAATTTGAGGGCCGAATATTTTTTCCAGGAAATTAAACTTGGCCACATATTTTTTAACAATTACAAGATATCTGGTCTTTTTTGATACTTTTTCAAGTTTTCCAGACATCTGGAATCCAAAAATTTCATCCATCCGGTCTGCATCCTGGAAAATAGACGCAGAAATATTTTTTTGATCTTTTGCGTATTGTATGTGCCGGGAATTTTCATTGGAAAAAAAATAAAACCCGTTGTCATTAAACACAAAATACACAGGGGATGACCACGGGATATCCTTATCTGAAACCGCAAGAGTCATGACCCTTGTTTCGTTGATCAGCCGACTTGTTTTGTTTTGAATTTCTTTGTCCATATGTTGAATACTTATGTCATATTTTAAGTGTTTGGGCCAGATTTTTCCTGAAAAATTTGTAAGACTGCCGGGGATTGTGTGTCAGTCTATGCTGTTCTGCAAAGGTTGAAAAACGAATATCTTTTTTTTTCGGATCGGTTCAACGGTTGTACCGCTTTCTTTTTCTGGGAGGTTTGTATTCTTTGTGTTTTTTTATCATCTCATTAAGTTTTATTAAAATGCGGGCTAAACTTAACGGTTTTTTTTTGAGAAAAGCAAAACCAAATTTACTAAACAGGCCAAAAGGCTTTATAAACAGTGTTCTTGACGGACTTTAAACTCCTTAACTTTTATAAAAAAGTTAAGATTCGGTTCCATGCCGGTTGATATCTCTTAGCATACATAAGAGCATGAATCGGGGGTGCTATCCTATAAACGGTCAACGGATAGATGAAACAATCTCAAAAACAAAAATTTTGTTAAAATCACTGTTTTTGAGATTGCCGTTTAATCTATGTTTTTTTATTTTTGATTAAAAAAGCTGTAATATATGATTTGAGATTAGAAACTCGTCACCGGTATTTGCCTAATCAGCTGAAACATATTACGTTCTGTCGCTCTCATAATCCATTTCATATCCCTGTCACCTATGGTTACGGAAGGAATTTCAAGAATATGGGTTTGTAGATTAAAAATTGCAGATTCACTAACGGTTTCCGTTACCGGTATCTGCTTGATTAACCGAAACACATTACGTTCTGTCGCTCTCATAATCCATTGCATGTTCCTGTCGTCTATTGTCACAGAAGGAATTTCAAGTATTTTTGATTGTAGATAAAAAGTTGCAAATTCAAGATAGTCGCTGCCGTCACAATCCTGGTCAATTCCGTCGCCTCTGATTTCGGTGGCTCCTGGGTGAATGCTTGAGTCATAATCATTACAATCAGTGTTATCCTTCACATATCCTGAAGGTTGAGAAGAGGTTTCATATGGGCTGTCTGGATCTCCATAACCGTCATTGTCATAGTCTCGATAATAAATATTTAAACTTGGCGGGTCACTACCACAAACGCCTTCAATATAGGCAAGTGATGCCGTCGGGTATCCTACAGTAAGTATATGGTCATCATTTATTTCCGAATCAGATAAATTATAATAGTTATACAGTACACGTCCTGGGGTGTCAGGAATCGGATCATCCCATGTAACATCAAGATGATACCAGTTACCACACAAATAAACCATATTCCAGGCATGGTTCATGGAATCACTTACAACAATCCTTGACTCAATATCAACTATGTCAAGCATTCTATACATAAGCAGACTATAGCCCTGGCAAACGGTTTTTCCATGAAATAGTGCAGCATATGCACTATGCTCAACTAAACTGGTATCATATTCAACGTTCAACACAATCCAATCATGAATTTCTTTCTCTTTTTCTTCAGCATTCATTTCTAAATCTATAATACCGTTCTCTCCATAAAGAATTTCTTGAACTCTTTGCGTAATCGCCTGTTCCTCTTCATAAGTGGTTAAAAAATCAATTTGTAAATCAATATCAACATTTCCATTGTAGCCACTCCATGAGTAAGAATAACTCACATAGGAATTTGCAAGATAATCATCATCTGAAAATACTTCATTTTGAACCTGCATTAAAATATCACCAACTTCAGAAAATTGAAAATCATATTCCATGTGAATCTGAAAATTTTGAGTATGATTTTTCAATTGCACAGACAATGCATTTTTTAGATCATCATATGAATAACATTGTATAGCGACAGCTAATTTTATTGTATTCTTAGATGAAATAGAACTTCTTTGTTTAGCCAGATGAATATAGGCTGGATTAATGTGATAATGATAGCCTTCCTCAGCAAAAGCATAGCTGAAATTACAAAATAATGATGTAAATATAATTATTACACCTAAAGTTCGTTTAACAATTTTCATGATATTTTCTCTTTATTTTTAATAAAAGTAAACTTGATTTCATCTCTTTCCTCCTTTGATTACATTTGAGATGTCCCACCACGATATCAACTGGAAAAGCTTAATATACCTCATACCAACCAATTCTAAGCCTGTAAATAGTTAAAAACCCTCCCCGGATTAAAGATGAAAGCCAGCATATGTCTCAAGGGCTAATTCCGGTGTGCCAAAAAATGCTCTATTTGGAAATACGGACGTTTCATAGTTGTTATGGGCATAACTGTAAAAGGCCAATCCCCATTCATCTTCATCACCATAATACCGAAGCCTGAAAAGATGAATTGGCGTGTTTCTCATACGTTCGATATGCTCTTCCCTTGTTTCTGGAAAATCTGTAGGCCATTTTTCAGTAACATCTGGTTCGGTATAAGCGTCGACATAACAAAATTTATCACGGAACCGAATATCAAGCTTTTTATATCGACCAGACAGATTAGCATCCGCATATTTTAAAATACGTTTTTGTGTCTGATGTTTTACTTTATCATTAATTTTAACGCCCCCACTATCCGGGTCTTTTTGCCAAGTGTCTGACATGTACAACATTCTCCTTGTTATTATTACGGCTGTGTCTCAGTCCGGTAAACAATTTCTAAAAGATTAGATAAAATGGAACTCTATCTAAAAAGGGGTATCATATCAACCATAAAGGCAATTATGGGACTCATACCCTAAGGCAGTGAACGACGTAAGTTCATGGCAAAAGCGGTTCGCTTTATGAGAAAAAGCATTCACTCCTGGTGATCGGTTAAATATCGGTCATATATCTCAATGACATGGCCTCTGGCTTCGGAAAAACAGGTCTGGGGGATTTCAAGGCTTTTTTCCTGGAGATTGAGCCGGTGTATGGCTTTTCGCATGACAAGATAGGCATTTTGAAGCCGTTCACTCTCACAGCCGGTAATAATGCCTTCACCGTCAAGGCTTTCCAGAAGCCGGATATTATCCGTCCAGATGATCAGATCAGGACAGTCATGGGCATGTTTTAAAATCTGATGTTGAACCAGGAATTCAATATCCACAATACCGCCCCTGGACTGTTTTAAATCAAAACAATCTTTCTTGTATGTCAATCGTTCATCCCGCATCCGTTCTCGCATATCTCCCACCTCTTTTTTAAGGGTGGAAGCATCCCTTTTCTTTGTCAGAACAGCGTTCCTGATATCATTGAACCTTGAACAGAGCAGTTTGTCTCCGGCCACGGGTCTGGCCCTGATCAATGCCTGATGTTCCCATGTCCAGGCCTGGGTTTCCATATACTCTTCAAAAGCGTCAATGTGGGAGACAATCATTCCCGAAGCACCTCCTGGTCTCAGCCTCATGTCAGCACCGTACAAGGTTCCTGCAGGCGTATGCATGGTCAATGCATTGATGATTCTCTGGCCCAGGTTTGAATAAAACCGGATGGTGTCAATGCTTTTTTCTCCTCCATGTGTAGTGCCTGACACGTCAGTATGCAAAAAGACAATATCAATGTCTGATTTGTATCCCATTTCAAGCCCGCCCACTTTTCCATAGGCAACAATTGCAAATCCGCAATGATCCAGGCTTTCTCCTGAAATGCCTTCGGGAATTCCGTATTTTTGTGTCACAATATTCCATGAGATTTGAAGAACCTGGGCAAGAACGGTTTCTGCAATATATGTCAAGTGGTCACTGACTTTCATCAACGGGTAACTTCCGCTTACGTCTGCCGCAGAAACCCGCAGCATATTGATCTGCCGGAAAATACACAATTGTTCAAGTAAAAATTCAATATCGCCCGGCGGAATACTTGCCATACGGATCTGCATTTCTTTTTCCAGGGCCTTTTTGCCGGGAGGAAAATAGAGTGTGGCAGGATGCATGAGTTCGTCCATCAGGGCAGGGTGCTTTGAGAAAAAAGAGATGATCCAGGGGCTTTTTTTGGCAAGGTTTATCAATGATTTAAGCGCTTTTTTGTTTTCAATTAGCAGCGACAGGTAGCAGGTTCTTCTTTCAATGGTGATGATCAGGTCAATCAATTTGCTTAAAATGGTGTCAGGGTCATTTTGCTCGCTGATTTTCTTGAGCAGTACAGGCATCAGCCTTGCCAGTTTTTTCCTTCCATTGGGCGTTAAGCGTTTGGTGTTGGGGTGTTCTTCAAGGGATCTTAAAAGGCCCAGCATCCTTTTAGGTTCTTTAAATCCGCTAATGGTTACGGCATCTGCAGCAAACTGGGGGTCGTTGATATTGCTCCATATTTCTTTGAGATTCTGTGTTTCTTTGTCTGGTTTGTCCTGCTCTTCGGTAACCAGCAACAGGTTGAAATGGGCATGAACCTTTTGCATGTGGTCATTGAGTACCCCGGCAAAATCATCCCATGAATCATACCCCGTGGAAAGCGCCAGGATTTTTTGCTGGTCAGGCTTTTGTGGGATATCATGAGTTTGAAGATCCCCATAGGCCTGAAGCCTGTTTTCCACGATTCGTAAAAACAGGTAGGCATTTTTCAGGTCGTTTTTTGTTGTTTCGTCAATGCAATGATGGATTTGCAGCAGATCCAGAACCTTTAAAATTTTTCGCTCCTGAAGTTTTGGTTCCACCCCGCCCCTGATAAGCTGAAATAACTGCCCGAAAAATTCTATTTCCCTTATTCCTCCGGCACCCAGCTTGATATTGTGTTTTAATTTTTTGTTTTTTACCTGCAGCATAATCCTGTGTTTCATGTCCCGGAAAGAATCAAAAGACCCGTAATCAAAGTACCGCCTGTAAATAAAGGAATTCAGCATTTTTAAAAGCTTGAAGCCCGCCTCAATATCACCGGCAACGGGCCTTGCTTTTATCATGGCATATCTTTCCCATTCTCTGCCCTGAGCTTGGTAATACTCTTCAAACGCTGCGGCACTCATCACCAAGGGACCGCTGTCTCCATAAGGCCTTAACCGGGTATCAAGCCTGTAAAAATTAATTTCATGAGACCCGGCTGAAAAAAATTTTAAAAATCTGCGGCATAATTTTGTGAAAAACTCTTCATTGGAAATGATATTTTCCCCGTTTGTATATCCTTGTTCGGGATAAACAAAAATAAGATCAATGTCCGAAGAAAAATTCAACTCCCCGGCACCCAGCTTGCCCATTCCCAGCACAATGATTCTCTGGAAATTTCCCTGGCTGTCCACCGGCATTCCGTAACTTTCACAAAGCGAATCATAGATAACGCTCATGGTCGTAGCAACAATGGCATCGGCAAGATTTGAAAGATCGCAAAGCGTCTCTTCGAGCAGGGCGTTGCCTGTCAAATCACGCCAGGCGATTCTTATGCTTTCATACAGCTTGGTCTGTAAAAGGATTTGCTTGGCCATTGACTCATCCATGCCGATGGAAATTTTTTTCTCAAGCTTTATGGCATAGGTCTTTCTTGAATAGGATTTGAACAGGTCTTCTGATTCGATCAGATCTTTGAATATACCAGGATTTCTGGTAATGGCAGATGCAAAATATTCGCTGAAAAGCAACATGCGTATAAGATCGCATGTTACATCCGCATCCATATCAATCTTATGCCCGGATTTTTCAAGGCTTTCCCTGAAAGCGGCCTCCCTGTTTTTTTCAATTTTTAACAGATCTTTATCCAGATCGGGGAATACGTTATCAATAAGGCTATGGTCCATTTTTATCCTGTTATTTCAGATTTTCATTCAAATACTGAATATCACCATAATATTGTCAACGCATTTTATCAAGAAATGAACTCAATTTTCGAACTTAAGTTTGGCAGACGCGGCAGATAAGGTCAGAAGCAGCGAATCTACCCAGCCCATGACCCGGCTGAAATTTTATAGAAGCAAAATACCATGATATTACCGGGCCAACCCCTTGACTTTTTATCAAATTCCTGTAAGTAAATCTGTCAGTAATTAACTCAGCTCTCAGAACTAAAGCGCAGCAGACTCCATAACTTCTGCCAACGCCGGAAGTTGAGTAATTAACAATCAAATAATATTTTATTATAAGGAGTTCCATGAAAAAAAAAAAAAATATAAGCGGCCAGGGCGGATTCTCCCTTCTTGAAATATTTCTTGTCATGGCGCTTCTCGGAGTGGTCAGCGCATTTGCCATCGGCATTATCAGTTCTTTGCAGGGAATAAGCAAAACCAAAGACACCCGGCAGCGAATGGAAATTGTCGCCCAGAAGGCAAAAGATTATTACCGGGGGCATGGGAATTTGCCTTTGGCATCAGCATCTCCTGCCCAGAGCGTTCCGACAGATTCAGCCAATTTGGACCTTGAACAAAAATTCCGGCTGGATGCATGGGGGCGGTATTTTCAATATTATCCGAATACGCCCACAAGCATCGTGTCTTTTACGATTGATGGCGGCAAGCCCGTGGGCGGTGTGATCATCAGTGGCGGGCCGAATCAAGCAATTGATGTGACCTCTACAACCACAAGTGGTGTAACCGATTTCGTCACTATTAATATTGATGATATTGTCATCCCCATCAATGTATCTGCCGAAGCAACGGAAATTGCCCTGACGGAATTAAAAGAACTACAGGCAAGGGTCAGTGCTTTTGATAAGCTTTATGCCGGTGTTGATAATGATAATAATGCAGCAACAGTTGATACAAGCGGCGTGGCTGCTACTGTTGCTGTTGTTGCTTGTCCGCCAACTACTACGACTAATGACCCGAACAGCGGCTTACTAACTATGGATGAAATAGATAAAGGGGTAGTAGCGACTTATGGTTGCCCGGATGCAAATGTTCTTGATTTTATAATAAGATGGTATGGAATGGCGGATGCCTATAAGCAAGATCCATGGGGGAATGATTATGACTGGGGGGATGCTACGTCATACACAGGTAATGCCCGGGAACACAAATTTTTCTCAGCCGGCCCTGATGGTGTGTCCGGTAATACGGACGACATAATCCCATAAACCACCCGGATAAATAAGTTAAACCCTGACCCGTTGTCATTGAATTTTGCCCGAGGCGGAGGATGTACTAAGTGGACTATAAAAAGCTTTATGGATTAAAGGAAGCCCCTTTCAGGCTTTCCCCTGACCCTGATTTTTTCTTTCCCAGCGAGACACATAAAAATGCATTGGAAACCCTGGTCTATGCCATCCGGGGAGGAGAGGGTTTTGTCCAGATCACGGGGCAGCCGGGCATGGGCAAATCCATGCTGCTGCGCAAAATTCTCAAGGACATCGGGAACTCGGTGGTGGTGGGGCTGATCCTGCACTCCAATATCAAGGCGGACGACCTGCTGTTTATATTGATGCAGGATCTGAAAATTGACATGTCCCATATCAAAAACACTTCCAGGGAATCCCTGATCGCCCTGTTCAGGGATTTTCTGCTGGCCCGGGCCCAAGAGGAAAAACAGGTCATCATCATCGTGGACGAAGCGCAAAATCTGCCCGATGAAACCCTGGAAGAGCTTCGGATGCTCTCCAACCTGGAAACGGAAAAAGCCAAACTGCTCCAGATTATCCTGGTGGGACAATTGGAACTGGAAGAAAAAATCACGGCCACCCGGCTCAGCCAGCTGGCCCAGCGCATTACCATCAGATACCGATTAAAACCCTTTACCAAAGAAGAGACCCGTGCCTATATTTTTCACCGCCTGGAAATTGCCGCCATTAATCCGGAAGAGATTCCCGTTTCATTCCAGTCAAGGGTAATAGCCCGGATTCACAAGTACAGCAAAGGGATTCCCCGGCTGATCAACATTGTGTGTGAACGATGCCTCATGGCCGCCTATGTCCAGGGCACCAGCCGGGTGAGCAGCACCCACCTGGAAAAAGCCATCCTGAGCATTGACGGTGAACCTGATGAGTCAAAAAAAAGGCCGTTGTTCCGGCCCATGACCTATGCTGTGTTTGCTGTGTTCCTGTTGGCGGCATGTGCGGGCGGCTATTTAAGGGTCCATCCCGACCTGCCGTTTTTTTCCAGGGCCTGTACGCTTATCCGTGCCCCGTTTGCGGCATCTTCACCTGTATCACCGGCTTTAAAAGGGGATCCCCTTGACAGTGAATCCGTTCACACCATTGATTCCTCTCAAACCGCTACCGCCCCGATAATAAAGGCCCCGGCGACAAAGGCCCCAATCACAAAGGCCCCAATCACGGACACCGTGAAACACCCCCCCCGGACCATTGCCGATACGGGTACAACACCTGCAGAGCAAACCCTAACCAATAACCAACAGGTCAGCGCAGCATCGGAAACAATTCTCCAGACTGAAAAAATCAAAACCGAAGAAATCAGTACACAAAACACCATCCCCAAAAAAAAAGACGCAATTTATCCCATTCAGCCCAATGCCGCAGACCCGTTTAGCATTGCCAAAAAATGGGTTACCATTCCCCGGGGAATGGAACAGATAGGTGTGATCAATATGGCCACCCATACACTTATGATGATGAAAAACCGGGAAAACCGCCTGGTTGAATCCAGCCGGATCAATGTTGACTGGCCATACCCCCAGGGGGTGTATATGGCCGGATATGCCAACCGGGAAACCCCTTTTATTTTTCATCCTGAAATTGCTTACCTGAAAAAAATACAGGTGGACAATCCGGCATTCTGGCAGTTGATCCGTACAAACAGCAAAAGCGGCATCACCCCGATCATTGCCGTGAACCCAGAAACTCTGCCCCAAAAAGGGCCGGAGCAGGGTGCAAAAACAGTGCGGCAAACCGTTCTTGAATGGGCTGCAACCTGGCAGTCAATGGATCTTGACAAAATCATGACCTATCTTGGCAACGTGATCTCGATCCATGATGTGGAAAATGACCAGCCCCTGGTTTTTTCCAAAACCCGGATGCGGAAAATCAAAGAGAATATCTTTCAGGGAAGCGGGTTTATCCGGCTGAAACTATCTGATCCCGTCTGCCTGATCAATCCCCTGGACCCTTATGAGGCCTATGCCGTATTTTACCAGGATTACCGGTCAAAAATTTACGGGGACAAGGGAACCAAGGTGTTGTATCTGCGCAAGTTCAGTCCGCATGCTGACACACCTGAATGGAAAATAGTCGGAAAATTATGGGCATTGGAGACTGTCAGCCGTACCGCTGTTGTGTTACCCCCCGAACATGTTGAAAACAGATAGAATCATATGAAACCATACAAATCCAGATAAAAACCAATACAAAAGTCAAATAAAAACCGATAAAAAGGACATGCTTGCAAGATGAGCCATACTTCTCCTGCGGTGGAACTTTGCCACCTTGGTAAAACATACCGATCAAAAGAAAAAAACCGTGTTCCGGCCCTGAAAGACCTTTGTTTTTCAGTGGCACCCGGTGAGATCGTCGGCCTGCTCGGACCCAATGGTGCCGGAAAAACAACAACCGTAAAAATGCTCATGGGATTTGTCATGCCCGATACCGGAGATATTTTCTTCCACGGCAAAGCCCAGAAATTTGCAGAACCCCGGAAAAATACCGGATACCTGCCGGAAAGCTTTAAGCCCAATCCACACCTGACAGTCGAAGAATACCTTTTGTTCCATTGCGGCCTTGCCGGGATACCTGCCAAGCGTGCGAAAAAAGATACCCGGACTCTGCTGTGCCATGTGGGCATGGACACCTTTGCCCATCGTAAAATCCACGATCTGTCCAAAGGCATGGGCCAGCGTGTAGGCCTTGCCCAGGCCTTTGTGGGCGACCCCGACCTGCTCATCCTGGATGAACCCACCTCGGGCCTTGATCCAGTCGGCCGTTCCGAGGTGATCGATTTTCTGATCACCCAGAAGCAGGCCGGGAAAACCATTTTTTTCTGCTCTCACATTCTTTCCGAAGTGGAAAGGGTCTGCGACAGGATCGGCATCCTTGTCCAGGGGGAACTCAAACTCATGGATACGCGTGAGGCTCTCCTGGAACAAACCCACAGCCAAAATCTTGATGAAGTGTTTAAAAAGGAGGTTTTGTCATGCGCCCAATGATTTATATTGCCCGGTCCATGCTCAAAGAATCCCTTCGCAGCAGGATTATATGGGGAATGCTGCTTTTTCTGGCCCTGTTTTTCGTTTTTTCCGTGTATATCAGTTTTCTGTCCCTGGACACCCCTGCCAGGTTTATCCTTAACGCCGGCATGGTGGGACTCTCCCTGGTAGGCCTGGCCGTTACCATCCTGTTCGGCTTATATGCCATGTATGAAGAAAAAAACCGTTATGAGCGCTATGTGCTGCTGAACCGCATTCCGAGAGGTGCCTATCTGATGGGCAAATTTGCAGGCACCGTCCTGATCCAGGCTTTGTTTTCCATGGTGACCGCCATTGGGATTTTTGGTCTGACATGGTATTTCGGCAACACCATTGCATACGGCATCTTTGGTGCAGCTTATTGGACCATGCTGGAATTCAGCCTTCTCATGGCTGTGGGAATTTTTTTCTACAGCATGGAGACGGGTTTTCCTTTAAATGCCATGCTGGTTATCGGCACCTATATTGTGGGTCATTCCACCCGTGAGGCCATGCTCAGCTTCATCGGTCTTGGTAAATTGGGCAGTGAACTGCATTATTACCTGGTCAAGGCATTGTGCATTATCCTGCCGGATTTTGATTTTTTTAATTTCCGCCTGGCCCTGATCCACCATGAACCCATTCCCGTAGAAAAAATATTGATCTCCACAGGCTATTGGGCCTTTTACCTGGCCGGAATTCTGATTTTATCTTCCGTTTTCCTGAAACAAAAGGATATTTGACCCATGCCGGCAAAACAGTCCAAAAACCGAATCATGAAGGGTGTGGGAGTTCTTCTTATCCTGGCGGCCTTTGGCCTTGGATATGCCCGGATGCACCTTTATCCGTTTGCCATAAAACCGGAAGTCAAACTGATCGTTGATTCCCGGCTGAGCCACCTGATTGCCCTGGATCATCCTGGATTTCTTGCGGACATGCTGTTTATCCAGGTCAACCTCCACTCGGGAAGCATGATGTGGAAACCGAATTTTATTGATTTTGACAGCCAATGGGCCTACAGGATCATGGATGTGATAACCGATCTGGACCCTAAATTCTTTACAGCCTACCTGTTTTCAGCCATGGGTCTTGTGCATTACCATGATGATGTAAAACTTGCAGAACCCATATTAAAAAAAGGAATGAAGGTGTTCCCGGATGCCTGGGAGCTGCCGTTCTGGGCCGGATTCGGTTATTATAACCGGCAGGGGGATTTTGAAACAGCCTCAAAATACATGTGGGAGGCTTACAACAAGCCGGATGCCCCCAGGCAGTTTCTCGGCCTCATGGTGTCGGCAATGCAGAGAAGCGGCAATTTCCATCAGGCGGCAATGGCCATGAAAGCCATGATGGACCATACCGACAACCCCAACCTCAAGACCCTGTATGCCAAAAAAGCGGTCCGCATGAAAAACCTGGCCGTGATGATGAAAGCGGCAACAGCGTACAAGGAACAGACAGGATCTTTCCCTGACAGCCTTGACGATCTTGTCGGGGCGAGATTGTTGAACCAGATCCCCAAAGACCCGGACGGCCTGTCCTACCAGTGGAAAAAAGAAAAAAACCTGCCCGGAATTGCCCGGTAACGGATATCAAGGTGACACAGAATGATCAAGCTTGAGTTTGTATACTTGAACCGGGATGGTAATGATATTTTTTCCGGTTTAAACCTGTCTGTCATGAAAAATGAAAAAGTTTTGATTCAGGGAAAATCAGGTGCAGGCAAAACAACCCTGTTTAAAATTCTTTTGGGATTTGAACAGGTTGACCAGGGTGTGGTGACTATTAACGGGCAAACAATTGATAAATTTCATATTAAACAGATCCGAGAACTCATTTTTTATCTGAGCCAGGACATTGATCTGAGAAATGATCAGGTATGCAATATTATAGATGAGATTTTCACCCGGAACCGGAAAAAAGACCTGAACAAAAAAAAATTAGAGTCTTTCATGGAATTTTTAGAATTGAATCATATGCTGCTTGAGCAGAACGTCAAAAATTTATCAGGCGGAGAGCGACAAAGAATGGGCCTGTTAATCTGTTTTCTTCTGGATCGTCCCGTATGGCTTTTGGATGAGCCTACCTCGGCTCTTGATGATAATATGAAAAAAAAAGTGGTCGATTGGATTCTTGATCAGAATAAAACAATTATAATTGTTTCCCATGATGATGTCTGGAAGAATAACCCTGGGGTTACAACAGTGAGGTGGATGTAAATTGGGTGCTTTGGATCTTAGTATTTTTTCTCTTGCCTCATTTTTGATTTTTCTTGTTCCGGTTTTTTATATCAATCGGCATCTGGGGCTTGAGATAAACAAAACCATGATCACTTCTATTGTCAGGATGTGTATACAATTGAGTTTTGTCGGGGTTTATCTTGAATTTTTATTCAAGTTCAATTCACCGGTTTTAAACACGGCTTATCTGCTGATCATGATAGCAATTGCCTGTCAGTCAATTTTAAAGTCCAGCAACCTGAAACTCAGAAAATTTTTTATCCCTGTATTTTTTGCCCTGCTGTTCCCGTTTACCATTATGCTGTTTTTTTTTAATGCGGCAGTGGTGAGAATTGATAATCTGTTTGAAGCAAAATATATGATTCCCATTGGGGGCATGCTGCTTGGCAATTGCCTGAGAAGTATCATTATCGTGTTGAATAATTTTTACTCTGGAATAAGGAGGGATGAAAAAGTTTATCTTTATTCTTTGTCTTTATTGTGCAGCCGCATTCAGGCATTAAAACCCTATTTCAGACAAAGTTTTTTAGCCGCCGTTACACCGACCATGGCGACCATGGCAACCATAGGCCTTGTCTCGTTGCCGGGCATGATGACCGGGCAGATCCTTGGCGGCTCCATTCCCATTGTGGCCATCAAATACCAGATTGCCATTATGTTTTCCATTTTCTACACAGGATATTTTTGTGTCATATTGTCTGTTTTGTTTTCTTTAAAGGTTGGTTTTAATGCCCTTGATGTGTTGAATCAGGATATTTTTGTTTCCAAAGTTTAAAGGGGAGGGGGGAGGATGAAAAATTTTTTGCACAATCTGGCTGTGGCAAGAGGAGAGGTGCCCGCGGATTTACTGATAAAAAATGTACGGGTTATCAATGTTATTTCCGGTGAGATTCATACCGGGAATGTTGCTGTATGTGACGGCCGCTTTATCGGGTTTGGCGAGTATGATGCAAAAAAAATCATTGATGCCCAGGGTCTTTACATGTCACCCGGTTTTATTGACGGGCATATGCATTTTGAAAGCACCATGCTGACACTTCCTGAATTTTCACGGGCCGTGCTGCAGCGGGGAACCACTGCGGTAATAATAGATCCTCATGAAATTGCCAATGTGCTGGGGCTGGAAGGAATTCGGTATGTCCTGGACAGTATCAAACAGGTTCCTTTGGATGTGTTTGTCATGCTGCCGTCATGCGTACCGGCCACACCGCTTGAAACTTCAGGTGCCAATATCGGTCACAAGGACTTGTGCGCCCTGATACACAAGCAAGGGGTGGCCGGAATCGGTGAAATGATGAATTATCCTGCGGTCATTAATGGTGATGAAGAAGTCCATCAACGCATTGCCGCGGCCAAATGGAAAAAAATAGACGGGCATGCTCCGGGTATCAGCGCAAAAGATTTGAATGCGTATATATTTTCCAGAATTGACAGCGACCATGAATCAACATCTGCTAAAGAAGCCAAGGAAAAACTTCAAAAGGGCATGCACATTTTAATCCGGGAAGGTACTTCGGAAAGAAACCTGGAAGATTTGATCGGCATTGTAACAAAAGAAAATTCATGGCACTTTTCCTTTGCCACGGATGATAAACATCCTGATGACCTGCTGGAAGAAGGGCATATTGATCATTCACTGAGAAAATCTATCTCTTTGGGAATGGCTCCCATAACCGCTTATCAGATTGCCACCATCAACACTGCAAATCACTATGGGCTGAGGAATATAGGGGCAATAAAACCCCGCTTTTGGGCGGATTTTGTTTTGCTCTCTGATTATAAACAGGTGAAAATCGAGGCTGTATATAAAAAAGGTGTGCCTGTTTTGAAAAATCAGTCATTGATTTGCCGCCCTCTTCATAAAATCCCCAAGTTAAGGGGGACAATGAATCCTGGCGAACTGAGCCGGGCAGATTTCAAAATTCCTGCGGCAGGCAGCAAGATCCGTGTCATTGATATCCTGCAAGGTCAGATTGTAACGGATAAATTTATTGCCACTGCCAGGATTAAAAACAATTATATTGAATCAGATATCAGCCGTGATATTCTCAAAATCGTTGTCATAGAAAGACACAATGCTACGGGCCGGATAGGAAAAGCCTTTGTCAGGGGGCTTGGACTCAAGCGAGGGGCAATCGGGTCAACGGTTGCTCATGACGCCCATAATATTGTGATAGCCGGAACCAATGATGTGGATATGTTTGCAGCTTTTCAACGGATAAAAAAAATGCAGGGAGGACTGGTTGTTGTTGATAATAATCAGGTGGTCGCTGATTTGCCTTTGCCTGTTGCAGGTTTGCTGTCCAATAATAGTTTTGAGAAAACAGCTGCTGATTTGAAAATCTTAAAACAAAAGGTGAAAATATTGGGAAGTGACCACCCGTCATTGTTTATGATTTTATCATTTTTATGTCTGTCACCGGTTCCAAAGCTGAAAATAACCGACTTAGGACTTGTTGATGTTGAAAAATTTGCCGTCACGTCTTTGTTTGCAGATGATTGCATCAAATAGGCATGATAACGTCATTTGAACCATCATACAAACCCGCCGTTGTTTTTTTATTTTGACCTTGACGGAAAAAAAGAACCCTGGAGTTTTTATATGTATTTGAAAAAATTGATAAAGATATGAAGTTTTTCTTGACACCGTTGTAGAATCCATCTATTTTATCAAAGGTTTCAGGTGCTGCTTAGGTGCAGTCAAAAGGAAATCCTGTGAAAATCAGGAGCGGACCCGCCGCTGTAATCGGGGATGAACGTCACTATTGCCACTGTTCAATAAGTTGGAGTTAACGGGAAGGGGTGACGACTCAATTGATCCGGAAGTCAGAAAGCCTGCCTGAAAACCTTTGGTCGTGTTGCTTGCGAGGACTTGGGCAGATCAAGAAAATGAGGATAAAAACGGTTCCCATATCAGACAGTTTCTGATATGGGTTTTTTTGTTTATGCCCAGTTTCGTGTTATTAATATTGATAATAACCGAGGAAATGTTATGAAAAAATTTAAATTTATTGTACTGATTCTCTTTCTGGGCCTGATTTTATGTTCAACCCTCCAAGCCAAATCTACTATTGTTGCAAATTTTATCACAGCCTCGCCGGAAGCAGCTCAATCCGCCCATCTGTTTCATATGGAACAATTTGAACAGTACCGGAACGACCTTAACCAAGTAGAACAAAACTTTAGTGCCGAATTTAATAATCAGTTCGCAAATCTTTTTGTGTCTTGTATAAAAGATGCTGCAAAAGCTTCAGGTGCAGGCCTGTAGATTATGGCAAAAATTTGAGTATACCGGTTGCCATATCAAAGGGGAGAATAGGATATCTGGTGGTCCTTTTCTCCCTTTTTCTTGTTTTAATGATCCTTATTTCGCTTTCCATGGGATATATCAGGATTCCAATGGTTGATATTATCAGCATTCTTTATGGAAAATTGACCGGTCATCAAATCATGGGAAATGCCAGTGAAACCTATCTGGCTGTTCTGTTTGATGTGCGGCTTCCAAGAATATTAACCTGTACCGCTGTCGGGGCGGCACTTGCCGTATCCGGGAGTTTGTTTCAGGGCATATTGCTAAATCCCCTGGCCGATCCCTATACCCTTGGCGTATCAGCTGGAGCAGCATTTGGTGCAAGTATTGCCATATTATTAAACTTAAGTGCAGCCTTTGTTTCCGTTCCGGCTTTTGCCTTTACAGGTGCTTGTGTTACTTTGTTTGTGGTCATCTTTTTATCTTATTCATCAAAAAACCCCATGGCCGGGCTATCCTCCAACAATTTGATTTTATCCGGAATTATTGTCGCTGCAATACTTTCTGCCGGTATCAGTTTTTTAAAATTTATTGCCAATGAACAGGTCTCGGTCATTATTTTCTGGCTTATGGGAAGTTTTGCTTCCAAAACCTGGTTTGATTTTGTTGTTGTTGTAATTTTTCTGTTGATTGGTCTGTTTGTTTCAATATTTTTTGCCCGTGATCTGAACCTGGTCGCACTTGGGGCTAAATCCGCCACAAGCCTTGGTGTTGATTTGAAAAAAACGACTTTAATCTTGTTGATAACCGGTTCAATGCTGGCGGCCATCTGTGTTTCTGTTTCAGGTATTATAGGGTTTGTGGGTTTGCTGGTTCCGCATACGGTCAGGTTTATCACAGGGCCTGACAACCGGAAACTTATTCCCTTATCCATGCTGGCAGGGGCCTTTTTATTGTTACTGGCCGATACAATTACCCGGGCAGTCCTTCCCCATGAAATACCCATTGGCGTTTTGACAGCCCTGACAGGCGGTCCTGTTTTTTGCTGGATTTTTAAAAAGAACAGGTTTAAATAGGCAACGTATGAAGTTAACACTAAACGACCTGTGCTTTGCCTATGACCGTGACCGGATCATCAAAAACATAAGCTGTTCTTTTGTGTCGGGAAGTTTTTATTCTATTCTCGGCCCTAACGGCAGTGGAAAGACCACTCTTCTGGATTTGATATCAGGTTTTTTAAAACCTGATACCGGACATATTGATATTGATCAGGCACCTGTTTTGTCTCTTTCAAAAAAAGAGATTTCAAAAAAGATTGCCCTTGTTTCCCAGGACCATACAATAAATTTTCCATTCAGTGTAAAAGACGTGGTAATGATGGGGCGACATCCTTATATACCAAGATTTTCACATCCTTCTTACAATGATGTGAAACAGGTGGAGGAAATGATGCAGGTTTGTGGCATCCATCATTTGCATGACAGGAAAATCAATGAATTGTCAGGAGGGGAAAGACAAAGGTGTGTGTTTGCCCGTGCCCTGTGCCAGGATACGCCGATTCTTTTGTTGGATGAAGCGTTTTCCAATATGGACATCAACCATACCCTGCACATGCTGCAGCTGGTCAAACAGTCTGTAAAAGAAAAAAACAAAATTGTGATCAGTGTATTCCACGATTTGAACCTGGCCTCAACTTGGTCTGATTCGTTGCTGATGCTCAAAAATGGTAAGATAAGCGCATTTGGAAATTCCCAGGATGTACTGACACAAGAGACCATTAAAGAGGTCTTTGATGTGGCATCCATTGTTGAATTCAATATTCATGTTCAAGCAAAGCAGGTGTATTATCCGTCGATTTAAAACCATAACAGGAATTTTGCTTTTTATTGTCCTGGTCTTATCTGCTCAAGTGCGGGCTGTAACCCTGACAGATAAAAAAGGCCGCAGGATTGTTTTTTCAAGCCCGTTTACCAGGATTGTCAGTCTTTATGGCGCTCATACGGAAAATTTGTATCATTTGAACCTGGAAAACCAGATTGTGGGGGTTTGCATTAATGACACGTTTCCTCCACAGGTTGATAAAAAAATAAAGTTTTCATATCATGATGATCCTGAAAAATTTTTAGCGTATATGCCTGATCTTGTTCTGATACGGCCCATGATTGACAATGGCTATCCAAAATTGATCCGGCGGCTTGAAAAATCAGGTATTACCGTGGTATCTCTTCAGCCTTCCGGTATAAAGGAGATGTATGACTATTGGCTGGCATTGGGCCTGTTGACGGGAAGAAAGCTGCAGGCGGAACAGATGGTGCAAAAGTTTAAGGAAAAAACAGCATATATCCAAACATTGACCCAAGGAATTCATCCCAGAAAAAGGGTCTATTTCCAGGCCATTCATACACGGATGAAAACATTCACACAAGGAGCCATGCCCATTTTTGCTCTTGAAACCGCCGGCGGAATCAATGTAGCTTCTGATGCAAAAGCATCCAGAAACACCAATATTGCCGTTTATGGAAAAGAACAGATACTTGCCAAAGGGTCACAAATTGATGTGTTCCTTGCCCAAAAAGGGGTGATGAATGCTGTGAACATTGAACAGATAAAAAAAGAACCAGGGTTTAATATTATTAAGGCTATAAAAAACAATCAAATATTCTTGATAGATGAAAATATCGTTTCCCGGCCTGTTCCCAGGCTTTATAATGGGATCATAGAAATTGGAAAATGCCTTTATCCAAATATTTTCACGCAAGAAAAGCTTAAAGAGGAACAATGATGGAGAATGTTGGAAAATTGTTCGGTGTGGGTGTGGGGCCAGGTGATCCCGAACTTATAACGGTAAAAGCGGTAAGGGTTATCAAAGAAGCTGATATTATTTTTACGGCAGCGTCAACAAAAAACACCTATAGCCTGGCGGTTGAGATTGCATCTCCCTATATTTCATCTGATGCTTCGATTGAAAAACTGTTTTTTCCAATGAGCAAGGATGTCAAGGAAGTTGAAAGCGCATGGATCAAGAATGCAAGTCAGATTGCACAGGTGTTGAAACAAGGAAAAAAAGCTGTTTTTCTGACATTGGGAGATCCCACCACATATTCCACTTTTGGGTATATTTTAAAGAAAATGAAATGCGTAATGCCGGATGCAAACATTGAAACCATACCCGGCATTACATCTTTTCATGCAGCATCAGCACGGTTGAACCGGATACTGGTTGAAGGAGAAGAGTCTTTGCTTGTGACATCGGGTGCATTTGGCGGTGACAGGATAAGGCATGCCGGAAGTGTTGAAAATGTTGCCATTGTAAAAGCCTATAAAAATATTGAAGATATCAATAAAGCCTTGAAGGAAACCGGTCTTGACAACAGGTGCGTGGCGGTTTCAAAGTGCGGTCGTGAAAATGAGCAGATCATTGAAAATATTGATGCCCTGGAAAAACGAACACCTGATTACTGGACATTGATCCTGGCCTCTAAATGAAACAAGGTGATGTAAAATATAAGAGACTTGGCATTTCAGTATGTTTTACGCTGGTCTGTCTTATTTTCAGCCTGAACTATTTTGATACTGTCAGTCTTTCGATCTGTTTGAAAAAGCTGGGTATACCCTTATTCAGACTTCTATCCTTTATTGTTATCGGGCTTTTAGCGGGACAACTGATAGAAAGCCTTGGCTGGACAAGGCATGTGGCTGTTCTTGCCAGGCCGTTTTTCAGGTTTTCAAATCTTGGGAACCAGTGCAGCGCAGCTTTTACAACCGCGTTTATTTCCGGTGCCACTGCCAATGCCATGCTGTTGGATTTTTATGAAGACAAAAAAATCAGCAAAATTCAATTGTTTTTGTCAAACTATATCAACCAGTTCCCGGCGTTTTTTTTGCACCTGCCAACCACTGTTTTTATTGTTCTTCCCTTAACCGGTTATGCCGGGGCGCTTTATTTTATAATTACTTTTATGGCAACGCTTTTAAGAACCATTTGTTTTCTTGTGTTCGGCAGGCTATACCTTAAACCCCACAAAAATTTTCAAAGCGAACAGATGCATTCAGGCAGCCTTGAAAAACAAAATAATAAAACAAACAAAAAAGAGATCAGATCCATACTGAAAAGCATCAGGACAAAGCTGCCCGGGCGTATCATTAATATTGTCGTATGGGTTTTACCGATTTATACCCTTGTGTTTATACTCAATATCAATGGTTTTTTTGATTACCTGAACCAGGCCCTTGCAGGTGTTGTCACGGTGAACATCATGCCGGTGGAGTCTTTGTCCGTGGTTATTTTAAGTTTTGCCGCTGAATTCACATCCGGGTTTGCGGCTGCCGGGGCATTGATGGATGCCGGGGTTATCAGTGTGAAACAGACGGTTATTGCCCTTTTGCTTGGTAATGTCCTGGCATTTCCCATCAGGGCTCTTCGGCATCAGCTTCCCAGGTATATGGGGATTTTTTCTCCCAAAATGGGCCTGCAATTGTTGTTGTCGGGTCAGGTGTTCAGGGTGTTGAGTATTGTGTTGATGGGAACCCTTTATTATATGGTGGCATGATATGTATCCAATAGACATTATCGGTATCGGACAGGGCAGGGAAGATCTTACCCAAAAACATCTTGATATAATCAAGGCATGTGATGTGCTGGTTGGCGGCAAACGTCATCTTGAGATGTTTGACTGTCCTGACAAACAAAAGATCACGGTCAAAGCCGACATGAACAGCGTTATTGAAGCTATTAAAGATAAAATGAACCGTCATAAAATTGCTGTTCTGGCTTCAGGAGATCCTTTGTTTTATGGAATTGGCTCCACATTAACCAGGCATTTTGACAAACAATATTTAACGGTTCACTCAAATGTTTCATCTATTGCGGCTGCATTTGCCGCCATAAAAGAACCCTGGCACGATGCAAAAATTATCAGTCTTCACGACAAACAAAAGGCTTTTTTTTCTTTTGGATCTTTGGCTTGTGAACAAAAGGTTGCTTTTCTTACCAATCCTCAGATGAATCCCCAATATATTGCAGCAGGTCTGATGAAATACAATTTGCATGATTTCAGGTTTTGCGTAATCGAAAAGCTTGGTGACAAAGATGAAGAAAAGATCACATGGATTGACAATATTGACCAGGTAAAAAACCATACATTTTTACAGCCCAATATTGTTATTCTTAAAAAACAGGAACAAGAAACCAATCATGTTTCACATGAAACACATATCGGCATGACTGATTTTGCGTTTAAACATTCCAACGGACTCATTACAAAGTCTGAAATTCGAAGCATTACTTTGTCCAAATTAAAATTAACCAGAAAAGATCATGTGCTGTGGGATATTGGCGCAGGCTCAGGCTCTGTTGGTATTGAAGCCTCCTTACAGATTCCTTTGGGCCGTGTATATGCTGTTGAGAAACATCCGGGCCGTATTTGTGACATTGCTCATAATATCAAAAAATTTAATTGTTCCAATGTTCAGATAATGAATACTGCCTTTCCTGAAGGGATGGAAGAGTTGACGCGTCCGGATCGAATTTTTATTGGCGGCGGGGGGCAAGGCCTTGAGCAGATTATAACAGTATCTGCCGGCAAACTTGCCGCTTTTGGTATTATCGTCGTTAATACGGTTTTGTTGCAAAATATGGAAATTGCGTTAAGGCTTTTAAAAGAAAAGAACTTTGATCCTGATGTGGTTCAAATCCAGGTGTCCAGATCAAAAATAATGCCTTTTGGAGATCGACTCGAGGCATTAAATCCGGTCTGGATTATTTCAGGCTCAAAACCAGAAATAAGGTAATTTATATGAAAAAAGATCAAAATACGGTTGTTTTTGCCGGTGCAGGACCTGGTGATCCTGATCTCATTACGGTTAAATCCATGAATGCTTTGAAAACAGCAGACCTGATCATTTATGCGGGATCATTGGTGCCTGAAGCAGTGCTGTGCTGGAAGGGCAATGATACAAAAACCCAATCAAGCGCGGGTATGGATTTAAAAAAAATTGTTGATACCATCAGCGAATATCACGCCAGAGGAAAGAAAGTGGTTCGTCTTCATACAGGTGACCCGTCCCTTTATGGTGCTATTTTTGAACAGATGCGGGAGCTTGAAAAACTCAATATTCCTTATGAAGTGATTCCGGGTGTAACAGCCGCATTTGCCGCATCAGCAAAAATGAACATGGAATATACACTTCCCGAGGTCACCCAGACCTTGATTCTTACCAGAATATCGGGAAGAACACCGGTTCCGGACTCGGAAAACCTTGAGAAACTGGCATCCCATCAGTCATCAATGGCCATTTATCTGAGCATCGGTCATGCTATAAAGGTTCAAGAAATTCTGGAAAAACATTACGGGAAAGACGCCTTGTGTGCAGTGGCCTATAAAGTGAGCCATCCTGAAGAGAAAATTGTCTACACAAAGATCAGCAAGCTTGTGAAAACTTGCGAAGACAATGAGATCACACGGCATGCCCTGATTATTGTCGGAAAATCCGTTGAAGCCTGCGTCCTGGGCCGGGATATTTTAAAATCAAAATTATACGATTCAACATTTTCCCATGGCTATCGAAACGCTGAAAAATAAATTTTTTTTTGGCGGTTTAGCCATATGGAGCATTACCCCCAATGGAAAAATTCTGGGTCAAAAAATTCAGAAGTCAGTCCAGGGAAGCACTCTTTTTGTGTCTGCCAGCATTGTGCAAGACAATGACAATGACAAAAATATCATTGCGTTTAAAAAATTATCCAAAGAGATTCATCTTCAATTCAGTGCCTTTGGGGGACACATCTTTATATTTTCAACCGGAATTGCAGTTAGAATGATTGCTCCGTTGTTGAAATCAAAAATGATTGACCCGGCTGTTGTCGTGGTCGATGATAATGCAAATTATGCCATAAGTCTTGTTTCCGGTCATATGGGGGGCGCAAATCATCTGGCAAAACAAATCGCCGATATTATAAATGCAATCCCTGTTATTACGACTGCCACTGACACCAACCGGCTGCCGTCCATTGATATGATTGCAAAAGAGCAGGGCCTTTATATTGAAACGCCCCAGAATATCAAGCATGTCAACATGGCATTTTTAAAGGGTGCCAAGGTGAGACTGTATGATCCTTTCGGGTGTGTTAAAAATAATTTACCTGAATCTTTCAGGATAGATGCAGTCAACTGGAATAAAAAAATAGATGATCAAGCAATAGATGATATAGGGAATGTATCGGAAGGTGAATCGGGAACAGTATTTTGTTCATATGAAACCAAAGATGTTTCATGTGAAACACTTGTTTTAAGGCCGCGGGTTTTAACCGTCGGCATTGGATGCAACAGGGGGACATGCTGTGAAGATATTAAGGCGTTTTTAATCTCAGTTCTTAAGCAACAAGGCCTGTCCGTTAACAGTATTTTTCGATTTGCAACAAGTGATATTAAAAAAGATGAAATCGGTTTGCTGGCCCTTTCACAAGAGATGAAGATTCAAATAGATTTTTATGATAAAAACAAATTAAATTCAGTCAAGACAATTCAAACCCCATCAAAGATGGTTGAGAAACATTTAGGAGTTAAGAGTGTATGCGAAGCAGCAGCGATTCTTTCAGCCGGCAACGGGCAACTGATTGTTCCAAAGAAGAAAAACAAGGATGTCACCATTGCAGTGGCAATAAAACAATGAACCTTTATGTGATCGGCACAGGCCCGGGGAATATTGACTATATGTCCCAAAGAGCAGTTGATATTATCAAACAGGTCGATTGTGTAGCAGGATATACGACGTACATTGAGTTGATTGATGATCTTGTCAAAGACAAGGAAATTATATCCACAGGTATGATGAAAGAGGTGGACAGGGTTGAAAAAGCCATTGAACAGGCCCTGGCCGGTAAATCATGCGCCCTTGTTTCAGGGGGAGATCCTGGTATTTACGCCATGGCGGGCCTTGTTTTTGAAATCTGTCAACAGCGGGGCATCAAGCTTGTCAGATCACAGGATAAAGAAAACAATCCTGATGGCGACAAAGGGCTGGCTCTTGAAATTGTTCCGGGAATTCCTGCTCTGGCAGCAGGTGCGGCATTGGCAGGGGCACCGTTGACCCATGATTTTGCTGCTATTTCTTTGAGCGATCTGCTCACCCCCTGGGAAAAAATTGAAAAACGCCTGACTTGTGCTGCCATGGCGGACTTTGTCATTGTATTGTATAACCCGAAAAGCAAAAAAAGGGACTGGCAGTTAAAAAGGGCCCAGGAACTGATATTGGAACACAGGGACGGATCAACACCGGTTGGAATTGTCACCGGAGCCATGAGAGAAAATCAGAATGTTACCTTTACAACTCTGGATGAAATGGATAGAGCGGATGTCGGAATGCAGACGGTCGTGTTTATCGGCTCCAGTGCTTCTGTCCGCTATATGGATTTTTTGTTTACACCCAGAGGGTATGCAAAAAAATACGATATTTAAAAAATATTGAAAATATAGATATTGACGGAGATAGATATTGAATCTGTGCTGTTTTTAAAAACTGCCACGGGCAGACCTGGTCTTTCGCTCAGATTTGCCCACAACAAAACATGAAAGTCATTGTTTGGATTTTTGAAGACTTTCATATAAACAATAGGAGAGATGTTGTGAAAGGATATATTCAAGTGTACACGGGCAATGGTAAAGGCAAAACAACGGCCGGCCTGGGACTTGCACTCAGGGCAGCCGGTGCCGGGCTTTCCGTCTATATTGTTCAGTTTTTAAAAAAAGGGGACTATTCTGAAATCAAAGCCCTGTCCAAATTTGAGAATATCACGGTGGAACAATACGGCCTTGGAAAATTTGTTAAGGGAAAACCTTCTGATGATGACATTGTGGCCGGTGCTGCAGGGTATCTCAAATTATGCGATATTTTAAAACAAAACAACCATGACGTGGTGATTGCAGAAGAAGGCAATGTTGCGGTCAGTTGCAATCTGATATCGGAAAAACAGCTTCTTGAATTGATGGACATGAAACCAGATAATGTTGAATTGGTTATAACAGGCCGGGGAGCCACCCAAAAAGTGATTGAACGAGCAGATCTTGTGACGGAGATGAAAGAGATCAAGCATTATTATAAACAAGGCGTTGCAGCCAGGGTTGGAATAGAAAAATGATGAAAAAAAATATCGCCATTCTTGGAACCGGCTCTGATGTCGGAAAAAGCATTGTTGCCGCAGCACTTTGCAGATCGCTTGCAGATCAAGGAATAAAGGTTGCACCCTTTAAGGCTCAGAATATGTCCAATAATTCGGGCATCACCCCGGAAGGCCTTGAAATGGGAAGGGCTCAGATTGTTCAGGCAGAGGCCTCAAAAATTGCTCCTCACGTCAATATGAATCCCATTCTTTTAAAGCCCACAGGTGAGAAGCAATCCCAGG
Organism: Desulfobacula phenolica; assembly: GCF_900105645.1. Taxonomy (NCBI): domain Bacteria; kingdom Pseudomonadati; phylum Thermodesulfobacteriota; class Desulfobacteria; order Desulfobacterales; family Desulfobacteraceae; genus Desulfobacula; species Desulfobacula phenolica. The sequence goes on along the minus strand of NZ_FNLL01000010.1, from coordinate 6,570 downwards.
TGATTCTCAATGGGAAAGTTCATGGTGACCAGACAGCAATGGATTATCATCGAAACAAAGGATTTTATTTTGAAAAGGCGTGCCAGGCTTTTGACCGCCTTGCACAACAGTATGACCGGGTCATCCTGGAAGGCGCCGGATCATGTGCTGAAGTTAACCTGATGCCCAATGATATCGTGAATTTTGCCATGGCGGAATATGCTGATGCAGATGTTATTCTTGTGGCTGATATCCACAGGGGAGGGGTGTTTGCACAACTTGTCGGCACTCTTGCATGCCTGCCGGAAAAATATTGCCAAATGGTCAAAGGATTTATAATCAACCGGTTCAGAGGGGATATTGCCCTGTTCAACGACGGGGTTGAGTGGATTGAAAAACAGACAGGCAAACAGGTTTTGGGGGTCTTGCCCTGGTACACCCATTTTAAGATTGATGCGGAAGATTCTGTGGAAATTGAGCAATGCAATGATTTTAAAGACTTTAAACCTGATATGCCGGCAATCGGTATCATCCGGCTGCCACATATTGCAAATTTTACGGATTTTCACGCCCTGTCAAAAATAAAGGATATTCAAACCATTTTTATTGACAAGCCCGACCAATTGTCAAAATTTAAGGCGGTCATTATTCCGGGATCAAAAAATACCCGGGAAGATCTTCAATGGTTGATCAAAAATTTTAAAACCCCTCTTGAAGAGTATAACCGCTCAAATGGACATATTTTGGGAATTTGCGGCGGATATCAAATGCTGGGCGAGTTTGTAGATGACCCTGACGGGCTGGAAGGCAGGCCGGGAAAAACAACCGCACTGTGTCTTTTGCCGGTTCAAACCGTGTTAAAGGCACCCAAAACAACCACCTTAAGTGATTTTCAATGGCAGGGTGCCAAAGGCAAAGGATATGAAATCCACATGGGATATACCACATTAACCGCGGGAGCCGCTTTGCTGGAGGTCAGTTCAAGAAATTTAATTTCCTGCACAGACACGGATGGATGCCTGTCTGAAAACAGCAGGGTTGCCGGAACATATATGCACGGTTTTTTTGATTCTCCGCAAATTTTATCAAAATGGTTGAATACCATAGGATTGGACTTCAAAACTCCATATGATGACATGGTTTCACAAAAAGAATACGATTATGCCCTTTTAAAGGAACATTTTGAAGCCCACATTGACTTAAGCCACATCTTTTAGACAGGAAATAAGCCTTTTGTTTTAAATGTGATTTAATACTTTTGAAATGGTTTACATTCTTTTGTAAATTCTTTATCTATATTGATAAAGAAATTTAACACAAAAGGAAAGAGGACAGAGTTGAAACCTGTCCCCAAAAAATAAAAAACTTTGGAACAATCGAATCAAATTCCATCTCTGGCTGAACTTGCCCTGAAATACGGTACCATCAATGATGAACAATTCAATCATGTTCGTCGTCTGTACGCCCTTAAGCGCAATAACGATAATCCAATCGGCTATGAAAAACTGCTTTTAAGCCAGAAATTTATAACCCGATACCAGGTCGGACTTTTGAAACTGATTCAAGAATATCTTGTCGTTAGAAAACAAGGGGAAACATTTGGTCAAATTGCCGTTGAACAAGGCTTTGTCAGCCAGGACGATGTAGACCGTGCCCTTGAAATGCAGAAAAAAGAATTCAGGCAGTCTAAAATCAAAAAACTGATCGGAGATATTCTGGTTGAGTCAAGGGTTCTGACACTCAAACAGAAAAATGAGATACTCAAAGAACAGGATTTTCTTGATACCAGGGCAAGGAAAACTTTTACAACTGATCCCTCAAAAAGAGTGGATCAGGATGGTGACCGCCCCATTGATCAAGATATAGATCTTTCAGACTATGAAAAACAATTTTTAAAAACAAAGGTATTGGATCAGGAATTTGCCGCATGTGTTATTGAGAAGGGCTTTTGCTCAAAACGGGAAGTGAAGATCGCCCAAAAAGTCCAGGCAGATGAATTTGAAAAAGAAAAGAAAATTCGAATTCTTGGCGATATCATGGTTGAATTAAATTATTTAACCAAAGAACAAAGAAACCTGATCTTAAAAGAACAGGAGCAGATTAAAAAAAACAGTGGCTTTGTCACGGATTCCGGGGTACATGTCCATATTGGCCAGGATCAAATGGAAGCTGTGGTTAAAATCAGCAAGGAACCTGAGAATGTCTGTCTGCAAGATATCAAGGATGCTCTTGAGACAAAGGGAGTCAAATATGGAGTTTATACGGATGCCATTCTTCAATGCAATCTTGATTTGAAAAATAATGAGTTTGTCGCAGCAAAACAGGGGCTTGCTTCAGATGTATTAACGAACAAAAATGTCTTGTACCATTTTGATACCGGCAAAACAGATACTGAACCTACAAAAAAAGGTGCTTTATTGGCAGAGCAGCGTCTGGAAGAGGGAACATATTTAAAAAAAAATGTGTTTGGAAACAATATAGAGCAACCCAAAGCTCATGACCTTTTTTTCAGGTGTGCCAGCGGAACCCGGTTTTTAAAAGACAACAAAAATGCCCATGCAAAGGCTTTTGCAGTCAAGACAGGCTTTGTGTGCCTGTCTGTTGAAAGAAAATTATACATTCATTCAACCATTAATGTTCTTGAAGATGCAGACCTCAGATATGGACCTCTTGAAAATTATGCGAATTTAAATATCTCAGGTGTTTTAACCGGTGCATATCCTATAACCGCAGGACAGGTTAATGCAAGAGAAATCAGAGGGGCTCGTATCGTTGCCACGGGAAATGTCAAATCCCATGTGGGGATAACCGATGCCGTCATCAGCGCCCAGGGCGATATTCATGCGGCTTATCTCCATAATTGCAGGATAGAAACTTTTGGCAATGTTTATATTGCCAATGAGATTATTGATTCCCATATTTTTTGCAGTGGTAAAATCAATTCAGGCCAATGCCGGGTCATCTCTTCAATTTTGTATGCTAAAAAAGGCATTGAGCTTGCCGGTGCTGGAAACAATAGAACAAAAGCGTGCATCCTCGGAGCTGGAAGCGAACATCATATCCTTAAAAAAGCCGGGCAGATTAATCTTGAAATAAAAAACATCAGCCGGCATGTGGATGAATTAAAAGAGAAAAAAGACGATCAGGAACGTTCTGCAAAAAAAACGTTTCAAAAAATGGTTGAACTAAAAATTTTTCATGATCGCGCAAAAAATAAAAAACAAAAACTTGCGGCTGAATTCAAAAGAAAAAATGATGTCTTTAAAAAGGAAAACTTAAAAAACATTGCAGTCTTGATAAATAATTTTGAAAAAAGAATGATTTCGTCTATCTCTTTGCTAAAAGAATTAAACAAGACAAAAAAGGAATATGAAAAACAAAGTGCAATCCTTGAAAAAAAAATCAAAAACCTTGAACCGGAAATAAAAAGAAAAATTTTTGAACGTCAAATGGACCTTGCTGTATTTTTTGAATGGACAAAAAAACAAAAAAACAATCCGCAGATAAAAATAAACCATAAAGCATTTCCGGGAACCCTGTTAAAGGGAATTTTTTCATCATTGGAAATAGAAAAAGAGATGAATGGTTTTTTGGCTTTTGAAACACCCCATTCAACAAAAGGGTATCAAATGGCGATTCAAAAAAATTAATTTTTTAATGGCGCGGAAAAAACAAGTTGATGAACAGCACCGCAAGCGGTCAATTCGCTCTGGAAAAGTTTGACTTTGGAAACCCGAAACTCATCTGATTGAACATCCTTAAAGTCCTCTATCAGCCTGACCATTTTTTTGGGAAAAACCGGCTGTTTGATTCTTGCCAAGGTTAAGTGAGGGGCAAATCTTTGGTTGTTTTTTTTTATTCTCATTTCTTTGAAAAGACTGTTTTCCAATTGGTTGGCAAGGTTTTCCAAAATATCTGTCTGACCTCTTGTCCCGGACCAGATGACCCTGGTATTTTTTACCGAGGGAAACACACCTATCCCTGCTGCAAACAAAGTATGAACCGGTATTCTGCCTGCCTCCCGTATCATGATTGTTTTGAGGGTATCAATTTTGCTGACAGGAAAGGCACCAATAAACTTCAGGGTTAAATGCATGGCAGCAGGTTTTGGCCAGGATGCCTTGATACCTGATTTGCGCAATTGTTTCTGAATATCATGTAAAAAACCTTTTATTTCGTCAGGAAGTGATATGGCAATAAAAGCGCGGATATGTCTGTTGTCTGAGTTCATTGTAACTTTTTATTTTTAAATCCCAGCATCACCCTGTAAGGCCCGGGAGTCCCGGGTGGTATCAGGGCAACACGGTCGTTTTCCCGGAGGATTGTATCAAAAGCGGCAACCCTTCCATTAACAAACACAGCCTCAACCTCTTCAGGCGTTAATTGAACTTGCCGGATCAAATCCATTGCAGTGGTTCCCTGTTCCACTTTCATGATAACATTGGAATAGTCGATCTGTTTTTGTTTTAATTTTTTTTGCAAAAATGAAAAAGCATTAAATGTGATAATCGGCATGATATCCTTATGATCTTTCTATTTTAGTTTAACCATGTATAGACAGACTATAATCTCAACTTTCGGACAATTTTATCAATTCCGAAAGTTGAGATTATAATATAAGGAATGTTGCAGATTCACAATAATTTTTAATTGGATATTTTTTAAAGCGGCATTTCAGCGACCGACTATCTTCAAGCACCCCGGCATGGTGTTACATACCTGTTTTTTTTTTTTCAAATATTTATTATCATTTCCTGACAAAGTCTTTCCCAAAGGAATCTGGGGTGCCCGATGATGTTCTTTGTTACCTCCTTGTCCATAGTTGAATGAGTCAATAAGAGAAAATGGATCATTTGTATTATGTGAGGCATTTGATATGTTTTGAAAGCCCATCATTTTAAGAAGTGCTGGTCTTATGAATTGTTCAAATGAGAGCATTGTAGCCGAAGGGTTCCCGGGTAATCCAAAAACCAGTTTTTTTCTTATTGTCCCGAATACGGTTGGTTTTCCCGGTTTGTCAAAGATATTGGTGAATTTCATTTTCATATCCAAAGAAGAGAAAGCCTTATGAACCAGGTCATACTTGCCTTTGGAGGTGCCGCCGGATGTGATAATAACATCTGCATGGAGCGCTTCATACAACTGGCTTTGCAGCTCCTCTAAATCGTCTTGAACAATACCTATACACAGGGGCTTTGCACCGGCTTCAACAACTTGTGCTGCCAGGGCATAAAGATTTGAACACATGGCTTTTGAAGGCGAGGGCGGTTCATGGAAGTCAGAGAGTTCATCACCTGTTGAGAGAATAGCCACAAGGGGTTTGCGATGAACATATACATAGGCTCGCCGCAGGCTTGCAAGCGCCCCCACCTCCAGCGGACTGATAACATCTCCTGCATGAAGAACGACCTCTCCTGTTTGCAGGGACTCTCCTTTAAAGCGAATGCCCTCACCACATCCCGGATCAATGCTGCAAATGACATAGCCGTCTTCTTCAATAGTGTCCTCCACCTTTACGACGGTATCCGCACCTTCGGGAACCAATCCTCCGGTCATTATTCTAACTGCTTCACCTTCTTTTACAATTGCACCACAAGGCTTTCCTGCTGGTGATTCTCCGATTATTTTAAAATATGCCGGGTTTTGTTTTGAAACACTGCGGAGGGAAGTATGACTTACAGCATAACCGTCCATTGCTGAAATATCCGATGCCGGAAGATCTTCTGCAACAATGATATCCTGAACAAGAACTCTTCTGACCGCATCAAGAATTGGTACACTTTCGCGTCCCAAAACAGGAGTTGCTTCCAAGATCTGTTTTTGAACCTTCTTAATATCAATCATGCTGAAAACCTCCTTTATTATTACAGTGAAGCACCTGGTAAAAGCTTGTACTTATTCCTGCACTCAATTATTAATGTTCCTTAATTTTACTTCCCTGTAAAATTTTTGCAGATTAATCCTGTTTTTTTGTATCCTATTTTTTTGGTTCAGTTTCAGGAAAAGAAAGAGATTGTGCCAGCACAAAAGCAGCCTGGAGATAGGAAGTCGGGCATAAAGGAAAGCATTCTTTGCAATCGTTACACTCTACAGCCGCTATTTCAGGTATAAAGCTGATCTCTTTGTTTATTCCCCTGTCAACAAACCCAAGGGCATGTTTTTGTGCCACTTCCGCACAGTATCTGACACAAAGACCGCAGTGAACACAAAAAGAAGGATCTTTTTCATACCGGTCTGCAACAGCACCATACTCTTTTGCCATTTCCATCAGTTCCGGAGAATCCGGAGCATGAGCCATCAGCAGTTCTATGATGGTTTTTCTGATTCTGTCGACCTTTTCAGACCTGGTCCTGACAATTATATTTTCTTCCACAGGATAAACGCAGGAAACAACGAGCTTTGTCCAGCCGCGAACTTCTACTTCCACGATGCAGACGCGGCATCCCCCGAATGGTTCCAATTTTTCATGGTGACAGAGAGTGGGGATATATATCCCTTCATTTTGAGCTGCCTCCAGAACGGTCATCCCTTCCGTTGCCTTTACTTGTTTTCCATCAATTTCAAATTGGATTTCACTCATTTTACTTTGCT
>NZ_FNLL01000021.1:0-28001 GCF_900105645.1 Desulfobacula phenolica | reverse complement strand
AAAACTACCAGGCGTTATTTTTATGAATGAGCTTATAAAAAAAGGAGGTGTTATCTTTAGCTTTCAAGAGCTTCGCACATAGCCGGAATACGATCCAGATATTACTCGTTTTTTTATAAATATCTTTTTTTATGGATTGGTGCGCTTAAAAGTCATTTTTTTAAGATTTTAGGTGTTGCTATAGAAATAAATTTATGCCACCGTTCGTTATTAAACGGAGCTTGTCTTGTTTTTTTACTTCAGACACCTTCTAATTGCACATAACTTTTGTTCTGACCGCGCGGTTCGTTCCCAAATAACCGGCTTGCCCGGTTGAGTTTGATTGTTTACCCGACGGTTGTATAAAAAATGAGTAAAATAGTAGTAAAAAAAACTTGAGGTAGCCCATGAATAAAGGTTATAATGAGTTTGCGAAACAAAAAAAAACCTTATTCAGGAGGCCACCCCAAGTGAAGTCCAGTAAAGCACAAATTCATACTAAATTCCATAAAATTCCTGAGATTAAATTCGAAGATCAGCAACTTACTTCCTTTTCAGGTTTGTTGATTTTCCAACTGTTTTTTAAACGGATAGAATTGAAAGATAAACTAAAAAAATGTTTTTCCAATTTAAAAGTATCTCCCATTTTCGGTCATCATTTGGTTGTGTTGCTGCTGATTATTCACTTGATATTGGGGTTCAGGAGGTTGAGAGAAATTGATTATTATCGGGATGATCCTCTTGTTCTCCGCTTAATGGGATTGAAAAAGCTTCCAGATGTTTCAACCATTTCAAGAAGTCTATCCCAGATGGATACTCAAAGCATTGCAAACCTTCGTCGACTGTCCAGATTATTTGTAATCAATGGGCTCCAGCGGGAAAGCTTTGGGAGGCTTACCCTGGATTTTGATGGTTCGGTTTTATCTACCAAAGGGCATGCTGAAGGGTCTGCCGTTGGATTCAACAAAGTCAAAAAGGGTGCCAGAAGTTACTATCCTTTATTTTGTACTATAGCCCAAACAGGCCAGTTCCTTGATATGTATCACCGCCCCGGTAATGTTCATGATTCAAATGGTGCCGCAGATTTCATGCTCCGGTGTTTTAAAAAAGTTAAATCTCAACTACCTGGAACTATCATTGAGTCCCGGATGGACAGTGCCTTTTTCAATGAGGAGATTATCTCTTTAGTGTCTGAAAACCATGTTAAGTTTACAGCTTCTGTTCCATTTGTAAAGTTTGCCGAGCTTAAAAAAAAGATTGAAGAATGCGGTGCTTGGAATGAAATTAATAAGAAATGGTCATATTTTGAAACTCAATGGAAACCCAAATCCTGGAACACTGAATTTCGATTCGTATTTACCAGGAAGAAAGTCAAACAACAACAAAAAGGCCCTCTCCAACTGGATCTTTTTATACCACTTGATTTGGAGTATGACTACAAGGTGATTGTGACCAATAAAACTGACGCTGCAAAAGCAGTCGTTTTGTTTCACAATGGCCGCGGCTCTCAGGAATCCATATTCGGTGATGCTAAAACAGATACTGCCCTCGGCGTTATTCCATGCAAACGGTTAGCATCAAACCAGGTTTTTACAATTGCTTCCATGATGGCCCATAATTTCTCACGGGAAATGCAAATGGTAGCGCATCCTGCAGCAAGCCGCGCTAAACACAAACGTCCAGCTGCCTGGAAATTCAAAAAATTGGATACTATCCGGCATCAGATCATCCAAAGAGCGGGTCGTTTAATTCGACCTCAGGGAAAACTCACTCTTACAATGAGCCTAAACCAGGCAGTTAAAAAAGATTTACTCCATTTTATGGATGTGTTGCAAAAAGCGGCGTAGAAATGAAGTGATTTCTGAAAAATTTTATGCAACATTAGGGTAGAATACGGTTCAATCATTCCCCCACTGCCGGCAGGACCATATGCAAGCTCAGACGGAATATACAGTTCATATTTTGAACCCTCAGCCATAAGCTGAAGTGCTTCTGTCCAGCCTTTGATTACACCATTCAGTGGGAAACTTGTTGTTTGTCCACGTTTGTATGAGCTGTCAAAAATTGTACCATCAAGCGTCTTACCTTCATAATGCGTTTCAACGGTATCTGTAGCAGCAGGCTTTTTTCCGATTCCTTCAGTGAGTACTTTATACTGAAGTCCGCTTTCAGTATTTTTTACCCCCTCTTTTTTACTATTTTCTTCAAGAAATTTCTCTCCTGCTTCAATATTTTTTTTCCCTGATTCCATCTGTTCTGCCTGTTTTTTATCCTCCATTGCTCTTTGAAAATTTTGCATAGTGTGCTGCATTTCACCAACAGGCATTTGGGATTCTTTCCCGTTAAAAGCTTCAGCAAATGAATCCGCAAAAATTTTAGGATCAATTTCAAAGCCCTGTCTTCTAAAATCACCACCTATACTTTGTCCAAGAACATAACTGACCTTATCTAAATCAACTTTTATTTTAATTCCCTATATATAAAATATTTAATAAAGACTCGAATATACACAAAAAGGAACCAGATTGCATTAATAAAAAAAACAGATCCTTGTGGTTCATTCAGTTACTATCCAAACAAAGTACATATAAAACAAGGCTATGATAAAATGATATATGAGCACAGCGAATGTATTCAGGTTGATCAATTCGTTATGATTATTACTGAGATATTTACTTTTGCTTAGCTCTCTTAACTACCTGTACTTTTAATGTTACTTCACCATATCCCAAACACTCAACTCCCGTGTCAGGGCAACGAATATAACGCATAAAATGAAAATCATTTGGAGATAATCCCTCACTTAGTCTTTCATTTATCAACGCTACGGGTACTACTAATTGTGAAGTCAGATATACGCACATTCTTTTGGGACAAAGTTTTGTGATAAAGTTACCATCAACATCTATAATAAACTTTTGCCCTATTGAATGCTCAGAATTGCAATTGCAAGCCTTAACAACTTCAGCTTCTATTGTATATAATGAGGATGCTTCAGATAACCGCTCAACTTGTCTAATTCTGTGCCCACCATCATGAAATATTTTTAACTCATTTTCAGAATACCCTACACGCTCACCATATTTCCTTATTACTTCTTTTGTCATAAGTGTTTCTCCAATGTTCAGTTAAAATCATAACGGAAAGCTGAGGAGCCGAGTAAGGATGGTGAAAAGCTTCAAAATCACTATTAATTATGAGCATTGCTTCACTTCAAAAAGTTGCAATTTTCCCGGTCTCCTCCAGCGTCATGTTATCATATTTTTTACTTCTTATCCCAATTTTACCGCCAAACAAATCTACAAGGAACTGACCAGAATCTGGCTTACTCATTATCATACGCCCAACATGGCGTACTTCATATGACCCTCAAAGTAATTTACAGTCTTTTGGAAAAAAGGCCCTGCAAATGGGTAATTCTCTAAGAAAGTGTAAAGTACTTTTGAAGGATGCCAAAATAAAGCTGCAAATAACCAGTAAAAATTAAACACAGCGGAATTTGCAGCGTTTAAATCTCAAGTTATTTGTCATCATAAGCAAGTTTCTTTGTTAAACCAACAAAAGATTTCATTGTGCAAACTAAGGGTTCAAGATGACTAAAACTCACTACTCAAGGGTGCGAAATTTGAATGATTAAGCTTATGCATGACGACCGCACATTTCTTCATATTTAGGTTTAAAACCGCTAAAGCATAATTTCTGATATAATTTAAACATAAACGGTGGTTCGACAAAATAATACTTTGTTTTCATATATCCAGATGGGATATTGACGCGTGAAACTTCAGGTCTTTTTTTTGATTGATTTATTCCTACAGGTACAACAGTGCAAAATTCAGCTTTCAAATCCAGCCCCTGAACTAATTTTTTGCCTGAAGGTTCATATATATTAGAATTACCAACAAAATCGTACGTTGATTTTTTCCAGTCAAGCATGGGGTAAAATCTCGGATGAGTCATGGGGATGTTAATTGTACCGCTTTGATTTACATATACAACAGGTACTTCTAATGTTTTGGCATACTTCTGCGGTACAACTTCCGAGGCTAAATAAGATTGATATTTTAATAATTTGTTAAAATAAAACGTATCCGGATATTTAATATCCGGAAGAAAAGTCCCCCACAAAGCAACAATAATAACAAGTTCCACACCGCTTTGTTTAAAGCCTTCATATGTTTCCTTAAAAAAAGAATCAAAACAGATGGCACCGCCAATTCGCCCGAATGGAGTATCGAAAATTCCAGGGCCTGGTTCATCGCATCGTTTCCATACGAGCCGCTCTTGAACGGTCGGATTTCGTTTGCGATATATTTGAAGACTTCCATCATATCCAACCATTACCATGGTATTATAAAAGTCCCCTTCATACTGCTCATAAATACTTGTGATTATAAATACTTTGTTTTTTGCAGCCTGATCTTTTAACCAATATGTGGTAAGACCATCAAGAGGTTCTCCCAGTTTCATCAATTGCTCTTGAACAAACAATCCTACATTAAACATTTCAGGCAATACTACAAGCTCCGCACCGTCCTTAACCGCTTGAGAAATAAGCGCATCCGCCTTTATCAAGTTTTCATTAACCTTCAATGGTGCTGCATTCATCTGAACAATACCGATGTTAACCATATATTTCTCCTTGTTATCTATCGCCCGGCTTCTGCTTTTTCTTTTTTAGTGTTTATTTCATTACCAGTGATATTTTGGTTTTACATCCCCCATTTGGGGTAAGGTAGAAAAAAATGTCTTTTTCCATAATCGTTTATTTAAAAATCTATATACTCCTATGGCTATGAATGCTGGAAACTCGGTATTTCCAGCCTTTTGTCTGATTACGCTATCAATATCTGCATGAATATCAGGCTCGCCAACCACGCTGTCTGTATATAACCTGCAATCATCTTTTCCATTCCAGTCTATTCCCCATGGAATGTTCTCTGGAGCGAAAAAGATTTCATATGTTTTTTTATCAAGAACCGAGTCCAGAATGGTCCACCGTTTATTCAAAAAGGCATTAACCATACAATGGTTATAAGGCGAATTTGCCAGATGATATAAATTTCCAACCAGGGGTTTAATAAATTTTCTGTGAACCGGTATCGTGACGAACTGTGCCTGAATATGATTACACCTGAGCAATGCAATAAGAAGAGTTGATTTGCCCCAGCAAATACCGTATCCCTTCTTTAATATGTCCGATGCTTTAACTTTGTAGAGATCATATCCGGTCACAATATTGTCCCGAACATGATAAAAGGTTTTTTTTGCAATCTCAACCGGATCATTCGTCTTTTCAGCCAGCTTTTTTGCCAGTTTTTGAATTTCCGGATGGGCGTAATCACAATAATAAGTTTCTTTTAAGGTTGTTTTCATTTTTTCTCCTATTAAATGATTCCTAACGTATAAAATTCCATAGATAGATGGGTTGGAGAATTTATACTCAGATCACAAAATATATTTATCTCTTGACAAACAAAAGAGAAAGCGCCAAAAACGACCAAATAAGAGTTGATTGCGTCAATATGGAGTTAGGCAATGATAAAAATTACCATACTTGCTTTGGATAATGTTTTAGCGTCTTCAGTGATGGGTACAATGGATACTTTTGGTCAGACCGGAGTGACATGGAATTTTATAGCCGGTCATGATGAAGTATCATATTTTGATATCAATATTGTGACCCAAGATGGGAAACCAGTTAAAACCAGACATCAGGCTGCAATATATCCAAACGGTTCCATCCAGGATATTGAATCAACAGATTTAATTATGATCTCTTCATTTTCTGATTATAAAACAATAGAAACAAGTGGAAAAGCAATTGAATGGTTAAGAGAACAAAACAAAAAGGGGACAACTATCGCCGGTATTTGTGCAGGCGCATATATTCTTGCAGAAACAGGATTGCTCAATGGAAAAACCGCGACGACCCACTGGGGATTTGCTAATGATTTCAGAAAGCGATACCCGCAAATTAATTTGCAGTCTGAAAAAATAATAACCGATGAAGGAAATTTATTGTGTTCGGGGGGTTGTAATTCCTACATTGACCTTTCAATCTATCTGATTGAAAGATATTGCGGTCAGAGCATTGCTCTTGAGAGTTCAAAGGCAATGCTTCATGATATCGGCCGGAATTCTCAAAAACCCTATACTGTTTTTCAGTTTGCTAAAGATCATGCTGATTCTAAGATTAAATTAATACAGATATGGTTTGAAGAAAATTACAATCAAAGAATTGATATTGGAGTTCTCGCTAAAAATTTTGGACTGAGCCGCAGAGTTCTTGAACGCAGATTTAATGCTGCAACAGGGAATACGCCTCTTCTTTATCTCCAGCGGTTACGGGTTGAAATTGCTAAGAACCTACTTGAAAAAACGTCTAAAACGTTTAGTGAAATCGCCTTTTTTGTTGGGTATGAAGACACCAGCTTTTTTAGAAAAATATTCAAAAAACATACAAAGCTTCTTCCAAAAGAATACAAAACAAAATTTTTCCGGGCGATTGAAGTGCTGCCCGGCCATTAAGATAACGCGGCGCAGCCGCCTGGAACATTTAAATCACCGGCTTGCCCGGTGCATTTGCGTTTGTTGGATATTTTCTCTAAAAAGTAGCTTAACCTCGGTTACAGTTTTTTTTGGGGGAGGATCAAAGTACCTTGAAACCAAACTCTGACTTCAATAAAACCAAGCACTTCAGGAGAACAATTGATGATGATTGTTTTTCAAAATAACGAATTTTCAATATATAAAAATCTTTCACTCCCTTTGGAGTAGAAATCTTGATTTCATCCTCCACTCGTTTTCCTGACATTGCTTTACCTAAGGGCGAATCCATACTCAAAAAACCTTGATTAATTGACCCATAAAATTGCCTGTCCAACAGGGCTATTGAAGAATCTTGAATGGACTTCGCATTTACACATTAACAAAAAAAATGTATTCAGAGGAAGGTTTGTTTCTCCTATCAGGCTTTCAAAGTTGCCTCCACCCTTAACAATCACCATATCTACTGAATTAAGTACGTTCAAAAATTTTTGAGAGCATCTTGAAAGCATAGTTCCTGGAAGGGGACCAGCTATCCCATTTGTAATGACCTGTGCAATGTCTGGGAATCCTATATCGACAGTTTCATCATATGTGATATCATTTAAAGCCGGGCTATTCCTTACTGCATAATACATTTCCATATGGTGTTTTTCTTTTAAAGTTTCAATCAGGAGTTTATCCATAACAGCTTCACCTGCATTATCTGCAATTAGTAAAAGTGATTTTGAATTTTTAAGCTGAGATGAGAATTTTTGATAACTTTCAGTATTTAAAGGAATCTCTTTTGTGTAAGCCAGCAGGACTTTTTTTAAATTATTTTCAGGATTGTCAGATAACATTATATCTATAGTATTCCCAAAAATTGAAAGTTTTGTTGCCATCAAAATCGGGTCGTCACAATTTAGAACATGATCTTTTAATTTATCATAAATTGATAACAATTGTGAATTTGCTTTTTCTTTAATTGTTATAAAAGGGTCTGCCACACCTGTTTTATCAATTAATTTTATTAATATTTTTTCAACGAGTTCTGCACTTGTAATGTCCCAAATGTCATTTTGCGTCATTATGGACTTAACAAACTCATGATAAATTTCTCTTAGCTTATAAGGCTCAAGGTTAAGAGACCGTAACCCGTTTAAGCTCATCTTTAATACACATGGAATACATTCTTCTTCTACTTTCATTTTATTTTACTCCACTTGAAATATTAAATTGCTGTGACCAGGATAGTAGCCGCATATGACCCATAGAAGAATTCTAAGGAACGTCCCGCATCTGTTTTTTGACATCGGCCACCAATTCCTGATGTCGATAATTATCAGGGTCTTCCGAAAGTGCTTTTTCTCCCCAATGCAATGCATTTGGAAAATCCTTTTGCTGGCGGAAATTTTCCGCAATGGCATACAGCACATGCTGCAGCGGTGCATTCCTGCTTTCAGGTGGAATATCCAGCACTTTTTTGAAATCGGCCACTGCAACTTTGTGATTCTTTTTAACCGTATAACAACTTCCCCGGCCGATAAGGCTCTCCTCGTCATACGGGTCCAGTGTCAAAGCGCTCGAGTAAAACATAATCGCGTCGTCGACCCGTCCTTCGATTTCGGAAATCTTGCCCAGATAAAAATAGGGGTTGTCTCCATCCTCATGACGATAAGCAGGATTCACCTTGATAACTGCCTCAAATGCTCTGACAGCACCGATTCCGTCCGGTTTGTTGAAACATCTTAAACCTTCATTAAACCACTCAGCCACAGAAAGTGGCACACTATTTTTATCCATTATATACCCCTTTATAACGGTTGGGTAACGGGCGGCAAGGGTTTCCAAAAAAGTTAATTGAAAGCACATAGTTCAAAAAATTTTTCAAACTTTAAAAAGAAGCAGACCCTTGCCTTCCAGTTCACACACTGGTTCGCTTTAGCTATATACGTTTTTACGATGTCCAACTTTGACAATCCAAATGGAAAGCTCGTCATCTTGAATAGAATAGATAATGCGATATCTGCCGTATCTTAAACGATATCTTTCCTGGCCACTTAGTTTTTTACACCAGGATTGACACGGGTTATCACCGAGAGATTCAATGCAGGTAAGAATTTTTGTTAAATCCTTATCCGGTATTGATTTAAAATCTTTCCAAACCGAAGATTTGAAAAAAATTTTATATGCGACCATCTTTTTTAAGCCTCTTAACCATTTGATCATAGCTGATTAAGGGATCATCAACTCTTTCATCAAAGACAGAAAGATCTTCAGCATCCTCAGAAAGTGCTTCTCTCAATGCTTCATTGATTATATCTGACATAGAGCGTGATGTTTCAAGAGATTTTAGTCGTAATGCCTGATGAAGGACTGGATCTAAATAGATGGTTGAACGTTTTGATAATTTTGCCATAATCTCACCCCCAAGTTTTTTATTTTGGTATTATAACGTTATGACGTTATAATGTCAATGTTTTGGAAGCGAACGCGGTGCTGACTGGCGCCGCACACCGATCAGGCAAACGCAGTTTGATTGATCGGCGTGCGGTGACCGGTCCAGCTCCTGGTTCCGGCGCAAGACGCCGGGGCCAGGGGCTGGACGAAGTCAGCACCGCGTTCCAGGCGGCGCAGCCGCCTGGAACATAAAAA
This sequence comes from Desulfobacula phenolica, assembly GCF_900105645.1. Classification (NCBI taxonomy): domain Bacteria; kingdom Pseudomonadati; phylum Thermodesulfobacteriota; class Desulfobacteria; order Desulfobacterales; family Desulfobacteraceae; genus Desulfobacula; species Desulfobacula phenolica. The sequence goes on along the minus strand of NZ_FNLL01000021.1, from coordinate 18,836 downwards.
TCTGCGGCTCGCCCGCCAGCATTTTTTTGTTAGGATTTACTCTTGAATATTTATGCTTTCAAATTGATATCTATCAGTATTCTGATTCTGCGATGCCTTGATATGTAGTTTTGAATATTTCTAAAGATTTGGGGATGTATATTTTTTGCTCAGAACCAAAGCCCGATAGCCAAGTTTCCTTTTTTGATGGTTTTCTATAAAAATTATTAGAAAGCCTGGTACAGATTTCATAAGATTTTTTCAAAATTAGTTCAAAAGGTAATTCAGTCTGAAATTGTTCAGGATTCCCCAAAAACAATCCAGCGCATCTTAATTCATCTTCTATCGTTCTAATGTCGCGAACACCCCCTTGAAAACCGCTGGTGACTTTTATGAAATCAATACCCAATGTTTCAACAAAATTCACCAAACCAGGGTAAAATAGTTGGACATTTTTAGGAATGGTCATACAGGAAGGCATTCCATAGAAAGGTTGTTTTTCTTTTTTAGCCCAGGCTCTAAATAGAAATTCATGAATTGGGATTGCGGCGTTAGATGTGCATGTCTCCCAGTAAACCAAACCGCTAAAATGATCTCTGATAATGTAATGAGTTATATGTGTTTTTTTGAAATCTTTACAATTTTCAAGTTTTATTTCAAAGGGCTTCTTTTGATGTTTTAAGATGCCGTTGCGTGTGACGAAAAAATGTTTTGATGGTGTTACAATTAGTTGGTGAACTTCATTGGAATGATTTGTTTGATACCGATTCATATGCATACCCATAAATGACACAGAGATATGTATGAGTTGTTCATTCTTTCGTGTTTCGAAATCAATTGAGCTGTGGTCTTTTCAAAATGTTTGGGAATTAAAATCTCAGATTCATACCAGTTTATATCAGATTTGGTATTTGTCTGCGCCAACTCAACAATCCACTCGTTAATTTTTTTATTCCAGTATTTAAAATCATTTTTCTGAACAAACCCAATCATCCCACTGTGTTTTAGCGCAGATCCATGCTTCCCGGTTTTGAAGCGCTCAATTCCGCCATTGTTTTTTGAACCGATTACATATTCTTTTTCTCTATTACTCCCTGGTGTGGGCAATCTTTTGGCCTCGATCGAAAAAAAAGATTTATTTCCAAGAACGACCGAATTGATAACATTACCGCTGTTATCAATTTTTAGTGTCCCTATATCAACCGAGGGGCTGTCGCCCCTGTCTGGATTTTCCATATATTCTTTTTCAAACCAAAAGGGTGAAAATCCTCTTATGGCGTTTAAATTGAGAATTTCGACAAGCGTTTGTGTGAGGCCTTTTTCGTTTTGAATTTGAGATAGAGCAATAGATTCAGAAAAAATAATGAGATTTCTTTCTATGAATAAAATCACTTCTTTGATCGATGTGTCAAACTCAGGGGTATAAGGTCCGGATAATCTACCAGATACTTCTGATTCATATTTTTCATTGAACATTATTAAAACCCTTGGGTCACTAAATCAGAAAAGGTTTCGTCAGCATCCCGAATTGCAACCGAACGTAACCAGTAGCGCGTCTGCTTAGGTTTAATAAGATAAATAATATTATTTTCATAAATCCGAAGCATTCGAATGATTCTTGAATTCGAATTCACATTATTTTTGATAAGCTCATCAAGATCATCTTCAAGCCCTTTAGTTTTTTGAAGGGCAATGGATGAAGGATCATCAAAATAAAAAGGAAAGCAAATATATGATTTTGTTTCAAAATAGTGATACGGCTTAAGATTTTTATAAACAGAATTCAAAACCTTACAATAAACACTGGAAAATTGTTTCAGCTGACCCTGTGTTACCGGTTTTTCCGAGTCCGCATTCTCGCCTTTTCTCCTGAAATCAAGCATGTAATCAAGCACATCATCCATAAGAATTCGTTCGAGATCCGATATATTAAGCTCTGCTTCATCCTCAGGATAAGGCAGGCATTCAATATCATTCTTCAAAATAGCCGTTGCCCTGGTGATCATATACCTGCTGCTGAATCCGGCAACATGAAAAAGATATGTTCTGTTATTCTTGAATCGTTTTTCTATTCTTTTGAGCGCATCGGCTTGATTCGGAGCATGGATACCAATTATTTCATGCCTGAAAGAAAGATCGTCTTCCCGAAATATTACTGGAATGGAACTTTCTGATACGCCTTCCTTTATCAGAAGGTGAGGGGCTTGAAAAATTTCTTTATTCTTTTTGCTGCTCCGATAAAAATATTTGTTTTCAAGTTTGTAAATTTCACTATCATTGATGCCATCTTCTGTGAATGCATCCGTGGGCAGTGTTTTTTTCCCGGTAAGGTATTCGGCTGGTTGAAATTTTTTTTCAAGTTCCTGCAACTTCAGGTTTTCATCATCAGTTAATTCTGGAACTTTTTCTTTCAATCTGACAAGGGTATCAATTTTATCTTCATTTCCAACTATAAATCCCTCTGCGATTTTCCATCCTTCATTCTGCTCTTTTTCAGATAGAAACGTACCAAAATTTCGGATGGGTTCCAGCCTGTCCAAAAGCTGTCTTAACCTGCCGCCTCCCAGCAAGTTGGCTTTCCAGACAAGCCTGCTTTTTAGGGCGTCTTTAAAAGGCACTTTATGAAAATCATAGTGGTCCAATTCAAAGTAAAGCTTTTCTTTGGCCGGTTTTGTCCTGCGGACCGTAACATGGAGGATGTCTGTTTCATCAGGCTTTTGATTTTTTGCGAAAACAGCAGTAACCGGCACGTTTGCGCTCTCAAAAAGAACCTGGCTAAGGAAGGTAAAATCAATTAGCTGCGGAACATGATAATTGTTAAGAAAATAAGTTCGGAAATCAGCCGCGTTGGTATTGTATAAAAAGTGACCGGACGGCATTATCAAACAAAGAGATGCATTTTTTTTGCACAGGGTAATAGACTGATCCAGAAAAAGCAGTGCGATTTGATTATCCAGCAGTTTTGGATATGTCCGGCGTCTTTTGTTTTCAATCTTTGCTGCAGTATCTGTCAATTTTGATTCAAAGGGAGGATTCCCCACAATAAGATCGAATTCCGGTTTTAGTAAATCTTTCTCAATTAGTTCAAAAAAATCAATGCTGATGAAATTGTTCCCAATGAGATTATCAAATTTTAAATTCTCCCAGATAACCTTTGGTGACAATTCATCTAAAAGCACCAAACTAATGCTGAAAAACGTTAAGCGTACGGCTTCTTCGTGAATATCGACACCAAAAATATTATTTTTTAAAATTTTTTTTAGTTCATCTAAGTTTTGGGAATCAGGTTTGGCCCAATTGTTGCGGATTTTCCACCACTGAATCATCCTTTTGTACGCAGCCACAAGGAAAATACCTGACCCACACGCAGGATCCAACACCTTAAATTCTTTTTTTTCGAAATCAGACAACGGCAACAGCTCATCGATAAGCAAATTGACCAAATAAGGTGGCGTGTAAACGACTCCGGCTTTTTTATCTAAAAATTCTTCATAGATATTACTGATGAGTTCGATGGGTAAATCATTGAATGAATAAAGCCGCCAAAAAGTGTACTGACCATTATCAAGCCGCCCTTCAAAAAAATCGGCAAAAGAGTTTAAGTCTGCTTCGGCTAACTGCTCTCTTTCTTTTTTGCCGTTCCAGGCGAAAATTTCTCCATTAAAACTATTCTTGCTGCTCAGTTCATCAAATAATCGAAGGCATCCCCCTTTTTTACGAAGGACATCTAAAAAATTATCCTCCCCATTTGAAAATTTGACAAAAAACCTTTTGGGAAAAACTTTATTGCCGTCTTTATCCTCTCTCTCTTCAAGGTATTTGACAAGAATCGACATCACAAGAAGCTTTTTTGTAAGATTCTCATCCAGAATCTCTTTTTTAATGATATCTCGTTTGGCTGTTTTGAGTTCAGTTAAAAGCTTTATATAGGCAGTCTCTTTTAATGAAAATTTGCTTTTATATTTTGAGTCAGTCCAAAATGAGCCATTATCAAACCGCCTAGCAGATAACTGTTTGAATTTATCCAACTCTTTTTTTGCTTTTGATGCCAAATGGATTTTTTCAAACAGGCTATATGAAAGATTCCCGGTTTTTGGATCGAAATCCGGTTGTTTTAAACAGGTTAATATTTGAATTTCTGTTCTAAAAAATAAAAAAATAAGAGGAACATGACCGGAGTTCCAAATTTTCCGATACAGTTCTGTTATCTCATTATCTTTCCTGGGGTTTTTGATAAAATCATATATGTATATTTGTGGGATAGGGTTTCGTCCGTCATTGAATTGCCTTACATACACCGCATCAACATTATATTTTCCCGCCTGTTCTAAAATAATTTTGTCACCATCTGACAAATGAAGGTCATTGGGTAACAATAGACTTGGAGACTTGTATCCTTCAGATATCATTTCAAATTTTTCAAGAAGGATATTAAAACTATTCTGAGAATTATTTGATGTCATTAGAATACTTTTGTATTTTGTGGCGTATAAAGGTTCATCTGAAATGAATTACATAAGACATGCTTTTTTGTCAATGTTTATGAAATTGATTGTTCAGAGCAAATTATAATTGTGAGGTTTTAAATGTATGGTGTAGTCAAACTCTTATTGCATGTTCCAGAATTATTTCTCCCATTCCGGATACTGCCCCACCTTCGATTTCAACGGGTCCGTTTATAGGAATCTCTTTGATATATAACAACTTGGCGTCTTCCTCATCAGCGGGGAAGAAAGGGGCCCCAGGTTCATCATGCAAAAAAAAGTCACCATAAATAACATTGCAGTGCGGACAGGTGTTTGCAAAATATTTTTTCCCCACTGTTTTTGAATATCTGAAAAAGAATGTCGGGACTTTGCTTTGGATAAATGATCTGATGTTAACAGGCATTTTCTCTATACCGGATATGGTATAGACTTCATCATAACCATTTTCGATATGAGGGGCCAAAAGTGCGATTACCGGCATCTTTGTATCGCACCGCCAGCAGTGAACTTTCTTACCGATCATATATAATGGAGGTTTGATTTTATGCATTAGATTTATCGATTTTTAATTTTTTTAAAAACGGGGTTCTAACTGTAACTTTCTTTATTTTTCCTCCCAGATACCGACTTTTGCAAGACGTTGGATCAATGCCCTACGTCGCATATGACTGGTCATGAATTTATTTAATTCCTGTCTGAAAGATCTACTATTCCCTATGAGTGAGTATGCTTCAGAAATATCCAAAATGGAACGGCAGGCTTCATCGTAGGCCAGTCCCGATCCTCTTTTCACGATTTGCTGAACCGACTTCCAAATCTTTGGAAAATCCTTGGATATGTTCTTCAGATATACCTCTCTCTCTTTGCGGCGTTTGATTTCTTGCTGCATCTGCTCAAGGCTTTCCAAGTCAAGGCGTATTTTTTCAGCTTTCTTTGCATTTTTCAGCAGTTCTCCCAATGTCCGTCGAGGCGTTTGGGGTTTATCTCCTTGCAAGTTTATCCGCCATGTCGCGAACCAGTTCTTCAATTTCCTTTCGGCTTGATGGCCTTTGCCCTGTAGGAGCTGTTTTATAAAAGTATTCACTTCACTTTTCGGTAAACAATCGATCCAATCTTCCACCTCACTTTCAGAAATTTCTTCGGCTTGGACTGCGGGGCTGTTAATACCCGCACCTTTCAACAAATCAGGGTCCACCTCTAAAAATTCAGACAATGCCTGCTGGGATGATGTCAAGCTTCCCAATCCACTTACGGATAAAGGTTCCTTTTTATGATCGTCTATCATTTCCCCAGTCACAGATGCCAGCCAACCGATGTAAAGGCTTCGGATATCCCCCCGCAACAATTCATCTCTCAACGGAGCCAGGCGCGCCATCCAGCCTCGGCCATCTTCCATTCCAAAACGGTCATAGTTTTCAGATTCCTCAAGGCGCCACGTAATAATCCAGTGGGTTTTAGTGGCCTTGAAATCGAGTATATAGTTAATTTCCATGGCCTTGGCAATCTTTCTTGATAGTGTTTCAATCGGCACGCGTACCATAAAAATGGCAGTCATCCAGTTCGCCACATAGACATGAGCATCAAAGTACCGCTGCATCAGCTTGTCTGGATCTCCTTTGAAATCACCCCAATTGTACTCGTTGATAAAACTGACGGGCGTGATTTGGGCACGTGTTGAAAGGGCACGTAAAGCCTTCGTCTCCTCAAGAGTCAGAGGACGATCAATGGCCATAAATTCATAATATTGGTATTCGCTCATAATTCTAATTTTATGATAAAATTCTCAGGGATAAGTCAATCTTTTATTTAGGACATCATCAAAAATAAATTCAGTTTTTAACATGAACATCTGCGGCTTGTCCGTCAGCATATTTCTTGTTTTACTTAGAATTAGCACTTTTTTCCGCAATTTTGAAACATTGCATTAAATACAGAAGAATAAGGATGTAGCTTAAAACAAATTTGCTGATTACTCTTATCAACAAGTTCTTTAAATACGGGTTTATTATGAAATGCAATCGCCAAGCTTGCAAAATCAACAATAGGTTCAATATTCATTAATTTTATTTTCCCTTCTTTATCTGAACTATATTTGTGGTTCAAAATAAGAGAACTAACAATTCCATGATCGTTCCTTTGGATGACATTTTTTAAAAGCAAGTGAAAAAGGGGGATTTGGCTAAATCCATTATTACATGTTTTACAGGAGTTTCGTGGATAAGACGACGTATGACGCCCATCGTCTTAATTAGCGGGGCTTTATTAATCCATGACCTGTAAGACCCTACCCTCATCAATCCGGCGGCCAAAAGCCGATAGGACTTCGGCCTGGGTCTTACTTGGTGTCTCAAGATGTTTTTACCAAACATCAGCTTTTTTTGTTTGACCTGATATGGATTTTTCCGAAAGCTCATGCTCAGCCCCTTTTCTGACTGTTTGAAATTCAGAGAAAAAAGGTTGGATGAAATGTGAAGCCTTTGGCATAAGCGTAGGTATCGGTTCATTATATCATCTGAATTTTTCCAATGAGGGGCTTCTTCCTTGACTTTAGTCCTCATTTTAAGCAGCTCTTGGCGGATGGTTTCGAGCTTGCTATCAAAGGTATAGGATTTTTTTCGGGCGGTTTTGGGGCTATACGTGACAATTACTGTACGTTCTTTACCCCAGTACTCACCCTTTGAGCGATAGGCCAGTTGGCATTCATCATAACAATCTTTCTCTATCAGTTGTTTGTTGCCGGTGGTGTCAGCCACCTCAAAACGATCCAGTGGGATAACAGCAAGGTCCTGGGCAAAGTATGTGGAATATGTGGTAATAAAATGGACCCTGGAATGTTCATCAATCCAGGTGTAGTTGCCTTCAGAATTCATGCCTTTGTCAATTACAACGGTAAGTCGTTCCTTGGTTTTATTCAGTCCGCACACAACGCCAAACATTTCGTCCATGATGGTCTCAAAATGCCTGCTGTCATGGATGTTGCCGGGACAGACTGAATAATACAGTGGAAGCTTTGTGCCTTTGGCAACTAAAAGGCCAAGACCTATTTGCCTGAGATGATGCCGACCTTCCTTGTTTTTACCCCGGCAGGCTATTTCTGATTCAGTGTGGCTTGCCATAAATGTGTAATAATTGGTGGTGTCGAATAAAAGACAATCTGAAGCTGGAGATTCAATTTGCCATAGCCGTTCAAAGAATTTCAAGGTGATTTGATGCAAGGTATCTTCGTCAACCCGGTTCCATTTATCCCAACATCGTTTAAAGGGAGAGATAAATGGGGGGGGGGCATGTCTGCTAATGGCTGCAGCACAGGATCACACCGGCAAGGGTGAGGCTCCAGGATATCAGGGCGATCCCGGCATTGATTCCGCACAGGGCGCTGCCGAACTTGAGCCCGTAAATGGCGATATAGCGGGGAAGGGTGCGCCAGAACCGCGTTACAGGTATGGTCACAAGCCCGCCCACCAAAAGGGCGATCATCGCCTGGTATTCGGTGATACCGGCCTGATCCATCAGACTGAACAGCAACGTGATTCCCATGACAGGGCTGAAAATATAGGCCGATATCGGTGCCACGACAGTGGCCGGCAGGTCGACAATTAAGGCCAGCGGCCAGATGACCGATTCAAACCAGTCCAGCATGCCGGACTGGAGAAGTACCTGAAAAAAAAAGGTCATTCCGGCAAGCAGGGTTACCATTCGGATGAACATCTTTTTCCTGGCAAGCCAGGCTGATTTGATCATCTGCCCAATGGTTTTTCGGGGCTGTTCAGGATGCTCGATTCTTTCGATCTGATCCTCTTCCCCGTCCCCGGGTATGGTCCCGGGCGCAATGCCCCTTCCCATGGCGGCGGCAAAAGAAAGCTTGAGAAGGCCGGTCAACCAGAATGCAAACATGTACACAAGGCAGAGACGAAGATCGAACAGCGGGATGATGACCGGGAGATAGAAGGCCAGTGGTTTTCTGAAGTGAACCGGTACAGTGTTCAAAACCCCGGTGGCCAGCAGCACCCTGCTGGTCACGCGGCCGTCGGCATAAAACTGCGCTGTCATGGTATGGGCCGCCACAGTGGAACCAATGGCTGCCAAAAAGCTGATGGCGCTTTCCGATGGGAGCCGGGTGAGTCGCGCAACCGGCTTTGTGATGGCTGTCAGGTATTTCAAGTGGCCCATTTGGATGGACAGTTCGATTCCCAAAAGGCTGACAAGCATGATGGATCCGATCCTAAGGACCAGGTCGGCCGTAAACTCAAGGGATGAAAAAATAATGTCCATGGAGACCGAGAATATCCCATTCCGGTTTTTTGAACAAGGGCAGACATAAGGATAAATTCAACAGTTGTGTCTATTCTTGCCATTCCATGGGGATAGTGCTATATCCCAAAGGTTTTTTGCTGCCATTGCTATAGTTGCCACAGTAGGGAGGTGGACCGGATGAATTTTGAAAATTTGCTGCTGATTCACACCAAGCTCTATCCCCCTAAGTTGAGAACCGACAGGGTATTGAGGCCCCAACTGCTGGAACAGTTGGAAAGGGGCATCAATAGTGGTGCCAGGCTGATCCTTCTGACGGCACCGGCCGGGACGGGAAAGACCACGCTTCTGTGCGAATGGCTGCAGCACAGCGGACGCAGTGCAGCATGGCTCTCCATCGGTGAGGCGGATGATGAAATTTCCAGGTTTCTGCATTATCTGGTGACTTCGGTGAGCTGGGCCACAAAGATGGATTTTTCCTTGATTTACAATGCGCTCAATACGCCCGGGCCTGTGCCGGTGAAAACCCTCATGACCCACCTGGTCAATACCGCCATGGTGTTTCCGGGAGAGGTGGTGGTGGTTCTGGACGGCTATCATCACATTACACAGCCCGATATCCATGAGGCATTGGCCTTTCTGCTGGATTATCTGCCTGACAATTTTGTTTTTGTCATTGCATCACGGGAAAGCTTTCCCATTTCCTGCGGGAAATGGGTGATTCAGAACCGGCTTCTCAGGCTGGATCAGGCCCAGCTAAATTTTTGCCGGATAGAGGCGGAACAGTTCCTGACACACACCATAGGGCTGGATCTGGCGGCGCCTGAGGTCGACAGGCTGATGGGACGGACAGAAGGATGGATCGCCGGGCTCAAGCTACTGGCACTCTCCGCATCCTCCGGGCAGAACCGGAAGGAGGATGAAAAATCTTATTTCAGCGACGATCCCTCGGCAGCAGCGTCTCTGGTCCAGGAAATGCTGGACCAGCAGCCTTCCGAGCGGATAGAGTTTTTGTTGAAAACCTGCCTGCTGGAAAAGATGACATCGGGTCTGTGCGAGGCGGTGACAGGCTGTAAAAGATGTCAGGAGTTTCTGGATGATCTGGAAAAAAAGAACCTGTTTGTCATTCCCCTGGATCATGACCGCACATGGTTCCGGTATCAGAATTTTTTCAAGGCGCTTCTGGAAAAGAAGGTCCGGCGTCAGTACCCGGAAATGCTTCTGGAAGGCCACTCAAAAGCGAGCCTCTGGTACGAGCGTCACGGTTTTTTTTCCCAGGCCATCTGGCATGCCATCTTCAGCAAGGATTACGACAGGGCCTGTTTTCTTATTGAAGACCATGGGGAGGTCCTTTTTAAGAAAGGGGATTTTTTTTCGGTCAAGTCATGGCTTTCGGCCATTCCTGCCGATTTTGTCCACGCCAATGCCCTGCTTAATCTTTTTGAGGCCGTGATCTTCATTCAACTGGGGGATCTGCCCCAGGTCCAGAACCGGCTCAGCTATCTGGAGACCTATGTTGAAAAGAACCAGATCCTTCAGGACAATGCGCGGCTGTACAAGCTCTATCATACGGTTGTGGCGGCATTTTTCAGCCTGAAGGGGGATCCGGCGGAAGCCAAGAGGGTTCTGGAAAAGATTATTGAAAAACCCTCCTTTGGCTCCTGGAAGCTGATCTCCATTGTTTTGATGGGGGATCTGGAATTGCGGTACGGCAATATCGACAATGCTGAAAACGCTTACACCACGGTCCTGAAACAGGGCAGAGAAAAAGACGATGCCTTTGCCCTGCTTTCGGCAATGGTCGGCATGGCCTCGGTGCAGTTTTACAAGGGGCATCCTGACACCTGCATCGATACCTGCACAAGGGCACTGGACAAAGAGCAGGTCGTTTGCGAAAGCGATTGTTTTGTTTTGGCCGAGCTTCATATGCGGCTGGCACAGATCCATTACCAGACGAACCGTCTGGAAGCGTCTGAAAAAGAGGTAAAAATTGCTTTCAAGATGGCAGAAAAAGAGATGAACTCCCGTCTTCTGATATACGGCAACATTCTTTTGACACTGATCAATACGGCGAAAAACAACATCGAGAAGGCCAGCAATCTTCTCAAGTCAACCAGGAATCAGGTCCATACCGGTCACCTTCACTGCTATGAGCATCAGTTCAAGCGTGCGGAATCCTTTCTGATGATACGAATGCGCCAGTTGAGCCGTGCCGGGATACCGGCTGCGGTCATGGAACCCAAAAAGGATATCAATTGCAAGGGGTGCAACGGGTTCTGCACCTGCATCTGCATTCCTTTTATCCGCAACCTGATCGAGGGTCATGATGACAAAACCGCCATCTGCTGCCTGAATCAGGTGATGCCCCGGATCAGGGAGACCGGCAAGATCCCCAGGCTCCTGGAAGCCCGGATACTTCTGGCCCGGGCCCTTGACCGTGTGGGAGAAAAGGACAGGGCGGTCTCTGCCATGGAGGCGGCCCTGCTCATGGGGCATGCGGCAGGGTATATCCGGTTTTTTGCCGACTGCGGAAACTCGATCCTCTCCCTGCTTCATACTGTCCGCCAGAAAGCCTCCCGCCAATGGCAGCCAACTGTTTCAGCCGAGTATGTCCTTCATCTGATCAAAACCATTGAAGATGAAATGGGGCATGGTTCCTTCCTGTCCATCCCGGCCGAGCCGATGACCGAGCCGTTGACCGAACGCGAGATGGAAATCCTGCTGCTTCTGGCGTCGGGGCAGAGCAACCCGGTAATTTCGGATACCCTTTCCATCTCCGTCAATACCGTCAAGACCCATATCAAAAACATCTTTGACAAGCTTCTGGTCAACAGCCGAACCCAGGCCGTGGCTCGTGCCCGTCAGATCGGGCTCATCCCCTGACCCGCCTGTTCTTATTTTTGTCCCCCTCCCAGACACCTCACCCTTTCGGGTGAGCAAGATCCTGTGAAAATTGTTCAATCTCACCTTCTTGGGTGATGACAAGTGGGTGTCCTTCGTTTAATCAATATTTTATGGTTTGCATAATAATCGATCCGTGATGTGCGGCAGGGCGCGGATCTGAATTGCCGTTTGATTGAATGAAAGGAAAAAAAAATGAATCTGCAAAAGTACATAGGAAAACTGATCTGCATGTTGATGGTACTCTTTTTCTGTTGCCCTTTGACTGTGATAGCCAAGTCAAAGCCGGGTGGGGCGCCGCCGGCGCCGAAAGCGGAAAAATTCAGCGAGATGTTCACCAAGGGAAATGTGTTCGGAGAGTTCCGGACCTTTTATTTTTCCCAGGATTATGACCGGGACGACCTGAAGGATAAAAAAACCTTTGCCACCGGTGGCATGCTGCACGCCCGGACAGCGCCTTTCAAGGGAATCAGTTTTGGCGCCGGTTTTTACACGGCCCAGCCCCTGGGGCTGAATGATGACGATGACGAGGTCTATGGCGGTCTGGTCCCGAAAGACAGCAGCGGCAATGCAGACAATGTCACTGTTCTGGGAGAGTATTTCATCGCATACGACATTTCCAAGACAAAGATCAAAGTCGGTGCCCAGGAACTGAAGACCATGTGGCTCACCCACTGGGACAAGCGGCTCATCCCCGTCACCCATGAGGGTCTCAGCATCCTGAGCAAGGAGATCGAAAACCTGGAGATCGAGGCCGGTCACATGCTCCGGTTCAAGGATACGGCGGCGGATGATTTTGTTTGGATCTCGGACAGCTACAAAGGGGTTCCGGATGATCAGAACAGCGGCTGCAGTTATCTTCAGTTCAAATATGCCGGATTCAAGGGATGGCGCCTGATCGGTGCGTACCACCTTTTCCACGACATTTTCAGCAACACCTGGCTGAGCGCCGATTACCGGCACAAGGTCAGCAAGGACCTGACGCTCTGGGGCCGGGGGCGCACCGTTTTTCAGAGCGATGCAGGGGATGCCCTGGGAACGGGCGGCCAGGGATTTGACACCCATATGATCGGCGGTCAGGTGGGCACAGCATACAAGGGTTTGAAATTATTGGTCAACTACTCTACGATCGGGGACCATGATCTGATGGGGGCCAGGACTGCAGTGAAAAACATTGCGCTTCAGAAGGTCAACAATGTCAGGGCCGAAGAAGTTGCCTGGTCCTTCAGGGCGGAACAGGATCTGTCACGGTTTTTCGACCGGTTGAAAGGCCTGCGCCTGATCGCGGAATACGGGATTTTCGACACCCCTGACAAAGGGCAGAAGAATGCTGCAGAAGACATGACAGAGCTTGACCTGGAACTCAATTACGCCATGCAGGGCTGCCTTGACGGGTGGACGCTCAGGATCCGTCATGCCATTGTGGACGGAGACTGGGCCAACAGCCAGAACGACTATTCAGACACCCGGTCCCAGCTGACCTACACGTTCTAACCGGACATTGCTTCCGGTAAGTCCTGTCCCTGATGCAGGCTATTTTGCCGGTATCAGGGGCAGAATAAATGGGGTTGGTTGAGATCTTTTAACAGAAAACAAGATGGAAAAGGAGGCGTATTAAATGAGCGGTTTTTTAATCTTTTTGGCAGGGGCATTATGTGTACTCGTTGTGGCTTTTCTGTATAAGAATTCAACGAAATGGTATGAATGGCTGTTGGGTCTTGGTTGGTATGCATGGGTTGTTATGGGGGTATCCTTTGTATACTCAAACTATATGGGCCATCATCACAAGGCAGCGGCAGTTGGCATGACCTTTTTTGGTATTATTGCTATTATTTCAGCCTTTGTCATTGTCAGAGTCACAGGGTTGATCGGTAAAAAAACGGTTAAGACTGGATATAAGGAGGCTGTATAATGTCGGATGATAAAAAAAATATGGAAAATCAGCAAGAAAAGTCTGTTGACCGCAGAAACTTCTTAAAAATCGGCGGCGCGGCAATTTCCAGCATGGGCCTTGCTGCTGTCGGTGGCACGGCCGCTTTTGCGATTAATAATGACAAGAAAGAGGAAAAAATTCTTTCCGAAAAGCTGGTTTATCGCCCGGATGGCTGGCAGGGCGCAAAGGTGCGGTATCTTGATTATCCCGGCGGCAGTTTCGACATAAACAATCCCAAGCAGGTGGACATTTCCAGTGGTTATCTGGGGACAACCAAAATTGCAGGCAAGATTAAGCGTGTCAGTGAAATGGCCGGCGGTTTTCATAAATATAATGCCGGATTTTACGGCGATCCTAAGAAACTGGTGAAAGCCACGGGGAAAAAACATGTCTCTCCCATAGGAGATGCAATCCGTTTTGCCACTTTCCCCTACGGCTCGGAAAAAATTATTGACGGCAAACCCAATCCCAAGAAGTTCCCGATTCCCGGTCCTGAAGAGATGTCCCGCCATATGAAGGATTTGGGCTTCTTTTTAGGTGCGGCTGACGTCGGTATCGGGGTAATGCCCACCTTTGCGCTCTTTTCCCATAATGGACCGTCTTTGGGACAGTTAAGCAAGGGAATCCGGTTTGAAAAACCTGTGGAGAATTCGCATCCGCTTGCCATTACGCTGTTGTTTGACCAGGGTTTCAAGGCCGGGACAATGGGTTCAAACGGTTACGATGGGGGAACATTCGGCTCAAGAAGGGCGTACCTGATGGGTGCAGTGGCTGCTGTCACCATTGCCAAATACATTCGTAACCTGGGTTATAGTGCCCGTGCGCACAATGTGATGAATTATCAACTTACCGTTCCGCCGGTTGCCATTGCTTCGGGTATGGGCGAATTGTGCCGTGTGGGTGACTGTGTCCTGCACCCCTATCTGGGTTTCAGGCACAAGGATGTGGTCGTTACGACGGATATGCCGCTGATGCCTGACCGCCCCATTGATTTCGGCGTACAGGATTTTTGCCGGGTGTGTAAAAAATGTGCCGAAGAATGTCCTTCCGGTGCCATTACCAAGGATGATGATAAGGTACTCTATAACGGCTACTATAAATGGAAGCTTGATTACGATAAATGCACCTTGTTCAGACGCACCAATCCGGAGGGTTACGGTTGCGGGCGTTGCTTGAAAGTCTGTCCATGGGCAAGCAAGGAGGATAGCTGGTACCACAGGTTGGGATCCTACCTGGGTTCATTGAAATCCGATTCAACCAATCGTGTGATAAGGGAAATGGACGATATTTGTGGATACGGTACGGAGTTTGCCAGTGAATATAAATGGTGGCTTGGGTATATGGATGGCACGGATTACAGGATGTATTAAAAAGGCGGGAAAAGCAAGCGGCGAGTAAAAAGTGCGTGTCGCTTGCTTCTTTCCAATGGGTTTAATATATCGGGATTGGGAAAGGTCAAATTTACGAATGAAGAGATTTCTGCCGTTTTTAACATTGGGTTTGCTTTTGACCGCTTTCGTGTATGGCCGAATTGCCAACCAGATGGATCCCTGCCTCGTACATGAATATTATCAAAAAATGAACAAGGAAGCGGTTCGCTATGAGCCGATAAACGATCATACGGCCAAGGCAATTGGAGAAGATGGTACTCTGATTGCCTATCTTGGCCTGAGCAGCAAGATCGGTTACGGCGGGCCTTTGATCGTTGGAACCGTCATTTCAGTAGACGGAACCATTAAAGATATCCTTATTTTGGACCACAAGGAAACCGCTTCGTATATAACCAAAATCACTCAGGCCGGATTTTTTCGTCAATTTGCCAAAAAACAGGCTTCTGATGCATTGACCCTGAATTGTGACATTGACGGCGTGTCCGGGGCAACCCTCTCGACCCGGGCCATCGCATCAAGTGTCCAGAATGTTGCCCACACGGTTATTTTAAAGGAGTTTAACCGGCCACCCCAAAAATCAAAAATAAAATTACATATCGGGCTCAAAGAGATTTTGGTCACCTTATTGTTTGTGTTATCTTTATTTCTGCCAGGGTATAAAAGGTTTTCAAAGTACCGTTTTGCTTTTTTGGTTCTGAGTATGGCAATACTTGGGTTCTGGCTGAACAGGTCCTTATCCATGGGAAATGTCGGCGCCCTGTTTTTGGGTTATTTTCCTTCTCCCTGCGAAAATTTTATCTGGTATATTGTGCTTGCGGGGGCTATCGGAACGGCGTTGTTCACGGGCAAAAACAGATACTGCTCTCATGTCTGTCCATTCTGCGGGGTGCAGGAAATAACCCATAAGATCAGCGGGATAAACATTTCTTTGGGAAAAAAGGCGAAATGGATCCGCAAAATTAAAGATGTGATCCTCTTTGCCGTTTTCTTTTTGGCGTTCCTGTCCATGAATCCGTCTGTATCAAGCTTTGAACCGTTCGGGACGATATTCGGATTGAATGGATCAAGCTATCAGTGGTATTTGCTGTTTATAATACTTGTGGCCAGTTTCTTTGTCCGGCGTTTTTGGTGTGTCGCATTCTGCCCGGTAGGAACATTCTTGAATAAGGTTGCTTCTGTTTCTCGAAAAATCAGCGGAAAAATTAAACAATTGCCTTTTTTATCAGCAAGAAAGGGATGTGAAAATGCAAACAACGAAAATGTGTGAGGAAACACAGGCCGCAAAGCAAAAGAAAAAAAGCAAATCCTCATTCCTGATCATCATTTTTTACTGGCTTACAATGCTGTTTATATTGCTTGTGATTATGGAAACCTGGAATTCAAGTCTTTAAGATCCCTGTTAATGGATTAAACCTTTTAATGTGGTAAATAAATATGATTAAAATAAAAATCACCCCAAAAAAGGATCTGTAATCATTTTTTCAGGGTCAACCGGAAAGGTCACCTTGCCCCACTTGGTGCGATATTTTTTGGGGCTGATGTGGCACAGTTCGGTGAACACTTTTCGAAAATGGCCGCTGTTCTCATATCCGACCCTACAGGCGATTTCATCAAAGCCGCAGTTCTGAGTTTCCATGATTCGTTTTGCGGCTTCAACCCGGAGCCGGTGAAAAGTTTTACATCCCAATTCTCTTGTTTCGTGTCGTTATATCTTAGTTGTACATGTCCATAAAAAGGACTAACTGCTAGTGTAAAATCGTTTCTGTAAATTCAATTTTCACCAGAGACCCAGAAATTAAGGTCCTGGGGTTGAAAGTGCTGGGTCAAAACTTAAAGTTCCTTTTTTTAAACGACCAAATCCCCCCCTGTGTCAGGATAGATGTCGCCTCAATTAAAAATTAAATTTGGGGCATTGAGGTGATAAATATGGGATATTCTATTCAATTAAAAGAAGCTGTGTTAAAAAAGGTGTTACAGGGAAACAAACCCCACCATGAAATTGCAAAAGAATTAGGTGTTGGCCGGTCTACAATCGGTAAATGATTAAGAGAATACAAACAAAACGGAAGCATAAAATTGAAATCAAAAGAAAAACGCCCCAAAGACTGGACAGCCGAAAAGGCTCCCGAGCCACCCCTGGCAATAAATTGTCTGATGATGAAAAGACCCGGATAGCCAATGTATTAGAGTCGCCTGAATTTGCTGAGTCCAATCCAAATCAGATCGTACCAAGACTTGCTGACCAGGGAATTTATCTGGGTTCTGAATCAACCATGTACAGAATTCTTAGGGACTTAAAAATGAATAAACACCGTCAATCCAGTCTTCCCGCAAAAAGGCACAGTCCTGATCCATTGATTGCAAATGCCCCGAACCAGTTGTGGAGCTGGGACATAACGTATTTGCCGTCAACAGTAAGGGGCAGGTTCTTTTACCTATATACTGATACGGCAAAGAGGGCTGCATAGATGTCAGAAATGGGTATAGCATTAGCAAAAAATCCCTCATGGGCGAGAATGGATCCTCAAATTATCCGTCGGAGGTCATGAGGGGATTTTGCGGGAATATTAACAAAGTGTTTTATAAAAAGGCGACATCTTGCTTGACATCCACCGCCGCGCGGTTCGCTTAAATCAGCGGCGCTGCTTTTTTGCGTCTACTGAATTTTATTGTTATGGAAGCTGACTATTGTTTTCGGCCGATGCACACAAAGTCCTGTCCAATCTTAGGCTCATTCTCAAGAAGCTCGCAAACCCTAAGTATTTTTTCATGCATTTCAGCATCAGCTATTTTCGACTCAATATCAGGAAGCATCCAAACAGGGCTAACTACGCCTTTCGTTGCCTCTATTTTGAAACCTGACGACGTTATTTCTGCTTCTAATTCTTCAGGCAAATGAAAATGCCAAGTTGGATTACGAGTTCTAAAACCTGTTTCTACTTCTGTTTTAACCATTTCAAAATAGGTGTCATCCAGAATAAGCTCACTATGAATACCGTAGAAAACACCCGCATAGCGATTAATTGCAAAACCAAACAGAACCCCATTGGATTTTAAAATCCGAAGAGCTTCATTGAGGACTTTCTTTCTCTCAACTAAGCCTGTGATGTGATATAGCGGACCATGCAAGATCACAGCGTCAAATGAGTTATCTTCAAATTCTAAATCCTTAGCGTCACCAACATGGTAACCATCAAGGAGAATTCCTTTATCCAAACCGATTCTTTCAGCCTTTTCTATATGAGCGGGCACTATGTCTAATAGATGTACATTATGACCAGCTCTTGCTAAATCAAACGAATAGGCACCAGTTGCTCCACCAATATCAATTATTTTGAGAGGGTTACCCTGAAGGTATTGTTTAAAAATATTAAGTGTACGCTGTCGTTGAATTTGACCAAAACCATCTTCATGACGTTCATTTTCACTAAATATTTCCGTGTAATAATCAACGACCTTTTTATTCATAAACAATCCTCTAAATTAACGTCACAAATAACCGGAAAATCAAGGCACAAAGCGAAGCGGCGCACCTTTATTTGTCCGAGTTAATTTGGCTTGTTGGACGAAGCCGCTACGCGGAGACAGCAAGCTCCCCTCTTTTAAAAATCAACACATTGTAACTTTGCCTTCTTATAGTAATATACCGGAAAAGGCGATGCCAACGCATCGGCCATTGACCAGTTACTTCAAAAAGGAGGTTTACAATGGACACCAGCATGCCCAATGATCCACAATTCAACGAGTATTACCGCAAGCATCTTCAGTACTTGAAACTGGCAGGCCTGCAACCCAAGACCATCGAGGCCTACTCACGGGCGATCAGGCGAATCGGCAACTATTTCGACTGCCGGGTCGAGAACCTGACCACAGACCAACTCCTCGATTATTTCA